>NC_016605.1:609703-1219407 GCF_000237995.1 Pediococcus claussenii ATCC BAA-344
GATCTGAGTCATAGAATTTAGCAGAAGCAATTACCTTACTAGCATCAATAACGGATCCACCACCAACTGCAAGAATTACATCAATATCGTTTTCTTTTGCAAGTTTTTGGCCCTCTCGAATAGAGTTAATCTTGGGATTGGGCTCAATCCCTGATAATTCGGTAATTTGAAGGTCAGCGAGTTGGTCAATAACGCGATCATATAGACCGGATTTTTTAATTGATTGACCGCCGTATACTAAGAGGACTTTATCTCCAAATTGAGCTACCGCATCGTGAATTTCATTATCGATTCGGTCAGTACCAAAGCGAATTTCAGTAGAGTTTTTGTAAGTAAAATTTTCCATATTAATTCCTCCATTTTTTATGTCATTAATTGGTGACCAAGTTAATTAAATCACAAAGAAAACTAATAGCAACTACTTTAGTTTAATTATTTAGATTCACAGTGAATATGACAATTTATTTATAAACCAGAACAAATGCTAATCAAGTAAATAAGTGTTGCGGTTTGTACATATTAGATAAGCACAAGTAAAGGCGACATTTTACTAAGTAAGGACGGGGCATGATAAGTATTACTAACTAGTAAACAACAGATGTTTTTTACATAAAACTTAGGTTATCTATTCCTATAGGCAATTTTATCGTTCAGTTTCTGCATTTAATTTCTTATATCTCAGTCCCGATACAAATGACATGTTGTAGTTGACCAAATCCAGAATTAGTAATAGTGGGGTTTTAAAAGTTCATTTTAATGCAATTCGGTCGGAACTAAATTGAGCTAAGTACATGCGCATATACTATAGATAGTTTTTGATTGCTAATGCCAGATGATTTATGTATTAAGTTGCCATAGAATCCACTTATTACAGGAATTACGGAGTAGGTTGTTCTTTAATCGGAAAATTAAATCCAATTTTTAAACTGAACCGCTAGTGATTCCAATATATGGGCCCTGCTCATTGTCAAAAATATTAGTTCGTGTTTGTGATCAACCTGCCTTTGAAATGGTGATTACAAAATAAAATTTTACGAAAAATAGACTTCAATATATATTTTTAACAAGGTCAAATAGTTTTTATTTGAATATTGAATAGTTTACAATTGATCTAAACAAGAAATAATAAATGGAGAGATTAACATGAATACGATCTTAGAATTAAAAAAGGTTGGATACCAGATCCACAATAAACAAATACTTAATAATATAAATATGAATATTAAAGAAGGGGAGCATTGGACCTTGGTTGGCCCGTCAGGAGCAGGTAAAACAACTATTTTGATGTTGATGGCACAAATGATTTCTCCAACGGCTGGTGAAATTATGTTTAAGAGTCAAGATATAAAAACTTTTCCTCCGACAGATTATCGAAGAAGCGTTTCGTATTGTTTTCAACAACCAACACTATTTGGCAAGACAGTTCGCGATAATCTTGAATTTCCTTTTCAAATTAGAAAGCAAGATGTTGATGTAGCACGAATGGAAGAATTACTGGAACTTGTAAACTTGCCAAAGTCTTATCTTGAAAATACTGTGAATGAGCTTTCAGGTGGGGAAAAACAGCGTATTGCTCTCATCAGAAACTTGATGATTAGACCTGATATTATTTTATTAGATGAAGTAACAACAGGATTAGATGCGGAAAATAAAGAAATTGTTCATAATTTAATTGAATCTTTTCATCATAATAATGGAACAATTGTGCAAATAACACATGATGAAGGAGAGATTAAGGGTGCTTCTAAAATTTTTGAATTAAAAAAAATTACTGATAAAGCGGGTGACAAACATGAATAATGCGGTAAATGTTAACAATATTAGTTTGATTTTTGCAGGGATGTTAGTGGTTATTGCACTGATAATTGGATGGCATCAAAAACTTGGTATTAATAAAGACATGATTATTGGTGTAATAAGAGCATGTGTTCAGTTAACAATTGTAGGGTTTGTACTTAAATATATATTTAGCGTCAATAATACTTTTCTTACTATTGCAATGATATTAGTGATTATTTTCAATGCTGCCTATAACGCAACTAAGCGTGGAAGCGGAATTCCTAAGATTTTTTGGTCATCGTTCTGGGCAATACTACTGAGTACCTCTGTCACTTTAAGTGGGTTGGTTCTTTCCGGAGCAATCAAGTTCATTCCATCTCAAATGATTCCGATTTCTGGGATGATTGCAAGCAATTCGATGGTGGCTGTTGGATTATGTTACAGAAATATGCTGACCCTTTTTAGAGATCAGAGGCAGCAAGTGCTTGAGAGACTTGCCTTAGGTGCAAGTGCACATGATTCAGCTATCTCAATTGTTAGGGAGTGTGTAAAAACTGGGATGCAACCAACAATTGATGCATCAAAAACATATGGGATTGTAAGTCTACCTGGGATGATGACGGGATTGATTTTTGCTGGAGTCGATCCAGTATATGCGATTAAATACCAAATTATGGTAGTTTTCATGTTATTATCTGCAACATCTTTGGCCTCAGTAAGTGCAAGTTATATTGCATATCGGCGTTTTTTCAACGCCAGATTGCAGCTTCAAGAGGCAAAATAGGTCATTTTTAAATTTAAATATTTCAATTTAAAAAAAATGCTAAAAAAATAAATTCCCAGTGTAGCACTACTTTAGGAGGAGTTTATTACAAAATATTACACATTTTTACACAAAATTCGCTTTTTTTGGAGAATCCAAAATATCTCTGTAACATGCGGGGTGTAAAGTTTATCCCTGTTAAGAAATATAAGATATTGTTTTTACAAAAAAAGGAGATATTTTTAAATATGACAATTAAGAGTAAATTTTCAAAACTTTCTATCGCATTACTTTCAACTGCTACAATGGGTGCTGCACTTATCGCTAACACAGGTAATGCCAATGCGGACGAAATTTACACTGTTAAGTCAGGTGATACACTTTCAGCTATCAGTGCAAAGTTTGGCTTAGACGGTTATCAAGGTCTTGCCACAGCTAACAAAATTAAAGATGTTAATGTAATTTACGTAGGTCAAAAATTAGTTGTAACCGATAACGGAAGCATCAAGCAAGCTACTTCATCAGAAGTTAAGTCACTTCCAGAAGTAAGCAAGAATGCTAATGCTGAAGGTACAACAACAAACGCTACTGCTACTCAAAGCAATGCTACAAGTAGCTCAGCAACTTCAACAAATACAACAACAAACGCTGCTCCTGCACCAAAGGCAGCTACAACAAACACTTCAGCTTCAACAAGTAACGCTTCAACAAGTAACGTTGGCGGTTCAGTATCATCTGTAGCTGCTGCAATGGCTGCTAAGACTGGTACATCTGCTGCTACATGGCAACGTATTATCATGCGTGAATCTGGTGGTAACGCTAATATTGCTAACTCATCATCAGGTGCATATGGTTACTTCCAATTATTAGGTCATGGTGAACATTCTGGTATGTCAGCTGCTGAACAAGTAAATATGGCTGCTCAAGTATACAATGCTCAAGGTATGGCTGCTTGGGGTGAATAATCTCTTAGCTTAATTCTAAAAAGTCTCGGTTAATCCGAGGCTTTTTTTGTCTCTTAAAAAGCATTTTAAAATAAAAAAATTGCGATGTGGATCGTTTGGTGCTCATTGATTAGTTGATCCCAATAAAAATCTGCCAATATTATTAGTGAAAACTATTTTATAAAGTAAATTAGAGGTAAATGCTATATAATTAATATTGGGGGAAGCACGGAGGGATACTATGAAAATATTAATGATCGAAGATAATAAATCAGTGTCAGATATGATGGCAATGTTTTTTAAAAAAGAAAAATGGGCTGCAACTTTTGCCTACGATGGGAATTCGGGGGTGGACATTTTCAAGGAGGATCCCGACGGATGGGATATTGTTACTTTGGATTTGAATCTTCCTGGTAAAGATGGGATGGAAGTTAGTGCTGAATTAAGACGTATTTCACAAACGGTTCCGATTATAATGCTGACGGCGCGTGACTCTGAAAGTGACCAAGTTCTCGGATTAGAAATGGGGGCCGATGATTATGTGACAAAGCCTTTTAGTCCAATTACATTAATTGCTCGTATTAAAGCCTTACATCGTCGTGTTCAAATGGGACAAAAGTCTATGAACGATGAGACCGTTGAAGGCAATAAATATGATGTAAGAACTGATCATTTTCGTTTGAGTTCTTCAACACGCGAGGCATATTTGAATGATAAACTAATTCCAGATTTGACACCAAAGGAATTTGATTTATTGAAAGTTATAGCACAGAAGCCACGACAAGTATTTTCACGTGAGCAACTGTTACAAATGGTTTGGGATTACGAATATTATGGAGATGAACGAACTGTTGATGCACATATTAAAAAATTACGTCAAAAAATTGAAGCTGTTGGACCTCAGATTGTGCAAACAGTTTGGGGAGTCGGCTATAAATTTGATGATAGTAAGGCAAATGAGAGCTAGACCATGAAGCTTATTTATCAAGAAATGATCGGATTTATGGTTGTTATTGTATCAACCTTGATTGTGTTGGGTGTCATTTTTATAAATTTCTCCAGTAGTATGGTTTATCGCAATAAGTGGAGTCAGCTAGAGGGCTATGCAAATAGTCTTTACCAGCAGACTACAGTATTGGATTCTGCCACTGGAAATATTCAAAATTTTAAAATTTCTGAGTTGCAAAGTAATGAAAAACTATTGCAGCAGCAACAAGTGCACTTTACAATTATTGGACCTAACAATACAATTGCATATCCTCAACAAAATGTTGCGCCTCACATTGTTAAGGCCCAGTGGGAGCGTTTAAAAAAAGGAAAAATCATTACAAGTAAATCCGATATAAGAGCGGATGAGGCCGGCGACGAGATTTCGATGACTGATATATTGAAACCCTATTTTAATAAACAACACAAATTGATTTGTGTTGTTTCGGTTGGTTCCCCGGTTGCTAATATCAAATCTGATATTCAAGAAATACGAAAAAACTTGTATATTGCATTTGCACTTTCGTCAATTGTTGCATTGATTACTTCGTTTCTTATTGCAAGGTATATTTCTAATCGAATCAAGCAAATTCAATCTGCTGCTCACAGAGTTGCGGATGGTGATTTTGATGTTGAAATTCCTATTCAGGGGACGGATGAAATTGGTGATTTGAGTAATGACTTTAATCGGATGACTAACTCGCTTAAAGAATATGATGATGAAGTTAAACGTCAGGAGATCCGGCGGCGAGAGTTTATGGCAGATGCCGCTCATGAAATGAGAACGCCGTTGACGACGATTAATGGGATTTTAGAGGGAATTCAATATGGAGCATTGCCTGAGGATAGTAAGGATGAGAGCCTTGAACTGATGCAAAAAGAAACAAAGCGGTTGATTAGAATTGTAAATGACAATTTGGATTATGAGCGAATTCGAACCAATCGAGTAGTATTAGATCGTAAAAGGGTCGATGTGAATGAAATTGTAAGTCGAATTGTTAATCAACTAGATACTAAAGCAAAACAGGCTAATGATGTTATTGAAAAAGATTTGAACTCGAATGTGACGGCGTATGCTGATTATGATCGACTTGTTCAAATTATTTTCAACCTTGTTCAAAATGCCGTTCAATTTACTAGTGATGGGCACATTAAGGTTCATACCGCAATGGCAGATAATCATACGATAATTACAGTTGAAGATGACGGTATTGGAATGTCGGAAGAACAAATTAAGAACATTTGGGAACGTTACTACAAGGCTGATGCATCACGTATCCAAACTAAAGGTGAGTCAGGATTAGGGATGGCAATAACTCACCAATTAGTTTTGGCACATGGTGGTAGTATCGATGTTAAAAGCAGGCTAAATAAGGGAACCAAATTCATCATCACCTTACCTAACAAGCCCAAATAGCGTGAGCAAAGGTAATTGAATTTCTAGAAAATGAATAAACTTAGAATTTAACGAACTGTAACGAGCTACAAGCGTTGCAGTTTTTTGCTATTGTGACTAATTTTCAAATATTTTCTTATTTTATGAAAGCGCTTCAAAATTCGATAAAAAAGTATTATACTTAGTTGAATCAAAGAAATATATTTAAGAGGGGAAGATTGTAATGGAGCGTAGTTATGATTTTTTAATGCCTAGTGTTAACTTTTTTGGGCCTGGAGTTATTAAAAAAGTTGGGGAACGTGCTAAAACACTTGGCATGAAGAAGCCAATTATTGTTACCGATAAATTTTTGGAAGGGCTTGATGGCGGTGCTGTTCAGCAAGCTACAGATTCGCTGAAAAAGGCCGGCATTGATTTTGTTATTTATAACGGGGTAGAACCAAATCCTAAGGTTAGAAATATTCAGGAAGTTAAAAAACTTTATCAAGAATCCGGAGCCGATTCCTTAATTACAATCGGTGGTGGATCAGCTCACGATACCGGAAAAGGTGCTGGTATTATTTTAACAAATGGTGATGATATTACTAAATTAGCCGGAATTGAAACACTTGATAATCCATTGCCACCGTTAATTGCTGTAAATACTACGGCCGGAACAGGGTCCGAATTAACACGACATGCAGTTATTACAAATGAGGAAACACATTTAAAATTTGTTGTAGTTTCTTGGCGTAATATTCCGCTAGTTTCATTCAACGATCCAACTTTGATGTTGGACGTTCCAAAGTCGCTCACTGCAGCAACTGGAATGGATGCTTTTGTACAAGCAATTGAACCATATGTTTCGGTGGATCATAACCCAATTACAGATTCACAATGCATTGAAGCAATTAAATTAATTGAAACCTCATTGCGTGAAGCTGTTGCTAATGGTCATAACTTAGAAGCGCGTACTAAGATGGTTGAAGCGGAGATGTTAGCTGGTATGGCTTTTAATAATGCCAACCTTGGCTACGTTCACGCAATGGCACATCAATTAGGCGGACAATATGACGCACCGCACGGGGTTTGCTGTGCACTGTTACTCCCATATGTTGAGAAATTTAATTTAATTGCAGATCCACAACGTTTTGCGGATTTGGCAACGTTTATGGGTGAAAATACTGAAGGACTTTCGACGCGTGATGCGGCAGAATTGTCAATTAAGGCAATGAAGCAAATGTCTGAAGATGTTGGTATTCCACGTTCGATCAAGGAAATTGGCGCTAAACCAGAAGACTTTGAATTAATGGCTGAAAATGCGCTGAAGGATGGGAATGCATTTTCTAATCCTCGTAAGGGAACTAAAGAAGATATTATTAAGATTTTCCAAGCTGCTTATGATGCTGAATAGTTTATATAAGTGTAGTAAGTTTCCTCTAATGTTTTATTAGTGTTTAAAAAATAGTTTCGAATATTGCGTGGAACATGGTGCGCACAACTCCGAGCCTCGAAAAACCATCGAGTCGCACAGCTTGGCGTTGTTGTAACGACTTTCAGTTGCAACAACAATCTCACCATTGACGCATATTCGAAACTATTTTTTGTATCCTTATTTTCTTCTTTGGTACTTGAATTCTTTTGGAACTATTTAAAAAGTAGGTATGTAGTGTAGATCTGGAGGGAATAATTTTATTAGCGGGAGAGGGGAAGAAGGTGCTCAGAGTTGTACGCATCATGTTCTACGCAATATTTAGAACTGCTTCTTCAGAAACAAATAAAGAAATAGAAAGCTAACATAACAGTCAATGTAAAATATTTAGATTCTCCAACAACAGTTAACGAAGAACCAATATTTCCAAACAAAAAAAGAGTAACGACCGAAGTCATTACTCTTTTCAAATTGATAAGCAATTAAGATTATAGTGAAGGTGTACCGAACCATTCGATACGTTCCTTAACAGTGTTCTTGATAGCTTCTGTACCTGGTGCAAGAACTTTACGAGGGTCAAATCCCTTGTCTTCTTTGTCCTTGTCGGCTTCGAAGTATGCACGAACAGCTTTTGCCCAAGCAATTTGTTGTTCAGTATTAACGTTAACTTTTGAAATACCCATTGAAATAGCCTTAACGATTTGTTCCTTAGGAATACCAGAACCACCGTGAAGTACAAGAGGTGTCTTAACAACGTCAGCAATTTCTTGGAGACGATCGAAGTTCAAACCTTTCCAGTTAGCTGGGTAAACACCATGGATGTTACCAATACCAACAGCAAGGTAATCAACGCCAGTAGCAGCAAGTGTCTTAGCTTCTTCAACGTCAGCTAATTCACCTTCACCGATAATACCGTCTTCTTCTCCACCAATTGAACCAACTTCTGCTTCAACTGAAATTCCCTTTGCATGAGCTAAAGCAACAACTTCTTTAGTCTTTTCAAGGTTTTCGTCGAATGGAAGATCATGACCATCAAACATAACTGAATTGTATCCAGCAGCGATTGCTTCTTTAGCTGCTTCGTAGTTACCATGGTCTAAATGCATGATAACTGGAACTGTGATGTTCATTGATTCGATTTCGTTTTCAACTAAGGTCTTAACAACTTTGTAGCCGCCCATGTACTTAGCAGCACCCATTGATGATTGGATCAATACTGGTGTGTTTGTTTCTTGACCTGCAGCCAAGATAGCACGTGTCCATTCAAGATTGTTAGTGTTAAAAGCACCAACAGCGTAATGACCCTTGCGAGCAGCAGCAAAAGTCTCTGTACCATTAATTAATGTCATAATTCTGGTTCCTCCCAAAAATATATTGCAATACAAATAGTATTGGTTTTCCGCAACATGTCCATTCTAACACACATTAATATGTTTTTTACAGAAAATTTGAAAAAGATATAGACCAATTATTTTAAAAGCGCTTAATTAATGAATAATAGGGCGAATTTTAAACGGTTAATAGCATATATCAATTCTTATTTAATGAATTAGGGTTGTAAAAGCCCTACCATAACTGTTAAAATTACTTTTTGTCTGTAAGAGAGACTAGAATAATAAACGTATATTTATAGTAGGAGAATTGATTATGAGTATTTTAATTGCCTTAGTACCCGCAATTATGTGGGGGAGTATCGGCCTTGTTAGTGGTCGATTAGGAGGAAGTGCGCCTCAACAAACAATGGGGATGACAATGGGTGCGGTTGTATTTGCTCTTGTCACATTAGTAATTTATCACCCAACTCTGGATGGTAAGATTTGGATTGCAGGTTTGATTTCAGGATTGTTTTGGGCCGTTGGTCAGTTTAACCAATTCACTTCTATGAAACATATTGGGGTCTCAAAGACTGTGCCAATCTCAACTGGACTTCAGTTAGCTGGGAACGCCTTAGCGGGAGTTTTGATTTGGCATGAGTGGACATCCGGTCATATGATCGTTGTTGGAACAATTGCTGTAATTGCTTTGATCATTGGTGCGGTATTTACATCATTGAGAGATAAGACCGATACAGCTGCTCAGAATAAAAATGAGAATATGTCAGCAGGAATTAGAGCATTAGCAATTTCAACTTTTGGTTACATTGGGTATACTTTGGTAGTGCGTTTTGCCAATGTTGACGCTAAAGCTATTATTTTTCCACAGGCGATTGGTATGTTGATTGGTGCTTTCTTGTTTGTCCTTGCTTCAAAGGAACAGTCTCAGATTCTAAAACGTCCAACGTTTATGAATATTATTACTGGCTTAATTTGGGGAATTGGAAATATTTTCATGTTCATGGCGATTCCGGAGGTTGGACTAGCAATTAGTTATTCTCTAGCTCAAGCCGGTATTGTTATCTCAACATTTGGTAGTATTTGGCTATTAGGGGAGCACAAAACGCATCGTGAAATGCAGTATGTAATTCTCGGATCGGTCCTAATTATTGTTGGATCAACATTGCTAGCAACTTTAAAGTAATTTCAATAAATATTATTAATTAATCGTACCTCGTTGTATATAAAATAGTTGTGTAATAAGTTCTAGAAGATAAATAACAATTAAGGTTTTAATCATAAAATGATTAAAACCTTTTTTTGAAGCTATAATTGATGAACGTTTTTTTGTATAGGACTATTATTGTACGGATGTGCAGATTACGGCATTTTTCTATATAGGGGCGCCTAAGAACAGTTTGATCTTGATTTGGCGGGGATATTAAGTACAACTTACTTGTGCTTTTGGAGATGGTTTGCACGGTTTTTAAACATAAGAGGATAGTTAAACAATTATTTAAAAATAAAACGATATTATATCTTGGTGTAGTTCTGTAAGCAGAAAAAAATTCAGCGTATTGAACTATTTTTCGCTGTTGGATCAGCTTAGATAAGTTAAATTATTACCGCACTTACTTAGGTTTTGTTATATAATTAGGTCCATCATGGTGTCAACAATTAGCGAGGTGTATAAAGCATAAAACAGCTCGTGTTATACTAATTTATTATTTGAGCAACATACTCGAAATAAGATATATGAGATTAGAGAGCACGATAATAAAGAAGAAAAGCCCGATAATTGTTTCCAGTGGATGCTTTTTCTTAGGAGCTACCTTTTTAGGCTTGTTTTTTTTCTCTACATCGATTCTCTGTTTGATGTCTTTTTGGAGTGGGTCTTTATCAGCATTCTTCATAATAGCTAATCATATAATGTAGCAATTTAAAATGTCAATTAATGATGACTAATTCATAAAAAAAGTAGGTGTCACATACAGTGCAATTTGATTTAAACGACTTTAAATTACGAAGATTTCGTAAGATTACCAAGCAAATTATTGATCTAGATGGTGAATATCAAAAGCTTTCAGATAACCAATTGCGTGATAAAACGGCATCGTTACGCAAACGATTTGCAGATGGGGAGACGCTAGATAGTTTGCTGGTGGAGGCATATGCTACTGTTCGAGAGGCGGATTTCAGAGTACTATCGATGCGCCCCTTTGATGTACAAGTTTTAGGTGCTGTTGTGCTATTCTTTGGAAATGTCGCCGAAATGAAAACTGGCGAAGGTAAAACATTAACTGCAACGATGCCAATGTATTTGAATGGCCTTCGAGGACCAGGGAATTTTTTGGTGACGGCAAATGAGTATTTGGCGAACCGTGATGCGGATGAAATTGGTAAGGTGTATGAATGGCTAGGACTTACCGTTGCGTCGGGGGTGCCAGAAGATGATAAAACTGATAAAAAGGCAATTTATAAAAACGATATTGTCTATACAACTAACAGCGAACTTGGATTTCAATACTTAATGGATAATCTGGTGGATGAATCAAGCGATAAGGCAATCCAAAGGCTGGATTACGCACTGGTAGATGAGGTTGATTCAGTATTGCTAGATTTGGCACAAACCCCCTTAATTATTTCTGGGGCGCCCCGCGTTCAATCTAACTTGTTTACTTCAACTGATCGCATTGTGAAGAACCTTGAAGAAGATGTCGACTTTGAAATGAGTGAGGATACTAAAAACGTCTGGTTTACCGAAACCGGAATTAAAAATATTGAACGTTACTTGGGAATTAAAGGGTTGATTCAGCGGAAATGGAGTGATCTATACCGGCATCTCGTCATCGCTTTAAGGGCGAATCATTTGTTGAAGAAAAATATCGACTATGTAATTGAAAATGGCGAAGTACTGCTGCTCGATGCTGAAAATGGTCGTGAATTAACTGGAATGAAACTTGAAGCAGGTATGCACCAGGCTCTTGAAGCTAAGGAAAATGTAAAAATAACTGCTCAAACCCGTGCAATGGCGTCAGTTACTCTACAAAATTTTTTCAACATGTTCAAAAGAATTTCCGGAATGACTGGGACGGCGACTTCCGCTACGAGAGAATTTATGGACGTCTACCATTTACCAGTATTAAAGATTCCAACTCATAAACCGAATCAACGGATTGATCATGTCGATGAAGTTTACGTTGATATGGAAGAAAAATTAACGGCAACGCTCGATATGATTGAAAAAGCACACAATATTAAACGCCCAGTCTTGATTGAAACTGGTTCAGTTTCGCTATCACGTTTATTTTCACGAGCATTACTGTCTCGGGGCATTGTGCATAATGTGTTAAATGCACAAAGCGCGTCGAAAGAGGCTTTAATTGTTGCTGATGCGGGACAACCGGGTGCCGTGACGGTTGCAACTTCGATGGCGGGCCGGGGAACGGATATTAAGCTGGGTCCGGGTGTTGCCCAAAAGGGTGGATTATTGGTTATTGGCACGGAACGAATGGATAATAAACGTGTTGATAACCAGTTACGCGGAAGGGCTGGACGCCAAGGTGATCCTGGCGAAAGCATCTTTTTAGTTTCGCTGGATGACAAGGTGGTAATTGAAAATGGCCCTGACTGGGTTGAAAAAGAGCGGTTGCGTCTTGAAGAGGATGAAAAAGAAGGACGCCGAAAGGCTGGATCCACAATTAGTAACCGAAGGAATAGGCGGGTAGTTAATTACTCGCAAAAATCCGCGGATACATCTTCGTCAGACGGACGTAAGCAGGCGGTTAAGATGGATGATATTCTCCGAATTCAACGTGGAATTGTGTATAAATTTCGTGATGAAATCCTTGGTAGTCAGGAACTTGGAAATATGGTTTTGCAAATTTTGCAGAACATGCTAACCGAGTACGTAAAAAGGGATGACTTAACGGAAGCAAAGGTTATTGATTTTATTACCAATAACATCAATTATGATTTTGTATATAATCCGCAGAAACCGATCAATTTAAATGATCGTGAAAACCTAAAAGAATATTTAACGCAGGTTGGAACTGACGCTTGGAAAAAACAACAAAGCTGGATTGATTCTGATTTTAAAAAATACTATCTTGAACGACTCTCGATTCTAAAGGCTCTAGATTCAGCTTGGATTGAGCAAGTTGATAACTTACAGCAGCTAAAGGTAGTTGTACGTAATCGGAGTACTGGACAGCATAATCCAACTTATGAGTACGAGATGGAAGCTAAAATTTCATTTGAAAAAATGAAGCGCCTTTTTTGGCGAAAAGTATTAGACAATATTATGTTGTCACAATTAAGCGTACAAGTAGATGGCTCAATTAAGGTGGAATTTCCATAATGTTAAACAGATTAAGAAATAACGACTTATTTATTCGAATATTATTTACAATGATGATGATTGCCTTGATGGAGCTTGGAAGACACATTGCAATTCCTTTTTTAGACCCGCAGGGAATGAAGGATGTACTGAAAGAAAACCAGTTGCTTCAGAATCTCTCAACCACAACTGGTGGACAGGTTAATTATCCATCCCTATTTTCAATTGGTTTGGCGCCTTATATGACGGGGATGATCATGTTTCAGGCAATCAAGTTATTGGATATTGATAGTATTAAAAAAATGTCTGAGTACCAGTCAGGAATGACTCAGAGGGGTATTACCTTTGTGTTAGCATGTTTGCAGTCTTTTCAATTGGTTTACCTAGTGCGACAGCACATTACTAAGTCAAGTTATCAGATCTTTGGTTTTGATGCGAACGCGGTGAGTGCACTTGTGATTCTTGTAACGGGTTCCATGCTTGTTGCCTGGATGGCTGATATGACGGTGGATCGTGGAATGGGTGGAGCTGGTATTCTGATTTTCCCTGGAATTTTCGAAGCAATGCCACGATCGCTTATTAACGGACAAGGTCTTGGAACAGGTTTTCTTGAATTAACGCCAACAATTTTAATCGTTTTCGCGATTTCGGTAGTGGTGGTATTATTTTCAACGCTGTTTTTGAACAAGTCAGAACTCAGGATACCATTACAGCGACCGATGATTGAAAATGATTTTTCAGAATCATATGTGCCAATTAAAGTACTAGCGGCTGGGGGTATGCCGTTTATGTTTTCCTCGGCTTTATTCATGATCCCGGGGTACATTGCAACCCTTGGAACCAATCAGAGTTACGCCGAATTTGTATCGAACTATTTGAACTTCAACAACCCGATTGGAATTGCAATATATTGTGGGATCATCGTCTTATTAGGGTACGCTTTTAGTTTGATGAATTTTCGACCAGAAGATACGGCTAAAACCCTGAAAGAATCAGGCGACTACTTCTTTGGTGTTGTTCCAGGAAAGCAGACTCAAAGTTATTTAACGAAACGTTTGATGGTGTTATCCACATTTGCAAATATCTTTTTTGTGGTTGTAATTGGAGCACCTTTAGTAATCGGAATGTATATTGATGGGATTGCTAACTTCTCGTTTGTTTTTTCAAATATTTTGATTCTGGTTACAATTTTAGATAATATTTTGGATCAGGCGAAAGTGCTTTACCTAAGGACGCAATACAATTTAATGGAGCTTTAAATCGGGGGGTGAGCACGTGTATTACTTTATACCAAACTGGGAAAACGAAGTTAGAGAAGTCACAAATGATGTGATTACTAATATGATTGATATGTTCAACGACCACCAAGAACCAGTTGAAATTATGGTTCTAAGATTTAGCCCTCAGTTGCAACACTTTCTAAATGCAAATGATCTTCTTGAAGGGCAGTTGTGGAGTGTTTGGGATGAGATATTGGGGATTAAGCGGTCAAGTGGGATGCCATTATCGGTAAATGATTTGGAATTTCCTGCCGACTCTAAGGTAATCTATTCGAGGTATTCGATCTTTGTTGAAGTGAATTCAAAGCGTTTTGCAACGATTGATATGTCAACGGAAGGTTACGTTCGAAGTGTGAGTTTTGATCCGGACGAAGATGGCGTTTATGCCATCGAAACATATGATGATCGGGGCTTTAAAATCTTGACTGAAACCTTTAACAAGGAGAAAAAATTAGTCCAAAAAGATTGGTGGAATGAACTTGGTGAAGCAATTCTAAGGGAGCATGACAATCGACTTCAGGTTTTGGGGCAATCAAAGCGATTTTTAAAACATGACTATCAAAGTGAGGATCAAGTTATACTCGAGTTTGTTAAAAAGCACTTTAAGGATAGACTATCTGATGATGATCAAATTTTGGCAAGTGCTGACCGGTCCTTTCAAAAAGTCTTGGGACAGCTATCTGAGTCCTATGCGGTTAACCTATTATTAGATAATGTCTTAATATCCAAGTATCCGGATTATGATTGGGGACAGTTGGCAAAATATGGCAGTAGAATCTTTACTGAAAGTCCAGAAGTTTACCAATCGATTATAAAGAAGGTTGATCCGGCGCTTGTACCACAGTTCAAGCAGGCTATGTTTGGTTATACTGACCTATTACTTGGAAATAGTAATGAGGAGCCACGCTTGATTATTTACTGGAAGTTAGGCGAAAACACTTTAAAAAATGATGAAGATGAGGCTATATCAGTCTTTTTACGCAAAATATTGGATCGTGAGGAGATTGGGTTAACAATTGAAATCGATTCTGTCGCACACGCGGACCGGATTGCTGACGAGTTCACAGACAAAATTAACAAAGAATTTGATGATGTAGATCTGCAATATTATCCGGCACGTACTATCATGGAAAGCTTGGATTCTGATAAGATCAATAGTCAATTAGAAGCAGTGGTCAAAAACATTCAGGAAAAAATTAAAGAGCAGGATCCAGAGAGCGATGATTTTAAACTACCAGATGTTGACCGGTTAGTGACGATACTTTTGAACATTAATATTCGGGTTAAACCCCAATTACATCAAATTGAAAAAGATTTGGATACAGCCAGGTTAATAGTTGATTTTGGGAAACCTATAGACGATTTAACTCAACTGCGGGCAATAAGTTTTGGAATTCCTGTTATATTAACGGCCGAAAGCATGGTTATTAAGAATAAAAAAAATGGGTGGACTATTTCAGGTAAACAGTCGTTAGATGATGGATTAGATTACTATTTGAATTCGTTGCAGCATTGGAATGAATCACTGGTTTACAGTGTGGCGCTGTTAAATCAATTTGGAGCTGCAAATCAAATTAATTGGTGGAAGGAGCAACTGCAAAATGGCACGTCTGTCTAGAATATTGATTTTGGGACCACAAATTGATCGGCTTGACTCCCTCCTGAATGGGACGTTTAGAGTTGTAGGGGTGACAGAAACTGATTTTGCACAAATTAAAATTAAGCAAGAATCACTTTTTGACGCAAATAAAAGATTAAACAGTGCTTATCGAAATGATCTGTTCTTTATTCGAGATGAAAAATACCTAACGTTGGCGAATTTAAATTATTTGCGGGAACTGCCTGCTAATCAGATTATTTTTGATCAAAACACTTCAATCGCGGATGATCAGTTAAAACAACTTTTTGACTTGAAAAATGCTCAATTTGTTGATTCATCTGATACAGATGACTTGGCTAATGAGCTAAGACGCCATTTTTTTAGCGGTCAACTTGGTTATAAATTTGAGATGGACTCAATTGAAATTAGTCCTGAGTTTGCTGGTGTCGTTGAACAGGTTGGACATAACTACTTACAGATTGAGGCTGATGCAAGTGATGATTGGGTAGAGGTGCTCAATTGGCGATTACCGATTCCGATTGCCAAACTAACTGATTGGGATATTTGGATTGAAAATCAAGTTTTGAATGCAGATACAATTGTAGATTTTCAGATTAGACTAATTGGCCCGGAGACGGGACGAACGTACTATCAAAAATCAGTCGGATTAGCGGAGTTATCTAAACGCCATACCATTTCAGTCGCCGAAGAAGGTGGCTTTGCAAGTATAAAGCTCCGTCTGAAAGGGAGTAATCCTTCAATTAAGATTGGCAATGTTCACTTACGCCAGGCACGAAATGGTCGCGGTGAAATGATGATAGGTGGTAACTATATATCAGATAAGCAGAATTTAGATGATCAGGTTCTTTATTATTTTGATGCTGCTGACATGAAGCCACCATTAAACGTCTATTTTAGTGGATTCCGACCCGGCGAAGGATACGAAGGGGTCTTCATGATGAGATC
The DNA here is from genome assembly GCF_000237995.1 of Pediococcus claussenii ATCC BAA-344. Taxonomy (NCBI): domain Bacteria; kingdom Bacillati; phylum Bacillota; class Bacilli; order Lactobacillales; family Lactobacillaceae; genus Pediococcus; species Pediococcus claussenii. The sequence continues at coordinate 626,482 of NC_016605.1, forward strand.
ACTACAAGCGCCCACGCTTATTTTCAGTGATCCTCGTCTTTTAGGTGGTGCGTTTTACCTAGGAAGTGCTCATTTCGAACAAAAAATTGTGGATGTGATTAAGAAGACCGTTCAAAGGCTTGGTTTTAAACCAAATGAGGTGATTTTATCAGGCTTGTCAGTGGGGACTTTTGCAGCGATGTATTATTCTTCCAAGATGCAGGTGGATTGGGTAATTGTTGGTAAGCCATTAGCAAATGTGGGAGTAATCGCTTCAAATGAACGGATCAATCGGCAGGACGATTTTCCTACATCATTAGACCTTGTATTGGGAATGACTGGAGGAGTGAGTCCCGAAAATATGGCAACTGCAAATCAACGTTTTTGGCAGAGTTTTAAGTCCCAGGATTATTCGCATACTGGCTTTGTATTTTCGTATATGTATAATGATGACTACGATGGGAAGGCTTTTGGTCAGTTATCAAAGTATTTACACGAACACGAGCCATTTGCTCGGGTGCGTCATAAGGGGTTAGTTGGACGTCATAACGATGATACCAACGGAATTGTTAATTGGTACCTGCGACAGTACCGAGATATTTTAAGCAACGAATACGGTCGTGAGTTTGGAGACGTACAATGATGGATAGCAGCTTTGTAATATATTGGGGGCGCAGTCTCCAAGACACGTATAACTATGGATCAGTGGTGCGTTTTAAACAAAACGAAGTTCATTTTTCAAACCCACAGTTGAGTCCGGGATTCAAAATGCACTCTTGGAGTTCCCAGAATGACTTTGTAGATGGGGCTCTTTGGGAGAATTTACCTTTATTAAAGAGTGGAACCGAGTATCAAGTTGTAATTGATGCTCAAATTAAGCCTGCTAACTCAGTCCATATCCAGTTAGACTTTTTTGATGAAAGTAATGAATTGATTGATGAACAAATATTTGCGGATCAAAATTTTAGGTTTACGGTTCCGATGCACACTAAAAGATACCAAATCAGCTTAGTTAGCTTAAATAACCAGGAAATGATTTTTAAAAACATGACAATCAATCCTACCTTTAATGATTTTGAAATTACGGTTCAGACTTCTGGAACTAAACGAGTTATTATTAAACCGTTAAATGGTAAAGCTAGAACAATTGAAATTATTTTACGGGATCGTTTTTTGGAAAGTGGTTCATATATTGGCGCAAATAATCAGTTAACGGTTTATTTTGAATATAATGGGCGCCATAAGTATAGCGTTGAAACTCTCAGTACTGAGTGCTGGCAGGCATTACAGGATGTTGTGCTTGATTGGGATGCCTATGATGTGCAAGTCAAGACGATTGGTGTGAGTTCGCAACTTTTAATGGCATTGCAGGGCGAAATTGCCAAAAAATTAATGAAAAAGGGTGAACATTAATGAACTTTTTTGTAAATGAAGCGATGGGAATTGGAAACTCGGGAGTTGAGCATGCGCAGTTTTATCGGGCAAAACGTTTTGAACAAGCTAACTTGCCCTACAAATTTGTTTTCATGGAATTGGTTGAGAACCTACATGAAGCAATGGATAAGTGGCATATTAGGGAAGACAAGGTCCTTAATATGTGGGAATACTTTGTTTTGGGTGACAGTTATGCTAAAAATGGCGTCAAGACACTGGTTAACCCGGTCAGTGAGACGGTTATTGATAGTACTAATACTAATCGTCTGATTAATTCAGTTACAGCTTCAAACCTACGAATTGTTAAGCATGTCGTTAAGTATCCCAACCCTGATAAGGAGGGGCAGTTGCTTGTCAGCGTTAACCGAATTGAACTTTTTAACGGAACGGTCAAAAAGGTATCCTATGAGACACTGGTAAATCCCCATGGTGGAAGTAGTGTCATTCAAAACGTCCATCTTTTTCGGCAGCCGGGAAGCGAGCACCTATTTTTCCGCAATGACGTACAGTTAAGGCGATATTTTTTTCAACAAATTGATCGGATCTTTGGTGTTGATAGTACATTCATTATTGACCGTAGTGAAGATACACAGGTAGCATTAATGACAGATACAACTAATCCAAAGCGAAGGTTAGTTAATGTTGTACATGCTGATCACCTAGCAGATCGGAATGATCCGAAGAACCCGCTGTGGAATAATTATTATGAATATGTCTTGACACATTTAAACCTTGTTGATCGCTTGGTAGTAGCAACGAAGCTACAACGCGAGGATTTATTAATTGATTTTCCGGATGCGAAAGCCAAAATCACCGCTATCCCGGTCGGGGGGGTCAGCGATAAGAAGACTAAGAACACGAAGAAAGACTTTGGCACACCGTTCAAGCTAGTCACGATTTCTCGCTTGGCATCGGAAAAGCATATTGATTTAATTATTCGAGCGGTTATAAAACTGCAAAATGATGGTCACCGCGTTACCCTTGATGTGTATGGTGCCGGTGGCGAACAGGGCAAGTTAGCGGATTTAATTAAAAATAACCATGCTGAAAAATATATTGAACTAAAGGGGTTAACTCATCATGCTGTTGAGAAATATCCTAAGTATGATGCGTTTATTTCGGCATCGTATTCGGAAGGATTTGGGCTTACTTACATTGAAGCGTTGAATGGTGGCCTTCCAGTTGTGACCTTTAACGCTCGCTTTGGAGCACAGGAGCTGATTCATGATGGCGAGAATGGTGTTTCGTTGCCATTTAAACGGGATGATGAAGAGTACAATGTTCAAGAACTCTACAATGGAATCCTGAGATTACAGTCAATGGATTATCCAAAGCTCAAACAAGCCGTCGAGAATTCAGTAACAGAGTTTAGAAATGCTAAAATTGCACGTAGCTGGGAGGAACTGATCAATGGATTACGAAATAGTTAATGTTCTAAGACCGGATAATGAAAATTGGACAAAACAGTTAGCTCGACTGAAGGAAAAAGATGGTAAGTTAATCACTTTGGCTCCTGATCCATTATTTCAGTTTAAGTCTCAACAAAATTACCCTAATGTGCTGAATATCGTTGACTATGTTACTGAACGAACTTATGACCCTACGTCATCACTATTCTTTGATAAAGTTCCAACCGTTGATGGTGCCGAAATATTTGTGAATAACGATGGAACGATTTCAATTATCTGCGATGGTGAAACGATTGCAATGTTGCGTACTTATCCCGGTACTCGTCGGCTAGTAAGAGATGTAAAGTATCTTAATAGTGATGGTACAACTGATTATTTGGAAGAATATGCATTTGATGGGAAGTTATTCAGTCAGATCTATTACTTTGAGAATAAGGTTCAACAGATTGCGTTTTATAATGACGATCAAAATGTCCGACTTCGGTTTTACTTTTATGACGGCAGTATTAATGCAGTTACGATCGTCAATCCAATTACACAAAAAGTAGAACGAAAGTTTGATAATTTGAATCAATTCTTTGCGGAAATTGTTGGGGAGATTGTAAAGCCTAATGATCAAGTTGGAATTAGCTATATGGGTGTCGAATTGAATGCGTTAGCTAAAACGAAGTCCAAAAATTCCCTCTATTTAGATGAATCGGTTTTTGATGATACTAATAATATCAAGGGTAATTTAGAAGCAATTATGGATAATCGCGTTAGTTCGGTTGATAAAGTTTATATTTCAGAAGAAGATTATGCTAAATTGCTTGAAAATAAGGTTGATATGCATAAATATAGTGTTTTAAAAAAATAGAAATTGAATATCAGGCTGTTGAAATGAATTTAAGTTAATAAAATAAAAATGAGACTAAAACAAAGGGTGACTTTGTTTTAGTCTCATTTTTTGCATACATAGTGGTGTTAGTTTGCTATATATTTGATTTGAATTATTGAGTTAGCAGTGGTGCCAGTAACCGTTTGGGCTGGTAAAACGGTGATGCTAGTATGGTAACCATCGATTGTAGGAATCGTGATCCCACGCCAGGCATCGGAACCCGCAGCCGCCCAATCAGTAGTTTTTACGACGGCGCCAGTTGCTAAGTCAGTTGTTACATCACGAGATAGTTGGACTGTTTCAGTTATGTCACCAAATGAAGTCTCATTATCAGGTGTAATGAATTTGATTGTGCGAGTAACATTACGCGTTTGGGTAACTGTAGATTTATCACCAGAAACATAGATATTTAGTGTTTGAGGAGCAGTTGTCCAAGTGTAACTACTATCTTGTAATTGAGCCTGACCATTTAATTCATCACCTGTGGCAAGGTGGTACTGTGCAGGAATATAGTCAGAGTCCTGGATAGTGAGGCTATCATTCAAGTCACCTGAAAAGTCAGTAGAATTTAGAATTTGTCCAGTATCAGTATCAATTACGTTAAGGGTGATTGGTTGGCTTACGTCTTGCGTGTAGACGTAGGTAACGGTACCACCGGTGGAATTAAGCACTCCGCTGGCGGTCAAGCTATCAGAAGATAATTGTTTAAAGGTGTATCCGTCAATTGATTTCTGAGTAGTGGTGTAACTTTCATTAATGAATTGACCGTTTGGATAGGTGGCAGTGTCAGTTGCGAGAACTTTACCTTGATCGTCCACGTAGTTCACGGTTATAGGGGCTGCTACTTGGTGGATGTAATTATAGGTAACATTAATTGTGCTGGAAGATTGATTAGAAGTTTGAATACCCTTTGAAAGCTCTGAAAGGATACTTGATAGTAAGCTATTAGCATCAGAACCCTGAACATTTGGATATGAAGCAAACTGTTCAAAGTTCATATCAGCTGAGACATTTCCAGTAAGAGAATCCAAAACTGTGATTTTTGAATGACTTAAATCAGTATCTAGAACGTATTCACCATTGTTAAGTGAAAGCGGTGGCATCTGGAATTGGAAATTGTTATTTGAATTGGAAATTATTTGTTGTTGAGAATTTCCATTTAGCACTGTATTATTGTCCAAAACTAAGTGGGAACCAGAACTAATTGATCCGTCGTCAGCTGTAAATATTTCATTTACAGTAGTGGGCTGAATGGCATGCTCTGCTAATACGTATGTTTCAACAGGTCCGCCGTTTTGGTATAACGCATTCATTTCTTGCCATGTGTAGACAGGACCATTGGGGTTATCAATAGTTCCCGTTCCGACTGCTTGATATCCAACTTTTCCGTCTGCACCATAAGCGTAATTTGTAGGATTGCCATTGAAGTCCAGAACTACTTGTCCATAAGAAGGATTAACGCCAAATTCACTTTCATTGAGATTTATTATGCTTTTTGAGCCCAGTGTAACTGCCTTAAGACCATCAAGGTAACCATAGAAAACTAAAGCTAAATCGGAAGGCCCTCCATTTTTAATCACAGTTGGCATGTCAAAGTTGCTGAGGTCCAATGAAGTAACACCTGACCAGCCAAACATTCCAGTTATATCTTTGAGATGAGGAGCTACCCATTTTGTTATATCAATATTAGATAACTTGGGACTCCCTGCAAATAGCATCATTGCGTTGGTTAAACTAGATACATTCCAGTTAGAAACATCAAGTGTTTTTAGATTAGAATTAGTGGCAAACATAAAAGACATATCTGTTACGTTTGAAACATCCCAGTTGGCTACATCAATTGTTTCAAGGGCAGAAGTCCCCCAAAACATTCCTTGAGTTGTTGTTACGTGAGAAGTATCGAAATTAGTTACATTTAATGTTTTTAACTCCACATCAAAGGAGAACATACCAAGCATATTAGTAACATTTTTCGTATTAAAGTTTGATAAATTCAGAGACTGTAGGGAGGCTAATTCGGCGAACATTCCTTCCATAGTGGTAACTTTTGAAGTATCAAAACTTGAAACGTTAATATTTTTGATTTGGCTATTTCCTACGAATCCTGTTTGGGTTAGAGCACCTGCAAACATATACCGCATGTTAGTAACTTTAGAAGTATTGAATTTTGTTAAATCCAATTCTGTAATTGAATTGAGACCAGAAAACATGTATGACATGTCAGATACATTGGAAGTATCTAGATTTTCAAGGCCATTAAACTTTGTTAAACTACTATTCACTCCGGCCGCGTTATCATCAGAAAACAAGTAACTAGAATCAGCATTTGCCACAACTCCTTGATCAATATTAATAGTATTAATATTATTGGAGGTAATTCCATTCCATTTGCCAGCATCGGTGCTTGACCCGAGAACTCCGGCATGAATATTTAAATCACCTTGACTATCAATATCCCATGCAGAAGTTCCAAAGACGCCGGATTTCACAATACTATTGGTTGAAGATGAAGATGCTGGAACTGCTGTGTTTGAGGCCGTAGAAGAAACGGTGCCAGCTTGTGAAGAGGTTGAGCTGTCTGCTGTATTGGAACTACTAACTGCTTTTGTAGTTGTCATACTAGATGTGGTAGTGCTACTTGATGCTGCGGAATTTTGTACTGCAGGTGAAGAACTTGCAGCAGAACTGTTAGTTGCAGTTTCGAAACTTGATAGGGACGTTGCTTTGGAATTTTGTGAATTAGTTGCCGTGCCACTGGTACTTGTTTCAGAACTACTTTGACTTTGGAAAGATGATGTGGCTGACGAACTAGCAACAGAGTTTGAACTTGGTGTCGTTTGTGTTGTTGTATCAGTTTGATTAGTAACAGTATCGGCATGTGCTGATGCAACCCCCATTGCACCGAAAATCCCAATAGTGGTAATAGCAGCGATTAACCACTGTTTGCCAGCTTTGTAAAGCTTGTAATGTTTTTTTGTATCCATTATAAAACTCCTCCTAAGTAATAATTAAGCGCTTTCAAAAAAACAACCCTCCTTATTCAAAATTAGATAAGTTAATACTTAGGGAAATATTATATTAATAAGCGCCAATTGTACAGTATTTTTGTTTTTTAGTATTTTTGTAGAAAATAAATAAAAATCATACATTGACAAGGTATAAAATGTAGTATTTATACGTTAAATGTGATATTACTGTTGCGTTAAGTGGGGTGTCCCACAACTGTTGACAGTGTTAAATTTGTATATTTGAATATGTAAATATTGTCCAACAAAAATGCTGAGCTTTAAGGGTTACTTACTTAAAGGTCTGAGCTCAAATGGGGGAGATATAATGTCTTTTTGGAGAAAAAATCACAAGAGTACGAATCTGAATACAAAAAATCATTACAAGATGTACAAAGCAGGTAAGCAGTGGCTTTTTGCGGGTATCACAACGATTGCTGGCCTTGGGGGTCAGTCAATTGCCGGTGCGAAGGCGGATTCTTTAAGTGCAACTTCAACTGCAACAAAGGACGTCCAAGATCAGGATGTGCTAGCGACAGGGGATAGTGCCATTATTCCAGCTGAGTCGAGTGTAGCAAGTAGTTCAGTGGCTACAGCATCTGCAACGAGCGCAACGCTTTCATCTGCGAGTAGCGCGGTAAGCAGTTCAAATTCATCAAATACAAGTAGTGCCAGTGCATCAAGTGCTGACACTTCTTCGAGTTCAAGCAGTGTTGCCTCTGGCTCAAATACGACATCATCTTCCGTTAGTTCAACATCAAGTAGCAGTGCTACTTCGTCAGCAAATGCAAGTAGTAATAATAGCAATAGTTCAAGTGCTACATCTTCAACTGTTAATAGTAGTTCCAATTCTGCTGCGACATCATCAACAGCAGAATCATCCAGCCCAGTTAGCAGTTCTAGTTCAGTGGCATCGATCACTTCAAATGCACTTTCTTCTGCAACTTCGGGAACTCAAAGTTTAGTAAGTTCAGGAGTAACCAACACAACGAGCTCAAGTGCTACGACAAGTTCTACAGCAACAAGTAGTAGTGCAGTAGCCTCTTTAAGCATGTCAAATAGTATGAGCTTAAGTGAGAGTCAATCTTTAATTAGCTTAGCTTCATTGAATATTGGCAGTTCAGTAGCGGCATCTAGTGCTGCAAGCAGCGCAAAGAAAGTTGCTATGAAGGCTATGGTAATGGCAGCTACGGTTGCTCCCACGGTTGCAGTTAATGTGGGTAGTTTGTCGTACAACATGGGTACACAGATTGCATATTATGCACTTAGAAGTTGGAAGGATAGTGGGCTGAATATCGTTTCACTTACTCCATCTTGGTTACTAGCAAACTTTACAGCAATAAGTGCTCTTTTGACGTATTACCAAGCAAATGGAACGGTTTTAAGAGCAGATGGTACTATGGATCCATCCTTAATTGCTGCACTCAGCGGAATATATGCCGCTCCTAGTTGGTCAGGACAAACCGGGATTAAAGTTTCCGGGAGTACCGCGGCTAGCAGTGGTTATACTCAAAATGGTAGTGGGTGGAATAATACTGATTATACCAACGACTATTATCTAATAGGTACGGTTAAAAACCCATTTTCAGCAACGGATTATTATGCTGGAATTGCATCTATTCTGAATGTTTATGCACAAGAGGTTACTAACTACTTCGACCAGGTAGCTACAAAAGTGCAAGATACTTCTGGTGGAGTCGGAAACTCATTGTCAGATCAATTAGCTAGTTACTTCACTTATAATCCTAATATTGCACAGAATCAATCTGGAGCTTTGGGCCTGTTGGCAAACGTTACTGCCTTGGTTTCGCCTTTATTGAGTGCGCAAGGATCGAATGACTCTTTAACGGGTCAAATACCTGGAATTTTTGGATTTCATGTGACAACTAGTGATCCATTGATTATTTCTGATTTAACACAAAACGCTTCTAATGCCTATAACACAGGTTCATTGCAGTCATTAGATAATCTTATTAGCGTTGTGATGAGTTCATTACAACCTGCGATTGAAAAACAGTTGTTCAATGATATTAGAACTTTGGGTATTAATCAGAGCGGCTCACTAAGCATTCCTAGTGATCTATATACCGCAGTTTATACACTAACACCGGGGCTTGCACAGGTTATTTCATATTTCAACTTTTCTTCTTTGTTGAACCTGCCTCTGTTAAATCAAATATACTTATCGGTAGTGAATGGTATTAGAACGGCCATTGTAAATGATGCGATCGTAGGTGTTAATGCAGCCTTTAAAAATATCCTTGATCCAAAGGATAACCCCGATCCTGATTATAGTACAGTTGCCGGTTACAATAGAACAAGCGCAAGTGGAGCGGCAAACACTGTTCAAACAACTCAAAATACAACACTTCTTGCACAATCTGTTGGTTATTCTTGGGCACAACAAGTCGTTCCTACTATTTTGCGGGCTGCTTCTGCCGACGCCTTAAACAAGGCAACACCACAAAATTTAAACGAAATTTTAAATACTTTATTAAATGCTGGCGTTATAACATCAGCACAAGTAACACAATTAACAGTTGCAGGAACTCAAAATACAAGTTATACAAATTATGTTGCTGATCCAACAGGAGCACAAAATTTAATAACGAGTTTGTATACTGCTGAGTACAACGCTGTTCAACAAGCAGTGACAGATTTTAACAACGGGACTCCTAAGGGTGCTAATCCTACTTGGACTGATCCTTCAACAGTCCAGACTGACGGAACTAATAGTGGTATTGAGACACTCACAGATTATGGGAATGTCTACGATTACCTTGTTAAGGTGCGCCATGATGCAATGGTTGATGCTGATGCTAAATCCCATAGTGAGAAAGACGGTAAAGTTGCGGCACTGACTAGTGTTTCTGGATCGACTAATGCTAATTTTAATACAACCGCTGGATTGACGAATTATGTAACGAATGCAGTTTCGGCCTCTGGGATTCTTAGCTCAACTAGCGATATATCTGCGTTGGCAGCAATCAGTCAGACTGATTATGTTTCTGAGTACAACGCAGAAGCAGCTTTAACAAATACCGCATTTGCCCAAGGAGCTGCAGCGGCTCAAGTCCAAATTAGATTACATCCTAATGGGCATTTAGCTAGTCCAGCTAGTGTTGATTACAATGGCTACAGTGGAAGTAGTGATAAAACAGCACAATACGCAGTAACTACGGATACCCTCCAAACCGGGCAAGCCTTTACTGACGGTTATTTGGCAAGCGTTGATACTGTTACCGAGATCGCGGCACCATCAGCGCCAACTAGTTCTTGGACGACAGCACAGCTTACTGCATTTAATACGGCTATTAAGAATGCATTTCCTAATGCAACACAGCAGTCAAATGGTAATTGGGTAATTGGAACGGACTATGTAGCACCTGGTGCTACGAATGTTCTCTATACTGCACCTACAACAGTGACTGGTTTTGGATCTACCAATCAAACTTTGACAACTGCTGGCGCTGCGGGGAACACATCCGATACAGTTACATTTACGTTCACGGCTGGCGTTAATTTGATTAGTAACTATGGAATTGACGGTGCATCAAGTACCGGTCTTGGACAAGATACTTCATTTACGCCAACTGGAACAGCTTTAACAATTCCCGGATTACTTACAGGGCTGAATGGAGAATTACAGACTTGGCACAATGCTAGCAAGATCTTGTTTGATTTTAATAATACGACTTTTTCAACGACCTCCAATGGCGTAACTGGAAGCTCGTTGAGTATATATTTGCTCGCATATTATGCTCAGTTGGGTTATGCCACTGCCACTGATTTACAGACTGCAATTTCTAATGAGTTTGCTAGTGGCAGTGATAAGCTTGCCTTACAAGTATTAGCTTTAATCCAAGGCGGGTTAGCGACAACAAGTGCTGCATCTAGTGGCACAGTTACCATGAACTATGCTTTTAAGAACACTAACGTTAACTCAACCGTTGCAACCGTTGGCTCGATAGTTGATCAGAGGGGTAACAAACTTCAACCCGATACAACAAATAGCTTAGTTGTTGGCAATAATTTAGTTTTCCAAACTCCAACAATTCCAACTGGGCGGACGATTAATTTTGATAACAGTTATGTTCAGATGTCGTTAGATGGATCAGAACCAGTTAAGTATACTTTGACTCAGCTGACTCAAATCCTTGGTATCACTTTAACCGGTAATTCACAAGCAGATTTGACTAGTATCATCAATGCCTTTAACGAGGCCAATGGTAATGTAACGATTACAACCGGTAACTTGTTGGATAACTTGCAGGCTTTAACTTATATTCAATTGAACCCACAAGCATCAACAGCTTCTGTTTCTGGAAGTCAGTCAGTTACGTATACCGGCTCAGTACCAGCTTTAACTACAGGTGACTATACCGTTACACTTGCTGATGGAAGTACTTATACATTGCAGGCTGGCGATATTGACATCATTAATAGTAGTAAAAATGCCGGAACTTACCAAGTTGAGCTTACAGCACAAGGTTTAGCTAATATTAATGCCGCTTCAGCTGATCACATTTATACGATTGATAATAGTACGCTCGGAACTCTTGTAATTAATAAGGCCAATGCAACTATTAACGTAGATGGGACACAGCATGTTTACACTGGGGATACGTACAACGCCACAGCTACGGCAACTGGTGCTGTAAATGGCGAAACCCTTAATTACACAGTTAGTGGTAGCCAGACTGAAATTGGTAGTAGCCCAGTAGCAGTCAACTTCGATCCCGCTGACCCAATTAATGCCAACTACAACATTACAGTTACTGGTGCAGCAGTTATTACAGTTGTTAGAAATGCTACAAGTGATAGTAACAGTACTTCAGCATCTGAAAGCATGTCAGATCTTGGTAGTGTTAGTGCTTCTGATATAACAAGTGTTTCACAGAGTAATTCAATAGCGGGTTCAATTAGTATTTCTAATTCAAACAATTTTTCTGCTTCAAATTCCATTGTTGAGAGTGCTTCCACGTCGGCTTCGAAACAGTCCTCGATTGAAACAAATGATAAAGTTTCAGAGCTGATGTCCGATTCGGCAAGTCTATCAGAGGAAGCTAGTGCTGGCGGATCCCAGAGTTTGCAAAATAGTCAAAGCCTAAGCAACTCGATGAGTACTAATGGCGATAATTCTATTAGTAATGTTAATTCACTTAGTGAATCGAATTCACTAAGTGCTCAGAATAGTTTGAGCATTGCGCAAGGTAATAGTTTGAATAACGAACTTAGTGACGCGGAATCAGGGGTTGCATCAGGGGATACTAGTCAGTCTAATAGTGTGAATGATGCAGGTTCACAATCACTTGTTAATTCGGTTAGTGAGTCAAATAGTATTATTGATCGAGGCTCCGATGGTAGTAACGATTCAATCTCAAATTCAAACAGTTACTCTGTGGCTAATTCAAATAGCGTACAAAATTCAATTAGTGCATCGAACAGTCTGAGCTTAGATGATTCGAACAATGTTAATTCAGATACAAGTGAATCAGTTTCATTGAGTATTTCAAATAGTCAAAATATTGTTAATTCAGTAAGCACCTCTACTAGTGGTTCTACTTCATTTAGCATGAGTGGTAATGAATCAGTTTCAGGCTCGACTTCTATAAGCGAGAGTGAAAGCTTGAGTAGTGTTGACTCTGTCAGTGGAAGTGTAAGTAATAGTAATAACGTATCAAATACGACAAGTGCGTCGCTTTCACTTAGCAACTCGAATAGTGAAAGTACGGTGGAATCACTAAGTGTTTCTAATTCCTTGAGTGGTTTCGCAAAGTGTTAGTGAGGCCAGTGAGGCTTCGGTTTCTAATTCTATTTCAACAAGTACAAGTGAAAGCTTGAGTGATTCAACAAGTACAAGTGAAAGTTTGAGTGATTCAACATCAACAAGTGGTAGCGAAAGTTTGAGTAACTCGACATCAACAAGTACAAGCGAAAGTTTGAGTAACTCGACATCAACAAGTACAAGTGAAAGTTTGAGTGATTCAACATCAGCAAGTACGAGTGAGAGTTCAAGTACTTCAACATCAACAAGTACAAGTGAGAGTTTGAGTGATTCAACATCAACAAGTGGAAGCGAAAGCTTGAGTGATTCAATTTCAGCAAGTACAAGTGAAAGTTTGAGTGATTTAACATCAACAAGTACAAGCGAAAGCTTGAGTGATTCAACATCAACAAGTGGAAGCGAAAGCTTGAGTAACTCAACATCAACAAGTGGTAGTGAAAGTTTGAGTGATTCAACTTCAGCAAGTACAAGTGAGAGCTTAAGTGATTCAATATCAACAAGTACAAGCGAGAGCTTGAGTGATTCAACATCAACAAGTACAAGCGAAAGCACTTCAACTTCAGAAGAACGGACGGTTGCAGAAGCCATGATGGATGGCACCACGGTCTTCCAATACAATGGACAGGATCAAACGTTTGTTCCAACGATCGTCGTTACGCTTGAAAACGGAAAAACCATTGACGTTACGCTGAATGATGGCGAGTACACAGTTCAAGATTCAAATAAATTAAGTGCGTTGACACATGATGGCGGTGTAACGATTTTCTCAGCGGTTGGACATTACAATGTATACCTGACACAAGCTGGAATTAATCGATTACTTGCATTGAATACAAGTCAAGAACAAGCAATTAAAATGATGTCCTTCAGGTTATTCTCTGCGAGACTAGCGGTAGTTGCACCAGTAAGTACAACCCTTGACTGGAGTAAGATCATTATGGGTAGCATTAGTGGCGGATTTGACATCGTTGGGTCACCATATTCTGACTCACAATCCGCATCTAATAGTCAGAGTCTTTCAAACTCAACAAGTGATTCTGCTTATAATTCTGATAGCGTATCAACGAGTGGTTCCGTTTCAGTAAGTGGCAGCAACAGTCAAAGTCTTTCAAACTCGGTCAGTGAATCTGAAAAGGTTTCGACATCAACAAGCCAGAGCACTAGCACTTCAAATTCGGCATCATTGAGTACAAGTGCTTCAGCTTCAGACAGCTATAGTATGTCGGCTTCAAGTTCAACTTCAGTAAGTGGTAGTAACAGTCAAAGCCTTTCAAACTCAGTCAGTGAATCTGAAAAGGTTTCGACATCAACAAGTCGAAGTGCCAGCACTTCAAATTCAACATCATTGAGTACAAGTGTTTCGACTTCAAGTTCAACCTCTGTAAGTGAAAGTGAATCTGCTTCAAACGGTCGAAACTCAGAGAGTAATTCAGAGAGTTCAAGCCAAAGCTCAAGTACATCGATTAGTATTAGTCAAAGTATTTCGGACGCAGGAAGTGGATCCGATTCAAGAAGTACAATTGGTTCTGAAAGTAACATGGGATTGACCTCAGGTAACTCATCAAATGGTTCAACTGTGACAAGTGAATCGCTGATGAGAAAGCAAAGTGTTTCAATGGAAAATTTGGTAAATAGTCATGAAGTTCGTGAATCAAACATTAATTTGGTTCAGGGTAACAGAGGATTGAGCATACCAAATTATGGATACACGGAGAAATTACCACAGACAGGAGACAATGATAGTGAGGGATTAGTTGAGTCAATAATTGGATTAGAAATAATCGGAATGATTGCCTTAATCGCCGCAATCAAACGTCGTAAATCTGATGAGGAAAAATAGTTTTAAGAAATAATGTTATTGCAAAAGACTTTCTGAGCGCTTATACGCTTAGAAAGTCTTTTTCTTTTGGTAAAAATATTAGATGAAAGCGGTCAAATTGGTTTAGTTATTGTATAATGAATCAGTAAACTTAATTAAATAAGAGGGGTAATTTCTAATGGCACATATTTCATTTGATAGTTCTAGTGTTTCAGAGTTCGTTCATGACAATGAACTTGCAGAAATTCAGCCACTTGTAACCGCAGCTGACAAAGAGTTACGCGACGGTACAGGTGCAGGAAGTGATTTTCGTGGATGGATCAACCTTCCAACCGACTATGATAAGGACGAGTTTGCACGAATTAAAAAGTCTGCTGATAAGATTCGTAATGATTCAGAAGTCTTTGTAGCCATTGGTATTGGCGGCTCGTACTTAGGTGCACGAGCAGCTATTGACTTTTTAAATAATACTTTCTACAACTTATTAAGTAAGGATGAACGCAAGGGTGCTCCACAAGTTATTTTTGCTGGTAACTCAATTAGTTCATCATACCTTACAGATGTTTTAAACTTAATTGGTGATCGTGACTTTTCAATTAATGTGATTTCAAAGTCAGGTACTACTACAGAACCTGCAATCGCATTCCGTGTGTTGAAAGAAAAGTTAATCAAAAAATATGGTGAAGAAGAAGCTAAAAAACGTATCTACGCTACAACTGATCGTGCAAAGGGAGCTCTTAAGACTGAAGCTGACGCAGAAGGTTACGAAGAATTTGTTGTGCCTGATGATTTAGGTGGACGTTTCTCCGTACTTTCAGCTGTTGGATTGCTTCCAATTGCCGTTGCTGGTGGTGACATTGACCAGTTAATGCAAGGTGCTGCTGATGCAAGCAAGGAATATACAAATCCTGATGTAACCTCAAATGATGCATATAAGTATGCTGCATTACGTAACATCTTATACCGTAAGGGTTACACAACTGAATTGCTTGAAAACTACGAACCAACTTTGCAATACTTTGGCGAATGGTGGAAACAATTAATGGGTGAATCAGAAGGTAAGGATCAGAAGGGAATTTATCCTTCATCAGCAAACTTCTCAACTGACTTACATTCACTTGGTCAATATATCCAAGAAGGTCGTCGTAACCTTATGGAAACAGTAGTTAACGTTGACAAGCCTAATCATGACTTGGATATCCCTAAGGCTGATCAGGATCTTGATGGTTTGAAATATCTTGAAGGCCGCACCATGGATGAAGTTAACAAGAAGGCTTACCAAGGCGTAACTTTGGCACATAACGATGGTGGTGTTCCAGTTATGACTGTTAACATTCCTGACCAAACTGCTTACACATTGGGTTACACAATGTACTTCTTTGAAGCAGCTGTTGGTGTTTCTGGTTACTTGAATGGTATTAACCCATTTAATCAACCTGGTGTTGAAGCATACAAGTCAAATATGTTTGCTTTACTTGGAAAACCAGGTTATGAAGATAAAACTGACGAATTAAACAAACGTCTATAACATTTAAGTTTTCAAGAGAGCGATTTTCGAATCGCTCTTTTTTTGTTCAAAAATTTAGAATTGGCAAACACCCACCAATAGGTAGTGGTTTGAACTAGTTAACCGTATACATGTTGTATTATTGCTCTTTACTTTCATCGAAAAACTTAGTAGTCTTGAGTATGGTAATTAATCAAATCGAAGTATTTACATAAAGAAAGGGTAATGAAAATGGATAACTTAAAGACAAAAGGCACTGCTAATCTGGATCTGATTGAAGAGAAAGAAGTCATCAAAATTGATGGCGAGCGTGTGGCCTTTTACCCTTATAAAATATCCTTGGTTGCGGCATCGTTAACGGATGACACAGAGTTACGTCAACAAATAACAACTAAGGTACTAGATGCTGTGGGAGCGGAACCAGTTACGTTGACTTCTGATCGAATACGGCAGATTTATCGAAGTGTTCTGAATGATTTGCATCTTGGAATGCTAACTACTAAATACGATGATTTTAAAAAGGAAGAGGAACGACAATGGGAGCAGGCAACCAACCCACAAACTAAATTAAACCAGCTTTTTAATAGCACTGATACCGTTGTTCATGAAAATGCTAATAAGGACAGTAATATCTTTAGTACAAGGCGAGATTTAACGGCAGGAATGGTTGGAAAATCTACCGGCCTTGCTGCGATGCCTGAGACGGTCGCAAAGGCACATTTGCGTGGTGATATTCATTTTCATGATTTGGATTACTCACCACTTACTGCCATGACGAACTGTTGCCTGATTGATTTTAAAAGCATGTTAGAAAAGGGGTTTAAAATTGGTAACGCTGATGTTGAACCACCAAAGTCAATTCAAACGGCTACTGCGCAGATGTCACAAATTATTGCCAACGTGGCTTCTAGCCAATACGGTGGATGTTCGGCCGATCGCGCTGATGAATTACTTGCTCCATATGCTAAGTTAAACTATCAGAAACACCTTGCTGATGCGGAAAAATGGGTTGAGGCTGGTAAGCAAGAAGCCTACGCCAAAGAGAAAACAAAAAAAGACATTTATGATGCAATGCAGGCGTTGGAATACGAGGTTAACACACTATTTTCATCAAATGGACAAACGCCGTTTACAACGGTTGGTTTTGGTTTAGGAACTTCGTGGTTTGAACGTGAAATCCAAAAGGCAATTTTAAAAGTCAGAATAAAGGGACTAGGGAAGCAGCATAGAACGGCTATTTTCCCTAAGCTGATCTTCACTTTAAAGCGAGGACTGAATATTAAGCCAGAGGATCCAAATTACGATGTTAAAGAATTAGCTGTTGAATGTGCAACAAAACGTATGTATCCGGATATTTTGATGTACGACAAGATTGTTGAACTGACTGGAAGTTTTAAAGCCCCAATGGGATGTCGAAGTTTCTTGCAAGGATGGAAAGATGAAAATGGACACGAAGTTAACAGTGGCCGAATGAATCTTGGTGTTGTGACTTTGAATTTACCACGGATTGCAATCGAGTCAAATGGTGATACAGAAGTTTTTTGGCAGATTTTACAGGATCGTTTGCAAGTATCAAAGAAAGCATTACTCTTCCGAATTAAACGTTGTAAAGAAGCTACGCCACAGAATGCACCAATTCTTTATAAAAATGGGGCATTTGGTAAGCGGTTGAGTGAAAATGATAGTGTGGATGAGTTATTTAAAAATAACCGAGCAACTATTTCGTTAGGCTATATTGGATTGTATGAAGTTGGGACACGTTTCTTTGGACCAAAATGGGAATCAAATAAAGAGGCCCATGATTTTACGGTTTCAATTGTAAAATATTTGCATGATCGCTGTGTTGAATGGGAAAAAGAATATGGTTACCACTTTAGCGTCTACTCAACGCCAGCTGAATCACTAACGGATACTTTTTGTGAATCCGATATAGCTCGTTTTGGTAAAATTGCTGATATTACTGACAAGGAATACTACACAAATAGTTTTCACTACGACGTAAGGAAGAACCCAACACCGTTTGAAAAGTTACTGTTTGAGGAAGAGTATCCTAAATATGCTTCTGGCGGGTTTATTCATTACTGTGAATACCCGAATCTAAAACAAAACCCAGCTGCATTAGAAGCAGTGTGGGATTGGGCGTATGATCACGTTGGCTATTTAGGAACCAATACCTCGATTGATCATTGTTATCAATGTGGATTTGATGGTGATTTTAAACCAACTGCGCGTGGCTTTGAGTGTCCAGAATGTGGAAATCGTGATCCTAAAACCTGTGATGTTGTAAAACGAACTTGTGGCTACTTAGGTAATCCAGTAGTTCGACCAATGGTAAAGGGACGGCATAAGGAAATTATTTCTCGGGTTAAGAATATGAATTTAGGTGAAATTTAATGGATAAAAAAGTGAAGGTGACAATTCGAATGCCTAAAAATCCCAAACCTAAAGAGTGGCTTGCTAAGGATCGAAGTTTGCAATATATTGCAGACTATAAGCCGTTTAATATGGTAGATGGTGAAGGAATCCGTTGTAGTTTGTACGTTTCAGGATGTCTTTTCAGTTGTCCAGGATGCTATAACAAGGCTGCCCAAAATTTTCATTATGGCACACCATACACACAAGAACTTGAAGATCAAATTATTGCGGACCTCTCTCAGAGTTATGTGCAGGGACTTACTTTGCTAGGAGGAGAACCGTTTCTAAATACGCAAGTATGCCTGAAACTTGTAAAAAGAATTAGAAAAGAGTTCGGTAATACAAAAGATATTTGGTCGTGGACCGGGTATTTGTGGGATGAGTTACTACTAGAATCGGTCGACAAATTAGAACTATTAAACTATCTAGATATTTTGGTGGATGGACGTTTCATGTTGGATAAAAAGGATTTAACATTGCAATTTCGTGGTAGTTCCAATCAGCGAATTATTGATGTTCCCAAATCGTTGGAACAAGATAGAGTTGTGATTTGGGATAAGTTAATTAGGTAGAAACATTTGGAATATTAATTATCTAAAAAGCTGGGGAAATATTTTTCCAGCTTTTTTAATTAGTGCTTTTGAGTAGATTAGAATGATTATAATTTGCTATAATAAGAATAGAAATAAAGGAGGTTTTGACAGTGAAACTATCTAATTACAAACGATTGTGGGCTGTTTTAATTGTTGGTGTACTAGCATTATTACTTGAATTTGCCTTTAAACAACCTTTTTGGAGTCAACTACTAGTTACAGTTATCGGGTCACTAATTGCAATTTTAATGACGATCGATATGATTAAAACCTTACGTTCTGGAAAGTTTGGTGTAGACCTATTAGCAATCACTGCAGTAATTGCAACACTTAGTATTGGTGAATACTGGGCAGCTTTGATTGTGTTGTTGATGTTAACAGGTGGCGATGCGCTCGAGGACTATGCTGCCAATAAGGCTAATTCAGATTTACAATCTCTGTTGGAAAAATCACCAACGGTCGCTAATCAGATCATCAACGGTAAAATAAAACAGATTAATATTGAAAAAGTGGCGGTGGGTGATACATTAATCATCCGACCAGGTGAAGTTTTTCCGGTCGACGGAACAATCGTGGATGGAATAACAAGTGTAAACGAGTCATCACTAACGGGTGAAGCAAAGCCCGTTGATAAAACGGTTGGCGATGAAGTAATGTCTGGCTCCGTTAATGGGGATACATCGGTTACGATTACCGCAACTCAGTTAGCAAAAGATAGTCAGTATCAAAATATTATTAGACTTGTGAAGCAGGCTGAAAGCCAGCCAGCACGGTTTGTCCGAATGGCGGATCGTTATGCAATTCCGTTTACAATTGTATCCTATATTATTGCTGGAACCGCTTGGTATCTTTCTGGCGATCCGGTCCGTTTTGCAGAGGTATTGGTAGTAGCCTCGCCATGTCCGTTGATATTGGCCGCACCAATTGCACTAGTTGCTGGTATGAGCCGTTCGAGTCGCTCTGGAATTATTGTAAAAACCGGGACTACCATTGAAAAGTTAGCACAGGTAAAAAGTTTTGCATTTGATAAAACCGGCACTATCACTATGGGCAACCTGGAAGTTGTTAAAATTTCTCCTGAGTCGGGAATTAGTAAGGAGCAACTTTTAATTTGGGCAGCCAGCACGGAGAGCCAGTCTAGTCATATTTTAGCAAGATCACTGGTTAAAGTCGCTGGAAAAGATTTACTGAAAGTAACGAATGTTACCGAAAAAACTGGAGCTGGTGTGGAAGCCACAATCGGTGCGGACAAGATTCGAGTTGGTAAGGCTGATTTTGTAACTAGTTCTAAAATCGCAAAAGTGAGTGGCACCACAATATACGTTTCAAAGAATGCTAACTACGTTGGTAGTATCACATTTGAGGATCAGCCCCGTCCAGAAGCTAAAGTAACAATGGAAGATCTCCATCAATTGGGAGTGCGAGACATTATGATGATTTCTGGAGATCAAAAAGAAATCGCAACTCAAATTGCAAATGACGTTGGAATTGACAAAGTTTTCGCAGAAAGTTTGCCAGAAGATAAAATCAATGTTTTAAAAAAGATACCAAACGAAAAAAGACCTGTTGCAATGGTTGGGGATGGAGTAAACGATGCACCCTCACTTGTTACTGCCGACGTCGGAATTGCAATGGGAGCGCACGGGGCGACCGCAGCAAGTGAGTCAGCTGATGCAGTTATTCTTAAGGATGATTTAACACGAATTCCCGTAGCTGTTAGAATTTCACGCCGGACCATGCGAATCGCTAGAGAGTCAGTTCTAATTGGAATTTTTGTATGTATCGTTTTAATGTTAATAGCAAGTTTCGGGGTTATTCCCGCTATTATTGGTGCACTTTTACAAGAAGTAGTGGATACAATTACTATTTTAACCGCCTTACGAGCACGTCATGGGTAATTTATTTTAAAAATAAGTTGACGAACCACCCTAAAATGGTGTAAATTAATATAGTACTTTTGCCCGCTGGTCAAATTGGTTAAGACGTCGGCCTCTCAAGCCGGAGTTACGGGTTCGACCCCCGTGCGGGTGATTAACTATATTAATGGCCATTCGCCAAATTGGTAAGGCAGCGGACTCTGAATCCGTAATTTACTGGTTCGAGCCCAGTATGGCCAATAATAAGATGAAAAACGTTATCACAATCCTGTGGTGACGTTTTTTTGTTGAGGTGATTAAAATATAAGCATAGGGCGACCGGAAATATCATTTTATCAATTTTACAGAAAGGTTAACCATCTTTAACATGTCAAATATGATTTAACATAGTTGAAACGGAATGTTGCGCGCAAAATTAATGAACTTAAGGCAGTTTGCTGTGGTGTAGAAATACTAAAATGACATCATAATTTAAAATGGATTAGATGGTAGTCTTGGCCGATTTATCATTTTATGAGTAGGCTTTGACAACTCCAAGCGACACATTGGACAGTGTTACGTCTCCGGATTTAAGTCAAAAGGGTTATGGAACACCAGATCAAGCAGTAGTTGGAGCAGAGAAGATTCCTGAAAGTTATAATGGTGTTAAAAATATTAACGTTGTAATTAAATATGTTCAGTTAGTGGTTCCAAGTAAACCTGTTGCACCGAATAAACCGGGTATTTCTAATAAACCAATTGTACCCGGTACACCTAACAACCCGAGCATACCAAATAAGCTAAAGACACCAAATAAACCCGGAACACCGATTAGGCCAAATGTACCAGTTGCTACGGTTTTGCCAAATGGGCCGAGAAAGTCTGTTACTATAAGCAAACTAGGCACACCAAGTTTTGATCAAAAGATTTCAAGAAATGTGATCAAGTTAAGTCGTTCTACTGCAGATAAGGGTAAAAGACTTCCCCAAACTAATGAAGATAATTCAAGTGAAAGAGTATTGGTAATTATTGGAACACTTTTATCAGTTCTGACATTGGGACTAATTGGTACAAAAAAGAAAAATTCTAATCTTTGATTTTTTAGTGAATAGTGAAATCGAACCATTTGTTTCAAGAAATAGTTCAGTTTCGGCTGCCAAAGGATTTAGTTATTTCTAATTTAGAAGTTAATTGTTCATAGTAAAGGTACCCCAACTATCGTAAGTAGTTGGGGTTTTTATATCTATTAAGATGGCGGGCAAACTCGATGTCGCCTAGTGGTTTTACTACCTATGTTAATTATTCAACCAAGCATTAAGGCCTCAAGATTCTGGTAAATACTAAATATTATGTTTTTAAGAAATGATCAAACTTGATAATAGGTGAAAGAATGTGTTTATTTTATTTTTATAACAAAATTATGTACGTTGACAGTAGTTAATGATGTAAAATTAAAAGGTGATTGAACGTGGGGAGCGTGGTTAAAATGAAAGTACATATTACGAATACATACGCCAGTCCTGTGACGGGAGCAGTTTTTATAGCACAAAGTCTGATTGTTGATACTGGTAAAGAGATGGGATTTACTGAAATTGGAATTCCAAGGTATACAATCAAAAAAGAAGCCCCTGAGGAGTTGGATCAATTACTTGATGGTATGTTGGGTGGCTTTAGGGATGGTGATACACTGTTTTTGCAAACACCAACTTGGAATGAGCATGAATTTGAAACAGCATTACTTGATAAGGTAGCAAAGTATAAAAATTCTAAGGTAATTATTTTTATTCACGATGTGATTGCTTTGATGTTTAAATCAAACAGGTATATTTTGCCACAACTTGTTGAAGAATATAATCGTGCAGACGTTGTAATTGTTCCCTCAGAGAATATGCGTAAATATTTAATTCGTAATGGATTAAAAGTGTCAAAAATTATCGTGCAAGAAGTTTGGGATCACATTTATAACTACCCAGTGAACGAAAAACCACCGTTTAAAAGACAGGTTAGTTTCATTGGCAATCCAAACAAATTTAAATTTACGAGTACTTGGCCATACTCTGATGTCCGACTGCGACAATATGCCGGTTCAATGAAGAAACATAATAATAATGTCGATGACATCGGTTTTCTGCCGGATCAAGTATTGATACCGAATTTACTAATGAATGGTGGCTTTGGACTAGTTTGGTCTACTGATTCATATTGGTCCGATTATATGCATGTTAACACTTCACACAAAATTGGTACCTATTTGGTAGCGGGATTGCCAATTATTATTGATGAGAATAATTCCAATGCGGAAATGGTAAGAAAAAATAAATTAGGGTTTGTAGTCGAATCGTTGGATGAAGCAATTGATTTAATTAAAAAGACAACAGAGGCCGAATATAGCGAGTTAAGAGAAAATGTAGGAAAGTTTGCATTTCTTTTGCGAAATGGTTTTTTTGCGAAAAAACTGGTGACAAATGCGGTATTTGAACTACTTCAAAATAACATTAGTGGTGAAACAGATGATAATGTTTCGATTAATGTTTTGAAAAGGGAACAAACAATCGAATATTTGATTAAAAATAAGGCCTCAATTGCTCGATTTGGTTCTGGAGAATTCAATTTAATTAACGGAGCTGGTATTTCGTTCCAAGAGTATTCTGAGGAACTAGCTGTGAGATTAAGGAATATTTTAGCGGTACAGTCGAATTCTAATTTTGTACTTGGAGTTCCTGATATTTTTGATGGGTTAGATAATTTGAACGAAGCTGCACAAAAATTCTGGGCTGGGAACTTAAACAAATGGGAAGATTTTTATAATCAGATGTTAACTGCTGATTGGTATGGAAATTCCTTTATGACACGACCATACATTGATTTAAAGGATAAATCTCAGGCGTCAGCACATTTTAAAAATCTTAAGAGACTCTGGGATAGCCAAAATATACTGATTGTTGAAGGCAAAAATTCACGTTCGGGAGTTGGTAATGATTTATTTGATAATGCTAAATCAATTGAGAGAATTATAGTACCTTCCAAAAACGCTTTTGCGAAATTAAGTGAAATCGAACAATCTATCCAGAGTCATGGATCAGATAAGTTGGTATTGTTGATGATAGGGCCAACTGCAAAAGTTGTTGCTCATGATTTATCCAAACAAGGATTTTGGCTGATTGATATGGGACATATAGATTCAGAGTATGAGTGGTTTAAAATGGGGGCCGAGAAAAAGGTTCAAATTAGCGGTAAACACACTGCGGAATTTAATAACGATACCGATATTCACTTGGAACCAAATAGTAAGTACGATCAGCAAGTGATTGTTGACTTGTCATGATTATGAAAGAAACCAGTTGTTAGATTATTTTTAATATGGTTACAGATTGAGAGTTGGGGTAAAACCGGATTCTCTTTCTTTTTGCCAAATATTTAGATTTAAGTAGAAATATAAACATATGACGTGACTTAATGTGTGATTGAAACAAAACGAAGCTAACATTTAAGCGTTAGCTCCGCATGTGTACTATATAAAATTATTTCGTCAATCGAGCATGAATGAAATCATACGAACCGCTCACTTGAGCATAAACTACACCTTTCAAGTTAGGGTTAACTAATGACTTACTACTATCCTGATAAAGAGGGGTAACAGCTTGTTCTTCCATTGCTATCTTATTGGTTATGCCTAAATCTTGATAGCGTTTATTCTGATTCAAAGCATCACGATTTTCTGCATTTTTAATTGTAGTATCAAACTCTGCATTATTTAAATAATAATTGTCAAATTTATCAAGAGTTATTCAATTACGGGTTTCTGGTATTTTTAAATCGTTTGGAAACTTAGTTCGAAAAGCGAGCCTAGCTACCAATAATAGTTTTAGCATTAATAAATTCTCGAATACCTAAGTCACTTAACTCTCTTCCGTAACCAGAGTTTTTAACGCCGCCGAATGGTAGATTAGCATAAGAAGTTAACGCCTGATTAATTGCTACTTGACCAGTTTCAATTTTTGAAGCGATTTCCACAGCATGTTTTGTATCTTTACCAAATACTGCACCACCAAGTCCATGATTAGAATTATTGGCAAGTTGCAGAATGGCATCATCTCCGTTTACTTTGTATACTTGTGCGACCGGACCAAACATTTCTTCATCAAACATTGGGTTATCTTCCGATAGACCACTTATTATTAAAGGATTAAAACATGCGCCCGGACCATCAATTGGGGTATTATCGCCCCAAAGTAATTTAGCACCGTGATCTAAAGCAGTGTCGACCTGTTCCTGTAATTTTTTCTGAGCACTTTTAGAGGAGAGAGGTGCAAGGGTTGTTTCTGGGTTTAAAGGATCGCCAATTTTTCTTTTTGCAAATTCTTTTTTGAATTTTTCCAAAAATTCATCGTATACATCTTCATGGACTATAAAGCGTTTTGCTGCCGTGCAGACTTGACCAGCATTATTTAGCCGTGCAGCAGCCCCATCAGTTGCGGCCTGATCAATGTCGGCATCTTTTAGCACGATAAAGGCATCTGTGCCGCCTAGCTCCATTGTAGATTTTTTTAAATACGCCCCCGCTTTAGCTGCAATTATTTTTCCTGCTTTTTCTGATCCAGTTAAAGCGACTCCTTGAACACGTGGATCTTCAATTATATGGTCTACTTGGTCATAGTTAATAAATAAATTTTTGAAAGCTCCAGTTGGTATTCCCACTTTAATGGTTGCATCTTCAAAGGCCTGCGCACATTCAGGAATAATACTAGGATCCTTGAGTAATACTGGGTTTCCGGTAATAAAGTTTGGAGCGAAGACACGCATGATTTGAGTGTATGGAAAATTCCAAGGCTCAATCATTAGCACAGTTCCGATTGATTGATATTTCACATGTGCCTTTACTCCGGGAACATCATTGTAAGGAACATCTTCAAGCAGTTTTTCACCATTTTTTACGTAATATTCAGCAAATTCGACATTTTTTTTAACTTCATCTTGGGACTCTTTAAAAAGTTTTCCCATGTTTGTTGTCATGAATTTTGCATAATGGTCTGTATTATTCCGAAATTCGTCCGCAAGTTCCTGTAACTTTTTGGTACGTTTTTCAATTTCCTGAGTTTTTGCAAGGTGATAAAATTCGTCCGCATTTTTAAGAGCAATTTCAATCTCTGGGTCGGTTGTTGACTTAAATGTTTGTATTAATTTTCCTGTAAATGGATTTATCGCTTCGTAGGCCATTGGGTGAATCCTCCTTTATTTTGGTATTTATATTCTGCTTTAGAAAACGTTTACAAGCAACTGATATGCCTTCTAAGTAATTTTTCTAGAGAATATATAATGATTTCCCAGTTGCAAAATGCTTGAAAGGTTATTCAAAAAAATTAATTTTATTTTCTTTTGGAATATTTTGGTTAACCTAAAAAAATACTTTAAATCCTTAAATACAGGTGTATAATAAATCATGGTCAAAAGAAAAGGAGGTTTTTTTATGGAGAGACAGGGAAAAACCAAAAGCATAAGTTAATCACATATGCTAATGGTCGCTCTCTTGAAGAGATTAACGGAACAGTAAAAGTTCCAAAAAATATTAGCTTTGGGAAAGCACTATTTATGTATTCTGGTCCAGGAGCGTTAGTAGCGGTGGGGTATATGGATCCTGGTAATTGGTCAACTTCAATTACAGGTGGTCAAAACTTCCAATACATGCTTATGTCAATTATCTTAATTTCGAGTTTAATTGCGATGTTGCTTCAATATATGGCGGCTAAACTGGGAATTGTGAGTCAAATGGACTTAGCACAGGCTATTCGAGCTAGAACGAGTAAATCACTCGGAATTGTATTATGGATTTTAACGGAACTAGCTATTATGGCAACTGATATTGCTGAAGTTATTGGTGCTGCGATTGCATTGTATCTTTTATTTCATATTCCATTGGTAGTATCTGTCTTTATTACCGTATTTGATGTTTTGCTATTATTGTTACTTACCAAGATAGGTTTTAGAAAAATCGAAGCAATTGTTGTCTGCTTGATTATGGTTATTTTGGTGGTGTTTGTGTATCAAGTTGCTCTATCAAATCCAGATTGGGGTGGCATCTTGACCGGCCTAATCCCATCGGCTAAGACAGTATCGAGTGCGCCTCAAATTAACGGTATGACACCAATTCAGGGTTCACTTGGTATTATTGGTGCCACTGTTATGCCACATAATTTATACTTACATTCTGCCGTATCACAAACTCGGGAGATTGATCATAATGATGAAGAAGATGTGGCACGTACAGTACGTTTTTCAACTTGGGATTCCAATATTCAGTTGTCATTTGCTTTCGTTGTAAACTCATTACTGTTAATTATGGGTGTTGCAGTATTTAAGTCAGGAGCCGTGAAGGATCCATCTTTCTTTGGACTCTTCCAAGCTTTGAATGATACATCGACACTTAGTAACGGAGTTTTAATTGGTGTTGCAAAAACTGGTATTCTTTCCACATTGTTTGCGGTTGCACTGCTTGCCTCAGGTCAAAACTCCACAATTACTGGTACATTAACTGGACAAGTTATTATGGAAGGTTTTGTTCACATGAAGATGCCGTTGTGGGCACGGCGCTTAATTACTCGTTTGATTTCAGTGGTTCCAGTTTTGATTTGTGTTTTGATGACGAGTGGTAAGAGCGCAATTGCTGAGCATGAGGCCTTGAATACATTAATGAATAATTCACAAGTCTTTTTGGCCTTTGCTCTGCCGTTTTCAATGTTGCCTTTGCTTCTGATGACAGATAGTGCGGTTGAAATGGGGGACAGATTTAAGAATGGCTTGGTAGTTAAAATTCTTGGTTGGATTTCAGTGTTAGCACTTACTTTTCTAAATCTAAAAGGTCTTCCAGATGCAATTGCAGGATTCTTTGGCGATAATCCATCTAATAGTCAGATAAATACTGCTAATATTATTGCTTATATTCTTATTGTTGCTGTTCTAGCACTACTTGCTTGGACAATTTATGATTTGCAGCGCGGTAATAAACGCTTCGCTCTTCAACAACAAGCAGCTAAAGAGAAGGAGGCAGCATCAAATGACGAAAGAAATTAAGCGAATTTTAGTTGGAGTTGATGACTCTAAAGATGCTTTGATGGCATTCGACTATGCAATTAACCTTGCAAAAAAAGATCAGTTAGAATTAGTAATTGTTTCAATTCTTGAAAGTGACGATATGAATGTGTTTCAAGCTTTGAGTAAAGACTATGTTCATGGTGAGCGACAGGAATTGGAGAAGCATATTTTAGAATTTCAAAAGCAAGCGCAAGATGCTGGTGTAAAACAGGTTCGAGCTGTTGTTGCAGAAGGCGATCCGGGGGAGACAATTGTTGGAGAAGTTATTCCAGCGATTAAACCAGACCTCTTAATTGTTGGTGCTAAGTCAGAAAAAGGTGTTTCACTTAAATTTGGTAGTCAGGCTGCCTACATGGCAAAATATGCGCCAATCTCTGTCACGGTTATCCGTTAAAGATGGTTAAAAATAAGACGTAGTTTTAAAGTGATAATTATTATCAGTTTAAAACTATGTTTTTTTTCTATATAAAAATGAAAATGGCGGGTTGCTCCATCTTCTTAAAATGAATAAATATGCTTCAATATGTACATATTTTTTTTAATCACCCGGTTTGTAAAATTAAGTTAGAAATTTAAAAAGCCATTTGTGATAGACTTTTGAGTGTCAAAATCAAAAGAAAGGCTGATCACAAATGACCTATACTCATCTTACTATAGACGAACTTGCCACAATTTATTCTTTTTGGAAACTCGGTAAAAAGGCTTATCTAGTGGCCCCAGCGCTCCATCGGAGTGCTGAAACTGTGTATCGTATTTATCGGTTTCTTGACGCTGGCAGTACGATTATTGATTACCAATGCCACTATCGAAAGCATAAACAACATTGTGGGCGTAAACCAATTCAACTACGCCCTGATGAACTGGCCTATATTCAAGCCAAAACTCAAGCTGGTTGGCAACCAGATACCATTATTAATCGCCAAGAACGGGCTTTCAGCTGTGGGGTTCGAACCCTTTACCGCCTTTTCAAACGCGGTGTTTTGGGGTTGTCGACCAAAGATTTACCGATGCACGGCAAACGGCACCCTAATGGTTACATTGAACGCCGTGGGAAAGCGGGTCAATTGGGCAGGGATTTAAAGAATCGTTATCAGGACTATCCTAATTTTAATCAAGAATTCGGCCATTTAGAAGGTGACACGGTTCAAGGTAAAAACCATCAGGGTGCGGTAACCACGCTGGTTGAACGACAAACTAAGGTCGCAATTGTGCTGAATTCGCATACCAAGTCGGCACACAATGTCAATCGTAGTTTAGCAGGATGGCTTTCGAAGCTGCCACGACACCTATTTAAGTCAATTACGTTTGACAATGGTAAGGAGTTCGCCGGTTGGCGAACCATTGCTAACCAATTTGATTTAAATATTTACTTTGCCGCTGTCGGAGCACCCAATCAACGTGGTTTAAATGAGAACACCAATGGTCTGCTGCGTAAAGATGGTTTACGTCACAATCTTATTATGGACCAGCTATCAGATAGATTTGTTCAAGCAGTTGCCAGTCGACGAAACCACATCCCACGAAAAAGTTTGGGTTACCAGACACCTCTGGAAGCATTCATCAGTCAGATTACAGATGAACAGTTAAAAAATTTCTAACTTAATTTGACAATTCGGGTCATTTATAATAGAAAAAGATTAACGTAGAGGTATGTATGATGTTAGAATTGTTCGTTGTTTTTGGAATTATCCCAATTATTTTGGCATTACTCCAATTAAGACATGACCGCCGAAGCTTTTTTGGTGGAATTACTTTAATGTTTGGGATTGGTGTATTGCTATTCTTGGTAATTCTTGGAATTTTGAATCAAATTGCAGGTATAAGTGAAATTGCAGTACAAACCACTTTGATATTTACTTTAGGTGGGGTTATTGGTCTTCCAATCGTTATCGGAGTTGCCCTGATATTGAATAGTCAGGTTATGAAACAGAAAGAAGGGCGTAGTTTGACTGCCCAACTTTCACTCCTATTTGGTTTTAATTTTATAATTATTGCTGGTTTGTCGTTAGCTGTGTTGTTTAGAGGTGCGGTATGGAACCAATGGTTAGTTGGTACAATGTTTTTATTTTTGATGGTTGACGTTACTCTAACTGGCGTTTTTATTGGATATTTATTTTATTCCTTACTTTATCAGCTTATACCTATTAAGCAACATGTGGATTATATAATCACGCTTGGGGCCGGAGTTAGGTCGGATAAGTTGACGCCCCTGCTGAAAAGTCGAGTTGATAAAGGGCTTGAGTATTATCGCAAGCAGGGCGACTCTGGAATGATGGTTCCGAGTGGGGGACAAGGACCAGATGAACCTGTCTCAGAAGCATATGCAATGGGCAAGTATTTAACTGAAAGTCAGCATGTTGATCCTAAACATATTATCTTAGAAGATGAATCTACTAATACTATGCAAAACATGCTGTTTTCTAAGAAAAAAATTGAGCAGGACTGGCACGGTGATAGGGCCCCAAAAGTTATTTTTTCAACAAATAACTATCATGTTTTACGTAGTGCGATTTATGCTAAGCGTGCTGGCCTGCAAGCTGATGGGGTTGGAGCTCCAACGTCTTTTTACTTTTTACCTAGTGCGTTATTGCGAGAATTCATTGCACTGATGATGATGTACAAGTGGTTTTTGATTACTGTAGTGGGTTTTTGGATAGTGATCACAGGATTAATGTTTTTAGTTTAAAGGAGATGTGATAATGAAAAGATCAGCGGCATTAATTGTTGTATTAGTGGTAGTGTTCTTTGGGATTTTTGGTGGAGCCTATTATTGGTATCAGTCGAACTACGGTGGAACTGATTATTATACTAAGATTGTCAATGATGGTAAAAAGGTTGTTGAAAAAGATGACAATGGGAATCAGACTGTTTTCTACAAATATGAGCAAAATGGTTATTCCCAAGATGGTACAGCAAAGAAGCTTACTTTTACTGAATCGTTAGGTAGACCATTTAAACGTAATGCATATTTAAAAGTTGTTTATAATGTTAAACGCAATCAAGTCATTTCATATGAAAAGGTAAACGCGGGTGATGTTCCCGATAAAGCCACCGAAAAATTAAAATAATTAAATAACAAAAAACATTTTGGGGTTGTATGGCTATTCGTTGCTACACAACCCCAAAATGTTTTTTTTAGAATAAATTTAAAATTAAATTAGTATTTATTTGGCGGGATGAATTGTCAAAATCTTAACAGCATAATTATCTTCAGGAGCTTCAACGGTTGAAATATCGTTGATCTTATGGTGGAGGATTGCAGCTCCCAACGGTGATTTAAATGAAAGCTTCTGAGTAGCCAGATTTGATTCATGTGCTCCAACAACTTGATAAGTTGCACGAAAACCATCGTCTAGGAATTCAACGTCAACTGTAGAACCAATCTCCACCATTGTACTTGAAGTTGGTTTAACCACTTTGGCAAGGCGAGACTGCTTGTCTAGATATCGTAAGCGACTTTCAAGGTGGCGAAGGTCTCTCTTAGCAGCGCTGTATTCAGCGTTCTCAGAAAGGTCACCAAGTGATCGCGCATGTTGAAGGGCTTTTATTTTGGCAGGACGGGTCTTTTTTAGGTTTTGGATTTCTTGTTGTAATTGTGCATAACCATTTGGTGTCATTTGAACGTATTCTTCTGTCATTTTAAGTACCGTTATTCAAAGGTTAATTCAATCATGTATTGTTTTGCAGTTACAATGTGAGATGTTGTGATCCAGACCTGACGTAAGCCACGGTTTGGAACCTTTGTTTTTGCCTGAAAAAATTCAAGCAGGGAACTATTTTTATTTACAAAATCATCTGAAAAACGGTCAACTAGAAGTGAATTATTTGGGAAATAAAATTCTGGTTCAGATACCGAAATTTTATCAGAAAAAACAATTGAAATAACGTTGTTGTACCCAATTCTTTGAATTGTTGCAAGCGACGGGTCACGACGAATACGATCTAAAATATTATAAAGTGAATCAGAATTAGTGGACATATATACTACCTTCCTTTACTTACAACTATTATTGTAGCAAAAATTTGCTTACTCTAAAAATGAATTTAAAAAGGTACCTAAACATTTTTTTGTAAAACGTATTGCAAATAGGCAAATGTAGAGTATAACCATCAATTATGACAATGTGTCATTTTTAGGAGGAAAGATGCCAACAAAAACTTTTTTTAATCTAACTCAGGAAAAAAGAGACCGCATTTTAAAAGCAGCCGAAAAGGAATTCGCAAGGGTCCCCCTATATAAGGCTTCAATTAGTAATATAGTTAAAACTGCGAAGATACCTCGTGGGAGTTTTTACCAGTACTTTGAAGATAAAGAGGATCTATATGGTTTTTATTTTAGACTAATTTTAGAAAGTCTGCAGGAGGGGTTGGTCGGTGCTATTTATAAAAATAATGGTGATTTGTTCAAGGCTATAGATAAATATTTTGCCTTCTATTTGGACCAAATAGTAAATGGACAATATCATAGCTTCTATAGAAATTTCTTTTTAAATATAACAATTGGAAATAATGGGAAGCAGCACGGACCTGGGTTTAATTTTCAACATTCTGAGCGTTTGAAAGAATTGCGTGATCAGATTACCCAAGCAACTGATTGGAAATTACTAAAAGTTTCTGGTGAAAAGGATATTAGCACACTCATGCAATTGGTTATGATGATGTTTTTTCACTCGGTAGCTCACTACTTTAATGATGCAACAAGTAACACCGATCCAAAAGAATTATTTGAGATAACGCTAGCGGAATTTAAGAAAAATCTTAACTGGCTTGAATTTGGCGCTCGTAAAACGGAGGAAGAATAGAATTATGTGGAAACTAATAAAATCACGGCTTTCATGGTGGGCCGTGGGTGTTGGTACGCTATTTTTAATTGTTCAAGTTATGAGTAATTTATCGTTACCAACGATAACTTCGGACATTATAAACAAAGGTGTTGCTAACAGTGATATTAATTATATTTGGCATTCAGGATACAAAATGATGTTTATTGCCTTTATTGGTGTGATTGGATCGGTAGTAAATGTTTATTTTGCCTCGACCCAGGCCCAAAAAGTTGGAAATAAGATTAGACATGACTTATTTGAAAAAGTATCATTTATGTCCGACTTTGAGTTTGAAAAATTTGGCGATGCATCTTTAATCACTCGTACGACCAATGATGTTATTCAAATCCAAAACGTGATGGTTATGGTGCTTAGAATGATGTTAATGGCACCTATTATGTTAATTGGTGCTGGTTTCTTAGCCTATAATAAGCAGCCAGAGTTGACGGCCGTGTTCTTGGTTTCTTTACCAGTTTTAGCAATTTTTGTTGGAATTATTATGTATTTTGCGGTTCCGTTGTTTAAGAGTTTACAGAAAAAGATTGACCGCATTAACTTAGTGTTCCGTGAAGGCTTAACGGGTGTTCGGGTAGTACGTGCCTTCAATCAAGATAAGTTTGAGCAAGATCGTTTTGCTGATGCTAACCATGATTACATGAAGACCGGTATTACGGTGTTCACAATCGTTTCTTTTATGTTTCCAATTATGACTTTGGTAATGAGTGGAACAAATATGGGAATCATCTGGTTTGGTGGTCAACTGATTTCAAACCAAACTATGCAGGTTGGTAA
The DNA here is from genome assembly GCF_000237995.1 of Pediococcus claussenii ATCC BAA-344. Classification (NCBI taxonomy): domain Bacteria; kingdom Bacillati; phylum Bacillota; class Bacilli; order Lactobacillales; family Lactobacillaceae; genus Pediococcus; species Pediococcus claussenii. The sequence continues at coordinate 659,868 of NC_016605.1, forward strand.
CCTTGTTGCATTTATGACCTACGCTATGCAGATTTTAATGAGTTTCATGATGCTTTCGATGGTTTTCGTATTTATTCCTCGTGCTTCGGCGTCGGCAGCACGGATTAACGAAGTTCTAGCTACGAAAAACAGCGTCGTTGATGGTGAAAACTTAACGGCTGGTTCTGGATCAGATAACAATACAGCAACATTAGATTTTAACCACGTTAGTTTCCGTTATAGCGGAGCCGAAAGGGCTGCAATCGACGATGCCGATTTCCATGCTAAGGCAGGGGATACAGTGGCAATTATTGGTGGTACCGGTTCTGGTAAAACAACTTTGATCAGTCTGATACCGCGACTCTTTGATGTTGAGACAGGTAATATTAAGCTGGATGGGACCAATATTGAACAGCTTAGTCAGCATGATTTACATGATGAGGTTGCGTTCACTCAGCAAAAAGCGGTGTTATTCAAGGGAACAATTCGTGAAAACATGCTATATGGGAACGAAGAAGCCACTGATGATGACATTTGGCGAGCACTTGAAATTGCCCAAACGGGTGAATTTATTTCCAAGGATGGCGATGGACTTGAGACGTTTGTTGAACAAGATGGTGATAACTTCTCTGGTGGTCAAAAGCAACGTTTATCAATCGCTCGTACCCTTGTTAAAAAGGCCAAGGTATATATATTTGATGATTCATTTTCAGCTTTGGACTTCAAGACGGACGCCGACTTGCGTAAGGCTTTAAAAGACGATCCTGAGATGCAAAAGAGTATCGTAATTATCGTGGCACAACGAATCGCAACTGTTGCGGATGCCGACCTGATTTTAGTTATGGACGGTGGAAAAGTAGTTGGTCAAGGTAACCACGAAGAACTTAAAGCAGACAATGAAACATATCGTGAAATTATTGCTTCACAGATTAAGGAAGGAGATCAGAAATAATGGGAAATGGACCTCGTGGTGGATCAAGTAAAGCCATCGAAAAACCGCAAAACTTCTGGAAATCAGCGGCACGTTTAGTTCGTTACTTATCTCCTTGGATGGTTGGATTTGTTATCGTACTTATTTTAGCGGCGGTTTCTACAATCCTTCAGATTCAAACACCTAAGATTTTAGGTCGTGCAACCACCGAAATCTTTAAGGGTGTTATGAAGGGTACTTCGGAGATGAAAGCTGGTATTTCCATTCACTCCTTGCCAATTGATTTTACAAAGATTGGTCAAATTCTGATGACCGTTGCAATCTTGTATGTATTATCAGCAGCATTTAGTTTCTTACAACAGATTATTATGACACGAGTTTCACAACGTGCCGTTGCGCAACTGCGTACTGATTTCAAAGCCAAGATGCAACGCTTACCAATTTCATATTATGATACCCATTCAAATGGTGACATTATGAGTCGAATGGCCAATGATATGGATAATATTAGTTCTACTTTGCAGCAAAGTTTGACACAACTCGTAACTAGTTTCTTCCAATTCTTTGGGGTTTTGTACATGATGCTTACGATCAGTTGGAAACTAACTTTAATTGCTCTTGCAACATTGCCACTTAGTTTAATTGTGGTTGCTGTGGTTGCACCACGTTCACAAAAGTTCTTTGCTTCTCAACAAAAGCACCTTGGTCTTCTGAATGACCAAGTTGAAGAGACATATGCTGGGCACACGGTTATTAAGACATTTAACCATGAAGGAACTGCGATTGATGAGTTTGAAAAAGAGAATGGTAAATATTATAAGTCTGCTTGGAAAGCTCAATTTATTAGTGGGTTGATTATGCCATTAATGGTCTTCGTCAATAACTTGGGTTACCTAATGATTGCTGTTCTAGGTGGTATCGAAGTTGCCCACGGGCAGATTTCTTTAGGTAATGTACAGGCCTTTCTACAGTATTCACAACAGTTCTCTCAACCAATTTCACAAATTGCTAATATCGCAAATACTTTGCAAATGACAATGGCATCTGCTGAACGAATTTTTGCAGTATTAGATGAAGATGAGATGGAAGAAACACATACAGAGGTGGCAGACGTTGATACAGATGCTAAGATCATCTTTGATGATGTGGACTTCCGTTATGTTGAGGATACTCCGCTGATTCGTAACTTTAACTTGCGAGTTGAGCCGGGAGAAATGGTGGCAATTGTCGGGCCAACTGGTGCAGGTAAAACTACCATTATTAACTTACTGGAACGTTTTTATGATGTTGATTCCGGTACAGTGTTCCTCGATGGAAAAGACACACGCAACTTATCACGCCAAGATTTGCGCAAACATTTGGCAATGGTTTTACAAGATACATGGCTATTTACTGGATCAATTCGTGAGAATATCAAGTATGGACGTGAAGGTGCGACTGATGACGAAATGTATGTTGTTGTGAAGGCAGCTCATGCTGATACTTTCATTCGCCAGTTGCCTCAAGGATATGATACAGTGTTAAATGAAGCTGTTTCCAACATTTCACAAGGGCAGCGTCAATTATTGACGATTGCACGTGCGTTTCTTGCAGATCCTGATGTATTAATTATAGATGAAGCAACTAGTTCTGTGGATACACGAACTGAAGTTTTAATACAAAGGGCTATGAACAAGCTATTAAAGGGCCGGACAAGTTTTGTTGTTGCTCACCGCTTGTCAACAATTAGGAATGCCGAGAATATTGTTGTTGTAAACCATGGTCAGATTGTGGAAACAGGAAACCACGACGCATTGATGAAAGCAAATGGGTTCTATGCTGATTTGTATAATTCACAATTTGCGACAACTGCAATTTAAGCTAAAAAGCATGATCTAATGCAGAAGTGAAATGATCAAATGTCAAAGAACACTTCATAGTTGTTAATAGCAATGAACGGACTCTGAGTGATGATAGTTTAGTCATCGTTCAGGGTCCGTTTTTCTATTAAAAATGGGAAAAAACTCTTATTTAGAGCCACTTTGGCTTCTTTTGATACTATTTGACGTAAAATAAATATAATGATACGGAGGTGCTCATTTTGTTTGAACAAACCGAAGCTTTAATTAATGAAGCTTATGATGCAAAAACAACTACTAATATGGGATACACATGGATCAAACACGGTAAGGTACAGTCAACGAGGTGGAGAGGAATTAAGAGTTCCACCCAATTTTATGATTTGGCATCTCTTACGAAGGTCATTGGTACTGTTCCCGCTGTTTTAGTTGTACTTTCTAAACATCGCTTATCACTTGATTCTAAAGTTTGTTCTATCTTACCAGAAGTCGTGGACGACAGAATTACGATTCGACATCTGATAACTCATACGTCTGGGGTTACGGCTTGGATTGACAACAGAGACGCATTGAACGCTAGTGAATTAAGACAGGCTATCTACCGTGAATTAAGCTTTGGAGAAGATTTTAATCAAAAGGTTGTGTATAACGATTATAACTATTTGCTACTAGGATTTATCGTCGAAAAGCTCCAACATGTTCCAGTGCAAACAGTAATAGAAAATGAAGTATTACGACCACTTGGCTTGCATAATGCAACATTTTCACCAAGCGCTTTGCAATCGGTTCCTACTGAAGATAGAAATGGAATTACAATTCGAGGAATGGTCCATGATACAAAAGCATTCTCGCTTGGACAACACGCGGCTTCGGCTGGTTTATTTGCACCAATGAATGATGTAGTAAAATTTGCTAATTGGATGCTTTCGGATGGAGGAAAGTTGTTAAATGACTCACAAATGAAAGGATTTAGCCGAAATCAAACTGATAATCCAGCGCTAGAACGTTCACTGGGATGGTGGATATCAAATAATGCTGAACGGATTGTTTTGCGACATAGCGGTTTTACGGGAACGTTCATATTATTAGATCAACAAACTAAAAACGGTTTGGTGTTTTTATCAAGTAGGGTGTATCCGCATCCTAACAAGCAATTTCTAGATTTTCGACAAAAAATATACGAAAGTTTTGAAAATGAAGATAGGTAATGAAAACGCTTATCAAAGGCGGACGTTTGTGGTATTCTGAGTGTTGTAATTTGGAAAGTGAGGAGAGATATTGATGATTGAACCATTGTTTTTAAATCCAGTTTTTCATGAAAAAATTTGGGGTGGAGATAATTTAAAAAAGGAATTTGGATATGATATTCCTAGCGATCACACAGGTGAGGCTTGGGTTATTTCGGCACATCCACATGGGCCAGCAGCCGTTGAGAACGGAGATTACGCTGGTGTAACTTTGGATAAGCTTTGGGCAGAACATCGAGAACTGTTCGGTAATGCGAAGGGTGACGTTTTTCCGTTGCTTACAAAAATTTTAGATGCTAACGACGACTTATCTGTTCAGGTTCATCCTGATGACAAATATGCTGAAGAACACGAACATGAATTAGGGAAGACAGAATGTTGGTACATTATTTCAGCAAAGCCAGGTGCTGAACTTTACTACGGGCACAATGCTAAGAATCGCGAAGAACTGGCTGATTGGATTAACAATGGTAAATGGGATAAGCTTTTACGAAAAATTCCAGTTAAGGCAGGAGAATTCTATTATGTACCAAGTGGAACAATCCATGCTTTAGGCAAGGGTATCATGGTTCTGGAAACTCAACAAAGCAGTGATACGACATATCGTTTGTACGATTTTGATCGAGTTGAAGCTGCAACTGGAAAAAAACGTGAGTTACATTTACAACAATCAATCGACGTAACAACAGTACCTCATACAGATCCTAAGTTAGACATTACAGAAAGTAAGGTCGGCGATGCAATAGTAACAACCTTTGTACAACCACCTATTTCTAAGTATTTTACGGTGCAAAAGGTTGTTTTGAAGAATGGTACCGCCAGTTTTAAAAATGATGATCCCTATCGCCTGTTTTCAGTTTTGGATGGTGAAGGAAAGATTACCGTTGAGGGTACTACATATCCTTTGAAAAAGGGACAACATTTTATCTTGCCAAGTCAGGTAAAAGAATACAGTTTGGATGGGACATTATCCATAATTGTAAGTGCTCCTGGAAAGTAGTCTAAGATCAGTCAGAAAAGCAACGCAAATCCAAATTTTGCGTTGCTTTTTATAATTATTGATTAACAATAATGAAATTTTATTTGCTCAAAATAATAGAGGCCAGAATGATTTCGCTGAGGTAAATAAGGTATAATTCATACTGTTAACATCAAACTAGAAAGGATTGGAACTCGAATATGTATTATTTTTTAAATACAACTATGCCTATTAACAAATCTGGTATTGAGCATGCTCAAATAAAGCGTGTTCACTTGTTCAATAGTTATAACGTGCCCAATAAAATCGTAACGCGTAATTTTGAACTTGATTTACATCGAAACCTTAAAATCGCGGGAATTGATGAAAAGAATCATCTGAACCTGTTTGAGTTTTTGCAAGGATCTGGCGATTTTGAGGCTAAAGCTCTCACTGCCAAGGATATTAAACGACCTGAAGGCACTACGATGAAAAAAGTGAATGATGAATTTGTGGTAACTGATCATCGTAATCGGTTGGCAATGAAAATTAAAATGTGGGAAGACCAATCTGATCAAGTTTCTAGTGTAGAGTATTACGATTATGCTAACAACTTACTAAAACGTGAACGATATGATCGTCGTGGTTTTATGTCAATTGCTGAAATTCATAATCCAACGGGGGCAACTAGTGTTGAACAAATTTTTACTCCTTCAGGAAAACTAGTATATGAATCATTTTATTTTAATGATGGACAGGGTGAAATAAAAAACTCTTTATTACGAATTGTTGACTATCAAGGTAAAGATTATGAATTTAATGGGTTAAATGGATTTCAACGTTTCCTTTTTGATGAAATAAACAAAGTTGATGATGGTAAAAACGTGTTTATTGCTGATCGTTCCGCAGAAACAGAGTGGGGACTCTTACATATGGAAACCAAGGCATATCGGGTGCTGTTTTTGCATAGCGCCCACACGTCTGATCCCTATAACCCACAAGATAAACTCCTGAATAATAATTTTGATTTTTCACTTCGAAACTTTAAATATTGGAATGGTATTATTGATTCTACGCCACATCAAACAGCTGATATGAAGGCACGTTTTGATTCAGACGTAACGCCAATTTACACTATTCCGGTTGGAATTGTACCCAATGACTTGATAGAAGAACCGAAAGTAAAGTTTGAAAATCGTGTACCTGGGAAAATAATTGTTGTAGCTCGCCTTTTTCCAGAAAAAAGGTTAGATCATCTACTAAATGCCTTTAAGATTGTTCATGAAAAGTTTCCAGAAGCTTCGTTAGATTTTTGGGGATATGGTGATGGAGAAACGGATAAAAAACTAAAGGAACAGGTTTCACAATTAAAACTGAATGATTCGGTTAAGTTCAAGGGGTATAGTGACAATATCGGTGCTGAAATGGATAAGGCACAAATTTCCACTCTTACAAGCTCGGTAGAAGGATTTGCGCTAGCTGTTCTTGAGGCACAGTCGCATGGTCTCCCTGTTGTCTCCTATGATATTCCGTATGGCCCATCAGATATTATCCAAGACGGAATAAGCGGTACACTAATTAAATCCGGTGATTACAAAGCTTTTGCTGATGCGCTGATGGAACTACTTGGCGATGATAAAAAGCTAAAGCAATATAGTGAAGCAGCTTATAAGAATCGAGAAAGATTCAGTGAAGCAGCTATCTGGAAAGATTGGCAAGTTTTAGATCAGGATGCTAAGAAATTTTTCGATACGCAGAAATAGGGGGATTTTGTATGATTTACATGTTAAATCAATATTTAATGGAACTTAACTCAGGCGTTGAGTTTGCTGAAATAAATCGACTACGTCTTTTAAAAGACGCTGATATTCCGGCTAAAATTGTTACTCGTGACTATAATCCATCACTTCACCATAATCTTGATCTATTAAAAATCGCCGATACAGATGTGATTAATATGTATGATTTTTTTCAAGAGACTCAGGCGGTTGAAGAAAAGTATTTGCGTACTACTGATTTAGATTTTGCACATCAATATGCTGTAGAGCAAGGTGCCAATTTCAGTCGTGTAAGTGATGAAGACCATATTATGGCCGATGTTTATTTCTTGCCCGGTACGGTTGGTCGAGTTGATTATATAAATTATTATGACGAATTTGGACATACTGCTATGCGGGAGCACTTTGATTGGCGTGGTTTTAAATCAATGGACGAATATTTCACTCCAACTGGGGAACCAGTATTTAAAGCCTTTTATAAGGTGAATGGTAAAAAAGCACTTGAGGAATATTATATGCAAAATAGCGAAGGTGGCACGGTTGTTTCCTTGCTTAAACTAATCGACTATAAGGGTCAAGATTATAATTTTGATAATTTAGACGAAATTTTTACGTTCTTTTTAGATGAATTGAATAAATCTGAAGGGAAAAATCAAACGTTTATTGCTGACCGGCCCGCAGAAACAAACTTGCCAATGTTAAATATGGCAACACCAGCTAGGAAGTATTTATCATTGCCAATTTTGCATTCAGTAGAACGGTCTAACCAATTAAGTGGTCCGATTGATCCAGTGTATGAAGTTGCCCTCAAAAAGAGATTACATGAGCTATCTGGGATTATTGTGATGACTAACGCCCAGCGATCGGATTTATTGCAGAATCTAAAGCAGCCTAAAATTCCAGTTTATGTATTACCGGGTGCATATGTTCCAGAACAAAGCGGTGCTCGCATTCCGGTTAAAAATCGAATAGAAAACAAGCTGATTTTTGTCGGGCGTTTAGGTGAAGAAAAGAAAATTGACCAAATTATTCGTGCATTTTCAATTGTTGAATATGCAAATTCAAATACTTCACTCGACATATATGGTTATGGCGATAAGGACTATGTGGATGGCTTGAAAGAATTGATCAGCAGTTTAAAGTTAGACGGAAAAATTACAATTAAGGGATATCAGCAAAGCCTAGATGAAGTGTACGATAGTGCCCAATTATTTATTAGTGCAAATCATTCGGACGCAATGCCAATAGCCATGGTTGATGCATTGGGGCATGGTGTCCCAGTTGTGACTTTTGATGATCATTATGGACCAAAAGAAATAGTAAAAAACGGGGTAGATGGTCTCTTGATTAAAGATGGTGATCTAACTACGTTTGCCAAGGCAATTTTAGAATTACTCGATGATAAAGAGTTACTACAGCAATTTAGCGACCAAGCTTATTCGAATTCAACAAAAGATTTTGGCCGAGAATTATTGGCTGAACGTTGGGATGAATTGCTTAATGCATAGAAATATTCTGCAAAAAAACTGTAAGAATTATGAACTCCTGACAATAGTGTTGACGAATAAAAATGGTAACTCTTTATAAAAAAACAAGCCTAAACGATGGATGAAACAGCATCATTAGGCTTGTTTTATTTTATTGAATTAACATTAGAAAGTAGGCTGAATCTCCAATGCTTCCTGTTTTGATAGATCAGCATCTGGATATTTTCTCTTTAGCGCTGTTAATAGAATCTTTTTTGCAAGGTTTCCGTTTCTGGTAAGAATTGGGCCGTGGAAGTAAGAGCCATAAACGTTCTTATAAACAACACCTTCAGAGTTGTCCTTATCATTGTTACCGTGACCTTCTTCGACGATTCCAAGGGGCTTTTCTCCTTCACCTAAGAAAGTCATTCCGTTATGATTTTCAAAGCCGTGATATTCATCACCACTGTCGGGATTCTTAATTACGATATCGCCGATAAAACGATTGTTGTCTTGGCTCAGTGTATAGTGATCTAAGGCACTAATGCCCTTGATTTTTTCGCCATCAGCACCAATATAATAGTGACCTAATAATTGGTAACCACCACAGATTGCAAGCATCGGGCCACCATCTTCAATGTAGCTTGTAAGGTCTTCTTTTTTGTTTTGAATATCTTTTGATACGATGGATTGTTCAAAATCTTGTCCCCCACCAAAAAAGACAATGTCCCAATCCGATGGGTCAAATTTATCGTCTAAAGAAATGACGGTGGTTTTTAGCTCGACTCCCATTTGTTTTGCATAGTAGCCCAAAGCTAACAGGTTACCATTATCACCATATGTGTTCAGTAGATCGCCATATAAATGCGCTACATTTAGTTCATATGCCATTATGCGATTCCCTCCTTGATGTAACCATCTGTTGCTAATTGTTTGCGCAATTGTAACATAGCTGTGTAAGTTGCGAAAACATAAACGCGTTTTGTGGGTAAATTCTTAATATTTGCAACTGCATCTTTTAAATTATTGTAGGTTTCAAGCTGGTTATCTTGAACCCCAGCAACTTTTAAGCGGAAAGTAATATCTTTATAGCGCTCTCCGCCGGTTACATATTGCTTAATATTCATCGTTGTTAATTTTTCAAAGTTACCGTCCCAAATCCAACTCGTGTCAAGACCATCGGCGTAGTTAGCATTTAAAAGACCGACAAACGAAAATGGTTCAGTTTCGGTACCAACCATATCAATGACTTGGTTTAGTCCAACTGGGTTCTTAACTAATACAATTGTGACTTCTTTACCATCAACATTAATCTGTTCTTGACGACCAAAGACACGTTCATCAGGATCATTTAAGGCTTTTTGAATTGCAGAAGTTGAAACTCCCATAAACTTACCCACGGAATATGCTGCCAGCGCATTGTAGATATTATAAAGCCCACCAATATGAATGTTAAAGTTGCTACCATCAATAAAGAACTTTGAATTATTAGGTGTTAGCTTAGAGAGCGCAGTGACTTGGTAACGCAACTCTGGGCGATGCCATCCACAGTTTGGACAGTAATATTTTCCCTGATTACTATAGGTAATAAACTTGTAATGGATGATATGTTGGCAGACCGGACAGAGCACACCGTCTGTATTATAATGGGCACGTAGTTCACCATCTGGACGATCATTAAAGCCATAATAAATAATTGGATTAGGTAATTTTTTGGAATTGAAGATTGGCATATCACCGTTGGCAATTATAGTAGCTTCCGGAGCTAATGCCACGCCGTCCAATATCTTTTGGTATGTTGTATAAATTTCACCATAGCGATCCATTTGGTCCCGAAAAATATTGGTAAAAACAAACGCGAGTGGTTTGATATATTTAGTGACTTTAATGACATTTGCTTCATCAACCTCAAGAATTGCCAAATTTTTACCATTTTTGGTTTTGTGATCAGTTAAAAATGTTGTGACAATACCTTGTTCCATATTTGAACCAGTTGGATTTGTTAATACGTGTTCGTACTTTTGGCGTAAAACTTTGACAGTGAGAGCGGTTGTTAGAGTTTTTCCGTTTGTACCAGTAATGACAATGACATCATAGTCTTTACCCAAACTTTTTAAAATATCAGGATCGATTTTTGTGGTAATTTTTCCGGGAAAAGAACTTCCACCAGAACGAAAAGTGTGTAAAAACCAGTAAGAAGATTTTCCAGCAAATTTAGCAAATGAACTCTTAAGCGACATGTGATTCCTCCAAGTTTAAAATATCTAAGTATTCATTTTAAGCTGAAATCTCTGAAAAGGGAAGCTTATGTATTCCGTTTAATAAAAACTTGGCATAAGCAACTAATGAAATTTTTTATCAATTCCGCTATACTTGAATATTGGAGATTATACATAAGGGAGGTATCCGTAATGGCACAGTTATTTTTTCACTACGGTGCAATGAATAGTGGAAAGTCGATTGAGATTTTAAAGGTTGCTCATAATTATGAGGAGCAAAATAAGCAGGTCATTTTAATGACAAGTGGAATCGATAATCGGACTAAGGTTGGCGAGATTTCAAGTCGAATTGGGTTACGACGAGATGCACTTCCTATTTTTGATGATTCTAACGTTTTAGAGATGGTTAAAAAAAACAACGATGACGCAGCTTGTGTACTAATTGATGAAGCGCAATTTTTAAAAAAGCATCACATCTTAGAGTTAGCTAAAGTGGTTGACGACCTGGATATTCCGGTCATGACTTATGGATTAAAAAATGATTTTATGAATGAACTATTTGAAGGAAGTAAGTATCTTTTATTATACGCAGATAAATTGGCGGAAATGAAAACAATTTGCTGGTTTTGTAAACGCAAAGCTGAAATGAACTTACGAGTTAGTAATGGCAAACCAGTTTATGAAGGTGAGCAAGTTCAAATTGGTGGCAATGAGGCTTATTATCCTGTGTGTCGGCGTCACTATTTCAATCCACTAATGGAAGCAACAAAGGAGTAAATAAATGGACAATTTTATAGATAAAGTTCAAGCAGTCGCAGATCGCTACGAAGAACTAAGTGAACTTTTAGCGGATCCAGAAGTTTTAGCAGATTCACAAAAATATACAGAGCTCTCAAAAGAAGAGGGCGATATTCGAGAAACAGTTGAAAAATACAAACAGTATCGTGAAGTTGTAGATCAAATCAGTGAAAATGAAGAATTACAGCGTGAAAAGCTTGATCCTGAAATGGATAGTATGGTTAAGGCAGAGCTAGCTGATTTACATGGGAAAAAAGATCAGCTAGAAGAAGATATAAAAGTTTTGATGTTACCAACCGATCCTAATGATGATAAAAATATTATCATGGAAATTCATGGAGCAGCCGGTGGAGATGAAGCCAGTCTTTTCGCAGCAGACTTATATAATATGTATAGTCGATATGCTGAAACACAAGGATGGACAGTTGAAGTAGTTGATGAAACGCCAACGGACGTCGGGGGCTTTAAAGAAATCGTGTTGATGATTTCTGGTAAGAGTGTATATTCCAAACTGAAATTTGAAAATGGTGCTCATCGCGTTCAGCGAGTTCCTGTTACTGAATCCGCTGGGCGAGTTCACACGTCTACTTCTACGGTGGGTGTGATGCCAGAAGCCGAAGATGTAGATATTGATATTGACGCTAAAGATATTCGGACAGATGTTTATCGTTCGTCTGGTGCTGGTGGGCAGCATATCAATAAGACGTCTTCTGCAGTTCGAATGACTCATTTGCCAACTGGGATCGTTGTTGCAATGCAAGATGAGCGTTCACAACAGCAAAATCGGGAAAAAGCAATACGTATTTTGAAAGCACGTGTTTACGATTATTATCAAACCCGAGAAACTGATGCGTATAATGAAGAGCGAAAGAATGCTGTCGGTACCGGGGATCGTTCTGAACGTATTAGAACCTATAACTTTCCACAAAATCGAGTAACGGACCATCGAATTGGTTTAACGTTAAATAAGTTAGATCGTGTAATGAATGGTGAGCTTGATGATATTATTAATGCGCTCATTTTAGACGATCAGGCTAAGAAAATGGAACAATTGCGTAATGAATAATCCAACCTATTTTGAAGCCCTGCAATGGGCTTCTTTGTTTATAAAAAAACACCATCAGGACGAGTATTCTGGAGAACTATTAATTTTGGATCAGCATAATTGGACGCACTCAGAGTTAATTATGCATTATCGTGAAGAAATGCCCTTAGTAGAGTGGACAACCTTTCAAAAAAAAGTTGCCGAAGTTGGAAGTGGTAGACCGGTTCAATATGTAACAAATTTAGCATCCTTTTATGGAAGACAGTTTTATGTCGATGAGCGCGTTCTTATTCCTAGAATGGATACTGAAGAATTGATAGAAACCGTTCTAAAAGATACCCAACTTCCTATTAATAGCGAAGTTCTTGATATCGGGACTGGAAGTGGTGATATCGCGATCACTTTAAAGTTAGAAAAGCCTACTTGGATGGTAACAGCAGTGGATATTTCTAAAGATGCCTTAGATGTAGCTCGGATTAATGCACAGTCCTTTAAAACAGAAGTTGATTTTAGGTTGGGATCGTTGTTTGAACCAGTCCAGAATGACAAGTATGATCTAATTGTTAGTAACCCTCCGTACATATCAGAAAACGAGATCGACGCGATGGATCAGTCGGTCATTGATAATGAGCCCCAAATGGCCTTGTTTGCAAAAGATGATGGCTTATATTGGTACAAACAGATCGCATTGCAACTGAAAAGTCATTTGAAATCCGGGGGGTATTTAGTTTGTGAAATTGGATATAAGCAGGGTATTAAATTGCGAGAATTTTATCAAAATAAATTGCCAGGAGCACAGATACAAATAAAAAAAGACATGAGCGGCAATGATCGGTTATTGGTTGTTCATCTTTAAGAAGGGATCTTTTTGAATGAGTAAGTTGTATACAAAACAGGACATAAAAGAGGCAGCTAAAGCAATTAAAGAAGGTAAGCTGGTTGCATTTCCAACGGAAACAGTATACGGATTGGGAGCAGATGCGACCAACGTTCAGGCAGTTAATCAGGTGTTTGAAGCAAAGGGGCGTCCCTCGGATAATCCATTAATTGTACATGTTGCTGATATTAAAACGGTTGAAGAGTTAGCAGAAATTAATAAGAATGCCTACAATCTAATGAAACGTTTTTGGCCAGGGCCATTAACGATAATTTTGCCAATTAAGCCAGGAAGTCTTGATAAAGTTGTGACAGGTGGCTTAACCACAGCGGCTTTTCGCAATCCGGATAATAAGGAAACAATTGATTTAATCAAGGCCGCCGGCGTTCCTTTAGTAGGACCATCAGCAAATACTTCAGGTAAGCCAAGTCCTACTAAGCCAGAACACGTTTTACACGACTTGGATGGAAAAATTGCCGGTGTGCTTGATGACGGTGAAACCAGAATTGGAGTTGAGTCTACTGTAATTGACGTTTCCACTAAAATTCCTGCTATCTTAAGACCAGGAGCGGTTACTGTTGAGCAGATTGAATCAGTGATCGGTGAGATACAAACCGACCATCATAAGGTTGGGAAAAATGAAACTCCCAAGGCACCTGGGATGAAATATAAACACTATGCACCAAATGCGCAAGTGTATATTGTAGGCAGCGATGAGTGGTTAAAAGTCAAAGAATGGATCTTAAAACATCCTGATCAGCAATTTGGAATAATGGCTCCCGACAAACTGCAGTCTGATTTTGAGCAAAGCAACGTTTCCTACTTTGGAATGGGAAACTCTATACAGGATGCGTCTCATCGACTTTTTGATGGATTACGTCTTTTGGACGGTAATAATAAAATTAAAATCATTTTTGCCCCGGAATTTGTTAAAATTGGATTAGGGATTGCTTACATGAATCGATTAGAGAAATCGGCTGGAAAGCAATACTTAGTTGATTTAGTGGATTAGGCCAAGGAGGAATTCGAATGGATTATAAACTTCAAGATCAAGAACTATGGGATGCAATTGGGCGCGAAGAAATACGACAACAGCATAATATTGAATTGATAGCTTCAGAAAATATCGTTTCAGATGGTGTTAGAGCAGCACAAGGTAGCGTTTTGACTAATAAGTATGCGGAGGGCTATCCTGGGAAGCGATATTACGGTGGTTGTGAATTCATTGATCTAGAGAAACACCTTGCAATTGATCGAGCTAAGAAGTTATTTGGGGCAGAATATGCTAACGTTCAACCACATTCGGGTTCGCAAGCCAATGCTGCTGCATATGCAGCGTTTATCAAACCTGGTGATAAAATTTTAGGAATGGATTTAAATGCTGGGGGACATCTGACCCATGGAGCGAAGGTGAGCTTTAGTGGTACCTTTTATCAATCCGCAAGTTATGGGGTTGATCCTGTTACAGAAGAACTCGACTATGAAGCAATCAGACAAATAGCGTTGCGAGAAAAGCCACAAATAATTGTTGCTGGAGCCTCCGCGTACAGTCGAGTAATTGATTGGCAGAAGTTTCGCAATATTGCTGATGAAGTTGGTGCATATTTAATGGTGGATATGGCTCATATTGCTGGATTAGTGGCGACAGGTTTGCACCCATCACCAGTTGGAATCGCTGATGTTGTAACCTCAACAACGCATAAAACGTTGAGAGGACCTAGAGGTGGCCTAATTTTATCACAAGAAAAATATGCAAAACAGCTAAATTTTGCTGTGTTTCCGCAAAACCAGGGCGGACCGTTGGAACATGTGATTGCTGCTAAAGCTGTTGCATTCGGTGAGGCACTGCGACCTGATTTTGAAGAGTATGCGCAACAAGTTCTTAAAAATGCCCAAGCTATGGCTAAGGTTTTTGAACAAGAAGAGGATTTACATGTTGTATCCGGTGGTACGGACAACCACTTAATGACAGTCGATCTCACTAAGACCGGATTAAATGGGAAAGAAGTACAAAATTTGTTAGATTCTGTATTTATAACCACTAATAAAGAGGCGATACCTGATGAAAAGTTAAGTCCCTTTAAAACTAGTGGAATTCGAATTGGAACGCCAGCAATAACGACTCGTGGATTTAAGGAAGTAGATTGTCAGGAAGTTGCTAAATTAATCATCAAAGCAATTCATAATGCTGACAAACCAGAAGTTTTGGATCAAATTAAATTAAATGTTTTTCAAATAACTGATCGTTATCCAATTTAAGTCTAGTTTTTTAGCTTTTTTTTCGCTAGAATGGATAAAGACAATTGAAGGGAGCAATTTTGTTCATGGGCAAGTTTGAGGTTTTAGATCATCCGTTGATTCAACATAAATTAACATTGATTCGAGATAAGAATTGTAGTACTAAGGAGTTCCGTGAGATAGTTAACGAAATCTCTACCTTAATGGCATATGAGGTTTCGCGTGACATGCCATTACAGGATGTTGAGGTTGAAACGCCTATGGGTAAGACAATCAAGAAGCAAATTTCTGGTAAGAAGGTTGCCATTGTACCGATCCTACGCGCAGGATTAGGAATGGTTGATGGAATGGCAGAATTGTTACCAGTTGCAAGAATTGGTCATATTGGAATGTATCGTGACGAAGAAACATTAAAGCCAACTGAGTATTTTGTTAAGTTGCCAAGTGATATTAGCGAACGTCAGATCTTTGTTGTGGATCCTATGTTAGCAACCGGTGGATCAGCAATCATGGCTGTCGATGCTTTGAAGAAGCGCGGAGCTCGTGATATTAAGTTCTGTTGTTTGGTAGCTGCTCCAGAAGGTGTCGAAGCTCTACGTGAGACACACCCAGATATTGATATTTATACAGCTGCACTTGATGAAAAGCTTAATGATGATGGTTATATTGTGCCTGGTTTAGGCGATGCGGGAGACCGTTTATTTGGTACTAAGTAAGTTATTTAAATAATTTAAATGTTAAACACCGATTGAGATTTCTTAGTTGGTGTTTTTTTATGAAGTAAATTTAGAAGGAAATCATAATTGAAATGAAACGGCTCAGTGCATGTAATAAAAGCATCGATTATTCGTATATTTAAGACAAATAGGTAGTTAAATCTTGTTTAATTAAGCCTTAAAGTGAAAATGCTTATATCCACTAGGATTTAGATTGAAAAATAATGAGCAGTCGTAAAGAAATTATACTTTAATAAAAAAATATTTTTTTAATGTGTTTAATTATTTATAAAGTTGATAATATGGGACAATAAAGCGGTACCATTAAAAGCATTGATAATACCGTATTTTTTTTGTATTTTCTGATGTTTGGTGGTATGATTTCAGATGTATTTCAAGTGGGCGTCGCTTATTTGAATAACATATATTGCAGTTGTTTAGGTGATTGCTTTTTATTTTTGATAGAAAGGGGTGATTTATGTGGGAGGTAATCCAGTTGCTACATTCAAATTTCTTGGGTTAACTTTTAGTTACGTCAATATTGTCTCTGGGTTACTTGCAAGTTTAGTTGTTTTTCTTTTGGTATTTTGGTTATCGCGTAATTTGCAATTAAAACCAACTGGGAAACAGAATGTATTGGAATGGATTATGGACTTTACTAATGGTATTGTGCGTGGTTCAATTTCGGGTGATGAAGCATCGAACTACGGTCTTTACGCGTTTACGCTATTTTTGTTTATCTTTGTATCTAATCAGATGGGATTGTTCATTAATATCGAAGGTCCGAGTGGTGATATTTTAAAGAGTCCAACTGCGGATCCAATTGTAACAATGACGTTAGCGTTAATGACGGTAATGATGGCTCATTTCTCTGGAGTTTCTAAACTAGGCTTCAAGGAGTATTTTAAGAGTACGTATTTATCTCCATTCAAGTTTTGGTTACCAATCAGTGTTTTTGAAGAGTTTACCAATTTCTTGACATTGGGATTACGTCTTTTTGGTAATATTTTTGCGGGTGAAATGCTTCTGAAAACAATCGGAGGATTCGCTTTTTCCCACGGAATTACCACGGTAATATTTGCTATTCCGCTTGAGTTACTTTGGCAAGGATTCTCAGTCTTTATCGGAAGTATCCAAGCATTCGTATTTGTTACCCTAACGACGGTATATATTTCTCAAAAGGTTCAGCCTGAGGAATAATCGACACATAATTATAGGAGGATTTTAACATGGGAGCTATTGCTGCTGGAATCGCCATGGCTGGTGCAGCTATTGGTGGTGGTATCGGTAACGGTATCGTTATTTCAAAGATGTTGGAAGGTATGGCACGCCAACCAGAACTATCTGGTCAATTGAGAACTAATATGTTTATTGGTGTTGGTCTTGTTGAAGCTATGCCAATCATTGCCTTCGTTGTTTCCTTGCTTGTCATGAACAAGTAGTTAATATCGAATTAAAAAGGAAAAGAAGGAGGTGTCAATAGATGTTTTCACAATTAACACTAGGCGCTAGCTTGTACGTTGGTGATATGCTATTCTACGCAATTTGTTTCTTAGTCTTGATGGCTTTAATTGCTAAGTTTGCTTGGAACCCGGTTAATGCAATGCTTAAAGAGCGTGCAGATCGTATCGCTAATGACATGGATTCTGCTGAAAATGCTCGTAAAGATGCTCAAGAACTTGCTGCGCAACGTAAACAAGAACTTGATAATTCACAAGCTGAAGCTACTAACATTATTAGTAACGCCAAAGATAGTGGAAATAAGCAACGGGGACAAATCATTTCTGATGCTCAAAAAGATGCTCAGTTGTTGAAGGAAAATGCCCAGCGTGACATTGACCAACAACGTGATGATGCATTGAAGAGTGCTAAAGATGACGTTGCATCGTTGTCTATTGAGATTGCTTCCAAGCTTATGAAGAAGGAATTGAACTCTGAAAGCCAAAAAGGTTTGATCGATTCTTATATTGAAGGGTTGGGGAAGTCAAATGAGTCTAGATAATCTCACAATTGCGAAACGTTATTCAAAGGCGTTATTTGAATTAGCGGAACAGCATGACCAACTTGACGGTCTTCAAAGTGAATTAAACGAACTTCGTAAGGTTTTTCAGACGGTTCCTAATCTTGGAAGTATGTTGTCTGACGCGCTATTGTCATATGATAAAAAGCGATCAATTGTAGAGCAACTTGAAAAAGATGCTTCACCATTGGTAAAGAATTTTATTCAAATGACGTTTGACTATGGTCGCGTTAACAACATTGTTGGAATTATCAATGAATTTGATAATTTGGTTGACGAGAAACATCAAATTGTTAGGGCCAATTTAACAACTGCTGTTGAGATTACAGATGATCAAAAGCAACAGATTGCCGATGGCTTTGCAAAAAAAATTGGTGTCAAAAAAGTGGTTGTGGATAGTAAAGTTGATGATTCAATCATCGGTGGCGCTGTTCTAGAATCACATGGCCTGATTTATGATGGAAGTATTAGTACGCAAATTAATCAAATCAAACAACAGCTACTTAGTTAGCTTGTGATTTGTAAAGAGGTGAAACTTTTATGAGCATTAAGGCTGAGGAAATCAGTGCTCTAATCAAAGAACAATTAGACAACTACCAAGCAGAGCTTAATGTTGAAGAAACCGGTACCGTTACATATGTTGGTGATGGTATTGCTCGTGCTCATGGCTTAGATAATGCTCTTTCTGGTGAACTTCTCCAATTCTCAAACGGCGTTTACGGTATGGTTCAAAACCTTGAATCCAATGACGTCGGTATTGTTATCATGGGTGGCTATGATGGTATTCATGAAGGTGATACAGTTAAGAGAACTGGTCGTATTATGGAAGTTCCAGTGGGAGAAGCCTTGATCGGTCGAGTTGTGAATCCCTTGGGTGAACCACTCGATGGAAAAGGAGTAATTCAAACCGACAAGACACGTCCAATTGAACACAAGGCTCCAGGTGTTATGGAACGTAAATCAGTTGACCAACCACTTCAAACAGGTATTAAAGCTATTGATGCTTTGGTTCCAATCGGTCGTGGACAACGTGAATTGATTATCGGAGACCGTAAAACTGGTAAGACTTCAATCGCAATTGATACAATCTTGAACCAAAAGGATCAAGATATGATTTGTATTTATGTTGCGATTGGGCAAAAAGAATCAACAGTACGTACACAAGTAGAAACATTGCGTCGTTTTGGTGCAATGGATTATACAATTGTTGTTAGTGCTGGACCTTCAGAACCAGCTCCAATGTTATATTTAGCACCCTATGCTGGAGCTGCAATGGGTGAGGAATTCATGTATAACGGCAAACATGTTTTGATTATCTATGATGATCTTTCAAAACAAGCCGATGCTTATCGTGAGCTTTCTTTGATTCTTCGTCGTCCGCCTGGGCGTGAAGCTTATCCTGGTGACATTTTCTATACTCACTCACGTTTATTGGAACGTGCAGCTAAGTTAAGTGATGCACTGGGTGGGGGTTCAATGACTGCTTTGCCATTCGTTGAAACCCGTGCGGGAGACATTTCCGCCTATATTCCAACTAATGTTATTTCTATTACTGATGGACAGGTCTTTCTTGATGGAGATTACTTTAATTCTGGTGTTCGTCCTGCTATTGATGCTGGTACTTCTGTATCCCGTGTTGGTGGTGATGCCCAGATTAAAGCTATGAAGAAGGTTGCTGGTACATTACGTTTGGATTTAGCTTCATATCGTGAATTGGAATCATTTGCTCAATTTGGTTCTGATTTGGATGCGGCTACCCAAGCTAAGTTAGCTCGTGGTCGTCGCACAGTTGAAGTTTTGAAACAACCATTACACAAACCATTACTTGTTGAAAACCAAGTTTTGATCTTGTATGCATTAACACATGGATTCTTAGATAAGGTTCCAGTTGATGACATTCAACGCTTCCAAGATGAATTATTTGAATATATTGCAAGTAATCATAAGGATTTAACAGATCAAATTCATGAGACTAAGGCATTACCTGATACAGATAAGCTGGATAGTGCAATCAGTGATTTTGCTGAACATTTCCAGCCAACTGCTGGTGCAACTGCTGAATAGTTGAAAAGTTTTAATAACAGGGAAAAGTGGTGAGAATGAATGGCGATTTCTGAACAAGATGTTAAAAGACGAATTGATTCGACGCGGAAGACAAACCAAATTACTACTGCGATGCAAATGGTTTCTACGGCTAAGTTGAATCAAATTCAGAAACATACTGTTGGATACCAAGTGTATGCACAAAAAGTTGAAAGCATTGTTGCTCACCTTGCAAAGTCACATTTGATGAATATCAGTGGGGGATCTGCAAGCCATTCTAATTCTGACCAGATTTCTGCGGCTGATCTTTTACGACAACGTCCGGTTAAAAAGAGTGCTTACCTAGTAATCACTTCGGATCGTGGGCTTGTTGGTTCTTATAACAGTAATGTTATCAAGCAAACTAATGATTTCATGAAGCAACAGGGACATAGTGAAAAAGATTCTGTTGTTTTGGCAGTTGGAGGAACTGGAGCTGATTTTTACAAAAATCGCGGAGTTGAAGTTGCATATGAATATCGTGGAGTTAGCGATGTTCCAACTTTTAATGAGGTTCGAGAAATTGTGAAAACAGTTACTAGAATGTATTCGGAAGAAAAATTTGACGAATTGTTTGTTTGTTACAATCATTTCGTTAACCGTCTTTCTAATCATTTTCGTTCAACTAAGATGCTTCCAATTGGTGATGACGTATTGGGTACCAATTCTGATAATACAGCTGAAGTTCAGTTGAGTGCGGAATATGATACCGAACCATCACCGGAAGTATTGCTTGGTGATATTCTTCCTCAGTATGCTGAGAGTCTGGTTTATGGTGCAATTTTGGATGCTAAGACGGCTGAACATGCTTCAAGTTCGTCTGCAATGAAGTCTGCATCAGATAACGCAAGTGATTTAATTGCTTCGTTAGAATTACAATATAATCGTGCAAGACAAAGTGCTATTACAACCGAGATCACCGAAATTACTGGTGGTATGGCTGCACTTGACTAATTATTTTATGAGAGGAATTTAACGATATGAGTACTGGTAAAGTTGTTCAAGTTATTGGACCAGTTATCGACGTTGAGTTTCCCCTAGACGGACAATTACCTGCTATCAACAATGCTTTACGTATTAAAAAGTCTGATGGTTCATTCCTTGTGACCGAAGTTACTATTGAACTTGGTGATGGGGTCGTTAGAACGATCGCGATGGATGGTACTGAAGGGTTGCAGCGTGGCCTCGAAGTTGAAGATACAGGAACTTCAATTGAAGTTCCTGTTGGTGATAAAACTTTGGGACGTGTATTCAATGTTTTAGGAGAAACAATTGACGGTGGCGATGAGCTTGGTTCTGATATCAAGCGTGATCCAATTCACCGTGAGCCTCCGCTTTATGATGAATTGAATCCAAGTACTGAAATTCTTGAAACGGGTATCAAGGTTATTGATTTACTTGCCCCTTACATTCGTGGTGGTAAGATTGGTCTCTTTGGTGGCGCCGGTGTTGGTAAAACCGTTTTAATTCAAGAATTGATTCACAATATTGCGCAAGAACATAATGGTATCTCAGTCTTTACCGGTGTTGGTGAACGTACCCGTGAAGGTAATGACTTATACTTTGAAATGAAGGGATCCGGAGTTCTTGAGCGTACGGCCATGGTCTATGGTCAGATGAACGAGCCGCCTGGGGCTCGTATGCGAGTTGCCCTTACAGGACTGACAATTGCTGAATATTTCCGTGATGTTCAGGGACAAGATGTGCTCTTGTTCATTGATAACATTTTCCGCTTTACACAAGCTGGATCAGAAGTTTCTGCTTTGCTTGGTCGTATTCCTTCAGCCGTTGGTTATCAACCAACTTTGGCTACTGAAATGGGACAACTTCAAGAACGTATTACATCTACGAAGAAGGGTTCAGTTACATCTATTCAAGCTGTTTATGTTCCTGCTGATGATTATACTGATCCTGCTCCTGCTACTACGTTTGCCCATTTGGATGCTACAACCAACTTGGAACGTAGCCTAACACAACAAGGTATCTATCCAGCTGTTGATCCGTTGGCTTCAACGTCAACTGCCTTGGATCCAGAAATTGTTGGTCAGGAACATTATGATGTTGCTACAGAGGTTCAACACGTATTACAGCGTTACCGAGAATTGCAAGATATTATCTCAATTTTAGGTATGGATGAACTTTCTGACGAGGAACAAACAATTGTTGCTCGTGCTCGTCGTATTCAGTTCTTCCTATCACAAAACTTCAACGTTGCTGCTCAATTTACTGGTCAACCAGGTTCGTATGTTCCTGTTGATAAGACGATTGAGGGCTTCAAGGGAATTTTGGATGGTAAGTACGATGATGTTCCTGAAGAGGCTTTCCGTTTGGTTGGACCAATTGAGGATGTTCTTGAAAAGGCTAAAAAACTTAATAGTGACGCAAACGCATAAGGAGGGGATCTAATTGGCTGATAGTTCAGTATTAACAGTTAGTATTGTGACTCCTGATGGACAGGTTTATGAGAATGATCAAGTTTCGATGTTAGTCGTCAAAACTAAAGATGGTCAGTTGGGGATTCTACCCAATCACGTTCCTGTAATTGCCTCACTATCAATTGATGAAGTTCGAATTAAGCATAGTGACATTGAGGATGCGGTAGCAGTTAATGGTGGGTTTGTTGAGTTCTCAGGTAACGTTGCAACTATTGTAGCAGATACTGCAGAAAACGAATCTGACATTGATGTTGCTCGTGCTGAAAGCGCACGTAAACGTGCTGAAGAGACAATCCGTAAAGCACAACAAGTCCACGATAATAGTGAACTTCGTCGTGCTCAGATTTCACTTCGTCGAGCAATTAACCGAATTAATGTTTCTAAACATTAGTAGTTATTAGGAAGTTAATATGTAAGTTCTATTAATCCTGCGATAATTTATCGCAGGATTTTTGTTTTGAAGTGAAACAAAAAAATAAATCCTATTTTTACTTTAGATGCTGAGTATATGAAAAAATGAAGTAAGTTATGCCGCTTAATAAACTTTTGAATTTCTTCAAAACTTTTGTTGCTAATTTTTGGTACAATAGAGAACGTGTATAAGGAGAAATTATGTTAGGAATTCAATCGGTTTTAACTTTAATATGTTACCTGTTTTTTATTGCGGTTTCGTTTTGGGCGCTCCAAGCAATTCCATTTTATAAATTTATGGGAAAATATCCAGAACAAGCGAGGGTATTAATTGTTTTATTGTCGGTTGCGCTTGGCTACACGGCAAGTAGTTTTTTTCTGAGTTTAATTACAACAATTCGTAATTTGATTTTTCTTGTAAAGTAGGTGGCTCGAGTGAAACAGATTTTTTTGAGCTTAATAAGGGGATATCAACGATTTATTTCACCGTTATTTCCGCCTAGTTGTCGGTACTATCCAACTTGTTCAAATTATTCATTGCAGGCGATTCAACGATTTGGCATCATTAAGGGAACCCTGATGGGCAGTGCACGTATTTTGAGATGTAACCCCTTTGTTCGGGGCGGGTATGATCCAGTTCCTAATCATTTTTCTTTAAAGCGCAATTCACAAAATAGAGAAACGGAAGAGTAATTGATAAAATGTCTAGAAAACAAAAAAGCATTCAAATTGAGATCGAAGAAAATAAACTGGGAGAACGTACGATTAACCAAGTTTTAATTAATCAACGAATTGTCGGCACGGTGGAGCAAGCCGATAAGAAAACCTTTGTGGCCGTGGTTAATAAGAATGAAATGAGAGAAAAGTCTTTTGATGAAGCAGTCGAATGGATAATCTCTGAATATAACTTACACCAGAAGTAGGAGGCACTTATGCAAAATAATTCGCGAATGGGTCGCAAAGAAGATAATTCTAGAATCGACTATGGAATTATTTTTCCGGTTCTGATGTTAGCAATTATTGGCCTTGCGTCTATATATGTTGCTGCTACCCATGATACAAGTGGTGTAAGCGTTACGCGCCAAGTTGTATCTCAATTGGCTTGGTTCACAATTGGGACGATTTTGGTAATTGGGATCATGCAGTTCGATGCACAACAACTTTGGAAACTAGCTCCTTACGCGTATTGGCTAGGAATACTGTTATTAGTAGCTGTATTATTTTTATACAGTAGGTCGTATGCGGCAAGTACGGGGGCAAAGAGTTGGTTTGCTTTGGGACCATTTACTTTCCAACCTTCAGAAGTTATGAAGCCTGCGTATATTCTAATGATGGCGCGCGAGATTACTATCTATAATCATCAAACAGAAGATCATTCTATTCGTTCTGATTGGCGGTTAATTGGAAAGATGGGATTGTGGACAATCCCCTTGCCGGTTCTGTTGCTTTTGCAGCATGATTTTGGAACAATGCTTGTTTTTATTGCAATTTTCCTTGGATTAGTTGTTGTTTCGGGAGTTAGTTGGCGGATACTGGTACCGTCTTTTATTGGTTTAGTAATTTTTGCTAGCTCAACTTTATTGTTGGTTGTTACTTCGGAAGGTCGAACTTTGTTGGAAAAAGTTGGCTTTGAGAACTATCAATTTGCACGTGTTGATAATTGGTTGCATCCATCTGCGGATACGTCTAATTCTGGGTACCAGTTATGGCAAAGTATGAAAGCTATTGGCTCTGGTCAATTATTTGGCAAGGGCTTTGACGTTTCTAATATTAAAGTTCCAGTTCGGGAATCTGATATGATTTTTTCTGTGATCGGCGAAAATTTTGGGTTTGTTGGCAGTTTTGCACTTATTGCCCTGTATTTCTTACTAATCTACCAGATTATTAAAGTGACCTTTGATACAAAAAATGAGTTTTATGCTTATATTGCAACCGGTGTTATTATGATGATTCTTTTTCATGTTTTTGAAAATATTGGTATGAATATCGGACTATTACCACTTACTGGTATTCCGTTGCCATTTGTAAGTGCCGGTGGATCATCACTGATCGGAAATATGATTGGTATTGGTCTAATCATGTCGATGAAGTATCACTTTAAGTCCTATTCTAACGATACCCGTTCCGGTTTTTAAAAAATATAACAATCATAGTTGACAATCGGAAGGACGCAGGATATACTTTCATTATTAATTCATTAAAGAAAGATGAGTACGTTCTGGGTGACACGCAGAGAGCTTCTGGTTGGTGAGAAGAAGTTGCAGTCGGAGTTGAAGATGGTCTTTTGATTTAAAAAGTATCGGTGAGCTTGTGGTTAGCCGATAGTGGGGGCGCCCATTATAGCGCACGGGTTGTTTGACTCGTTGAGGTTAGTATATCGTGAGATACTAACAAACTAAGGTGGTAACACGAAGTGGCTTTCGTCCTTTAACCGATTTTTTCGGTTGGGCGAAAGCTTTTTATTTTGGCAAAGGAGGATCAGTGATGATTGAGTTTAAAGATGTGTCGAAGACTTTTGAAACAAAGGAAGGCACAGTTCATGCAATCAAGGATGTTAATTTAAAGATAAACGATGGACAAATTTTTGGAATTATTGGATATTCTGGTGCTGGTAAGACAACACTGATTCGGATGTTGAATGGGTTAGAGGTTCCTACAACTGGAGAAGTAGATGTGAATGGCTCCTCGGTTGGGAAATTAAACAGTGCTGAATTGCGTAAGAAACGTCATAAGATTGGAATGATTTTCCAACATTTTAATCTTCTGTGGTCACGGACCGTACTTGAGAACATTATGTTTCCATTAGAAATTGCTGGCTTGGGTAAGGTTGATAGGGAAAAGAAGGCTCATGAATTAATTGAATTGGTTGGGTTAGCAGGCAAGGAAAAGATGTATCCTGCTTCACTATCAGGAGGTCAAAAGCAGCGTGTTGGTGTGGCTAGGGCTTTGGCAAATGATCCAGAAATTTTATTATCGGATGAAGCAACGAGTGCCTTGGATCCAGAGACTACTGATGAGGTTTTGGATTTATTGGTTGATATTCAAAAAAGATTAAATATTACAATCGTTCTAATCACTCATGAAATGCACGTTATTCGAAAAATATGTGATTATGTTGCTGTTTTAGATGGTGGTGAGATTATTGAAGAGGGTGAGGTTCTCGATGTTTTTAAGAACCCGAAACAAGCTCTTACGCGTCGTTTTGTTAACGCAGAATCGTCACCGTCGCCCGTTGAAACTGGAGTAGTGGTTGCTGAGTTAATTAAGAAATACCCTCAAGGTAAGATCGTCCGATTAACCTTTCATGGTGATCAAGCAAAACTACCAATTGTTTCTGAAATGGTGCACGAATTTCCTGACATTGGGTTGAATATTATTGCTGGAGATATCAAACAGACACAGGAAGGTTCGATTGGCTCGTTAATCTTACAATTGACAGGGGCAGAGGAACAAGTTGTTGGTGCAATTGATTTTCTTAGCAGAATGCGTGTTGGAACGGAGGTACTGAATGATGGGTTCTAGTATGTCATATTTTGATTTTAGTCAGGTCGACTGGGGAGCAATGTGGGGAGCTACCTGGGAAACTGTTTGGGTAACATTAGTATCTGTTTTGTTTTCAGCTATTTTTGGGTATTTAATTGGTCTGGTTTTATTTGAAACCAAGGACAGTAGTAACCCTACATTTAAAGCAATTAATTGGGTGGTTGGACTTCTTGTTAACATTTTTAGATCATTGCCATACATTATCCTATTAGTGTTGCTGATACCATTTACTAATTTTGTATTTAGAACTATAACCGGTCCAATTGCGGCTTTGCCTTCTTTGATTTTTTCGGCTTCGCCTTTTTTTGCAAGGATTGTGGAAATGTCATTTCGAGAAATTGATCAAGGAGTTCTTGAAGCGGCAGAGTCAATGGGTGCCAGCCGATGGATAATCATTTTTAAGGTTTTATTACCAGAGAGTCTCCCAGCCCTAGTTTCTGGATTAACGGTTACAGCAATTTCATTGGTGGGATACACTGCAATGGCTGGTGCAATTGGTGCCGGTGGATTAGGTGCTCTTGCTTATAATAGTGGTTTTCAACAGTATAACGGTACGGTTTTACTGGTTGCGTCCGTATTAATTGTATTATTTGTGTTCATCATCCAGTGGACGGGTGATTTGATTGTTAAAAAAATTGATAAACGAGTAGTTTAGAAAAGGAGAGTATTTTTATGAAGAAAAATCGAATAATTTCACTAGTTACGGTGGCAGCTGCAGCGCTAGTTTTAGCTGCTTGTGGCAAATCAAGTAGTAGTAATACAATTACAGTTGGTGCTTCACCAACACCGCATGCTGAAATTTTGAAGCATGTTCAACCTGAATTAAAAAAAGAAGGGGTTAACCTGAAGATTAAAATTTTTCAAGATTACGTTTTACCAAACAAGGCACTTGCAAGTAAAGATATTGATGCTAATTATTTCCAACATGTGCCGTTTTTAGATCAATGGAACCAGAAGAACAAGGGAGATTTGATTAACGCTGGTAAGATTCATCTTGAACCAATTGCTGTCTATTCAAAGAAATACAAATCTTTGAAGGATCTTCCTAAGGGTGCAAGTGTCCTTGTAAGTAGTAATGTTCCTGATTATGGTCGTGTGCTACAAATTTTTAAGGATGCTGGCTTAATTACTTTGAAGAAGGGTACAGATATTACTAATGCTAATTTTAGTGATATTGCAACCAATAAAAAAGATATTAAGTTTAAGACAGGCTATGAGCCAAAATTAATGCCTCAATTCTACAATAATAAGCAAGGCGACGCAGAAGTTATTAATTCAAATTATGCAGTACAGGCTGGATTAAATCCAACAAAAGATTCAATTGCAATTGAAAAATCAAGCTCGCCATATGCTAATATTATTGCAATCCGTCCGGATGAAAAGAATAATAAGGATATTAAAAAGTTAGTAAAGGCATTGCAATCTAAGTCAACTCAAGACTGGATTAAGAAACATTACAAAGGTACAGTTTTACCAGCTAAATAATAGTTGAAATATTATACGTTGTTATTTTACACAAACAGGCTCTAAATGATGAGTTAATCATCGTTTGGAGCCTGTTTTTCCTTTGATCGGGGATTTCTATCTTACTTTTTAAGAAAAAATAGAATTTTAATTTGTTTTCAAACTTGTTTTTTATTTATTAGAACTATTTTTGAAGGCGTTAAATGTTATATTTGTTAGGAGGGTAGGTGAAGTGTTTGAAAAAAATTTTAAAAATAATTGGTGGCACATTTGGTTTATTTGTAATATTGTTTGCGGGATACATTGTATATCTGTATGCAAGTTATCATCGAGTACCAGATAATCAAAACTTAAAGGTTGAGAATAGACAAAGTATGGAAATGAAACCCAATGAACAATACAAGGCTATGACTTATAATATTGGTTATGGTTCCTATCCTCCTAGTTACAGCTTTTTTATGGACGGAGGAAAGCAATCGATAGCGGACAGTGTTTCAAGTGTTCATGACAGTATTAATGGGGTAGTGAATACAACAAAGGCTATACGGCCTGATTTGGCGTTCTATCAAGAAGTTGATGTAAAAGGCAATCGATCACGTTTCGTAAATGAGCAAAAAATGATTGCCAATGGTTTAGATGGTTATAGTAGCGTTTTCGGGCAAAATTATGATTCTGCTTATCTTTTTTATCCATTCAATCAACCAATGGGAAAAGCAAAATCAGGATTGCAAACTGAAAGTAAAATGGATACTGAATCAGTAAAACGCTATTCATTACCAATTGATACTAATTTTAATAAGTTTATGGATTTAGACCGAGCTTTTACAGTTTCAAAAATTCCAGTTAGGAATGGGAAACAGTTTATTGCGATTAATGTTCATTTATCTGCATACACTAAAAGTGTTAAAGTCCAAAATGAACAGCTACATAAGTTATTTTCATTAATGGAGCAGGAATACAAAAAAGGTAACTATGTAATGGTCGGCGGCGACTATAATCACGACGTTTTGGGAGATAGCCCTGTAGTATTTGGTACAAGTAAAAAGGAATTAACGTGGACAAAACCCTTTCCTAAGGGAAAGATTCCTAATGGCTTTATGATGCCAACTAAAGAAGTTAGAAAAAATAAAATTCCTTCGGCTCGAAGTCTCGACGAAAGTTATCATCCGGGGAAAACATTTGTTACGATGATCGACGGTTTTATAGTTTCAAAAAATATTGAAACTAAAAATGAACATATCCAAAATACAAAATTTAAATATTCTGACCACAACCCGGTTGTTATGGATTTTCAGTTGAAATAGTTGGAGATAATAATTGACTTTAGAAAGGATTGCCTATATAGTTAGTTACATGAGTAATTAAGTTTATTGAACAAGTAAGGTGAAGTCAATGCAGTTTAACTTTAACAGTGCGGAGCCCATTTATTTGCAGGTTTCTCAGCAGATTGAAGACGCAATTTTTACTGGCGGATTTAAGGAAGGGGAGCAGATTCCATCAACAACAGAAGTTTCCAATCAATTTCATATTAATCCTGCCACAGTTTTAAAGGGAATGAATCAATTGGTGACGCGAGGATTGATTGAAAAACATCGTGGGGTGGGGATGTTTGTTGTTGTAGGTGCACATGATCAGATTAAAGAGGAGCGTAAGCAAGACTTTAATCGTAAATATGTGGCTCGCTTGGTAACCGAGGCAAGACGTTTAAACATCAGCAAGAAAGAATTAATTAAGTTAATTGAACAGAGGTATCAGTAATGAAGGGAATTGAAGTTAAGCAAGTAGTCAAACAGTTTAATAAAGAGACTATTCTTGATGGAATTGGTTTTACGCTTGAACCGAATAAAATATACGGGCTTTTAGGGCGTAATGGTGCTGGTAAAAGTACCCTTTTGAATATCCTTGTGGATCGAATTCAGGCTGATTCGGGTGTTATTAGGATTGACGGTGAAGTCTTAAGAGATAATGACCAGGTTTTAAGTAAAATGTTTTTAATGAGTGAGGTTAATTTGTATCCTCAAGGTGAAAAGGTTAAGCAGATTTTTAAGTGGACCGAGCGATTATACGGTAATTTTAATATGCAACAGGCCAGATATTTAGCACATCAGTTTGATCTGGATTTAGAAGCAGTTTTTTCGAAGTTATCAACTGGATATCGAACAATTATGAAACTGATAATTGCGTTATCAGTGCCTGTTGAATACGTTTTTTTGGATGAACCGGTTTTAGGATTAGATGCTAATCATCGCGATATTTTTTATAAAGAGTTAATTGCCAGTTACAATCAAAGCCCAAGAACATTTGTTATTTCTACCCATCTTATTGAAGAAGCAGCTAATTTAATTGAGCATGTTATGGTTCTTGAAGAGGGCAGATTGATTATTGATGATGATACAGAGAAAGTTTTGGCGAATGCATATATGATTAGCGGACCAGAACAAGAAGTTGATGAGTATTCAGAAGGGTTGAACATAATTGGTAGTGATCATTTAGCAAGAATTAAAGCTAACTATGTGTATGGTGAGTTACATGAACGTCCAATTCCCGACCTGATTAATATTGATAAGATGGACTTACAAACGTTATTTATTAACCTAACGAAGGCGGGTGAACGGAATGAATAAACTTTCGAGGGTTGTCCAATATGATCTAGGACATTATTTAAAAACGATCTTAATCATTTACGCCTGGTTAGTTGGGTTGACTGTTTTGCTACCTCTTTCGATTTCTTGGATAGGTGGAGGAACCAATTTATTAAAAATGGTTGCAAGCTTATTGTCTAATACCTTATTGGCGGTTATTGCCATTAATATCGTAATTTTATTTGTTTTGGGAGTCCAGACTTACGATCGTTTTGCATTTATGATTCAAAACGGTATTTCTAGAAAAACTAGTTGGTATGCAAAGTGGCTTTCACTGTTTGTAACAGCTTTTATTGTAAATCTTTACAATTTTGGAATGAGCATTGGTACTTATGCATCAAATAGTTCATATAAGGCAGTGGGGTACTTAGAAATATACGGCCTTTTTTTTGCAAATCGAATTGTTAGCTTTACTGTTATGTTTTTATTTACTCTAGTTGCGATGATGATGATTTATTCGATTGGAATGATGCTTGGGGGAATTATGGCGCCTTTTGAGCGAAAGAACCGACGTTATATCTTAGTTGGTGCTCCGATTGTAGCGATTTTGCTAGTATCATTGATTGTTCGTTTAATAAATCACAATGTGATTAAAATGGAACAAATTGTTTCCTTCTTCAAAATAATTATAGGTTATTCTTCTGAATTAGGATATTGTAATCCAATGGTTCCACTATCAGTTATGTTGTTAATAATGGTGCTTTGCTCGTTATTGTCCTATGTACTTTACCGTAAGTTGAAGATTAAACGAGGTGAATAAAATGAATGATTTATTATCGAGATCTGCATTAAAAAGAAACGTGAAGGATTTGTTTAAAGGGAATTGGATTACTGCCATCAAGGCGAATATTGTACAGATTATTATTGGCTTTTTCGGTGGAATTACGATTTCTGGAGCTATGATTGGAATATCTCTTATTGTTAGTCGGCGACATTTTATGTATACAACTAATGATAGATACTCTGGCCATTCAGGATTTGGTGGCGGTAACTCTGCGATGTCATTTGTTTTTCAAGCAGTGCTAACTTTCATTATTGTTGGAGCTCAATTTGGATTATTAGATTGGTTACATGATCATACCAAGGCTCCAGAATTTAAAACTTCATTTCAAATTTTTACAAGGAACAAGTTTATTCCCGCGCTAGCAATGTATCTATTTCAATGGATTTTTATCTTTGGCTGGACTTTATTATTTGTTATCCCTGGAATAATCAAACGTTTTTCATATTCACAGACTTATTTTTTGTATAAAGCTGCCAGTGATCGTGGGATTAGTGATCAGTTTGAATATTATGATTACGTAACTTTTAGCCGAAGGTTAATGGATGGTAACAAGGGACGCTTATTTGTTCTAAATCTCTCATTAATTGGTTGGCTTTTACTATCGATAGTGTCACTTGGGATTGGATTTATCTGGTTCGTTCCGTACCAAAATGCCATTTATAGTGAATTTTTTAGAGATTTGGCAGATAAACAGGGTTCACAAAAAGTTCCAGAAATCTTTGGTAAGGTTGAAACAGATTAGTCTTAATTCTTAAAAGGTTGACCGGTTAGTCCTTTTTAAAATGACTACGTTCAGGATTTTGATCTAATTAAAAAGCGAGGAGGGCGGTGACATAGGCATATGTGAGACGAACATTGCCTCAATAATGCGCTCCAAGCTCCTGCCAATTCCGCCAATATAAATAGCGCTGTTTCCCGAACTTGGGAAGCAGCGCTATTTTCGTTGGTACTCATTGCAGAAAAGGAGTTATGTTATAACTTCTTTTATCGTATAGATTTAATTAAATCTATATCCTTAATTTTTTTGATTCAAAGAATGATTTTTACCATAGAGAAAGTAGATCACAAGACCAATGATAAACCAAATTAGTGAGTAAACTTTGGCCTCAATATCTAGCCCCCAAAATACAGCCAAAGCGCCAAGAAAGGCAACGGCAGGTAAAACAGGGTACCAAGGCATTTTAAAGTCGGGGTCAGCGACATCTTTGCCCTCACGAGGTCGAAGTGCATAGATGCCAAGCGACACAAACATGAAAGCAATTAAGGTTCCAGCCGAAATTAGTTGTGCCAAGAACGCAAACGGCATAATAGCCCCAATAATCACGCCAATAGTTGATAAGAATAATAAAGCGTGGTTTGGAAGTCCATTAGGGTTTAATTTTCCTAGCCATTTTGGTAACATCCTGTCACGACCAAATGAGTAGAGCAGTCGCGAACCTGCTAACATCATCCCAATTAAAGCCGTAAACATACCAATAACTGCAATCGCTTGAACAATTGCGGCGATAGTTCCGTGTCCTGCCTGTCGAAGCGCCCAACCAACTGGTTCAGCATTATTAGCATAGTTAGTATATTTGAACATACCAACAAGAACTAATCCTACTAAAATGAACAGTGTTGCGGCAATTATTAAGGAACCTAAAATTCCGCGTGGCATTGTTTTCTGCGGATCCTTTGCCTCTGCTGAGTTTGCAGCAATTGAATCAAAACCGATGTATGCAAGGAAAATCATTGATACACCAGAATAAATGCCTTGCCAGCCACCGAAAGAGGTACCATCGGGGTTAACATGGAACTTTGGAATAAATGGCACATAGTTATGGATATTAATGGCAGTAGCTCCTACAACTAGAAAAACAATAATTGCCAGTACTTTTAAAACAACTAGTACATTTTCAACTCTTGCGGCATCTGATACCCCTCGTGACAAAAGTAGGGCAACGAGAACAATCACGACGACGGCAACAATATCAATAATTCCGTGGTTTGTCCCGAGTGGATTGGAAATTGCATTTGGGAATGTCACTCCTAGAGACGCTAATAGTCCACGAAAGTTTGCCGAAAGTCCTGAAGCAACAAAGGCAACAGCAATAAAATACTCGGCAAGTAGTGCCCATCCAGCGATCCAACCGAATCCTTCTCCAAATACAACATTGATCCACGAATAGGCTGATCCTGCAAAGGGCATTGCAGCGGCCATTTCAGCGTAAGCAAATGCAACTAATCCTGCTACAATTGCTGCGATAAGAAACGATAGAATTGCCGCTGGTCCGGCATGTTGAGCTGCAACGATTCCTGGTAATGTAAAAATTGAAGTTGAAACAATGGTACCTACACCCAAGGCAAGAAAATCCTTCACTGTTAGCACACGTACTAAGTGAGAATCTTTATCCTCATAAATGCTTGGATCTTCTTTCTTTGTAAATGCTTTAAAAAAATTTTCCATACAGTCACCACCTAAATAAACTTATGATTGATAATATCACTTGTTTAGCTCAAGATGAAGAAAATCTTTAAGAAAATTTTAATTATTTTCCAAAGAATTCAAACAATTAAAAAATATTTGAAAGTGTAAAAATAAAAACAAAAAGACGGAGGAAATGCATGGATACTATTGATCAAACGAGGGCTAAAATAGCTGATCTACGTGTGCAACTACAAAGCGGCAAAGTTTTTGGCTCAACTGGGGAGATTGCGAGAGGGATTATTCTTAATTCGCTCCAGCATCAGTCACCAACCGAAGTGGAATTACCTAATGATGATGAAGTTCGAGAATTAATTAAAGAATTACAGGAAGATTTGAAAAATGGGTCCCTAACGAACATTACGGATAAAGAATTAGATAAATTGATCATGCACCTTGGATCTCCTAACTCTGATATTCGCGACAAAGGGATTTTCTTTTTATTTAATGATTTGATTCAAAATCAAATTTTGAGTGATAGTCAATTGGTTTTAATGTTTGATCATTTATTAAATGATGATGTAATATTTAATCACATTACTGAAGATGAAAATGATGGAGTTTATGGTAGATCATTTTCAGTTATGATGCTTTCAACATTAATTTATGTTGATCGGGCGGGCAGAAATTTTATTGATCCCGAACGAAAAAACTTTTTGGTGGAACAGATTGCAATGTACGTTATTCTTGAAAATGATACTCGGGGCTTTAACGGTAGCCATGGTTGGGTTCATGCCTATACACATATTGGTAATGTGTTAGATGAACTAGCGGGTGACCCAGACCTGATCAGAGCAGATAAGGTGTTATTGTTAGCAATCTTGTTTGAAAAGTATCGTGTTATTCAAACACCACTTATATTTGGGGAGCCGAATCGATTAGCAACTTATTTGGCAAATCAATTTCAGGAAGACGAAATTTATCGACAGTTTGGATTAATTGAATTACGTGAGTGGCGACGTTCATTAAGCATGAATCGGATTAGGGAAAGTGAAGGAATGTGGAATGCAATGTTTAACCGACAAAGGTTACTACAATCATTAATTTTAAATCCTAACTTGCCACAGGACATAATAGATTATCTAGAAGATACTAGCGATTTTACAATGTAGGAGGGTCTAAGTAATGAAAGCGATTTGGGCGGTTAAGAATAGTGAATTTAAAGAAATTGAAACTGAAATACCACAACTTAATACGAGAGACGTTTTGGTTAAAGTGTTAGCAAGCTCCGTGAATCCTGTTGATACAAAAGTGCATGAAGGAATTATGGATCAAGGAATGATTTTGGGATATGATGCTGTAGGAACAGTTACAAAGGTTGGCTCAGATGTTAAAACTTTTAAAAAGGGAGACAAGGTGTATTACGCGGGTAGTAACGTTAGGAATGGAAGTAATGCTGAATTTCAGGCTGTCGATGCACGCTTAATTTCGAAGGCACCGCAACAATTGTCGATATCTGAAGCTGCTGCGCTCCCCTTAACTTCAATTACTGCATGGGAGTTATTGTTTGAAAGACTAAACGTAGAACCTATTGCAAATGGAAATTCAGGAACAATTTTAATTATTAACGGAGCTGGTGGTGTTGGATCAATTTTGACCCAACTCGCTAAGTGGGCAGGCCTTACTGTAATTGCTACTGCTTCTAGACCTGAAACACAAGAATGGGTTTCAAAAATGGGTGCCGACCAGGTAATCAATCATCGAGTCGATTTGCGGGAGCAGTTAGATAAGAATTCCATTGATTACGCTGTTATTCTACACTCGACTGATCAATACCTACCGATTTTAGCTGATTTAGTGGTACCTGAGGGAAAGATCGCTTCTATTGTTGAGAATACTGAGCCATTGCCAATGGGGTTATTAAAGGATAAATCAATCGGTTTTGAATGGGAGTTTATGTTTACAAAACCAAAGTATCAAGTGAACATGACTGATCAGGGACAAATTTTGAAGAATGTTGCACAACTTTTGGATGATGGAGTACTGAAAACAACAATGACTCAAGAGCTATCGGGATTAAATCCTGAGACGCTAGAAAGAGCTCATGAAATTGTTAAATCCAATAAAATGATTGGAAAATTAGTTATTAAATATTAGTGACGTGATGATAGAACATTTCAGGTGGACAGAGTCTTACCATAGAATGTTCTTTTTATTAGAAAATGGAGCAGCAAAATTAAAAAATATGGTATACTTAAGATTCTAAAAACTTTTCTAACGATTGGCGGAGCAACTTAGGTTGTAATCGTTAGTATTATTGAGGTGAAGACATGAAGATTGCAGTACTAGCAGGTGGAAAGAGTACAGAAAGAAACGTTTCACTTTCATCAGGCTCAAAAATCACAAACGCCCTTCGTGCAAAGGGACATCAAGCTACAATGATTGATTTGTTTTTGGGTTACGAATTAGGTGAACAAGAAAGTATTGAAGATGTGTTTGAACACAGCAATACTACCACTGATTATGAAATCAGTGACGAAGTTTTGACAGATGCAGCTATTGAAAAGTTGCGGACAGATGGCACAGTTGGATTATTTGGCAAGAATGTGTTGGATATTGCAAGAGCTTCTGACATTGTGTTTCTAGCGTTACACGGTGGTGACGGCGAGAATGGTAAGATCCAAGCTGTATTAGATTTAAACAATATTCGTTATACCGGAAGTGGTACATTAGCAGCTGGAATGGCAATGGATAAGGCAATTTCAAAAGAAATCATGCTATTTAATGGTATTAAAACAGCTCGTTTTGCTATTATGAAGGCTGATGATGAAGAAGCACCTGAACTTGATTTTGGATATCCAATGGTTGTTAAACCAAATAGTGGTGGTTCAAGTGTCGGTGCGATGATTGTTCAAAATGATCAGGAATTTAAGAGCGCATTGCAAGAGGGATTCAAATTTGACGAAGAGTTAATCATTGAAGAATTTGTATCAGGACGTGAATTTTCACTTGGAGTTGTTAATGGATACGCTCTTCCTGCCATTGAAATTGTAGTTAACGATGGTTGGTATGATTATGAGCATAAGTTCCAAACCGGAAGTACAACTCAATTTATAACGCCACCAGATATTGATGACGATGTCCATAATGAGATGAAGCGTCTATCAGTTGCAACCATGGAGGCTCTTCAGATGGAGAATTATGGTCGAATTGACTTCTTGGTTAATGACAGTGGGGTATACGTTATTGAAGCAAATACGTTACCAGGAATGACGCCACTATCACTAATGCCTCAAGAGGCTGAAGCTGATGGCTTAAGTTATGAGGATTTATGTGATCAGATTGTCGCTGGTAAGATGAAGATTTATGAAGATCGTGCCAAATAATAATAATTGTTACTAAAAAAGAGGTAATTAATGTAAATTTACATTGATTACCTCTTTTTTATCACGGTATTTAACTACAATTTTTTAAGTTTTTTTGGAGTATTTAAACATAAAGAATGGAGGAATTTATATGAAGTGTAAATGGGCAGAAAAAAATCAATTGTTGTTAGAGTATCACGATCATGAGTGGGGACTACCAGTTTTTGATTCGAATCAGTTATTTAAAAATTTATCCTTACAAATTTTTCAATCAGGATTACAGTGGGAATTAATATTAAAAAAGAGAATTGAGATGGCGAGAGCATTGGGAGATTTTAATCCACAATTCTTAACGGGATTAAGTAATCAAGAAATAGAAAAATTATTAATCGATAGTAGAATTATACGAAATGAACGAAAATTCAGGGCAGTTATTAATAACGCTTTTGTCGTAAAGAGACTCTTAGCAGACGGGGTTTGTTTTTCAGACTATGTTTGGCACTTTGTGGATTTTGTTGTGTATGATATGGAGAGAAATGAAGCTAATAAAATGACGGAAACCAACCCGCTGGCAATTAGAATTGCGAATAAGATGAAGATAGACGGATTCGAATTTATTGGGTCTAAGAATGTTAGCTTTTTTTTGCAAGGATCAGGAATTGTGAATGCTCATTGGATTAATTGCAGTTGGAGAAATGGACACTGAATTGAGGAAAAACAGATTCTGACAATGTTAATTTTTATTGGGGAAGTTATGAAAGTTATTCATAAAAAAGAAAACTCAAGCAATGAAGAATACCATTACTCGAGTTCACATTGATATGTGTAGGGTCACATATATTTTTTATTAGTATTGGGTTTCATACGTTATTTGTTATCTAATCCAGTACGGACTACTAAGACATCACAAACCGCTGTACGGGTAACATATTCCGTTACGGAACCAATCAAAATACGTTCAACAGTATTTAAACCAGTCGCACCAATCATAATGAGATCCGTATGGAGATCCTTTGGAACATCATTAGCAATGACAACTTTTGGGGAACCATATTCGATAGAGTAGGCAACATTATCAAGGCCTTCTTCTTTAGCTTTTGCAATGTATTTATCCATTGTTTGTTTAGCAGTTTCAGTAACTTGTTCGACCATAGCAGTGTCAAAACTCGAAATGTTTTGAAAAGCACGTGTGTCAACGACATGAACCATGTGTAGCTCGGCTCCATCGTTACGTTTAGCTACGGCAACTGCTTTTTCAAAGGCTAACTCAGACTCTTGTGATCCATCAATTGGAACGAGAATGTGTTTATATTGTTGTATTGACATATTAATTCCCCCTAATTCTTTTAAGCTCATTGTACGTTAAATCTTATCGAAATAAAAGGAATACGCTAGAGAAACTTAGAAAGCATAACGAGTGAAGATGTCGTTATGAGAATGTTAATAATCATTGCACCCATTGTAATATAAACGTTTCCAAAGCATGCAAGAATAAGGCAAATACTTGCACCGACCATAATAAAAATACTTAAAGGAGATATCAGCGTTTGCAAAGGCTTGCTAGATGAAACTTTAAATAACATAAAATCCTTTTGACGGTGTTGGAACAAATAAAATCCAATATAAAACATAATAAGTGAAAAGAATGCAGCAAGCAAGAAAATTAACATCATGTCACTCCTTAAATATGTAAAATAAAAACCCCACAAAAGTGGGGCGAAAACTTTTAGTACCGGTGTTTATCGGTCATTATCTAACCCAAGTAAGCTTAGGTGGGTACGAATACACATACAGCATGTTTCCCAACGAAGGGCATACAATTCATATGCGATCCTCGTTCCCCTAATAGATGTTGTCGGAAGAATATGGATCCGATAAGTCGAATACCAAAGATTTCTAAAGCTATTTTACAATATATTATAAGCAATCTTCAAGTTTTTAATTTTAATTTTTACGTTGGGCATTTAAAAGACGCTCATATTGTTCACCAAAACGGGGTTCTATTTGACCATTTGATTTTGGTACATAATATTCAGCATTTTTCAGTTTGTCTGGTAGGTATTGCTGAGCAATCCAATCATTTGGAAAGTTATGAGGATATTGATAGTTAACGCCTCTTCCAAGTTTTGCAGCACCCTTGTAATGTGAGTCGCGAAGATGATCAGGGACATCCCCAATTTTTCCATTGTGAATATCGGCGAGAGCAGCATCAATTGCGGAAATCCCAGAGTTCGACTTGGGAGAAACTGTTAATTCGATTACAGCATCTGCCAATGGTATTCTGGCTTCTGGAAGTCCCAAGTGTTCTGCAGCAGTTACGGCAGCTACTGTACGC
Organism: Pediococcus claussenii ATCC BAA-344; assembly: GCF_000237995.1. Taxonomy (NCBI): domain Bacteria; kingdom Bacillati; phylum Bacillota; class Bacilli; order Lactobacillales; family Lactobacillaceae; genus Pediococcus; species Pediococcus claussenii. The sequence continues at coordinate 699,443 of NC_016605.1, forward strand.
TGGCAAGCACTTGGATTGGCAAGACCAATGTCTTCGTAAGCAATTACTAAAAGACGTCTAATTACGCTCTGAAGATCGCCACTATCTAACAATCTGGCCATATAATGCAAGGCAGCATTGGTGTCACTTCCACGAATTGATTTTTGAAAGGCAGAGATGACATCGTAGTGTGCATCTCCATCCTTATCTTGAGTAATTGCTTTTTTTTGTAAACATTCTTCTGCAATTGGCAGTGTAATATTAATAATTCCGTTGTCATCGGGATCAGTGGACTGAGCAGCAAGCTCAAGCGCATTGAGTGAACTACGTAGGTCACCATTTGTTGAATTGCTTAAAAAAGTGAAAGCCTCTGGATAGACATGTAAATTCAGCTGTCCAAGTCCTTTTTCAGTATCAGTAACTGATCTTTTCAATGCAACTAATATGTCATCTGGTGAGAGTGGCTTCACTTCGAAGATTTGTGTTCTACTGCGAATGGCAGGGTTAATACTGATATATGGATTTTCAGTTGTAGCACCAATTAAGATGATGTGCCCATTTTCAAGATGCGGTAGGAGGAAATCCTGTTTAGTCTTATCGAGGCGGTGAATTTCATCTAATAATAAGATGACAGTTCCACTCATCTTGGCCTCTTCAGCAACTATTTGTAAATCTTTTTTTGAATCAGTTGCAGCGTTTAACATCCGAAATGCATATTTGGTTGAACCAGCAATTGCGCTGGCGATACTTGTTTTTCCTGTTCCAGGTGGTCCATATAAGATCATAGAAGATAATAATTTTGCCTTAACCATCCGACTAATTATTTTTCCAGGACCGATTAAGTTTTGCTGGCCTACGACTTCTTCAATTGTTGTGGGTCGCATTCGATATGCCAATGGCTGCATTTTTTAACTCCTAATTAGTGTGTATTTGTCTGTTAGTTAGATTATTATAGTGTAAAAAAATTTAAGAGTACAAAAAAACGGCTTTTCAGCCGTTTTGGAATTATGATGGGATACTATAGCTTGTTGTAGTATTCAACGATAAGTGATTCATCAATATCTGCTTCAAGTTCATCACGCTCTGGAAGACGTGTGAGGGAACCTTCAAGCTTATCTGCATCAAATGATACGAATTGAGGACGACCAACAACTGCTTCAACAGCTTCGCCAACAATTTTCAAGTCTTTTGATTTTTCACGAACTGAGACAACTTGGCCAATAGCAACTTCATAAGAAGGGATATCAACACGCTTGCCATCAACGGTAATGTGACCATGGTTTACCAATTGACGAGCTTGACGACGAGTAGTAGCCAAACCTAAACGGTAAACAACGTTATCCAAACGACGTTCAAGTAAAATCATGAAGTTTGTACCATGTAAACCTTCGCGAATCTTACCAGCGCGCTTGAAAAGATTTGAGAATTGACGTTCTGTCATTCCGTACATCATACGCAACTTTTGCTTTTCACGAAGTTGTTGTCCATATTCTGAAACCTTACGGCGGTTGTTTTGACCATGATCACCAGGTGCGTAAGGGCGACGAGCCAATTCTTTACCAGTACCAGTAAGTGAAATACCTAAACGACGTGAAACTTTCCAACTTGGACCAGTGTAACGAGACATAAATAGTTCCTCCAATAAATAATGTTTGTTGGAGTAAAATAATCAAATGTAGACTCTGTATTCGTGCAGGTAGTTTTGCAATGTTCACCCTGGCAGCCGCTGGGTTACTAATTAACCATAAATTGGCAACTATCTGTTGACGAGCTTACCGTCTACCGCTGCATTATTTTACACAATAACAAGTGTACCTCAGACTAAGCAACAGTGTCAATATGCTGAAGGAGAACATCTCTAAATCCAGTTAAAATTGTCTGGTCTTCTGTCGAGAAGCGATCTAGTGAAGGGGAGTCAATATCTAAAACGCCAATTGGTGACCCGTTTTTTCCAAATAGTGGTAGTACAATTTCTGAATTTGAGGCGCTATCACAAGCAATGTGTCCAGGAAATTCATGAACGTTTGCAACCCGAATGATTTTTTGCTCTTGAAGAGCTGTGCCACAAACACCGCTTCCATTTTTAATATGCATACAGGCCACATTTCCTTGAAATGGACCAAGAATTAGTTCGTTTTGAGCTGAATCAAATAGATAGAAACCAGCCCAATTGATGTTCTCGATAGTTGACTTTAAAAGTGCAGAAGCGTTCGAGAGGTTTGCTACAAGATTAGTTTCTTCAAAGAGCAAAGCGTCTAATTGCTGATTAATTATAGGATCGATTTTTGCCATATTGGAAAGTGCCTTCTTTCATTAAAAAAATTAAAAAACGTCTGTTTGTTATTGTATTTTCTTTCTTACAAAAAAACAATAATTGTTACTTAGGTAAGTATAGATTATAATATAGAGTAGACTAGATTATAATAATACGAAAAAAACACTTTACATAGTAGTAAGTATGAAATAGAAGGATGGGGTTTGTATGTTCAAAGTACTGATTGGAATTATCGTGGTTGCGGTTCTCATATATATTGGAATTGTGGCCTATCAACGATTCTTATTAAGAAAAATTACCGATTTACAAAATCGGCGAGCTAATATTGGTGAACTTCCAGTAAAGCAAAAGATTCAGGAAGTAGGCGATCTTAGTTTGTCAGGTTCTTCACAGGTGAACTTTAATAAGATTGAGTCTGATTATAGTGAATTGACAGACAAACGCTTGCCAGAAATTGATGACATTGCAGAGCATGCTAAACAAGATGTTAATGAAATGAAAATTTTTGAAGCACGTAAAGATACGACAGCAATGACGGATGCTCTGAACGCGATTGAAGCCGATAGTAACCGAATTGACGACCAACTTGAAAATTTCAAAAAAGTTGATCAAGAGCAACATGATTCAGTTAAAATTTTAAGATTAAAATATCAGGAATTTCGGAAGAGTTTATTAGCGCAAAACCTTACGTTAGGTCCAAGTATTGATATGTTAGAAGAGAATCTATCTAATCTAGATTCAGATTTTGATAATTTTAGTCAGACGGTTGATGATGGTGACCACGAAAAAGCTGATGGCCAACTTAAAATCTTACAAGAACGAACAAATAATTTAGAACAACAGATTAATGAAATCCCTCCTCTGTATGAGCGCTTAAAAACAACTTTTCCAGAACAGCTTGAAGAAATTCAGGGTGGATATGACCAATTAATTAATCATAATTATGCTTTTCCAGATGATAATGTCCGTAAAGAGATTCATGATTTAGATGCTAAGATTTCTGAAAATACCGAAACGTTAGCAAATTTGAGATTAGATGCTGTTCGGGACAATAACGAGAGCATTTCTAAGCGGATTGATGCCCTATATGATATTTTACAAAGGGAAATTGATGCTAGAAAAGATGTTGATAACAGTTTTCCAGTTATTAGTGAGTTCATGACACATGCTGAAAAACAAAATAAGGCGCTTTTGGCAGAGATTGAACGACTTGATCAAAGTTATGTTTTGGATAAAGAAGACTTAAACGAGTCTCAGTCACTGGGAGCACAGTTAGAAGCACTACGCACAGAACATGATCGTGATACCGAACAAATGACCAATCAACCAGTTATATATTCCGAAATATTAGAACGCTTGCGAACCGAAAATGAGCAACTTAAAAATATTGAAGATAAGCAGGCTGAATTGGATGGCAAGTTCCAGTCAATTATAAATAGCGAAAAAGCAGCACGACAACGGCTGGCACAGTACGACACCGAGATTCATAATATTAAGCGTCATGTTGAGAACCTTAACTTGCCTGGGGTTTCAGACGAGTACATGGATTACTTCTTCGTTGTTAGTGATGAGATTGAACGTGTTGGTAATAACATGAATCAGGTTCGGATTAATATCGACATGATTTTGAGAGAGCTTGATATGGTTAATACTGATTTACAGACTTTAACCAAGAAAACTACCGACTTAACTGATAATGCTGCGCTAAGCGAGTTGGCATTTCAATACGCCAATCGTTACCGAAACAATAATGAGGACGTTGATCTGGCTAGTCGTCGAGCTCAAAAGCTTTTTGATTCAGATTATCAGTATGAGCAAAGTTTCCAGACCATTTCTTCAGTTTTAGATAAAGTTGAGCCTGGATCGGTTGAAAATATTACCGAAAACTACTATCAACAAAAAACTACTGAATATTAAAATAAAAAGTTTAGGAACTTAAAGTGTATCTTTCCTAAACTTTTTATTTTGGATTATTGCTGTGAGTGATGGATACTACTATACTTAATTGGTTTTGTTAAACTAGTTAAAAAAGCAGAGATACTTTGTTTTCGTAAGTTTGTCGATTCTGCTATAATCAAAAAGTATTTTGGAGTCGAACCCGAAATTAAAAAGGGGAAGGGAAAGTAATGATTTATTTTGATAACAGTGCAACAACAAAAGTTGACCCAGATGTTCTAACTACCTATCAAAAAGTGAGTCAGCAGGTATGGGGGAATCCCTCAAGTTTACATCAAATGGGAGAAACTGCCTTTAATCTATTGGAACAGTCACGTAAACAAATAGCCAGTTTGTTAGACGTCCATCCTAACGAGATCTTCTTTACCAGTGGTGGTACAGAAGGTGATAATTGGGTTTTAAAAGGAACTGCAATTGAAAAAAGAACGTTTGGAAAGCATTTGATTACAACGGCGGTAGAACATCCAGCCATAAAGAATAGTATGGAGCAATTAGAACAACTAGGTTTTGATATTACTTACTTGCCAGTTGATAATGAAGGGCGTATCTCGATTAATGATTTAAAAAAGGCTTTACGAAGTGATACTATTCTGGTTTCAGTAATGGCAGTTAATAATGAAATTGGAACGATTCAGCCTTTGATGGAAGTTGCTGAAGTTTTGAAGGATTATCCTAAAGTACATTTTCATATTGATGCAGTTCAAGGAATTGGAAAAGGAATTCAACCAATGATTATGAACGAAAGAGTGGATTTTGTTACCTTTTCTGGTCATAAATTTCATGCACCACGTGGAATTGGATTTATATATGCACGACAGGGAAGAAGATTAGCACCATTGATGACTGGTGGAGGCCAAGAAAAAAATCAACGGAGCGGTACTGAAAATTTACCAGCAATTGCGGGAATGTCACGTGCTCTTCGTGTCCTTCTTGAAAACGAAGATGAAAAAGTAGCAAAACAACGAGAAATTAAAAATTTGATCTATCAACATGTTAGCAAATTTGAAAAAGTTGTTATGTTTTCTAAAATGCAAAATAATTTTGCACCACATATCCTGTGTTTTGCAATTAAGGGTGTGCGGGGAGAAACAGTTGTCCATGCATTTGAACAGCATGATATTTTTATTTCAACAACTAGTGCTTGCTCGTCAAAAAAACAACAAGCGTCTAGTACACTCACTGCAATGAAGGTCGATACGAGTGTTTCAACCAGTGCAATTAGGGTTAGTTTGGATAGTGCCAATACAATTGAAGAAGCAGAAGAGTTTAATCGAGTTTTTGATGAGTTGTATAAAGATTTTTCAAAAATTAATTCAAGAAGTTAGGGGATAATATGGAATACACTGAAATAATGGTCCGATATGGTGAGCTATCTACCAAGGGAAAGAATCGTCAAGAATTTATTGCAAGGTTAGGCGGTAATATTCGAAAGGCACTACATGATTTTCCAGAGGTGGTTGTGCATCCAAACCGTGATAGAACACACGTTACATTGAATGGCGCTAATAGTACGGAAGTTATTGATAGACTTAAGAAGGTTTTTGGTATTCAAAACTTTTCGCCGATGTTAAAAGTTGAAAAGACATATGAGGCCGTTCAACAGGGTGCAATTTCAATGCTAAAGGAGCAACTTGAGCCAGGAATGACTTTTAAAATTAACACACGCCGTCAAGATAAGGGCTTTGAGATGAACACCGATATGATGAATCGTGAACTGGGTGGTTTTGTGTTGGAACAATTTCCAGAAAGCAAGGTTCAGGTTAAAAATCCTGATATTATTTTCAGAGTAGAGATTCGCACAAATGGTATTTTCTTAACGAGTGAAATCATCCAAGGCGCTGGTGGCTTACCAGTTGGAACAGCCGGTAAGGGTATGATGATGCTTTCTGGGGGCATTGATTCTCCAGTTGCTGGTTATTTAGGAATGAAGCGTGGGGTTGAGATGGAAATGGTTCACTTCTTCAGTCCTCCATACACCAGTGAACAGGCACTAGCTAAGGCAAAGGAGCTTTCTGGAAAACTTGCTGCTTATTCTGGCAATGTGCAATTTATTCAAGTTCCTTTTACCGAAATTCAAGAAACGATTAAAGAGAATATCCCTGAAGGGTATTTAATGACCATTCAACGCAGAATGATGTTGAGATTGTCAGTTGCACTCGCTGAGTCAAGAGGAGGAATGGCAATTTTTAATGGTGAATCTTTAGGGCAAGTAGCATCACAAACCATGGAAAGCATGCTGGCAATTAATGATGTAACAACAATGCCAATTATTCGTCCAGTTGTGTCGATGGATAAAACGGAAATTATTGAGATTGCAAAAGATATTGATACGTATGATTTATCAATTATGCCATTTGAAGATTGCTGTACAATCTTTGCGCCACCTGCACCTAAGACTCGCCCAGATCTGGAGCGAACACGTTATTATGAGCGAAGAATTGATGTTGAGGGGCTCATGAAACGTTCACTAGAAGGTATCAAGATTAGTAACGTTCGTGCCGGAGAAACCTTTATGAACGAAAATGAAGATGTTTTTGCAGAATTGTTGTAAAAATACGATTGAAACAATTGCATTTTGCTTAGTTTTCGATTAAAGTTACACTAATCATGAATAAAGGAGTGGTCAGTGTGGAAGTTTTACGTGGTGGCGAAAAAGTTGAATTAGCAGGTAATCCTCCTGAAGTTGGACAGGTAATTCCTAAGTTTAAGTTATTTACAGATGACGGGCAGAAAGTTAAGACCCGTGATTTATTAGGAAAGGTTACTTTGATTAGCGTTGTTCCAGATTTGAATACACCAGTTTGTAGCATTCAAACAAAAACGTTTAATCAACAAGCTGATAAATACCCAACGGTTAAATTTATTACGGTTTCTAATAATTTACCAGAAGACCAAAAGGATTGGTGTGCCGCTGAAGGCGTTAAAAATCTAGAAGTACTCTCCGACCATGAGTTATCATTTGGTTATGAAACTGGTCTTTATATTCCCAATGCAGGATATCTAGCACGTTCAATTTTCATTTTGAATGAAGACGGTAAAATTATTTATCGCCAGATTGTTCCTGAAATCCATGATGAACCTGACTATGCAGAGGCTTTAGAAGTGTTAGATAATATAATTGCGTAATTAATTGTATTGACGAATCAACAATTTTTAATTACACTCTTAATTGAGCATTGATGAAGAAGTGTTAAGCACGGTTAAAGAGACGAAACAACTGGTGAAAGTTTCGATGTGCCTAACTAGTAGCTTCGGAGCTACTTTTCTGAACGTATTTTCAGTAGGAAGAGTCGAACTAAAAAGTTCGTTATCAATTTATTAAAGAGGGGTACATTGTGCCCAATTTAGGTGGTACCGCGAAGCATTTCGTCCTATTTTTATAGGCGAAGTGCTTTTTTTACTACCAAAAAGGAGTAGGAAGTCAAATGGATAATAAAGAAGTAGACATACCAACTAAGTACGATCCTAAGAGTGTTGAAGCTGGTCGTTATCAACAATGGCTCGACCAGGGTTTATTTAAACCCAGTGGTGATAAAGAAGCAAAACCATATTCGATAGTAATTCCGCCACCAAACGTTACTGGTAAATTGCATTTAGGGCATGCTTGGGATACTACGCTACAAGATATTTTAATTCGACAAAAGAGAATGCAAGGATTTGATACACTTTGGTTACCAGGAATGGACCATGCCGGAATTGCTACTCAGGCAAAAGTTGAGGCAAAGTTACGTGAAGAAGGTATTACAAGATACGATCTTGGACGTGAGAATTTCATAAAAGAAGTTTGGAAATGGAAAGACGAATATGCTGATACAATTCACCAACAATGGGCAAAAATGGGATTGTCATTAGATTATGCTCGTGAACGTTTCACCCTAGATGAGGGCCTTTCAAAAGCTGTTCGTAAAGTGTTTGTTACACTTTACCAAAAAGGCCTGATTTATCGTGGTGAGTATATTATTAACTGGGATCCACAAGCTCGGACTGCTTTATCTGATATTGAAGTTGAACATCAGGATGACGAAGGTGCATTTTATCACGTGAAATATTATTTCGCTGATTCCGACGTAACCTTTAATGGAAAAAAATACATTGAAATCGCTACTACCAGACCAGAAACAATGTTTGGAGATGTGGCGGTAGCCGTTAATCCGAGTGACGAACGTTACAAAGAATTAGTAGGCAAAGAAGTTGTTTTGCCTTTACAGGGACGTCATTTGCCAATTATTGCTGATCAATATGTTGATCCTGAGTTTGGTACCGGGATGGTAAAAATTACACCAGCTCATGATCCTAATGATTTCTTAGTTGGAAATAGGCATAATTTGGAACGAATTAACACCATGAATGATGATGCTTCAATGAATGCTAACGCAGGAAAATATGAAGGAATGGATCGATTTGAAGCGCGCAAAGCAATGGTTAAAGATCTCGAAGATCAAGACTTTATGTTGAACATTGAACCAATTGTACACAGTGTTGGGCATTCCGAACGAACTGGGGTACAAGTTGAATCACGACTATCAACCCAATGGTTTGTTAAAATGGATGAATTATCTAAATTAGCTTTAGATAATCAAAAGACCGATAACAAAGTTAATTTTGTACCAGAACGATTTAATCATACTTTTGACCAATGGATGGAAAATGCGCATGATTGGGTTATTTCTCGACAACTCTGGTGGGGACATCAAATTCCAGCATGGTACAACAAGCAAACCGGTGAAACTTTTGTTGGAGAGTCTGCGCCTGAAGATATCGAAAATTGGGAACAGGATCCAGACGTATTGGATACGTGGTTCTCAAGCGCACTATGGCCATTTTCAACAATGGGATGGCCCGATGAAGAAGCTGCTGATTATAAACGATATTTTCCAACTAGTGTTTTAGTAACCGGGTATGATATCATCTTCTTCTGGGTTTCAAGAATGATTTTTCAAAGTTTGGAATTTACTGGACAGAGACCGTTTAAAGATGTTTTAATGCATGGATTAATTCGTGCCGAAGATGGTCGAAAGATGAGTAAATCACTTGGAAACGGTATTGATCCAATGGATGTAATCGATAAGTACGGGGCAGATGCACTACGTTGGTTCCTTTCAAATGGATCAACTGCAGGACAAGACGTTCGTTTTAGCTACACTAAGATGGATGCTGCTTGGAATTTTATTAATAAAATTTGGAATGCAAGTCGGTATGTAATCATGAACCTTGGTGGACTAGAGAAACCAGTTTTGCCGGCTACTGAAGATCGAAATTTATCCGATCGATGGATTTTAGATAGATTAAATGAAACAGTTAAGCAGGTAACAAACTTATTTGATACTTATGATTTTGGTGAAGCTGGGCGTGCTTTATATTCATTTATTTGGGATGATTTCTGCGACTGGTACATTGAAATGAGTAAAGAAGTTTTAAACGGTGATGATGAAGCCGCTAAAGCCAATACTCAAAACATTTTAGCATACGTTTTGGATCAGACACTTCGCTTATTGCACCCCATTATGCCTTTTGTAACTGAAAAGATTTGGCTGTCCATGCCACATGATGGTCAATCATTAGTTACAGCAGCTTATCCGGAAGCTAAAGATGATTTGGTTGACCCGAAAGCTAGGGAAGATATGGCGAGTTTAATTGAGTTAATAAAGGCCGTTCGCAATATTCGATCTGAGGCAAACGCCCCAATGTCAAGCTCGGTTGATTTATTGATTAAAACCGATGACAAACATCTGATTGATATCTTTAACGAAAATAGGGAATATATTGATCGTTTCTGTCATCCAGCGCAATTTGAAATAGGAGCTAATATAGATGTTCCGGAATTATCAATGTCATCGGTTATAACTGACGCAGAAGTATATATTCCATTGGCTGAGTTGGTTAACTTGGATGAAGAAGCGGCTCGTCTTAAAAAAGAAGTTATTAAATACCAGAATGAAGTTAATAGAGTTGAAAAGAAGCTTTCTAATGAACGATTTGTTGATAATGCACCAGATGATGTTGTGGAAGCAGAACGTGCTAAGAAAATTGACTATCAATCTAAATTAGAAGCTACTGAGGATCGCTTAAAGGTTATTCGAGGTATTAAATAGGCTGTAAGCATAGTATATCCATGATGACGTGTAATAATAAAAGCTTTCAAAACCTTAGAAAGTAGTATAAATGAACAATACAAAATAGTCTTGAACACTTTAATGAAACACGACTTAATTTTAAAGGGAATTTTGAAATCCGTTTGAAAGAGTGAGGTATCATTAATTAGTGTAAGAGGCTATTTTTATTTAAAATAATTATCTATGAATTTTTAATGTTTTTATGAATTTTGAAAACTAATAAATTGGAGGGTTGAATATATGGAATATGAGAGTGCTTTGAAATTTATTCACGGTCGACCTAGACTTAGAAAAGATCCAACGTTAAATAGGATGAAAATGTTATTAGAGCGATTGGATAATCCGCAGCAAAATTTGCATATTGTACATGTTGCGGGAACAAATGGTAAAGGATCGACTGTAGCCTTCTTAAGACAGATGATTATCAGAAGTGGTCATAAAGTTGGGTCCTTTACATCGCCTTTTATTACCAAATTCAACGAACGTATTTCGGTTAATGGTGAAATGATTCCGGATAAAGAAGTGATCAAGCTTGTCGAAGCTGTCAAACCGGTTATTGAGCAAATGGACATGGAACAGAATTCTCCATTGGAGTTTGAGACTATTACTGCCATGATGTTTCTATATTTTGCAAAGAACCCAGTTGATGTTGTAATTGTTGAAGTTGGTATTGGTGGGCTGTACGATTCCACAAACGTGGTTAAACCTCTTATATCTGTAATCACCAACATTGGATTTGACCACATGGAAATGTTAGGGGATACGCTGAGTAAAATTGCATTTCAAAAAGCTGGTATCATTAAGAAAAATGCACCAGTTGTATCAGGTGTTCTCGAACCGGAAGCTTTTAAAGTCATTGAACAAATAGCAAAGAAAAAGAAAGTAAAATTGTTGCAAATAAATCGCGATTTTAGATTGGATCATCACTCAATGGAGTTTAGTGATATTGATATTAGAGTTGCAAACATTCAGCTCGGATTACAGGGTGATTTTCAGTTTTATAACGCTGCAATTGCAATTGAAACATTTGAAGAAGTAACAAAAATTTTGAAATGGAATTGGAATCATTCAAGTATTTTGCAGGCCCTTGAGGAAACTAAATGGCCTGGAAGATTGGAAACCGTCAGAGATAAACCTCTAATTATTTTGGATGGAGCCCACAATTTACCTGGAATTCAGGCTTTAGTACGAACGGCTAAGAGGCAATATGCAGGACACAAAATTCATTTTTTAGTTTCAATTTTAAAAGATAAATTGTTTAATCAGATGATATCGGAACTCGAGACGGTCCCAAACTCTGAAATTATTTTAACAACTTTCCAACAACCTAATCATCGAGCTACAGTTGGAATAGAGTCTTTGGGTCAAAAATTAACGCAAAATATAACATATAATGAGGACTGGAAAAGAGCTCTTGTTGAAATTATAAAAGGTGTAAGGGAACAAGACGTGATTGTAGTAACTGGTTCTTTATATTTTATTTCAGAAGTTCGCCAGAATATGAAAAACTTTTAGGAAAAAATGCGAATAGTTATATTGAGGTGATATTTTGTGGATAAAATAATTATGGAACAATCGTTAAAGAAACAAATCGATATCGGATCTGAAGGATTGTCTAATGAAGAATTACTGCGGATTTTTGTGACTGCTGTCACTCCCGATATAGCTGTAGCAGGTACTTTGAAAAGCTTTTGGAAGCGGGTTGGTGATATTGGATTTTATCGCTTGTTGAACAATACGGAGCAAATGAAGGTTTTTGGTGAAGACTTGTCTTTAGCTCGTGCTCTGTCGTGTGGAATTGAATTAGGACGGAGAATCCAAAAAAGTCCGATAACAACGATTGGAACGGCCTTTGGGAGCCGACATTTGGCGCAACAAATGATTAACCGGTTTCAAAAAAAGAATCAAGAAGAGTTGTATTTATTGTGCTTAGATACTAAAAATAAAATCAAGTGGGAAAAAATGATTTTTAAAGGCGGGCTTAATTCAGCATCTGTTCATCCTAGAGAAATTATGACGGAGGCATTTAGGGTTAGTGCAAACTCAATAATCCTGGTACATAACCATCCAAGTGGGAGTGAGAAACCTTCAGGGAACGATATTGAATTTACCAAGCGGATGAAGCAAGTTGGAAAATTGATGGGTATAGAGTTGCTAGACCACTTGATTGTTGGAGATACAAAATACTGGAGTGCTGCCGAAAGTAAAATATTAGGATGATTTTAAACTTTTTTAAGCTGAGGTACTCTATTTCCCTGTGTTATAATTAATCTCTACGTAGGAATTTTTAATGGGGGGTTATCATGCAAAAGTTTTTTTCAAATCGAAAATTAGTTATTACCGTAGTTTGTCTAATTATTGCTGGTGGATTAATGGCCGCTTCTTTAATGATTCGGCAAAAGGAATCGACCCCCGCGCCACAGAAAGCTGGGAATGATTTTTTTGGTGTTATTAACCGAGTAATTGCTTATCCAATTGAGGGTGCAAAAGGTGTAACACACGGTGTTAAAGACTTTATGTTGACGTACGAGGAGAACCAAAAGCTACGTAAAAACATCGATGATTTAGACCAAACTCATGCCCAAAATGAGGCACTTAAAGATGAAAACAAACAATTAAAATCATTAGTTGGCTTGAAGAATAGCATGACAGACTATCGTTTGACACCGGCCGTTGTTTTAACGAGAACTCCAAGTTCTTGGCAAGATATTATCACAATTGGTAAAGGAACCCTTAACGGGGTTAAGAAAAATCAATCTGTATTAGCTGGAAATGGACTAGTTGGAAGAGTAATTGAAGCCAACTATACTACAAGTAAGGTTGAACTGATTAGTGATAACAATGATTCTGCGAACCGTTTTGCGATTCAGGTTAATAGCACGGACGGTGAAAACGTAAATGGAATCATCACGGGATATAACAAAGAAAAGAATCAGATTATTATGGGCCAAGTAACAACTAAGAAAAAAGTAGCAGTCGGAGAACGAGTTATTACGTCTGGACTTGGTGGTGTAACACCTAAAGGCCTGTATGTGGGTAAGGTAGCCAAGGTTACTAAGGATGATTACGGACTCGCCTCAGAGATTATGATTAAACCGGCAACGGATATGAATGACATTAATGATGTTGTCGTTGCTCAGTTAAAGTAGGTGCATTAGAATGTTGCAATCAGCAAAGCTAAAATATATTTACCCAATTGGTTTATTTATTGCTTTTTTCTTAGATGGAATTATCGAACAGCTTTTTTCAAGGCAGCTTTTTCAGTATCCGTATTCAATGGTTAGTAATTTAACGATTATTTGGATGGTTTTATCAATTTTTTTTGAGGGTGAATCTCACATTCATTTTGTTATGTGGGCCTTTATTATCGGATTAGCATTTGATTGGTATTACACCGGAATTTTTGGAGTTAACGTTTTTATATATCCGTTAACTGTTATTTTAGTTAGGGGAATTGAGCCCTTTCTGAAACACCGTTTTTTAGAAATATTTTTTGTGACTAGTCTAGCAGTTGGATTGAGCAATGCACTCTTTTATGTTGTTTTTCAAGCTTTTCATTTTGCTAATGTGTCAACGGCCTTTTTTATAGGGTATGCTTTCATTCCAACTATTATTTTGAATCTATCATTTCTAGTGATTATTTATTATCCTGTTAAGATACTTTTTAGAAAAACAAGAGGTACAAACTCAAGAATATTTAAATAATGCTTGACCATCAATAATTTTGAGAGTATATTTTGGAATTAACAAAGAACAGAAGAGTAGCGTGTCAATTTTTAAGCGAGTTGTGAAGAGTGTGAGCACAATAAATTAAACATGGCGAACCACATCTGCGAGTTGAGAGATTGAACTAATAGTAGGTCTTTCCGGTAATCCCGTTATCATTGGAGTTAATTATTAACTTCCTGAGGTTGTGCATGTGAGTGTATGACGAACTGGGGTGGAATCGCGATTTTGTCGTCCTCTTAGATAAATTTTATTTATCTAAGAGGACTTTTTTTGTTGAAAAGGGGAGGATTAAATGTTTAATCTAAAGTATATTTCAGAAATATTACCATCTTTATTGGGCGGTGCAGGTGTCACCTTACAAATATTTATCTGGACAATTATTGGCTCATTAATTTTAGGTGCAATTTTAGCGTTAGGTTTAATTTCAAAGATAAGAGCATTAAGAACACTGATTTCAGGTTATGTTTGGTTAATGAGAGGGACTCCACTGTTATTGCAATTAATTTTTATTTTTTACGGATTACCAACCATTAACATTGTATTTCCACGATACGAAGCAGCTTTAGTTGCTTTTATACTTAACTATGCAGCTTATTTTGCCGAAATATTTCGTGGTGGTTTACAATCAATCGATCCTGGACAATACGAGGCTGGAAAGGTTTTACAACTTTCTTATGGGCAAATTACTCGTCGGGTTGTTATGCCACAGGTTGCTAAAATTGTATTACCTTCAATTGGAAATGAAGTTATTAATTTGATAAAAGATTCTTCATTGGTATATGTAATTGGAATTGGCGACTTGCTTAGGGCAGGAAATGTTGCTTCAGCTCGTGATGTTACCCTTGTCCCACTTGTATTAGTTGGAATAATTTATTTATTGTTAACAGGAATCTGTACATGGATGCTTCGAAGAGTTGAAAAACACTATTCGTATTTTAGATAGGAGTGACTAGAATGTTAGAATTGAAAAATGTTACTAAGCGATATGACGGTGTTGCAGTCGTTGATCATCTAAATTTATCAATTGAGGATAAAACAATTTTAACCATTGTTGGTCCGTCGGGAGCGGGTAAAACAACTCTATTGCGTTGTATTAGTGGCCTAGAGAAAATTGATGAGGGACAATTTATTTTAAATGGTAAACCGTTTGATCCTTATACAAATAGAAATCTTGAAGGAACGATTGGTGTGGTGTTCCAAGACTTTCAGTTGTTTCCTAATTTGAGTGTTTTAGAAAATATCACTTTGGCGCCGATTAACGTATTAAAGAAAAGTAGTAAAAATGCCCAAAAAGGCGTTATGCCAATAATTAAACAATTAAAACTTGAAGAATATGTCGATCGTTATCCATATCAACTATCTGGTGGACAGAAACAACGAGTAGCAATTGCAAGAGCTTTGGCTATGAAACCTCAAATTCTCTGTTATGATGAACCAACCTCTGCGTTAGATCCGGAGTTGAGAGACGAGGTCAAGAATATCATTCTAGATTTAAAAAAAGAGAATATTACGCAAATTGTAATTACACATGATATTGTGTTCGCAGACCAAATTGCAGACCACAAATTAGAGGTAAAGCCGGTGAAATTCAATGAAAGGTCTAAATAAATTATTAGTTTTTGTGATATTTTTATCAATCTTTGCTTTATCTGGATGTAGTATTGTTCGTGTTAAGAATTCTAAAACGGATAGTTGGCAAAGAATTGAGAAAACTAAAAAGGTTGTAATTGGAATTGATGATAGTTTTGTACCAATGGATTTTCGCCAAAAAGATGGTAAGCTGGTTGGATATGACGTAGATTTGGCAAAGGCAGTTTTTAAACAATATGGTATTAAACCTGATTTTCAAACTATTGATTGGACGATGAACGTGACGGAATTAAGAAATCAAACAATTGATTTAATTTGGAACGGATTTACTATCACACCAGAGCGCGCTAAGGTTGTCAGATTTAGTGAACCCTATCTTAGAAACGATCAGGTTCTAGTGACAAAAACGGATAAAAATATAAAAAGCGTTGCAGATATGAACGATGAAACTCTTGGGGCGCAAAGCGGTTCGTCTGGTGTTCAGGATTTAGATCAAAGGCCTAAAATATTAAAGGATAGAATTAAAAATAAACAACCCATTTTGTATGATTCATTTAATAACGCTTTTATTGATTTGAATGCTAACCGAATTCAAGGACTATTAATCGATAGTATTTACGCTAAATATTATATCGCACACCAGTCTGATCCCAGATCCTATAGGATTATTTCTAGTGGAATGCCTTCTGAACAATTTGCCGTCGGAATGAGGAAGCAAGATAAAGAGGTTCAACGGAAGATAAATCAAGGTCTGAATCGCTTAAGAAAAAATGGTGAATTAAAGAAGATTAACCATAAATGGTTTGGAAAAAATAGTCAGTAGAGTTAATAAAGGGATTTAAGAAGCTGAGGGCACAAAAATAGTGTTTCCTTAGCTTTTTTTGATACACTGAATGTGAGGTGAAAGCTTATGTTAATCATAGAATCAGCTTTATATACAGTGAACTTTTTTATTGCTGTGATGGTTGCACTTTTTGAGAAAAGAGATATTTCAGCAGCTTGGGCATGGCTTCTAGTTATGACCCTTTTACCAGGAATAGGCATTATTCTGTACTTATTTCTTGGGAGAAAACTAAATAAACAACAAATTTTTAATTTAAAAACTCAAGAACAATTTGGAATAGTAGAAATGGCTAATTATCAAAAGAAAAGTCGTCATAATAGAATTAAATTAAAATATGAATTGCAAAATGAACTGGTTGAAATGTTTTTAAATAGCGATAACGCAATTTTAACTCAACAAAATGACATTACGATTTTTACTGATGGAATAAAAAAATTCAAACAATTATTTGAAGATTTACGTGGGGCTAAAAACCATATTAATCTTGAATACTTCACAATCTATGATGATGATTTAGGAACTCAATTACGAAAAATACTGATTGATAAAGCTAAAGAAGGTGTTAAAGTTCGCGTTCTTTATGATATTTTTGGTTCAAAGGGAAGTAAGCAAAGGTTCTTTAAAGAATTAATCGCACACGGTGGCGAAGTACAGCCATTCATGCAATCGAAGTGGCGTTATCTTAATTTTAGAATTAATTTTAGGAATCATAGAAAAATTGTGGTGATTGATGGAACTATTGGTTATATTGGTGGCTTTAACGTAGGAGACCAATATATTGGAAAAAATTCGCGTTTTGGATATTGGAGAGATACGCATTTAAGAATTTTGGGGTCATCAGTTTTACAACTGCAGAGTCGGTTTTTCATGGATTGGTTTGCCTCTGCAAAAACATCTTCAGTAGCTATTGGGTTGGAATATTTTCCGCAAAACGAACTTGATCAATCGGTTCCAATGCAAATTGTAAGCAGTGGACCGGAAAGCGATATTCAAAAAATTAAACAAGGTTACATAAAAATGATTATGGGTGCTCGGGAACATATTAGAATTGAGACACCATATTTTATCCCAGATGATGCATTAATGGAAACGCTACTGATTGCTTTAAAATCCGGCCTCAAAATTGACTTAGTAATACCCAATAAACCCGACCATCCGTTTGTTTACCGTGCTACGGAGTACTATGCTAGACAATTAATGGAAGCAGGTGCAAACGTCTATGCATATCAAAATGGTTTTATGCATGTAAAAGCCATTGTAGTTGATGATGTTGTGGTCAGTTTAGGATCTGCTAACTGGGATATTCGTTCATTTAAATTAAATTTTGAAGCTAATGCGTTCATTTACCACCAGAATACGGTGTTGGACATAAAAGAAACGATTAATAGAGACATTAAAAACTCACAAAAAATATCACCGGAATATTTTAATGCGCAATCAGTCTATACGAGGTTTAAACAATTAGCGAGTCGATTACTTTCACCGTTGTTATAGCTATTGAAAGCTGGACTTAGTTTAGATATGATAAAGCCTGTACTTAAATCAGGAGGGGTTACCCGTGAAAAAAGAAATTACAAATGGGGTTTGGCTGGATGTAATGCCAACTAGCCAGTTCAAAACTATCCGTGTTGAGGTTCATTTTTTAACAAAATCTAATGCTAGGTTGATGGCTAAAAGAGCATTGATTAGTAATATTTTAGAAACTAGTTCAAAGAAATATCCTGATCAGGTTAAGGTTACGCACCAATTATCAGAGATGTTTGGAGCCGGTTTTGGAGCCGGAATATCAAAAAGAGGGCGCTTACATGATTTATCTTTTTCAATCATTACTGCTAATTCAACTTATTTAGACACACAAGATGATCTGTTTAAACAAGGAATTGATTTTTTGAGGGAAATTATTTTTAATCCGTTGGTGACAAATAATCGTTTTGATGAATCGGTTTTTGAGACTCAAAAAGATAATTTATTAAACTATATTGATTCGGCTACTGATGATAAACAGTATTACGCGATGGAGCGATTGCGTGAATTGAACTTTGGTACAGATGCAATACAAGCGATACCGAGCTATGGTAGGAGAAAGGAGCTCGAGAAAGTTAATAACCAAGATTTGTTTGCCTATTACCAGCAACTTCTTCAGGAAGATTTTATGCAGATTAGTGTAAGTGGCGACATAGATGCTGAACGAGTTTTAAACGCATTTCAGGGCTGGGATTTAACAAAACGGAACTTTGAAATCCCTGAATTGACAGCACAGTTTGATAAGAACTCAGTGGTTGCTGTTAAAACTGAAAAACAAATGTTAAATCAATCGAAACTGAATCTTGCTTTTGATTTTCCGGTATATCTTAGAGATAAGAATTATTTTTCAGCAATTATTTTCAATGCCTTGTTTGGTGGAACCCCACAATCAAAATTATTTCTAAATGTTCGTGAAAAAGCTAGTTTAGCCTATTATGCAAGTTCAACATTGGATTTACTTAACGGGATGCTAATGGTACAAACCGGAATTGATTCTGTAAATAAAGAAGAAGTATTAAAAATTGTTAACGAGCAAGTTTCTGAAATGAAGCTGAAAAAACCATCTGAAAAGGAATTAAATGAGGCAAAACTAGGGCTAGTTTCTGACTATTTGTCCAGCCTAGATAGCCAAAGGACGGCTCACCGCAGATCGTTAACAAATCAGATTATGGGAAATGTTTTATCAGATCAGGAATGGATAGAGGGAATTCAAGGAGTAAAAGATTCTGATGTGCAACGAATGGCAGAACTTATGAATTTAAGAGCGGTTTACTTTTTAAGTGGGGAAAATAATGTTTAATAAAAAATATACTGATTTTAGTGAAGAGCTGTTTACCGAAACTTTAAGTAATGGATTGACTGTTAACTTATTACCCAAAAAAGGATTTCATAAAACATATGCGATTTTTACGACCAATTTTGGTTCAATGGATAACCAAATGTTAATTAATGGTAATGTGGAAGAGGTTCCGGCTGGAACAGCACATTTTTTAGAGCATAAGCTTTTTGAGAAAAAAGATTATGATGCATTTGAACTTTTTAGTTCAAATGGAGCAGATTCAAATGCTTTTACTAGCTACAGTCGGACTAGTTATCTTTTTTCAGCTACCAGTAACTTAAGAGATAATTTGAATAGTTTACTAGATTTTGTGCAAATTCCGTACTTTTCAGAAAAATCAGTAAAAAAAGAACAAGGAATTATTGGACAAGAAATTGAGATGTACAACGATGATCCTGATTGGCAATTATATATGGGGATTTTGCGCAACTTATTTCCTGAGCAAGCATTAAGCACGGATATTGCTGGAACTGTTTCTAGCATTTCTGAAATCACTCCTGAAATTCTATACAAAATCCATAGTCAATTTTACCATCCAAGCAACATGAACTTATTTATGGCAGGAAACTTTAATCCAAATGAGGCAATGGGGTGGATTAAAAATAATCAAGAGCAAAAAAGTTTTTCAAATTTTCCTGATATTAAAAGGACGGAAAATATAAATAAGGCACCAATTGATAGTGGTGAAATAGTATTAGAAGTGGCACGGCCAAAGATCATGCTTGGAATCAAAAATATTCGATTAATTCCATTCGACAAAAAAGAAAAATTAAGATTCTTGATTGCGTTGGATTTAGCGTTTTATTTGTTGCTCAGTTCGTCTTCTCAAACATATTTAAAGCTGTACGATCAACGTATTTTGGACGATAGTTTTGGGTATGAAGTTAACAGTGAACGGGAATTTGTATTCGTAACAATTGGTGGAGATACGGAAAATCCGGAACGATTTGAAGATGCTATGCGAGTTGCTCTCAGTAAACCTGATTGGAGTTTGTTAACGTCTGATTTTGAACTTGCTAAGAGAGAAATGATTGGACGCTCAATTTCTAAGATGAATTCATTAGAGGCTATTGCAAATAGCTTTGAAGGGAAAGAGTATGGGAATTCAACTATTTTTGATGAAGCAAAGATTTATCAAAATATTAAAATTGACGAAGTTCAAAAAGCATTTAACTGGTTAATGGATGGAAATAAAATTAGTTCTTTCAGAATTAAGCGAAAGTAGGAGTATATATGCAATTTGCTTTAGTTTGTGGTGCAAGTGGAGATATTGGAGGTGCAATTGCAAATGATTTAGCAAATCAGGGATGGTCACTTTATTTACAATATAACCAAAATACCGAACGAATAAATGAAATGTTAGTTAAACTGGCAAATAATTTTCCAAAACAAGAATTTATTCCGGTTAAGTGTGATTTTACGAAGCAGAAAAGTGTAAAAAATTTAGTAGCACAGATCTTTTCATTGGATGCAATTATTTTTGCACAGGGTACATCGAAATATAAGTTGTTTAGTGAATTTAATGAAAATGAGATTGAAAGCATGTGGTTAGAACATGTTCGTACCCCAATTATGTTGGTTCAAAGTCTTGTGAGCAAGTTTTCTTCTAAGACGGGAAGAATTGTATTTGTTGGTTCGGTTTATGGAGCTGTTGGAAGTGCAATGGAAGTCCCATATAGCATGTTGAAAGGTGCTCAAAGTGCTTTTGTAAACGCTTATGCGAAGGAAGTTGCTTCACTTAATATTACAGTGAACTGCGTGGCTCCAGGGGCCGTTAATACTAAAATGAATAAAGATTTTACGGTTGAAGAACAAGTTAACGTAGAAAACGAAATTCCAATGGGAAGATTTGCAAAACCGGCAGAAATAAGCAGTGTTGTTCTTAACTTGCTTGACGCAAGAAGCAGTTATATTACAGGGCAAACTATTTACGTAGATGGTGGTTGGCTAAAATAAATATAAATTGATAAAATTCTGAGACAGTCTGATCCCAATATGAGTAACAAAATTAATTGATAAGATTAGTGCATTTAAAACTTGTCTTGCACTTTGATTTATTAAAAAAATGCTATAATTATAGTTGTCAATTATGGGGAAAGGGATTCATGATGAGTTCAAAAAAATATAAAAATATTGGTCAAAGATTGAGAACTGCCCGTCAACAAAAAGGGTGGACGATTAACGATGTCCATTTAAAATTGCAAATTTCAGCAAGATATTTAATGGCTTTAGAAGCGGGTGCAGAAGAAGATTTACCTGGTGATTACTACACACAATCGATTATCAAACAATATGCTGATTTGTTGGGAATTAGTTCAGAACAAATCACGAAAATGAGTGTACCAAAAAGCGTTGAGAATTGGCGCGAGGAACACCGAGAAGTCGATTCCAGATCGGAGCGAGATGCCAATAAACGTCCATCAGTTATAAAGGGATTGATACACCAGTTTCCCAAACTAATGGCAACAGTTCTAACAGCAATAATACTTTTGCTGGCGTGGGGTGCGGTGAATGGTGCTTCCGGTCATCAAAGCCCGGTTTACGCATATAAAGATGCAACCGTAATTGATCACACTAAAAAGGTTAAAAAGAGTTTTGTGAATGGCAAGCAGGAAAAAGAGCTTACCCCAACACAAAAAGTTACAATGGTAAAAGGTACCGATCCTGATCAAATAACAATTAAAACGGGATCATTGAAGAAGATTGATTTAAAGCTTACAGTTGGAAGTGCTCAATCTTGGATTATGTTAAATCAAGAGTCGGGTACGCCGGAAACGTTGTATCAGGGTACAGTTGCAGCTGGTGATAAACAGAATTTTGTTTTATCTAAAGGTCAAAGTTATGGTTTGCAGATTGGTAACAATAAGAGTGTACGTGGTGAATTTACTAACCAAATTAAAATTCCAAGTGAGCCTTCAGTGGCCTCAATTCGAAATATTAAAATCAAAGTTAAGTAGGAGAGGTAATTATGAATTTACCAAATAAATTAACGGTTTTTAGAATTATTTTGATCCCAATATTTATTATTTTAGCTTGTATGCCAGAAGTTGGAGGTAGTGTTAACATATTGGGTACGTCCATCGCGATAACAAAGATTTGGAGTGCTGTAGTTTTTGCAGTGGCATCCCTTACTGATTTCTTAGATGGTCAAATTGCACGCCGTCAGCATTTAGTAACTAATTTTGGTAAGTTCGCTGATCCAATAGCTGATAAAATGCTAACTATGTCGGCGTTTGTCATTTTGGTTGAGATGAATATGGCACCATCATGGGTTGTTGCTATTATTGTGTGTCGTGAACTTGCAATAAGCGGGTTGCGCTTGATTATTGTTGAAAACGATGGACAAGTATTAGCTGCTGAAATGCCAGGAAAAATTAAAACTTTTTCTCAAATGTTTGCTATCATTTTCTTACTGTTAAACAATATTTTTGCGAATTTCCTTCATTTTGGAATTGGAACAATTCTCCTATATGTGTGCTTGTTCTTTACGGTATATTCAGGAGTCGATTATTTCGTTAAAAATCGCGCTATTTTTTCAGATTCATTTTAAGTTTAAAGTTGGTTGAGGGATAGATATAAAGTTAGAATAATTGATGAAAAGGAATGTCAATTGTTTGTAAACTTCATATTTGTCTCTTTTTTATTTAAAAAATTTGTTAATAATTATCGGTGTTATCATTACTTTGTGGATATAAAAATATTTTGTAGAATTACTGCATATTTATTTTGGGAGGGGAAAGGAATGAAGGCAGAATTAATCAGTGTTGGTACAGAAATCTTACTTGGAGAAATTACGGATACTAATGCAACTTATTTGAGTAAGAGTTTTGCGGACTTAGGAATTGAGGTTATGCATCGACAAACAGTAGGCGACAATATTGAAAGAATTGACGATGCGCTCAAACTTGCAACTGGAAGAAGCAATTTGGTGGTTTTAATTGGTGGATTAGGACCTACTGAGGATGATGTGACTAAACCGGCACTAGCTCAATTTTTAAATAAAGATTTAGTACAGGATAAAGATGCGTTAAATAAAATTAACAAGCGTTTTGAAATGATGGGAAGAAGTGTCACACCTAATAACTTACGGCAGGCTTGGATTTTAGATAATGCGGAGCGGCTAACAAATTATAATGGATTAGCAGTTGGAATGTTTGAATCAGGGAACGTAAATTATGTTGTACTTCCAGGTCCACCGAGCGAATTTAGAATGATGGTAGATAGATCGTTAATACCTGTCTTGAAAAAGCATTTCAATTTGCAAAATAATTTAGTATCAAAGACGTTGCATTTCGTTGGAATAAGTGAGTCTTTGCTAGCAGAAAAACTAGATGATATTATTCGGTATCAAACAAACCCAACACTCGCATTGTATTTCAAAGATACGGATGTTACGGTTCGTATTACAGCGGAAGATGATAATCGTATTAATGCCGAAAAAATGGTTAAAGATATGGAGAATACAGTTTTAAAAAGAGTTGGACAGTTTTATTATTCTGACGAAGAAATCATTGATTTGCATACTTTTGTGGCACAACAACTAATCAAGCGTAATATTTCAATTACTGCTGCAGAGAGCTTGACAGGTGGACTATTTGAAAGCACAATTTGTTCTGTTTCAGGGGTATCGGCAATTTTTAATGGTGGTTTTGTAACTTATTCTAACCAAAGTAAGCATGATTTAGTGGACGTGAGTTCAGATTTAATACAAAACAATGGCGTTGTTAGTAAAGAGGTTGCTGAGGCAATGGCTAGTGGTGCTAGAAGGAAGATGAACACTAAACTTAGCTTAAGTTTTACCGGGGTTGCTGGTCCAGGTGAACTTGAAGGACATAAAGCTGGTAATTTTTGGATAGGATTGGCGCTTGATTCTGGAGAAATTTATTCTGAGGAATTTAATGTTGATGGGGATAGAGAAAAAGTAAGACAGGCGGCCGTAAATAAGGCCTTTGAGATGATTTTAAAATTTGTTTTAAAATAAGCGAACTTTTGTTCGGCTTTTTTAGAAAAATGTGCTATTATGTAGTTAAGTTATTTTACTAAGCGAGACTAGTGGAGGTCACAGAGTGGCAGACGAACGAAAAACGGCATTAGATAATGCTTTAAAAAAAATTGAAAAGAATTTTGGTAAGGGGTCAATCATGCGAATGGGTGATGCGGTTGATACTAAAATATCAACAATTCCTAGTGGATCATTGGCACTTGATGAGGCTCTAGGAGTTGGCGGATTTCCCAAGGGTAGAATTGTTGAAATTTATGGCCCTGAAAGTTCAGGTAAAACGACAGTAGCACTACATGCTGTTGCTGAGGTACAAAAACGTGGCGGTACGGCTGCTTATATTGATGCCGAAAACGCAATGGATCCTGTATATGCCCAAAATTTGGGAGTTAATATTGATGAACTATTACTTTCACAGCCGGATACAGGAGAAGAAGGTCTTGAAATTGCTGATGCCCTTGTTTCTAGTGGGGCAATTGACCTAGTGGTTATAGATTCAGTTGCAGCGTTAGTACCGCGTGCTGAAATTGACGGAGAGATGGGTGACGCACACGTTGGATTACAGGCGCGTTTGATGTCTCAAGCACTTCGTAAACTATCTGGTTCAATCAATAAAACAAAGACAATTGCTTTATTTATTAATCAGATTCGTGAAAAAGTTGGTGTAATGTTTGGAAACCCAGAAGTAACTCCAGGTGGACGAGCATTGAAGTTCTACGCAACGATTCGATTAGAAGTAAGACGAGCTGAACAATTGAAGGATGGTTCAGATGTGATTGGAAATCGAGTACGTATTAAGGTGGTCAAGAATAAGGTCGCACCGCCATTCCGAAAAGCTGAAGTTGACATCATGTATGGGCACGGTATTTCTCAAACTGGTGAATTAATTGATATGGCTGCTGAAAAAGAGATAGTTAAAAAAAGTGGTTCTTGGTATTCATATGGGGATGACCGAATTGGACAAGGGCGTGAGAACGCTAAGCAGTATTTGGTTGATCATCCGGATGTTAAAGAAGAATTGTTTGCCAAGGTACGTGAAGCATATGGTATTGCTGAAGAGGGCGAAGAAACCACTAAAACAAAAAAAGAAGACGATCCAAGTAAACTTGAATTAAATTAATTTCTATAGATTAGAGCAGTAACTATTGTAGTCTGCTCTTTTATTTTGGTTAAAAACAATTAGTTTAACATTGTATATAATAAGAATGTTATGTGAAACACCTTATATAAAGTATACTTTGATATTATATGAACTGATTGACACTAGCGTCTTTAAACATTAAAATGATAGTAAGTGTAAAAATCAAAATAACATCAAAATGTAGTTTGAATTTGGTGATTCGGAGGGATGAGAATGACAATTTTCAGTATAATCCTTGCGATCATCGCTATTATAATCGGGTATGTTGCGGGATATGTTTTTCACAAGAATATTGTGGAAAAACAGGTTGATGATGCTAATCAATCTGCATCCTCGATTATTGAAAATGCTAGAAAACAGGCTGAAACGGATCGGCGTGAAGCTTTGATCGAAGCAAAAGACGAGAGTCATAAGTATCGTTCTGACGTGGAGAAAGAATTGAAGAAGCGAAGATCTGAAGTTCAAAAGCAAGAAGATCGATTGCTACAACGTGAAGAAGCGTTGGATCACAAAGATAGTGCAATTGATAAACGTGAGAGTAGTTTGGAGAAAAAGGAACAACGCTTTAACTCTGAACAAAAGCGATTGGACGATCAGCAGCAAAGGGCAACGGCACTCGTTAACGAACGACAACAGGAACTTGAAAGGGTTTCAAACCTTTCAAGAGATGAAGCGAAGGATCTAATTTTAACGGAAACAAGGGATAGTTTAAGCGATGAACGAGCGTTAATTATTCGTGAGGGAATCGCTGAGGCGGAAAGCCAGGTTAAGGAAAGCTCTAAGAAGATGCTAGCACTAGCAATTCAAAGAGGTGCCTCTGACATGGCTACTGATACAACTGTGACAGTTGTTAGTTTACCTAATGACGATATGAAGGGACGAATTATTGGTCGTGAAGGGCGCAATATTCGAAACTTTGAAAACACTACAGGTGTTGATTTAATTATTGATGATACGCCTGAAGCAGTTATCCTCAGTAGTTTTGATCCAATTAGAAGAGAGATTGCAGATATTGCGTTGAAAAAGTTGATTCAGGATGGTCGTATTCATCCAGC
This sequence comes from Pediococcus claussenii ATCC BAA-344, assembly GCF_000237995.1. Lineage (NCBI taxonomy): Bacteria > Bacillati > Bacillota > Bacilli > Lactobacillales > Lactobacillaceae > Pediococcus > Pediococcus claussenii. The sequence goes on from NC_016605.1 coordinate 725,987, forward strand.
TCGAATTGAGGAAATGGTTGAAAAGGCTCGCAAGGAGCTTGATGATACTATTCGTCAGACGGGTGAGCAGACTATTTTTGACTTAGGCATCCATTCTATGAATCCGGAACTCGTTAAAATGGTTGGACGATTGAAATATCGGACAGCTTATGGTCAAAACGTTTTAAATCATTCTGTTGAAGTTGCTAATTTGGCTGGAATTCTAGCAGCTGAATTGGGCGAAGATGTTGCTGTAGCGAAACGCGCAGGGTTATTACACGATATTGGAAAGGCCGCAGAACATGAAACTGATGAGTCGCATGTTCAGATCGGTATTGATATAGCAAAGAAATTTAAAGAAAGTTCAACGGTTATTGATTCAATCGCTTCACACACTGGAGATCAAGATCCTAAGTACATTATTTCTGTCTTGGTAAATACTGCTAATTCTATTTCAGCAGCACGGCCCGGTGCTAGAAGTACAACGCTACAAAGTTATATTCATCGGTTGGAGAAACTTGAAAATATTGCAAATGAGTTTGAAGGTGTTAAGAAGAGTTATGCCATTCAAGCTGGGCGAGAAGTTCGAGTAATTGTTCGACCAAATAAGATCAACGATTTAAAGGCTGTTACTTTGACACATAATATTCGGAAAGCAGTTGAAAAGCAGCTCGAATATGCTGGAAAAGTTAAAGTCACAGTTGTTCGAGAAGTTCGAGCAGTTGATTTTGCTAAGTGAGAAAGCAGAGCGGGACATAAGTTTAGAAGTGATAAGCATTAAGGATAAAACCCGGATGATGATAATTTTATTCATTATCCGGGTTTTATCCTTAAGTGGAAGCACTCAACTTATTTCCCGCGTTTTGCTATTCAGTTTAGAGATGGAATTTAGATTGTAGTTATCTCCCTAACTTTTTTCTTTTAAAACATATTTTAGAATAAGGTTGGGCGAGGGCTTACGATGCCATTTAGAATTAAGGACAATGATTACGAACTGAAAATTGTTTATTCTTAGTTTTTAAAGTTTAGTTTAGTGAAATTCTGGCGTCCTCTTCTAATATTTTTATTTTTAAATGTTAAAATAATAAAGTGTTTAAAATAGATTTACGTATATATTAATAATAACAACATAAATGAAAGAGAATTCGAGTATGCCACAAAAAACAAGCGATACACCAATGATGAAACAGTATTTTGAAATAAAAAAACAATATCCAGATGCATTTCTGTTTTACAGGATTGGTGATTTTTATGAACTGTTTTACGATGATGCAGTAAAAGGGTCACAGATTTTAGAACTTACGCTAACGGCTCGTTCTAAAAATGCTGATGATCCTATTCCAATGTGCGGAGTCCCTTTTCATGCTGCACAGAATTATATAGATATTTTGGTTGAACAGGGTTATAAGGTCGCAATTTGTGAGCAGATGGAAGACCCACGTACTGCCAAGGGAATGGTCAAGAGAGAAGTAATTCAATTGGTGACCCCTGGAACTACTACGGATCAAAAAGCAACTGATTCAAAAAATAATAACTATTTAACGGTTTTGCATGCAAATGAAGACAACAGTAAGTATGGTTTTGGTTATGTTGATTTAGCAACTGGTGAATTGAAAGTTGCTTTGTTGAGTGATCTTGAAAGCATTATTAATGAAAGTGTTGGAGTTCAAACTAAAGAAATTGTAATCGATGATCGCATTCCTGAAAACTTTATTGAACGCTTTAAAGAACTTAATATTTTGGTTTCGAAGCAAAGCAAAGTCGATGTATCTGCCGAACTTAGTTATCTTTCGCAGGATCTAGGACCACAACTTGAAAAAGAGACGATCGAACAGCTTCTAATGTACGTGCAAGATACTCAAAAACGTAGTTTATCACATTTGCAAAAGGCGATTGCTTATGAACCTTCATTCTTCTTGAGAATGGATCAAGCATCAAAATATAATTTAGAATTAACCACTTTAATTCGTACCGGGAAAAAACAAGGAACGCTTCTGTGGTTATTAGATGCTACTAAAACTGCGATGGGCGGAAGGCTTTTGAAACAATGGCTGGATCGTCCTTTAATTCAGAAGAAAGCGATAATTGAGAGACAGAACCAAGTTGAGATTCTTGTTAATCATTTTTTTGAAAGAAGTAGCCTTCAAGATGAATTGGTTAAAGTATATGATTTAGAGAGACTTGCCGGCCGTGTTGCGTTTGGTAATGTTAATGGTCGCGATTTGATTCAGTTAAAAACTTCGTTACTTCAGGTTCCCAAAATCCAACACGTCCTTGAAGAATTAGCTGAACCTGCGTTTGATGCAATGCTTGAACATTTGGACCCTGTTGAAGATATTGCAGATTTAATTAATAATTCAATTAGCGAAGATGCACCGATTTCAGTTACGGATGGAAATTTAATTAAAGATGGATATAACAAGACACTAGACCAGTACCGTGATGCAATGAGTAACGGACGAAAGTGGATTGCAGATATGCAGGCAACTGAACGTGAAAGAACGGGAATTAAGAATCTAAAAATTGGATTTAATAAGGTTTTTGGTTATTATATTGAGATTACCAGATCAAATCTCGATTCCGTACCAGAAGGTCGATACGAGCGCAAACAGACCCTTACCAATGCGGAACGATTTATCACACCTGAACTTAAAGAAAAGGAACGAATTATTCTTGAGGCGGAACAAAAGTCAACTGATTTAGAATATGATTTATTCAGTGCAATTCGGGAAGAAATCAAAAAATCAATTGATCGTTTACAGGAGTTAGCAAAAGTAATTTCACGGTTAGATGTTTTGCAAAGCTTTGCCGTCATTAGTGAGCAATACGATTTTGTAAAACCGACTATTACAGATCAACATGATATTTATATTAAAAATGGACGCCATCCAGTTGTTGAAAAAGTAATGGGTCATCAGAGCTACGTTCCTAATGATATTAATATGGGAAAAGATACGGAAATTTTGCTTATTACTGGGCCAAACATGTCTGGTAAAAGTACTTACATGCGTCAACTAGCATTAACTGTTATCATGGCCCAAATGGGATGTTTTGTTGCGGCAGAATCAGCGACAATCCCAATTTTTGACCAAATTTTTACGCGGATTGGCGCTGCGGACGATTTAATTTCGGGTCAGAGTACATTTATGGTAGAGATGCAGGAAGCTAATCGTGCTCTACAAAATGGAACTCAAAATAGTTTAGTGTTGTTTGATGAAATTGGTCGGGGAACTGCCACCTACGATGGAATGGCACTAGCACAATCGATTATTGAATATATTCATCAAAATGTACATGCTAAAACACTATTTTCAACGCATTACCATGAATTAACTGACTTAGATCAAACTTTAGATCGTCTGAAAAATGTACATGTTGGCGCAGTAGAACAGAATGGTAATTTAGTATTCTTGCATAAGATGGAGGATGGCCCTGCAGATAAGTCATACGGTATTCATGTCGCAAAATTAGCGGGGATGCCAAATAACCTACTAAAGAGAGCTAATGTGATTTTGCAGGATTTAGAGTCAACCAATGATACGGAGCTAAATGTTGAAAAAGAAGTTGAAAAACCAGCAATCATAGACGATGAAGAACAAGAGGGGGATGAGATTGACGAGCAACTAGCGTTATTTGACACTTCGATTGTTCCCGAAAAGGATAGGGAAGTTGTTTCGCAGATTAAAAAGACTAACTTAATGGATTTAACTCCAATGGATGTAATGAATTTAATGTATAAGTGGCAGAAAAAGTTACTAAAGTAAGGTGATTTAAGTGGAAAAGATTCACGAATTAAATGCAATTCTATCAGACCAAATTGCTGCCGGAGAAGTAGTAGAACGGCCAGCCTCTGTTGTTAAAGAACTAGTCGAAAATGCAATTGATGCAGGAAGCACTAAAATTGATATTTTATTGGAAGAGGCTGGTTTGAAATCAATTCGGATTATTGATGACGGATCGGGAATTGAGCCAGATGATGTTGAAACAGCTTTTAAAAGGCACGCTACAAGTAAAATTTCCTCAAGAGAAGATCTTTTTAAGGTTGCTACTCTGGGCTTTCGGGGCGAGGCGCTTCCAAGCATTGCTTCAATTGCGGATGTCACTATGATAACTTCAAACGGAAGTGACGTTGGAAGTGAGATTCATTTTCGAGGCGGTGACTTGATTGCAAAGGAAAATGCTGAGGTACGTGCCGGAACAGATATAGTTGTTACAGATCTGTTTTTTAATACGCCAGCGCGGTTGAAATATCTCAAGACACCACAGACGGAACTTGCAAAGATTACTGATATTGTAAATCGTCTCAGTTTAAGTTTTCCGAATATACGATTTAGCTTGCAGCATGATGGTAAAGAACTATTGAGAACATCTGGACGCGGTGATTTATTACAGGTTATTTCCAATATATATGGCGTTTCAAATGCACGGAAAATGGTTAAAATTAGCAATTCAAACGTTGATTTTCAGATTGATGGATTTGTGAGTCTTCCCGAATATACGCGGGCAAATCGTAACTATATTTCAATTTTGATTAATGGTAGGTATGTACGTGATTTTCAAATTAGTAAGGCAATCGTTGAGGGATATGGATCTAAACTAATGGTCGGACGATATCCAGTAGCTGTTCTAAACATTAAGATGGACCCTATTTTGGTAGATGTTAATGTCCATCCAACTAAACAAGAAGTACGAGTCAGTGAGATTCAATCGCTAAATAATTTGATTTCAGAAACGGTCTTTGAGGAGCTTTCAGGGAAGAACTTAATTCCTGATGCTGTAAAAAATCTAACCTCTGACCGTTCTCCAGTTCCACATGTGGAACAAATAAAGCTTGACGATACAGCCCAAATTCAATCAAATCTGGTTACAGACAGGGATTCAACTCAAAGTAAAACCGAGGAAAAGAAATCTACGCCGATTATTATTAGTAATCGAGCGGATTTAGGTAGTTCAATGATTTCGGAATTTCGTGCTAAATATAAAAATGGTAACAGACTTGATCCCATGAAACAGAGTTCTGATGTAGATACTCCCTCAAATAAATTCGAAAAAGAAGTAGATAAAGAACGACGTTTTCCACGTTTGAGCTATGTTGGTCAGATGCATGGTACTTATTTATTTGCGGAGTCAGATGATGGTCTATATATAGTTGACCAACACGCAGCACAAGAACGAATTAATTATGAGTATTACCGAGTTGCCGTTGGTGAAGTTAGTGACGATCAACAGGATATGTTAGTTCCCATTTATCTCGAGTATCCAACTACTGATTTCATTAAAATAAAGCAAAGACAGAGTGTTCTGGAATCGTGTGGGTTATTTTTAGAAGAATTCGGACGTAATACCTTTATTGTTAGGCATCATCCAGTATGGTTTAAGGCTGGTCAAGAAGAGGATACGGTTCGCGAAATGGTGGATTATGTTTTAAATGACCCAGGTATGACGGTTGCAAAGTTTCGTGAAGCAAGCGCCATCATGATGAGTTGTAAAAGAGCGATCAAAGCAAATCATAATTTGGATGATAAGCAAGCTAAGCAGTTGCTAAAGGACTTAGCAGTAGCAGAAAATCCATTTAATTGTCCACACGGCAGGCCAACTTTGGTGCATTTTTCAACAACTGATATGGAGCGAATGTTTAAACGTATTCAAGACTCGCACCAAACCGGAATGATGGAAGAATAATGTTATGTGATACAATGAATACGAACAAATGTTTTGATGGGAGCTTTAATAAATGTATGATTTTTTAGAAGGAACGGTTGAAGAAGTTTTCCCAGCATATGTGGTATTGAATGTTGCAGGTGTTGGGTATCTAATTTACGTTGCCAATCCGTATAAGTTTCAAGTTAACTCTGAACAACGGATTTTTGTATATCAATCGGTTAGTGAATCAGATATTAGTCTATTTGGCTTCAGTAAACGCGATGATAAAGAACTATTTTTAAATTTAATAAAAGTTAAGGGTATTGGGCCAAAAAGTGCTCTTGCTATTTTAGCTAACGAAGATCATACGGGGTTAATCAGTGCTATTAATAATGATGATGTTAACTATTTAAAGAAATTTCCAAAGATTGGACCCAAGGCAGCACAACAAATCATTTTAGATTTAAAAGGTAAGATTGCGACGTCTAATGCAGACATTGAGTTGTCGTTAAGCGGTATTAATATGGAATTAGATGATGCGGCAGAGGCTTTATTGGCTCTTGGCTATTCTAACAAAGATGTAAAAAATACCATTAAAAAATTGGATAGCGACACTAAGCTGAGTACAACTGATCAATATATAAGTGCCGGATTAAAATTATTAATGAACAGTTAGGAGGAAGCCTATGAATGAAGATGAACGTGTTATTTCTTCCGAGATTCAAGACAACAGTGAAGAATCAGCAGAGAAATCACTACGTCCGCAAACTTTATCTCAGTACATTGGACAAGATCAGATTAAACATGAACTAAGTGTATATATTGAAGCAGCTAAGAATCGTAATGAAGCCTTGGACCACGTGCTTTTATATGGCCCTCCTGGATTGGGTAAAACGACGTTAGCAATGGTGATTGCACGTGAAATGGGAGTTAATATTCGAACAACTAGTGGTCCTGCGATTGAAAAGTCGGGAGATTTAGTGGCACTGTTAAATGAATTACAGCCGGGTGATATTCTATTTATTGATGAGATTCACCGATTACCTAAAATGGTTGAGGAAATGTTATATTCAGCGATGGAAGATTTCTTCGTTGACATAGTTGTGGGACAGGGACCAACCGCTCATCCCATTCATTTTCCCTTACCACCGTTTACTTTAATTGGGGCTACAACGAGAGCTGGAGTTTTGTCTGCACCATTGAGGGATCGCTTTGGAATTGTTGAGCATATGAATTATTATACTGAAAAAGATTTGACAGAAATAGTAAAGCGGTCAGCAGACATTTTTCAGACAAACATTAAAGATGAAGGTGCTCACGAGGTAGCTAGCCGTTCGCGTGGTACTCCGAGAATTGCTAATCGCTTGTTAAAACGAATTCGTGATTTTGCACAAGTAGAAAATATGAGTTCAATTAATCAGTCGATTGTTGATCGCTCGTTAAAGTTACTTGGAGTTGATGATCGTGGTTTAGACGAGGTTGATAAGAAAGTTTTAATGACTATGATCGAGTTGTATGGTGGAGGTCCCGTAGGAATAAAAACCATTGCGGCTAATATTGGTGAAGATAGTGAAACTATTTCTGAAATGTATGAACCTTATTTGTTACAGATTGGTTTTATCAAACGAACGCCAAGGGGAAGAATGGTAACGGACCGCGCGTATGAGCATTTTGGTATACCAAGTATTGATTCAAAGGAATAGGAGTTTTGAATATGACATTAACTGTTGATGATTTTGACTATGATTTACCGCATGAATTAATTGCACAAACACCAATTAAGGAACGAGATGCTTCCAGATTACTTGTTTTGGACCATAAAACAGGTGAAATGCAAGATAAACATTTCTATGATGTGATTGACCAACTAAATCCCGGTGATGCTGTCGTAATGAACAACTCTCGGGTTATGCCTGCTAGAATTTATGGAGTAAAAGGGGAAACTGGAGGGCATCTTGAAGTTCTGTTATTGCATAATATTGAGGGAGATCGATGGGAAACTTTAGTGAAACCAGCCAAAAGAGCAAAGGTTGGGACTGAGATAAATTTTGGGGATGGCGCTTTAAGGGCGACAGTGACAAAGGAACTTGAACATGGTGGACGAGAAATAGAATTTTCGTATGATGGTATTTTTATGGAAATTTTAAATCAACTTGGAGAAATGCCATTACCACCTTATATTAAGGAAAAATTGGACGACCAAGAGAGATATCAAACTGTTTACTCAAAAGAACCTGGCTCGGCAGCGGCCCCAACAGCTGGGTTGCATTGGACCAAGGAACTCTTGGATAAGGTGGAAGCTAAAGGAATTAAACTTGTTTATCTTACCTTACATGTTGGGTTGGGTACGTTTAGACCAGTTGATGAAGATAACATAGAAGATCATAAAATGCATAGTGAGTTCTACCAACTTTCTGAGGAATCTGCTAAGACACTTAACGATGTGCGAGCAAATGGTGGAAGGATTATTGCAACAGGGACAACTTCGATTAGAACTTTGGAAACAATTGGAACAAAGTTTGATGGTGAAATTAAGGCAGACAGTGGATGGACAGATATTTTTATTAAGCCCGGGTATGACTGGAAAGTTGTCGATGCATTTATAACTAATTTTCATTTACCCAAATCAACGTTAGTTATGCTAGTTGCGGCTTTCACGGGTCGTGATATGATCTTAAATGCTTACCAACACGCAATTGAAGAAAAATATCGTTTCTTCAGTTTTGGTGATGCGATGTTTATTAAATAACGAATGGAGAAATAAATTGGAACCAGCAATCAAGTACCGTTTGATTAAAACGGAAAAACATACTGGAGCAAGGCTTGGTGAAATAATTACGCCTCATGGAACATTTCCAACGCCTATTTTTATGCCTGTAGGTACGCAGGCAACGGTTAAAGCAATGTCGCCGGAAGAACTTAATGATTTAGGTGCAGACATTATTTTGGCAAATACTTACCATCTGTGGGAGCGTCCCGGTGAGGATATTGTAAAAGAAGCCGGTGGACTTCATAAGTTCATGAACTGGAATAAGGGGATTTTAACTGATTCTGGTGGCTTCCAAGTGTTTTCATTAGCTAAATTACGGGACATTACTGAAGAAGGCGTTCATTTCAGGAATGAATTAAATGGTGCAAAAATGTTTTTGTCACCAGAAAAGGCGATTCAAATTGAAAATGATCTAGGTCCTGATATTATGATGAGTTTCGACGAATGTCCTCCATATTTTGAGAGTTATGAATATGTTAAACATTCTGTTGAACGCACCAGTAGATGGGCTGAGCGAGGGCTAAAAGCACATCAAAATCCAGATACACAGGGATTGTTTGGAATTGTTCAGGGGGCCGGATTTGAGGATTTACGTAGGCAAAGCGCTAGCGACTTAGTTAGCCTTGATTTTCCTGGTTACTCTATTGGAGGTCTTTCGGTTGGTGAGTCTAAGGATGAGATGAACCGTGTTTTAGAGTTTACGACACCTATGTTGCCTGAAAACAAGCCTCGGTACTTAATGGGAGTGGGGTCTCCAGATTCACTAATTGATGGTGTAATACGTGGTGTTGACATGTTTGATTGTGTATTACCAACACGAATTGCTAGAAATGGTACATGTATGACGAGTCATGGCCGATTAGTGGTCAAAAATGCCAAATATGCCCGTGACTTCACCCCGCTTGATGACAATTGTACATGTTACACTTGTCGCAATTACACAAGAGCATACGTACGCCATTTATTAAAAACTGACGAAACCTTTGGGCTTAGACTGACAAGTATCCATAATGTTCATTTTTTGGTACATTTAATGCAAGATGTTCGTCAAGCAATTTTAGATGATAGCTTGCTGGAATTTAGACAATCGTTTTTTGATGAATACGGATATACTGAAAATCCTACTAAGAATTTTTAATCGGGTGGCTTAACGATGCTTTTTTTGTTAGAGTATACTTATAACAATAAATGAGGTGAAAATATGTTATTAGCTGCAGCAAATGGATTTGGTGGAATGAGTACAATTGTTTTCTTTATTTTGATCTTCGGATTAATGTATTTTATGATGATTCGTCCACAAAGAAAACAACAACAGAAACGTCAAGAAATGATGAATAAACTTAATGTTGGTGATCGAGTGGTTACGATTGGTCGTCTACATGGTGTGGTTGACGCAATTGATGATACTGAAAAAACAGTTACATTGGACTGTGATGGTGTATATTTAGTATTTGATCGTACAGCTATTATGCGAGTTGATCGTGAAGATTCAACTGAAAAAGTTCCAAACCAAGCAAGTGAAAAGCCAGTAGAAAGTTCCGATGAAGATAAAGATCACCAGGTTGAAGAACAACAAGATGGTGAAACAACTACTAGTGATAACGATTCTGAAAAATAAATACTAAAAAGTTGACACTTTGGGTACAAAGTTTCAACTTTTTTTGTTAAGGAAGTAGTATCATGTAGGAAGTAATTTTACTTTTAAGAATATGTGAATGGAGATTATAGTCATGGAACAGCGTGCTTTATTTATTATCTTTGGTGGAACAGGTGATTTGGCCTATAGAAAGTTGTATCCAGCACTGTTTAGTTTGTATGAGAAGGGATATTTGAAGGAACATTTTGCTGTAATTGGAACTGCAAGACGTCCCTGGACAGATGACCATTATCATGAGGTAGTTGTAAATTCAATTGATGACGCTGGACATGATGTGAGTCGAACAAATACAGAAATGGCAAGGAAATTTGCGAGTCATTTTTATTACCAATCACATAATGTTGATGATGCGAACCACTATGTTGCTTTGAAAGATCTAGCAAATAAGTTGGATGATCAGTATGAATTAAACGGAAATCGAATTTTTTATATGGCAATGGCTCCACAATTTTTTGGAACAATTGCTGGTCATTTAAAGGACCAAAATTTACTTACTGATAATGGTGGATTTAATCGTTTAATCATTGAGAAACCTTTTGGACGCGACTTTGAAACAGCTAAAGAATTAAATGATTCAATTTCAAAAGCCTTTAATGAAGAACAAATTTTCCGAATTGATCATTATTTAGGTAAGGATCCAATTCAATCAATTGCTTCATTACGTTTCAGTAATCCAATTATTAATGCACTTTGGAATAAAGAACATGTTGATAATATTCAGGTTACTCTAGCAGAATCCTTAGGAGTTGAGGAACGGGCTGGTTACTATGAAACAGCTGGAGCAATGCGGGATATGGTGCAAAATCACGTTTTGCAAGTGGTATCATTATTAACAATGAATCGACCGGAAATTTATGATGCTAAGCATCTACGTGAAAAGAAAGTTGAAGCATTGAATAACATTCAGCAATATACTGAGGAAGAAGCAAAGCAAAACTTTGTCAGAGGACAATACGGAGCAGATGAAATTGGAAGTCAACTGCCATACCGTGATGAAGAGGGAACTGCTGATGATTCTGAGATTGAAACTTATGTCGCTGGTAAGTTGGTAACTCATAATTCTGGTCTTGCAGGTGTTCCAATCTACATCAGGACCGGAAAGCGTCTCGCAAAGAAATCTACACAGGTTAATATCATTTTCAAGGGGCTTGATAAGAATATTTTTTCAGAGCTGACGGGAAAGAAAGAAATTCCTACCAATGTCCTTACCATTCATATTGAGCCTGACCAAGGATACACAATTGAGATGAGTTCTAAGAGTGGCAATCAAGGATATGATATTCAACCACATTATTTGCGTTTCCGAATGACGAGTGAAGAAAAAGCTAAGGTTCCAGATGCGTATGAAAAGTTAATCCATGACGCTCTTAAGGGCGATAAAACTAATTTTGCTCATTGGGATGAAGTTAGTCGTGCCTGGAAGTTAATGGATGTGGTTCGTAAGACATGGGATAATACAGTTCCAGAATTTCCCAATTATGTGAGTGGTTCAATGGGACCAAAGGCAGCAGATGATTTACTTGAGAGAGATGGACGTAAGTGGGAATTTAATCCACTTAAATAAAAACATTACAAGAACGACTGATGACGGCAGAAAGATGTTTTTGATGCCATACATTGGTCGTTTTTCTTGACGGGGAGATGATTAAAAATGGCAAAACAAATGGAATTTCCAATGAGAATAGATGATTCTAGAATGATAATTCACGTTGATATGGATGCTTTTTATGCCTCAATCGAAATGAGAGATGAGCCCATATATAAGACTAAGCCTTTAATTATTGCTCACGATCCAAGAACTAACGGGGGACACGGGGTAGTAGCAACTGCAAATTACGTTGCTCGTCAGTTTGGCGTGCATTCTGCAATGTCTGCTTCTGAAGCATTGGAACTATGTCCTGATGCCATTTTTAAGAAACCTGATTTTACAAAATATAGAGAAGTCTCACACCAAATTCATGAGATATTTCATGAATACACTGATGAAATTGAGCCCGTTGCCCTCGATGAAGCATATTTGGATGTAACAAATAATAAAAAAAATATGAGTGATTCTGTTTTAATCGCCCATGAAATTCAAAAAGAAATCTTTGCAAAAACAAATTTAACTTGTTCAACGGGAATATCCTATAATAAATTTTTGGCAAAACTTGCATCGGAGTATGAAAAACCAGTCGGGGTAGCAATGGTTTTTCCAGAAGATGTAACTGATTTTTTAAATGATATGCCTATTGAAAGTTTCAGAGGAGTTGGAAAGAAGACAATTCCTAAGATGCATGATTTGGGTGTTCACTTTGGACGTGATTTACTATCATTCTCGGAGAGCGATTTGATTCATTATTTTGGGAAATTTGGTTACGTTTTATATCGACAGGTTAGAGGAATTGATGATAGACCAGTTGCGTACCAACGAGAGCGTAAGTCGATTGGTAAGGAAGATACCTATATTAACCCACTAACAACTGATGAAGAAGTGGAACTACAGTTACGGATTATTGCCCAAAATCTTTTGAAATATGTAACAAATCAACAAAAGCATGGCAAAACAATTGTTTTAAAGCTTCGTTATACAGATTTTGAAACGATTACAAGACGAATAACTCTTGATGAATTTGTTCCTAATGATGCTGAAACGTATTATTTTTATGCGCGCCAGATTTTTGATGATGTTGGTAATTCAAGCCGTGGAATTAGGCTATTGGGTATAACGTTAACAAATTTAACTGATGTTAGTTACCAAGATGTTGTTTTACCGCTTTTTAAACGCCAAGATTAAAATTATGGTAAGCTTATTAAGGAAATTAGGAGTTGAATAATAATGGATATCCAAGAAGAAATTTTTAATCAAATTAAAAAATATAATAGAATTGTGATACATCGTCATCAGCGACCAGATCCAGATGCAATTGGGTCACAGATGGGCTTGGCAACAATTTTGCGTAATTCTTTTCCACATAAGCAAATCAAGGCAGTGGGTAAGCAAATTGACGGCCTAAGTTGGTTAGGCAGTATGGATCAGATTGACAATGATTTCTTTGATGATGCACTTGTAATTGTTGTTGACACAGCTAATCAGCCGAGAGTGGATGATCGGAGATATATAAATGGTTCAGAGATGGTTAAGATTGATCACCATCCAAATGATGATTCATTTGGTGATTTAGTTTGGGTTGAAGAATCTGCATCAAGTAGTTCAGAATTAATTTATGATTTCTATGATCGATTTAGTGATCAATTAACCTTTGATAAAGAGGCCGCTCGTTTACTATATGCTGGAATCGTTGGTGATACAGGAAGATTCCTGTATCCTGATACCAGCGCACATACACATGAAGTAGTTGCTAAGATGATGCAAACAGGATTTGATGTAGTGGGTGTTAACCAAACTTTGGATAGCATTTCAGAACCAGTTGCACGCTTGTCGGCTTACGTTTATGAGAATTTAAACATTGAAAAGAATGGAGCAGCGCACATTGTTCTTACCAATGATATTTTAGAAAAATTCGAACTAAAAGATGCTGGAACAGCTGGAATTGTTTCTTTACCTGGACGAATTGAAAATGTGAAGTGTTGGGCAATTTTTGTTGAACAACAGGATCATAGTTATCGTGTAAGACTGCGTTCCAAAGGACCAGTTATCAATGAACTGGCAAAAAAACACGATGGTGGAGGACACCCACTTGCAAGTGGAGCCAAAGCTGCAAACCAAGCAGAGATTGACGAAATTATATTGCAATTGAGTGAAATTGCTAACCGAAATGAGGATAATTAATGACAGATTTTAAAGATTTTAACTTGCGTCCCTTTTTATTGGATGCTGTAAAAGAGGCGGGGTTTAAGACGCCAACTCCCGTTCAGAAAAAAATAATACCCTTGATTGCTGCTGGAAAAAGTGTTGTTGGTCAATCTCAAACTGGTAGTGGAAAAACACATGCTTTTTTGCTTCCAATTTTTAATCAAATTGACCTATCACAAAATGCTATTCAAGCGGTTATTACAACGCCGAGTCGTGAACTAGCTTATCAGATTTATGAAGCTGCAAAACAGTTAGCGAGCAAATCAGAAACTCCCATTGAAATTGGAAATTATGTGGGTGGAACTGATAAGCAACGCCAAATTGACAAATTGGGACATCATCAACCACAAATTATTATCGGTACTCCAGGACGAGTGCTCGATCTACTAAAAGCAGGTGCAATAAAGCTACGTCAGGTCAAGTATATGGTTGTTGATGAAGCTGATATGACTTTAGATATGGGATTCTTAAACGAGGTTGATCAAATTGCATCTAGCATGCCAGAAGATTTACAAATGCTTGTATTCTCAGCTACAATTCCTCAATCGGTAAATGAGTTTTTAAGAAGATACATGGAAAATCCGGCGATTGAAGAAATTCCAACTGAAACAACAATTAGTCCAACCATTGATAATTATTTGATTTCTACTAAGGGTAGGGATAAGAATCAGCTGGTTTATAATTTACTAACAATGGGTGAACCGTATCTTGCGCTTGTATTCACTAATACTAAAGAGCGTGCTGATGAACTTACTGATTACTTGAAGCAACAAGGCTTAAAGGTAGCAAAAATTCACGGCGGAATTCAGCCACGTGAAAGAAAACGAATTATGAAGTCGATTCATCGATTGGATTATCAATATGTTGTTGCAACCGATCTCGCCGCAAGGGGCATTGATATTGAAGGTGTTTCGCTTGTAATTAACGATGATATTCCAACAGAATCGGAGTTTTTTGTACACCGTGTTGGAAGAACTGGGCGAAATGGCATGAGTGGTACGGCAATCACGTTGTATAAGCCTAGTGAAGAACCAAAGATTCAAGAAGTAGAACGAATGGGTGTTAAGTTTGAGCCTAAAAATCTTGTAAAGGGCGAGTTAGTTGATACCTATGACCGTAATCGAAGAAATAAGCGTACTAAAGATAAGAAGCAATTAGATCCAACTTTGCTCGGCATGGTTAAGAAGAAGAAAAAGAAGATCAAGCCTGGATATAAGCGTCGCATTAGAAAAGCAATTTCAGAAAAAGAAGTTCGTGATCGTCGTGTTGAACAACATCAAGATTTTAGAGCAGCTAAGCGCGCCAAAATGAAACAGATGAGAGCTAAGCGTAATAGGTAAATTGACTTTGATTTGTAAGTTTTCTATAATTTAAATTTGTAAAGGGATATATGTTAGTTTGATGTTCTTCAGAGACGTTGTGTTTGGTGTGAGCAACGGAACAGGCGCTAATATGCTACCCTCAAGGAAAATTTCGCGGCTCAGCGTTATCGAGATTATAAGAGGTATACGATTAAACATCGTTGCAAGTAAAGTGGTACCGCGTTTCGGCGTCTTTATTATTTTACTGGCATCGGTGTTTTTAATTTAGGAGGCAATATGGAACGTAAAACAAGTAGTGAAATTCGTAGAATGTACTTAGACTTCTTTAAAAGTAAGGGGCATGTTGTAGAACCAAGCGCTTCCCTAATACCACAGGATGATCCAACCTTACTCTGGATTAATTCTGGTGTGGCAACCATGAAAAAATATTTTGATGGTAGTGTTGTTCCTGACGTGCCACGTTTAACAAGTTCACAAAAAAGTATAAGAACTAATGATATTGAAAATGTTGGGCATACTGCAAGACATCACACTTTGTTTGAGATGCTTGGTAATTTTTCGGTTGGTGATTATTTCAAACAAGAGGCAATAACTTGGGCGTGGGAATTATTAACATCTAAAGATTGGTTTGGAATGGACCCAGATAGACTATTTATAACGGTTTACCCAAAAGATCAAGAAGCTAAAAATATTTGGCTTGAGACTGGGGTTGATCCAACACACATTATTGAAGTCGAAGACAACTTCTGGGATATTGGTGAAGGCCCAAGTGGACCAGACTCTGAAATCTTTTATGATCGAGGAGAAAGCTTTAATAATCTAAAAGAGGATGATCCCGAAAACTATCCCGGTGGGGAAAATGAGCGTTGGCTTGAGATTTGGAACATTGTATTTTCACAATTTAATCATGAACCCGATGGAAGTTATCAACCATTACCACATAAAAACATTGATACTGGTATGGGTCTAGAGCGAGTTGTTTCAGTGTTTCAAGATGCACCAACTAATTTTGAAACGGATCTATTTTTACCAATTATTCACAAAACAGAACAGTTAAGTGGGAAAAAATATGGAGATAGTAAAGAGCAAGATGTTTCATTCAAAGTAATTGCTGATCATGCTCGTGCTATTACTTTTGCAATTGGCGATGGTGCAATCCCATCTAATGAAGGACGTGGATACGTTATCCGCCGTTTAATTCGTCGTGCGGTTATGCATGGAAAGAAATTAGGTATTGATGAAGCCTTTTTATTCAAATTAGTACCAGTTGTCGGCGATATTATGAAGGACTATTACCCCGAGGTGCTTGGTGAAAAAGAATATATTTCAAAGGTTGTTAAGTCTGAAGAGGATCGTTTTAATGAAACCTTAACAGACGGTATTCAATTATTGAATAATTTAATTGAAAAAGCCAAAGCCGACAGTTCAAATCAGATTTCTGGTAAGGATGCTTTTAAGCTTTTTGATACTTACGGTTTCCCCTTAGAATTGGCTAAAGAGTATGCCGACGATGAGAATGTTAACATCAATGAAGAGGAATTTGAAAATGAGATGCAACAACAAAAAAATCGTGCACGCTCGGCGCGATCAACCTCTGTATCAATGGGAGTACAGTCTGAATTATTGACAGATCTTAAAACCGAAAGTAAATATGTAGGTTATACGGATTTAAATGTTGATGGTGCCGTTCTTAAAGATATTATTCAAAATGATCAATTGGTAGATAAGGTTGAAACAGGTTCAGCACAGGTTATTTTTGATGTAACGCCATTTTACGCTGAAATGGGTGGTCAGGTTGCAGATGTCGGCGAAATTAAAAACAGCGATGGTGAAGTAGTTGCAGAGGTTGAAGACGTACAACATGCCCCTAATGGCCAAAATTTACACACAATTAAGGTCTTACAAACAATGAGTAAAGAAGAATCTTATAATTTGGAAGTTAACCGAGTATTCCATTTGAAAGTTGAGAAAAATCATACTGCGACACATCTTTTAGATCAATCATTGCGTAACGTTTTAGGAGATCACACTCAACAGGCAGGATCTTTGGTTGAACCTGGGTATTTGCGCTTTGACTTTACTCACTTTGGTCAAGTTACTAATGAGGATCTTGCCAAGGTTGAAAAAATGGTTAACGATAAAATCTATGAAGAAATTCAGGTTTCAACTGTCGAAACAGATCTTGAAAGTGCTAAAAAAATGGGGGCAATTGCCCTATTTAGTGAAAAGTATGGAAAAAGGGTTCGAGTTGTGAGCATTGGTGATTTTTCGATTGAATTTTGTGGTGGTACCCATGTGAAGAATACAAATGAAATTGGTTTATTTAAGATTGTTTCGGAATCTGGAGTGGGTGCTGGTGTTAGAAGAATCGAAGCAGTGACTTCGCAAGCAGCTTTCGAGTTCTTAACCTCCGAAGAAAACACTTTGAAGGAAACAGCTGGATTGTTGCGCGCTCCACAACTAAAAGATGTTCCTTCTAAAGTTGAACAGTTACAGAATTCGGTAAAAGATTTATCGCAACAAGTTCAAAAATTAGAAAATAAAGTTGCCTCAGAGCAGGCTGCAGATATTTTTAATAATGTTGAAACAATTGGTAACATCAAGGTTATTGCTGCAGAAGTTCAAGTTTCGGGTATGGAGCAGTTAAGGCAAATGGCTGATGATTGGAAGAACAAACAGTTATCGGATGTTTTAGTGTTAGGTGCCCAAGTTGGAGAAAAAGCTAATTTACTTGTTTCAGTTAGTGAGCAACAAGTTAAAAACGGAATTAAAGCTGGCGATATTATTAAACAAATTGCACCTAAGATCAACGGTGGTGGTGGTGGTCGTCCAAACATGGCCCAGGCCGGTGGATCAAACCCAGCAGGAATCCCAAATGCTTTGAAAATGTTACAAGAAGTTCTTGCCAATTAGTTGAGTATATTCGTTGTGCTTTATTTAAAAATAAAGTAGAATTACTATTAGTATGGAATAGGAGGTGCCAATAATGGGAAAACTCGATGAAACAATGTTTTTTGATTTTGGTAATAGTCAGTCTGAAGATGTCCGTGAGACTTTAAAAACTGTGTACGATGCCCTTGCAGAGAAGGGATATAATCCAATTGACCAAATTGTTGGATATCTGATTTCTGGTGATCCAGCATATATTCCCCGGCTAAATGATGCACGAAACTTAATTCGAAAACATCAACGTGATGAGATTATAGAAGAATTGGTGCGTTTCTACCTAGCAGATCAAGCAAAAGATACAGATAAGGACCAAAAGTAATGCGGTTAATGGGATTAGACGTAGGATCAAGAACAGTTGGAATTGCAGTGAGTGACCAACTAGGTTGGACTGCCCAAGGAGTTGAAATCATCCGAATTAATGAGGATGAACAAAAATTTGGAATTGAACGTTTGAAGGAATTAGTTAATCAGTATGAAGTCGCTGGTTTTGTAATTGGACTTCCAAAGAATATGAATAATTCTGAGGGACCCAGAGCAGAGGCTGCTCGTGATTATGGAAAATTAGTGACGGATACATTCGGTCTTCCAATTGATTTTCAAGATGAACGTTTAACAACTGTTGAAGCTGAACGAATGTTGGTTGAGCAGGCAGATACATCGCGATCAAAACGCAAAAAAGTAATTGATAAGTTAGCAGCTAGTTTAATTCTAGAAAACTACTTAGGTCGTCAAGGCAAGTTGCTTACTCAATTGAAATGAGGAATGTCAGATGAATAACAATGAGAATGAAGAAGAACAACAAATTACCTTAGTGGATGATCATGGTAACGAAGAATTGTATAACGTATTGTTTACGTTTGACTCTGAAGACTACGGTCGGTCATACGTACTTCTATATCCTTCAGAGTCAGCTGAAGATGAAGAAGTGGACATCCAGGCTTACGCGTTCACTCCCGATGAGAATCAGGACCTGGGTGAGGGTGAGTTAATTCCCATTGAATCAGATGACGAATGGGATATGGTTGAGGAAGTATTGAATACTTTTCTTGGTGATCAGGATGAAGACAACCAGTAGGTTGATGCATTCTGGAGTTGAAAACCGTATGAAATAATTGTTCGGATAAAAGAAGGGCTGCAGCAAAACATTGTTTTGTCACAGTCCTCTTTTGCTATAATAATTGATAGGAAAAAATATGAATAATAAAATTTTAAAAACTTTAGAGTATTCAAAAATTAAAAGTGAAATAAATGAATTTATAGGAACAGCAAGTGGTAGAACAGAATTAAACGAAATGGTTCCTGCAGTTGAGCACAGTCTGGTTCAAAACGCGCTTACAGAGACATTGGACGCGGTTAATATCAATCGTGTTAAGGGAGGAATTCCGGTTCCACGGTTAGCAGATATTTCAGAAGCATTGAAACGTCTCAAGATTGATGCCGTTCTAAATGGACAGGAGTTATCCCAAATTGGTAATGTGCTACGTACGACCCGAAATGTCACTGATTTTTTTAGTGATTTGGAAAATGATGACCAACTGGACATGAGAATTTTGGATCAAACCTCTCAAGAGTTAGTGACTGTTCCAGATGTTGAACAAAGGCTTTCAAGATCACTTGAAGGAAACGGACATTTAACTAATGCAGCATCGCCTGATTTAGCATATTTACGGAGTACCATTACCAGAATTGAAAATGAAATTCGACAAAAAATGGAAAAATTAACCCGCGGGAATAACGCTAAGTATTTGAGTGAACCGATTGTGACAATTCGTAATGAACGTTTCGTATTACCGGTTAAAACAGAATACCGTAGTAAGCTAGGCGGGGTTGTTCATGACCAAAGTGCTTCTGGTCAAACTCTGTATATTGAACCGGAAGCAGTAGTTGAGCTGAATAACGATTTGAGGCAGAATCAAGTGGCAGTCGTCCATGAGGAACAGCGAATTTTTCAAGAATTATCAGAGCTAGTTGCGCCTCATCGAGATACTTTAAAGCAAAATGATCATATCTTAGGACATTTTGATCTTCTAAATGCTAAGGCACGTTACGCTGCTAAAATCAAGGCGACAGAGCCCAAAATTTCTGAAGATAATCAAATTAATTTAAGAAAAGCACGCCATCCGTTGATTGATCCTAAAAGGGTTGTTGGCAATGATATTCGACTTGGAAAAGATTTTAAAACACTGATTATTACTGGGCCGAATACGGGGGGAAAGACAATTTCTTTAAAGACGGTCGGATTACTTCAGCTAATGGGGCAATCAGGTATTTTTATTCCAGCCAACGAGAATAGTACGATTGGTATTTTTGATGAGATCTTTGCTGATATCGGAGATGAACAATCCATCGAACAGAATTTAAGTACTTTCTCGTCACACATGGATAATATTATTCATATTTTGGCACAAATCGATAATAATTCTCTAGTACTTTTTGATGAATTGGGCGCCGGAACGGATCCCAAAGAGGGTGCAGCACTAGCTATTGCAATCCTTGATGATGTACGTAATCACGCTTCTTTAGTCATGGCGACTACACATTATCCAGAACTTAAAACATATGGTTATGAACGTTCTGAAACAATTAATGCAAGTATGGAATTTAATGTTGAAACGTTAAAGCCTACTTACAAATTATTAATTGGAATTCCCGGTCAGAGTAATGCGTTCGATATTTCAAGTAGATTGGGCCTGGACAACCGGTTAATATCGCAGGCTCGTGATTTGGTTGACCAAGATAGCCAAGATCTAAATAATATGATTAAAGATTTGACAGATCGTCAGCGTAAGGTTGATAAGCTTTACGATCAATTGGATAATACGGTTGGACAAGCTTCAGGCTATCAAAAAACGATTGTTGACGAACTTAATACCTTGAACAATCGGCGTGCTCAACTTCTTGAACAGGCAAAGGAGGAAGCTAACCGAATTGTTGATAACAGTAAGTCAGAAGCAGATGGAATAATTAAACGACTAAGAAAAATGGAAAGCGCTGGAGTTGCCTTTAGAGAAAATGACTTAATTGAAGCTAAAAGTAATATTAATGCGCTTAGACAAGAATCCAACTTGAAACGTAATAAGGTATTACGTCGTGCTAAAAATAAGCAAACATTTCACGTTAATGATGAGGTCATTGTTTCCAGTTATGGACAACGTGGCGAACTACTCCGAAAAGTTGACGATAAACATTGGGAAGTTCAAATGGGAATCATTAAAATGAAAGTCTCAACAGATGAGATGGAAAAGGTGGATCCTGAAAAGAGCAAACCAGTCAGTCATCGCGCAAGCGTTCAAAGAACCGGGTCGGCAGGTATCAGGGCTACATTGGACTTGCGTGGGAAACGTTATGAAGAAGCTATGACCGAAACTGATCGTTATATTGATGCTGCCTTACTTGCAGGATATGACCAGGTGACAATTATTCATGGTAAAGGGACTGGTGCTTTAAGAACCGGAATTACGAAGTATTTACAGAGTAATCGCAGAATAAAGGGATTTGAGTATGCACCTGCCAACGCAGGCGGAAATGGTGCCACGATTGTTAAGTTAAAGTGATTTTAATTATTTTTAGTAAGCAAAATTGTTTTATTTATTGTCTGAAACTGATAAAATTTAGAATATCAAGAAGAAAGAGGCGATTTGAATGGTTGAAGCAGTTACTGATTCAAATTTTGATGAGAAGACTAAGGATGGCGTTACGCTAACTGATTTTTGGGCAACCTGGTGTGGTCCTTGTCGTATGCAATCTCCAGTTGTTGAGCAGTTGGCAGATGAGATGAGTGATAAAGTTTCGTTTAGTAAGATGGACGTTGATGAAAATCCTGAGACTGCTCGCAGCTTTGGTATTATGAGTATTCCAACCCTTCTTGTAAAAAAGGATGGAGCAGTTGTTGATACAATTGTGGGATATCATTCTAAAGAGCAGCTTGCAAAAATCTTGGACCAATATGTTCAAGAAGCGTAGGTTGTAAATTAATTAATATGAGGGCGGTAGTTGTTTGAACTACCGCTTTTTTGATACTCAAAACTTTAATTAGCCAGGAAGATCACTGTACTAAATAACCAAAAAGAGAATTTTTTGGTAAAATGAATGAATAAGGTTTGAATGGGGGTAGAGAGATGATTGAAAATCCAATTGGAATGATGGATTCAGGAGTCGGTGGTTTAACTGTCTTAAAGGTTGGAAAAAATATATTGCCAAATGAAGACTTTATCTATATTGGTGATGAAGCGCGAGTGCCTTATGGTCCACGCGAACCCCAGCAGGTTCTTCAGTTTACTAATCAAATGGCAGATTTTTTATTGAAGCAACAAGTAAAAGCAATTGTCATAGCCTGCAATACGGCATCAGCCGTTGGCGCTGATGAATTGGAGGAACAACTGGATATACCAGTGATCGGGATGATTAAGCCAGGAGCCACTTCTGCAGTTAATACAACCAAAAACGGACGGATTGGCATTATTGCAACAGAGGGAACTGTAAAGTCACATGTTTATACGAATATGATTTTAGAAAACAATTCAAGTTTGAGAGTTCAGGAACAGGCTTGTCAGGAGTTTGTGTCATTAGTCGAGAATAATGAGCTATCTGGTAGACGAGTTGAAAGTATTGTACATGATTCCTTGGCTAGCTTTAAAGAATCCGGAATTGATACCTTGGTATTGGGATGTACGCATTTCCCCTTATTAAGAGATGTTATTCAAGAAGAGGTTGGCTCTCAGGTTCAACTAGTCGATCCGGGTCTTGAAGCTATGAAAATTATGAGAAGTTACTTAGCCGAGGATGATGAATTACAAACTCAAAATGTAACTGCTAAGATTTCTTTGAATACGACGGCAAACCAAGTAAGTTTTACAAAAATTGCTGATCAGGTTATCTCAGGTAGTAAACAAATAAATACGGTTAAATTAGGTTAAAACAAATATGAAAAAATCGATTATAATTGCGTCAAATAATGCAGGAAAAGTACGTGAATTTAAAAATGCATTAACTAATTTTGAAATTAAATCACTTGGGGATATCGGAATTGAGTCAGAGGTTAAGGAAAACGGATTAACTTTTGAGGAAAATGCTAGATTAAAGGCAGATGCTTACAGTAAGTTAACTGGGTTGCCCGTAATTGCTGATGATTCAGGTTTACAGGTAGATGCTTTAAATGGTCGGCCGGGCGTTTTTTCTGCTCGTTATGCTGGAGATCATAATGACGCAGCTAATAATGCCAAAATACTGACAGAATTAGGAGGACTTCCATCAGAGAAGCGAAAAGCTACTTTTCATACGACCCTGATCTTTAAGACACCTGATGGGGAAGAAGTTATTGCAAATGGTGATTTAAAGGGACGGATTTTAAGTGTTCCTCGCGGGAAAAATGGGTTTGGCTATGATCCGTTATTTTTTGTTCCAACTTTGGGTAAATCACTGGCAGAGCTAACGGTTGACCAAAAGAATAAGATTAGTCATCGGGCCTTGGCTATTCAAGAATTGGTACCACTACTACAAAAATATCAATAAAAAATCAGTTTCAAGAGCAAGTTAACTTGCCCATGAAACTGATTTTTGGTTGCTTTATTGTATTTTGAAACTATTTATTACTTGCTAAGGACTGAAATTTGCTTTTCTCGCAATGCTTGTAATATTTTATCGAGAACCATTGTTTGCATAGCTGCCTGATAGCCGCGGGAAACCTTGAAGCTAACTTTAATACCAATTGAATGTGAATCATCATCATAAAATGGAGCC
This sequence comes from Pediococcus claussenii ATCC BAA-344, assembly GCF_000237995.1. Taxonomy (NCBI): domain Bacteria; kingdom Bacillati; phylum Bacillota; class Bacilli; order Lactobacillales; family Lactobacillaceae; genus Pediococcus; species Pediococcus claussenii. The sequence goes on from NC_016605.1 coordinate 749,842, forward strand.
AATATAACAGGTTTAGATTTTATTTTTTCTTCTGTCTGATGTAGATGGCCAAGTGATTCACGTAAGGCAGTTTTGGCTATTTCTATGCTATCCAAATTTTCAATTAAGAAAAATACGGAAGTGCTTTGTGGACCTCTTGAGTGGTTGGAAATAGTAGTGATAGATCTATTCGGAATATAATGCACGGTTCCATCTGCATCCAAAAGTTGGATTGAGCGCAGCCCAATTGCAGTTACAGTTCCTTCAATAGTCATCATAGTGACATTATCGCCGACCCGCAACTGTCCCTCTAACAGAATGCTAACACCATTTATTAGATCAGAAACAAGCCCTTGTGCACCAAGCCCAATAGCGATACTGACAATACCGGCACCAGCAATCAGTGTACTAACTGGTACGCCAATATTTGATAGAATAAGATAAACATAGAAAAAAATAATGGAATATTTAAACACATTCATTGCCACGGTGAAAATAGTATCTCCACGAGCGTTACCACCGTTAATGGTACGATACTGCGCAAGTAATTTGTTTAAAATCGATTTTCCAATACGATTTAAGGCTAAAAAAATTATAGTAATTATTATTATTTGAAAAAGATGGGTGAGCAATAAGTCTCCAATATTTTTCCAATTTATTTTATTTAATTGATTTTGGATAGGTCCAAATTTTGCTAATAGATTTAAATTAAACATACTTTTCTCCTTTGAGCTTACTTTAATTTTATCACATAGTTTCCGTTGGTTTTCATTGCACTAAAACGTATTGAATGATATTCTTTAGACATATTAAATTAGAGGAGGGTCTGAAATGACTGGAGGCGGAATTGCAGCCATTATTGCTGCTGTCGCTCTACTAGTGTTAGTTCTATTCATTGGACTGGTACTGGTCAATGCGTCAAAAACTTTAGGTGAAATCAATAAAAGTTTGTCGGTTGTTACTCGGGATGTGGACTTGATTTCACACGAAGCGGAAGACATTATGGCGAACGCTAATGATTTACTAAAAGATGTGAATGGAAAGGTGGCAACAATTGATCCACTGTTTCAGGCAATTGCAGATCTAAGTGAATCAACATCTGATTTGAATAATGCTACCCGTAATCTTGCTGGTAAGGTTACGTCAACTGGAAAAAGTAAAAATACAGGTAAGGTAGCAACAGCGGTGAGCGTTGGTAAGAGTGCGGTAGACATGTATCGTAATCGTAAGGAAAAGAAAACTCAATCTAAATAAATTTGGAGGTATGTGTTATGGCTAAAGCAAGCTTTTTACTTGGTGCGATTGTTGGTGGAGCTGCAGCAGTTGCAGCAACCTTAAAACTAACGGGTGTTGAACCTGAAGAATTGAAGGGTGCAGTCGCCAATAAAATATCTGAATTTAAGGAACAATCGGATTTTGATCCAGAAAATTTAAAATCGCGTGCAGGATCCTCAGTTGAAGAATTACGTCAAAGAGGGATTGATCTAGCAAATCGAGCAAATCAGAAGTTTAACGGGGATATCGCTGAAGAAGAAAACATTGTGGTTGATAACACGAAACAATACGATCAACCAACTGAAGTATTTATGCCTCATAAGGAAAAATAAAACTCAAAAATAAATTAAGAAGGAACTATTACTAGTTTACATATCCTGGAATGGTTCTTTTTTTTGTTGAATAAATTTTTAAGATTTAAAAGCGTATGGTTTGAACTTGAAATAAAAAAGAGGCATAATGAAAATGCTTATGAAAGCGTTTACTTAATTGCTAGGAGGTAGGTTTTTTATGACAACTAAAATCGAAGCAAGTGTTGCAATGCTTAAGGTAATTGAATCATGGGGAGTAAACCATATTTATGGTTATCCAGGTGGATCAATTAATTCCACAATGAAAGCATTAGAGGAAGAGCAAGAAAATCTTCAATATATTCAAGTTCGACATGAACAAGTTGGCGCATTAGCAGCGGCAGCAGATGCTAAGCTAACAGGAAAAATTGGAGTTTGTTTTGGTTCAGCGGGCCCTGGGGCTGTTAATTTGTTAAATGGATTGTATGATGCTAGAGAAGATAAAGCTCCAGTATTAGCAATTGTTGGACAAGTTCCACATACTAGAATGAATTATGACTTTTTCCAAGAATTTAATGAAGCACCTATTTTTGATGATGTTTCTGTTTATAATCGAACTATCATGACTCCAGAAAGTCTACCATACATTATTGATAAAGCTATTCGAATGGCTTATAAAGAAAACGGAGTCGCAGTTGTTGTGATTCCTAACGATTTTGGTTATGTAGAAATTCCAGATTCAAAATATTCGACAGAAAAAACAAGAAACCAAGCACCAATTTTGCCATCTCCTGATCCTGAACTTGTTTCAGAAGCTTGGGATATGTTAAAAAATGCAAAGTATCCTGTTATTCACTTGGGACAGGGTGCTCGTGGTGCTACTGAGGTTTATGAAGAAATTTCTGAAAAACTACAAATCCCGATTGTTATTACTGGATTGGCAAAGGGTGTTATTCCCGACGATTTTGAGGGAAACATGGGTCCGTTCTACAGAGCTTCCTCCAAGGTTTCTGATGAATTAATAAAAAAGGCCGATGTACTTCTCTCGATTGGAGCTGATTTTCCTTTTGCTGGCGCAGTATTTAGCGATCGTCCGTTGAAGTATATTCAAGTTGATATTGATCAGGCTAAATTTGGACGCCATCATTCACTAGACTTAGGAATTTGGTCTGATGCAAAATTATTTGGACAAAAGCTATTGGAAGTCAGTGATTTAGTGGAGGCTCGTCCATTTTATAAAGCTGCTTTGGAAGCACAAAAAGATTGGAGAGCTTACTTGCAGAAAATGATGGATCGTACGGAAGAGCCGTTAGAATATGAGCAAGTATACAAAGAAATCAATCGAATTGCTGATGATGATGCTGTATTCTCGCTTGATGTAGGTGATAATACAATTAATAGTTTTAGATTCCTAGACATGAATCCTAAACAAAAAATTCTTACATCTGCATTATTTGCAACAAGGGGATGTGGTATTCCAGGTGCAATGGCTGCATCACTGAGTTATCCAGGGCGACAAGCCTTTAATATAGCTGGTGATGGTGCGTTTTCAATGGTTATGCAGGATATTATTACAGAAAAACGTTACAATTTGCCGATTATCAATATCGTTACTTCAAATCGCCATCTTAGTTTCATTAGATCTGAACAGGATGACGTGCCTCAAAATGAGTTTGGTGTTGATTTAACTGATGCTGATTATGCTAAAATTGCCGAAGGAATGGGAATCAAAGGAATTAAGGTTGATAAATTTAGTGATTTGCATAAGGCGTTTGATGAAGCTGTTACGGAGTACAAAGCAGGACGTCCTGTATTAATTGATTGCAACATTACCGATAAACGCGGGATCCCAGTGGAACTTGATTTGAATACTGATGGTTCAATTTATGAAGATCCTAAGTTCCTTGCAACTTATGATGCGAGTGAATTAAAACCTTTTGATGAGTATTTAGCAGAATATTCTGCAGATTAAAAATATGTAAAATTAAAAAGCGGAACAGATGTCAAAAGCATGAAATTGTTAGAAGTATTGATGATTTTCGATATTATCGTCATTACTAATACAATGTGCAAGACGCAAGTTCCGTTTTTTAACTACTTTACATTCTAAAAAAGTGAATAAAAAAACTGCAACCAAGCATAAGCTTATTGCAGTGTCAGTTAGCATTGTGTTAATGCTAACTGATGTTTTACATATATTGAAGTTCTTTTGAAGTGTGTGTGAACGGTTTGCAACCATCTTTTGTGATATGCACACAATCTTCAATTCGGACCCCGGCAACTTCAGGAATATAGATACCTGGTTCAATAGAGAAGCACATGCCTTCTTGAAGAACCATGTTATTACCTTCCATGATTGATGGAAATTCATGCTCGCCCATTCCCATACCATGACCTAAACGGTGAATAAAGTATTCACCATAGCCAGCTTTGGTAATAATATCACGAGCAATCTTATCAAGTGAGGCAGCCGTAATACCTGGTTTGGCAGCTGCTTGTGCGGTTAACTGTGCTTCTAGACAAACTTTATAGATATCTGCTTGTTTATCATTTAAAGCACCTAATGCTACAGTCCTAGATGCGTCACTGATGTATCCTTCATGAACAGTACCAAGATCAAATAAAATTAATTCGTTGTTTTGAATTTTGGTTGCTCCTGTTGCCCCATGTGGTTCGGCAGCGTGCGCGCCAGCCTGTATAAGGGTATCGAAACTCATGTTCATAACACCGCGCTTTTTGAGAGCATATTCAAGTTCAGCAGCAACATCGGCTTCAGATTTACCCGCTTGAATGGCCTTGAAACCAACTTCAAACGCATAGTCTGCTTCTCTGCCTGCTGCATCTAATTTAGCAATTTCATCATTGGTTTTAATCAAACGTAGTTGTTGAATTAATGGGGTAAGATCACTAGTAAATGTAGCGTCAGGAAACTGCCCTCTGATTAATTCAAATCTATCAACAGTGAGGTTGTCTTTTTCGATTCCCCACTTCACGGGGTTAGGATTAATTTGTTTTATATGTTCTGCAATTAAAGTAAATGGTTTTTCGTGATCTAAATAACCATAAACAGGGTGATTCCACCCAGTGTCCTTTATTGCTTCAACTTCAAGAGCTGGGGCAAAAAGAAATGGTTCGTGATCTGGAAAAACAAATAAGGCAAGAACACGTTCGATTGGATCACTGCCGAATCCTGTTAAATAGTGGATACTTTCAAAATCACTGATGTATGCAAGGTCAAGATGTTGCTCCGAGACCCATTTTTGAACTTCGTCAAGTTTAGACATTAAATCGCTTCCCTTTCAGTTTAGTGTCTAAATTATAGCACACAAGTTTGCTAATTTTTTGGAAGGGGTTGCAACATATTCTAAAATTTGTTAACGTATTCATTAGTCTGAAAACTTTATGAAAACAAATAATATCAATTATAAAGAGGTATTTTAAAATGGAAAAACAAACTATAACAATATACGATGTAGCGCGTGAAGCTGGTGTTTCAATGGCTACAGTTTCTCGAGTTGTCAATGGAAATCCAAACGTTAAACCTGATACAAGACAAAAAGTAAATGAAGTGATTGAGCGTTTAGATTATCATCCAAACGCTGTAGCTCGGGGGCTTGCTAGTAAAAAATCAACAACAATTGGTGTAATTCTACCCGATATTACAAATCCTTTTTTTGCGTCACTAGCTCGAGGAATTGATGATATTGCTGAAATGTACAAATATAATATAATTTTGGAAAATTCCGATGAAAATGTTAATCGGAAACTTGAAGTTTTTGAAAATCTCCTTACCAAACAAGTAGATGGGGTTATCTACATGGGAAATGTCATTGACGATCGCTTGCGGGAAGCATTTAAAAATTCAAGAACGCCAGTTGTTTTTGCGGGTTCAATTGATGATAAGCAGGCTTTGCCATCCGTAAGTATTGATTATAAGATGGCAACAGAAGAATCAGTTGATAAGTTAATTAAGGATGGAAATAAGCACATTGCATTTGTTTCGGGTTCAATTGAAGAGCCCGTTAACGGTAAATACCGTTTAGAAGGATATAAAAAAGCACTTAAAAAGGGTGACATTACTTACAATAAAAAGTTGGTTTTTGAGACAGATTATAATTATGATTCTGGAGTAATGTTGGCTAGTGATATTGCGGCTAGTGATGCAACCGCTGCATTTGTTGGAAATGATTCTTTGGCTGCTGGTTTATTAAACGGCCTTCAAGACTTGGATGTTAAGGTCCCAGAAGAATTTGAAATTATTTCTAGCAATAATACAGAAATCACTAAAATGATGAGGCCACAATTAAGTTCTGTTGGGCAACCAATGTACGATACTGGTGCAGTTGCAATGCGATTACTAACAAAATTAATGAATAATGAAGAGATTGAAGAACGTAATATTGTTCTTCCATTCGACATGGTATTTCGTCAGTCAACAAAATAAACAAAAAGGATTTGGAATCTTTAATTTCCAAATCCTTTTTGTTTATTTGAATACTGATGTGTAAAGAACTAAGGCACAAATACTAGCTAAAATTGGTGCTACAACAGGAACTAAAGCATAATGCCAATGTGAGTCTTCCTTGTGTTTAATTGGAAGTAACGCATGAATAATACGTGGCCCTAAATCACGTGCTGGATTCAATGCGGGGCCAGTTGGACCACCGAGAGAAGCAACTAACGTCATAACCAAGAGCCCAAGGGCAATAAAAACTGTTGCAGGACTATTTTTAAAGTATGGGGCACTGGTAAATGCAATTGCTCCGAAGAAAAGAATGAACGAACCAACAAATTCGTTTATAAAACCATTGAGATGACTTTTTGAAGCATCAATTGTACTGAACGTTCCTAAGATAGCTTCAGGATTTGTTGTCTGATCATAATGAGGTTTGTATGCCCAGTAAACGACTAATTGCCCAACCATTGCGCCAGACAACTGTGCAAGAATAAAAGGTAACACCTGCGACCAAGGAAACTTTCCGACAACGGCTAACCCGATTGTAAATGCTGGATTAATTTGAGAGCCTGAAATAGTTCCAAACATGAGAGATGGAACCATTACACCACACCCATAGCCAAGAGCAATTAACAGCCAGTCACTACCATTTCCTTTTGTTCCTTTAAGCTCAACGTTGGCAACAGAACCGTTACCTAAAATAACTAAAATTGCGGTACCAATAAATTCAGCCACTAATTTGGCTTGAAAACTATAGTCCATGAAAAAAGCTCCTTAAATTATGTATTATTACTTTGAACGCAACATTATTGAGTATACCCTACTAGCCATTAATCTTTCCACTTTTTTATTAAAAAAAGATTCGTGATAGAATTGGTGTATACAATATATAATGCGAAGGAGATAAAAAAATCGAAAATTCTAGAGTCGAGACGCGAAATGAAAAAAATAAAGAAATAACCAATAAACCTAAGTTAAAGAACTATTTTTGGTTAAAGTTTTTTGTTGCAATTAGTGGGGTAATTTTGATGATCACGATGATACTTAATTTAACAGTCTTTAATGAAAATTATATGACGAAACAAATTCAACATTCAGACGTGGCAAGCCAAATAAATCAAAATATAGACCAACAAACCTCAAAGCTAGGTTTACAAAATACTAATTTAGTTGGAAGTGATTTGATTAATCAGGTATTAAAAAACATGGTTCATCAATTTTATCAGGGAGAGACAGTTCAAGTTGATAATAACTTGGTAACTAATCAGGTTGAACAAAGTTTAGGTAGCAATACTGGAATCCTTCAGCAAGGAATAACAGGGATGGTTGTTTCAGGCGTAGTTCAGGCGATTAATACTCAGATTAATTCCGAAAAAATTTCAAGCTATTCTAAAACTATGAGTGATACTAGGAGGATTAATAGCTTTACGGAAACGGCCGCTTTTATCTTGTTAGCCGTCTGTATGATCTTAGCTTTAATAAAGAAGGCCTTGTTTCGTATTAGTGGAGTGGGAGCAATTTTTTCTGGATTGCTAGGAGCAATTTTATTTGGGTTTGCATATGTTGGCGATATTCCGGCAAAGCTGATAACTAATAATTCAGTAGCAGTTCAGATTGGAAACCAAGTTGTTAAAGATATAACATCAACCGGATTCTTGGTAGCAGTAATTACTGCAGTTACAGGAATTTTATTGTACGGTATTGGTAGATTTATTAAGATCTAAATTGATTTATTTAACGATAAAAGCTATAATATTAACGTAGTCGTTAATGGGAAGGAGCGTTATATTGGATAGTCAAAAAGATTATTTGCGTAAAAATCCGTTAAAGATTGATTTACGGGACTTGCCACTGTTTTCTGCCAGAGAAGCATCTCTTAAGTTAGGGAAAAGTCCTTCCTATATAAGACAGCTCTATAATAATTATCCCGAAAAATTATTACAGGGTACAGTTGCAAAGATTGGGAATGTTCTTGTTATTACGCAGGAAGGGGTGGACTATCTTGCGGAGAATGGTGTTAAAGAGGCTGTTCCGGACGAAGTTAACGGGTACTTAACGGAAGAACTTATAGGGGCTTATTTTGCGATTAAGAATCGTAAAATGCAGGGTGACTTACGATTAATGGGAATACCTTATTCGTATACTGTTGTTGCAAATGAAGCTATGCCATTGGAGGATGACGATTTTATGTATGTACAAATCAGAAAGATAAATGGCAGTGAATTACTTGTGGCAATTGTTAATCACTCAGAAGTATCGGAGGAACAATTGGTTAGGCCACGGTTTATAGAAAAGGATGGTGAGTAAGATGGGGATAACATTAACTATAATTTTAGTTGTACTGCTGATTTTGATAATTTATATTCTTTTTCGATCTTTTGTAATTGTTCATTCTGGTGAAGTTAAGCTATTAGAGCGCTTTGGAAATTTCGTGCAAACATTGCAACCGGGACTTCATTTGGTAATACCAATTATCTATGGTGTTAGAGAAACGGTTTCGTTACGTCAGACTCCACTTCAAATACCGCCATTTCAAGTTATTACTAAAGAAAACGCAACGGTGGAAATTGATGTTTCTTTGAAATATCATGTTACTGATGTCGAAAAGTATGTCTACAAAAATGAGAACTCTGAGCGGAGTGTTGTGCTAGATTGTCAATCCAATCTGCGTGGGATCATTGGAAATAAAGAGTTAAATGAAGTTTTAAATGGGACCGAAACTATTAATACTGATCTGTTTAATAGCATCAAGGATATTACAAATGGTTATGGGGTTGCCGTTGATCGTATCAATATTGGACAGTTGAAAGCCAACTCTGAAGTGCAAGCAGCAATGGATAAACTATTGACTGCAAATAGAAATAAGGAAGCAATGATTACTTCTGCTGAAGGTGATAAGGAATCTATGAAATTAAAGGCCGAAGGAGAAGCAAGTCAGGTAGAAATTGCTGCACGTGCTGAAGCCAATCGAATTGCCAAGATTGCTCAAGCAAATGCTGACAGGATTAAATTAGTTAATGGGGCGGTTAAAGAAAGTGGATTGAATGCGGAAATGATGCAGTATATCGGACTTCAAACGTTTGGACAATTAGCTAATGGAGTCAATAACACTGTAGTTGTACCAAGTAATATGACAGAACTTGGAAATATTCCGGCAGCTAAAAAATTATGGGACACTGAAAAATAAAAAATAAGAGATTATTGCAATGTTATGCAATAATCTCTTATTTTTTATGGAATTGGCTTTGTATTTAGACAAAGAATAAAATAGAGAAATACATCAAAGCAACACCTATCATTACGATGATATGCCAAATGACGTGGAGGTAGGGAATTCGACGGATACTATAAATAAGGGCACCGATTGTAAACACTACTCCGCCTGCAACTAGCAACCAGAAGCCAGTGCTAGTGAGGTTAGAATATAGTGGCTTAAATGCAACGATACATATCCACCCTAAAACAACGTATAAAAATGTTGCAAAATTACGATATTTGTCCAGCCAGATTGCCTTGTATATAATACCTAGAAGGGCTAATCCCCAAATAATTCCAAAGAGGGTCCAACCAAAAACGCCTCCGATCGTAACTAGACAATAGGGTGTGTACGTACCTGCAATTAAAAGATAAATACTGGCATGGTCGAAGATTTGAAAGACTCGTTTGGCTTTTGTAAAATATAGGCTGTGAAAGAGAGTTGATGAAATAAAGAAAAGCATCATAGACACACCGTATACAGAGTCTGAAACGATTCGAATAGGATTCCCGGTATTAACTGCGTGTATCACTATAAGCACGAGGGCAGCGATAGACAGACCAAAACCAATGCCATGTGTTATAGCACTTAATATTTCATTTAAGAGCCGGTGTTTAAATGAAGTTTCTTTATTTTCAGTAAAAAGATTGCCCATTCTTAGAACCTCCAAATATTTATAATAATCATATTATATGCTTTATTTAAAATTCAGTGAACAAGTGATTCTTATGTTATCATTGAACACAGAAGTACATTTAAAATTATGAATTTAATTAAAGGTGAACAAATGATGGCTTTTCTTATTCAGTTTATTTATAGCGTGTTGACCGTGCCTCCCAGTTTATCTGATAAATTGTGACGCATAGCAAAAAATACATTTAAGGAGTAATTTAAAAATGGTTGAAGCAATTAATTTAAAAGCAGGGATGACTTTTTTAAAGGATGGGAAGCTAATTCGAGTTATTGAAACTAATCATCATAAACCTGGTAAAGGTAACACAGTTATGCAGATGAAACTCTATGATGTGCGTTCAGGTTCGAATGTCCAGACTACGATGCGTCCAACGGAAAAAGTTGAACAAGCAATTATTGATACTAAGGATGCTCAATTTTTATATCGTCAAGAAGATACAGCTGTTTTCATGGATATGGAAACCTATGAACAATATGAGATTCCAGTTGCTGCTATTGAGGCTGACTTGAAGTATTTATTAGAAAATACGGAAGTACAGATAGAATTTTATGGAGATGAAGTTATTGGTGTTCGTTTACCAACTACAGTTGTACTTAAGGTAACTGAAACTTCCCCATCTATTAAGGGAGCAACTGTTACAGGCTCAGGAAAACCGGCCACAATGGAAACAGGTTTAGTAGTTAATGTTCCTGATTTCATTGAAGAGGGAGAAGCATTAGTTATTAATACTCAAAATGGAAGTTATTCTAAGCGCGCATAGTTTAAAATGAATTTTATAGATGTGTAAAAGAGGCACGAAAATTATTTCGGGCTTCTTTTTGTTAAAAGAAGTGAATGATAAAATTAAAAATGAATTTGGGAGTTTAAAATGGGTATTTATATTTCTGACGTTCAAATGGCAGGACTGTTCTTTCCTTTTGTAGCATTGTTAATTACTTTTCCAATTTTATTATGGAATTATAACCGTAACGGAGCCATATCTAAATGGTCTATGGCAGTAACTTATAGTTTAGTTTTTTACCTAATTTGCGCGTACTTTTTAATCATTTTACCGTTACCATCTAGAACGGTGGTATCACATTTAACGACGATTAAGTACAATTTACATCCATTTGTCTTTATCCTAGAGTTCATTAAGTATAATCCACTGAAAATAACGAATGTACACACGTGGGTACCAGCCTTAAAAAATCCAACAACAATTCAACCGCTTTTCAATATTTTTCTTACAATACCATTTGGTGTCTATTTGAGAATTTACTTTAAAAGAAGTTTAAAACAGACAATTTTGTTTACCTTTTTACTATCGTTATTTTTTGAACTAACTCAACTTTCTGGATTGTACGGATTTTATTCGAGACCATATAGACTTTTTGACGTTGATGATTTAATGCTAAATACATTTGGTGGATGGTTGGGATTCATGAGTGGAAAAATGTTTAGTGGATTAATACCAACCGATTTACAAGTCAGAAAAACTATTTTAATGAGGAGACAAAAAGTAACAATTTTTAGACATATTACAGCTGCACTTTTAGATTTAGCATTGGTGATTTTGGCTGGAATAGTAATTCTTGAATTACAAAGGCCACTGAATTTTAGACTTGGTAATTATGGGTCAATGGTTTGGTCCCTTGGATTTTTAGTTGTGGTATTAGTGCCAGAATTATTCTTTCACAAAACGCCTGGAATGAGGGCTGTAAATGTTGAACTAGTAGATTCGCAAGGAAATCAGACAAATAAGTTACAGATTGTTAAGCGAAATGCTTTTGGAGTAGGATGGTTTTTCTTGCTAACAATTCTTGAATTATCAATTGATAATGATTGGGTTAATGGTGGCATAAAAAATATAATTGCTGCCGTAATGTTGATTCTTTTATTGGTTGTATTTTTGAGTTTTATTATCGATGCAATGCTGGATTTATTTAGACCTGAACATGATATGTTATTTGAAAAATTAAGTGGTACTAGGCTCAAATCCAGTTTATAACGTGTAAAAAGCATAACTCTAAATTTTACTTGGCGGAATACATGCTAACAGAATTATGTAGTAGTATTTTAGGAATTGAAAAGCTTACATGATTGAATATTAGTATGAAAATTAAGACTAAGGCGGAAATATTTCATAAAAATTTCTTTAATTGATGAACTTTATACACTAAGTTAGTTTCAGTTAAATGAACTGAATTGGGTAGGTTTCAGTTCATAATTGTTTGACAACCGTTTATACGACTAGTAGTATAATTAACGTTGATAAACAGACATAAATAAAAAATGAAAGAAGGAGTTCGGATATGTCAGGACATTCAAAGTGGCATAATATTCAAGGTCGAAAGAATGCACAAGATGCCAAACGGGGTAAAATTTTCCAACGTATTTCTCGTGAAATTTACGTTGCAGTTAAAGCTGGGGGTCCGGACCCTTCTGCTAATCCACAACTTCGTTTAATGATGGATAAAGCACGCGCTGCTAATATGCCTAAGGACAATGTTAAGCGTGCTGTTGATAAGGGTAGTGGCTCCGATGGTGCTAGCTACGAAGAGATTACTTATGAAGGTTATGGACCAGCCGGAACGGCAATCATTGTCGAAACACTTACAGATAACAAAAATCGGACAGCAGCGGCAATCCGCTCAGCATTTACACATCATGGTGGCTCATTAGGAGCCGCTGGTTCTGTTTCATACATGTTTGATCGTAAGGGATACATTGTAATTACTCGTGAGGACTTGGATAAAGACGAGGATGCTATGATGGAAGATGCTATTAATGCCGGAGCAGATGACGTCCAAACATCAGATGAAGTTTTTGAAATTTACACAGATCCTAAGAGCTTTGCTGAAGTTCGAGATGCTCTTGAGGCTGATGGTTACGAATTGGCAACTGCTGAACTTACAATGATTCCAGAAAATGAAACCGAAGTTCCAGAGGATAAGGTTAAACAATACACAGGTTTAATTGATGAGCTTGAAGATAATGACGATGTTTCGGAAGTATACGAGGCAGCACAGCTACCTGAAACTGTTGAATAGACCTAATAAGAAAGAACTGGAATACTTTTCCAGTTCTTTTTTGTTATAATTTTTATAACAAATAAATATCAGGAGTTTACTATGACAAATAGAATAGTTGTAATTGGAAGTTTAAATGTTGATACAATTCTTCAGGCATCACATTTTCCCTCTGCTGGAGAGACGTTAGCATTACATGATGAAAAGATTGCTGGTGGGGGAAAGGGTGCCAATCAGGCGATTTCTGCTAGTCGTTCGGGAGCGAAAACTTCTTTTATCGGTAAGGTTGGCGACGATTCTAACGGCAAATATATGTTGGAACAATTGTCTAGGAGTGGTATTGATTTAAGCTATATATCTATTTCCAAAGACACTAAAACAGGTCAAGCGTTTGTTATTTTAGAAGATTCGGGTGAAAACCGTATTTTAATATATGCAGGAGCAAACGGCACCTTAAATGAATCCGATGCTAAAATGGCCCGTGATAAGATTCGGGAAGCAGATTTTGTTATTGCACAGTTGGAGACGCCCATTGCTGCTACAATTGAAGCGTTTAAAATTGCTCGAGATTTTGGAGTGAAGACAATTCTTAATCCAGCTCCAGCTATTAAAGAGCTACCAAATGAGTTATTAGAACTCACCGATATTATCACACCTAATGAGACGGAGGCTGAAATTTTAACGGGGATAAAGATTATTGATAAACGATCCGAAGAATTAGCTAGTGCAATATTACATAATATTGGTATAGAGACCGTTTTAATTACATTAGGAAGTGAAGGAGTATATTACAGCTCAAAAAAGGGTTCAGGGAATGTTGCAGCAATTAAGGTAAATGCAGTAGACACCACTGCTGCTGGTGACACTTTTCTTGGGGCACTGGCTGCAGAATTGAAGCCAAATCTTAAAAACTTAGAAGAGGCTATCAAGTATGGAAACAAGGCATCCTCAATAGCAGTACAAAAAATAGGTGCCCAACCATCAATTCCAAGCCGCAAAGAAATTAGAAAGTAAGTATTTTTTTTATGTTAAGTCCTAAAAATGGTCAGAAATGATTATTTTTGGGATTTTTTTATTCAAAAAATTTTTGGAAAGATTTTGACGAAATTATAAATTAAGGGGGGAGAAAATGGAATTAGAACAAAGAATGAATGGAATTATTGAGAATGCTATTAGTAGTAAAGTCAGTGATTTATTTTTAATGCCTAAGTTAGATCATTATCAAGTTTTATACAGGTGCTCTGACAAGTACGTGGATTATGAGGAATTATCACGAGAGGATTCAGTTAAATTAATAAGTTTAATTAAGTATCGTGCAAACATGCTTATTAGTGAACATCGAAGGCCTCAAAATGGATCAATGGTATGGGAGGGCGAGAAAGGAAAAATAAATTTAAGGGTTGCAAGTGTTGGAGACTTTCTTGATCGTGAAGCAGTTGTAATTAGGTTTATTTATGAAGCCGATACAATAAGTGTGATTAGAAATAATTCTGAATGGGAAAAAATTAAAGGATGCTTGTACAGGCGAGGGATGATTGCCTTTGCTGGACCGATGGGTTCGGGGAAGACAACATCAATTTATAAACTGGCGAAGTCACTTATTCCAGAGTGGCGAGTATTAAGTATCGAAGACCCTGTGGAAATTGACGATGATGATTTTTTGCAACTGCAGGTAAATGAAGAAGCAGGAATGGATTACAGTAATTTGCTAAAAAGTAGTCTCAGACATAGACCGGATGTTTTTATAATTGGTGAGATTCGAGATGCGAAAACTGCAGAAATAGCTGTTCAAGCTGCTTTAAGTGGGCATTTAGTTCTAACAACAGTACATGCTCAAAGTGCTGAAGGTGTAAAAAATAGACTGAGAGAATTGGGAATTGGTGACTCTTTTTTGGAACAGGCGTTGACAGCTTCCGTATACCAAAGATTGGTACCAACAATTACTGGGAAACCGCGGTTAATACTCGATGTAGAAATAAATAAAAAAACCAATTTAAATCAAAATAAATGGTCTAAAAAAATTCAGGAGTTGTTTGAGAACGGTGAAATTACTAAAGAAGTATTCGAAGAATTTAAGTTCGGCTAATAGACTAACAATTCAACAACAATCATTTTTATTTACAACGCTATCTGATCTATTAGATATGGGGTTTTCAATAAAAAAAAGTTTGGAATTTATTCAAATCATGCAAAAACAGAATCAAGAAATTATTAACAAAATAATTGCAAGATTAAATAAAGGCTGCGATTTTGCAAACGCAATAAGACCTTTTATTAGTAAAGATGTTTTCTATCAAGTTCATATTGCGAGTAAACACGGAGAAGTGATATCTACGGTCAGGACATTAGGCAGTGTTTTTTCCGAACGGCAAGCAAACCGAAAGAAAATAATGACGTTACTTCATTATCCAATTATGTTATTAGTGTTTTTAATAGTTATGCTTATTGGGATGAAAATTTTGCTTTTTCCAGAACTAAATAGTATGGGACAAACGGAGACAGTATTACAGGAAAAGCTTCTTCGTGCAATGTTAGCGGTATTGGTAATATTGATTTGTTCGCTCATCATTCTCAAAATTAAAAAATTTCGTGGTAAGTCAATTGAATACCGTATCAATATCCTTTGTAAGTTACCAATTGTTGGGAAAATTATTCAGACTTATTGTCATTATTATATTTCTTTTAATCTAGCATTTTTAGTTGCAGGAGGATTAACGATGACAAAGATTGTCGATTATTTTGAACACTTTGATAAAGATTCATTACTGCATCAAGTTGGAAAAAATATTCATATGGCCCTGTCAAAAGGTGGAAAAATTGAGGACGTTATTGAAAAAACATCGTATCTTCCTACAGAATTAAATTTAATTTTTAATAAGGGAGGAACAATAAAAACAATCTCTGATGAGTTAAAAACATTTTCAAAGATTAAGTATCAGAACTTAACCAAGCAATTAGAACATTTAATAACTTTGATACAGCCAATTATGTTCGGAGTTTTGGGATTGATTATTGTTCTAATGTATTTAAGTATATTAATGCCCATGTATGGATCGATGAAAGGAATTATGAAATGAAAAAGAAAAAAGGTTTTACATTAATCGAAATGGTTGTCGTGCTCTTTATAGTGTCTCTTCTGATACTAATTATTTTACCAAATGTATCCAGTCAGCGAAAAAATGCCAAAGTAGTTCAGAGAGATGCAATGACAGAGGTAGTTCAAACGCAGGTTGATTTGTACGAAAACGAATATCATGAGTTACCAGCAGGGTTATCTGATTTGAAGGGAAAAGGATATTTATCTGATAAACAATTTGATCAAGCAACAAAGGATGGTATAAAAATTGAAAAAGAACGAGTAGTCAAAGAATAGGATGATTAAAAAAGCTTTCACTCTAATTGAAAGTGTTACCGTACTTATGATTGTTTCAATGATTCTTTTGATTGGGCTTTCTGGTTTTAAAAAATATTCTGTGCAATATAAGGAAGAATTTTTTTGGAAGCAATTTGAAGCAGAATGGGATAAAGCTAAGCAAGAGGCAATATATTCACATAAACATACAGATATTCATTTTGATAAAGAAAATAAGCGTGTTTTTTTTACAACAGGAACGTATTTTAATCACTATACCTATGTGATAAAACTTCCGAATAACCTGAACTTTAGATTATCAAGAGTTACAACTCTTGAAGCAAATGGTCACTTACCACCACAAACGATCAACTTTTTTGAAAATAATAAAATAAAATATAAGCTAAAATTTCAATTGGGATGGGGAGTATATCAACTTGAAAAAAATAGTTAAACGACAAAATGGATTTGTTTTGTTAGAAGCAGTTGTTGCATTAACAATTATCTGTGGTTGCTTGGGATGGTCGCTTAACACTTGGAAGACTTGGTCAATGGAGAAAAAACAAAATATACAGATATTAGAAAAAGAGCGAGCAAGATTAAATGATTGGCGAAAAAAGATTTAAGAAGGTTGCGTTTACACTGATAGAAACGATAGTTGTATTTTTTATAGTGTGCTCAATGTTTTTGATAATACATCCGTTAGTTAACAGTACTCATAGATATTTAGAAAGGGATGATTCCATTGATTTAGTTGTTTTAATTAATGAATTAGAGTCAGAACGACACAGCTTTACTTTAAAAAATTGTAAACGTGATTCACTTGTTCTATTTTCAGGTAAGGAAAACAAGGATTATATATTAAGCTCATATAAAAAAATGTTGCGATTCACGCCAGGGCATATGCCGTTATTATTAGGAGTTAATAGCTGCTGGTTTGAAAAGGAGGGAAAGTTTATCAAAATTCATTTAAATCACAATGGGCATAATTATAACGGAAAGGTTTATTTGAATGATTATGATAAAAAAAGCAAGTAGCTTACTTTCGGCAATAATTGTGTTAGTGTTATTGTCTGGGGCGAATATATTAATTTGCAAATATCATCACCGTGAGATGATGATAATAAAAAATTCAATTAGTCGTACACGAAGTCAAATGCTTGCTGATAAATTTATTTTCATCAAGAAGACAAAACCGCATTTATTAACATATTCTGATTTACCCAAGGATCACAAGTATGGAGAACCATTTGATTTTGTTGAACTAAAAGGGAATCAGTTAAAAACACGGTTAAAAAATGGTCACGAGGAAGTATTTGCCCTTCGAAAGTTAGCGTATTAAGTAGGTGGAAAAATGGATACAGAAAAAATTGAAAAGTTATTTAACGTATTTGAGAAATCAATCTCAATTTTACAAAAGGAATTAGATATTGAATATCTTGATGCTTTGGTGGAGACTGGGGATAATTTATATACGGGTGAAGTACAAGTTATCGATAATCAACCTAATGCTGAAGCGGTTAGAGCTTTAGATAAACTCTATTCAAAGGTTAAACTTTCAGAATATAAGAGTGCTGAAATTAGAGAAACCATTCAACTAGTTTTGATTAGAGCAACTCAAGAAGAAAAGATTCAAGCTAATCACCAATTTACACCGGATGCAATTGGAATGATCTTTAATGCACTTATAGATGGTCTAGATTTGGATTTACAGGATGCAAAATTAGCTGATTTGTCTGTCGGAACGGGGAATTTGATAGAGACAATATTAGATCACTTGGCAAGCAAGAAGGTTTCAGGCATTGGTGTCGATAATGATGATACTATGTTGTCGGTAGCAAGTATGTCTGCATCACTAGAAGGAGTTGAGCTTGACTTAATTCATCAGGATGCAATTGAAGAGATTGAAATTGGGAAAGTTCCACTAATTGTGAGTGATCTTCCCGTTGGTTATTATCCAATTGACGATAAGGCAAAGCAGTTTGCCACTCACGATAAAAAAGAACACTCTTTCGTGCATCATTTACTGATTGAACAATCTATGAATGTTTTAGAAGATTCTGGGATAGGGATTTTTTTAGTTCCATCTAATCTTTTTCAAACTAATCAGGGTCAACATTTATTAGCTTATTTCCATGACTCGGTCTATTTGCAAGCAATGTTAAATTTACCGTTAAAAATATTTAAAGAACAATCTGCCCGAAAATCGATTTTAATTTTACAAAAAGTTGGTGGAAGTGCAAAGCAGGCTAATCCTGTATTGCTAGGAGACCTTCCGGAATTTAATCAAAGAAAAGAAATGCAAAAATTCCTTCGTGATTATGAAATCTGGGCGCATCAAAATATTTATAGGTGATTTTACTATTTCCTAAAATTTCGTTATTATTAAGCATGAAAGTCTAATGCCTTTTTAATAATGCAAGACTCTAGTGGGGGAATAGTATGAAAAATGATGAAGAACATTTATCAAGAGGTTTAAAAAGCAGGCATGTACAATTAATCGCCATAGGTGGAACAATTGGAACGGGACTTTTTTTAGGAGCTGGTAGTTCAATACATTTAGCTGGTCCGTCAATTCTATTGGCATATATTATTACTGGTATAATTTGTTTTTGGTTAATGCGTGCGCTTGGTGAACTATTACTATCGGACCTGAAGTCTACATCCTTTGTTGATTTTGTTACCAAGTACTTAGGAAAACGGATGGGATTTATAACTGGTTGGACTTATTGGATGTGTTGGGTAACAATTGCAATGGCTGAAATAACAGCGGCAGGATTGTATGTTCGTTACTGGATTCCAAGTGTACCGCAATGGATTCCTGGATTTATTATTTTGTTTTCATTGGTATTGTTAAATCTAATAACGGTGGAACTTTTTGGAGAAACTGAATTTTGGTTCGCTATTATTAAGATAGTTGCCATTGTTGCATTAATTATTATTGGTGTTGTGATGGTAGTTTTTCACTCAAAAACGGATGCTGGTGTTGCTCAATTAAGTAATTTATGGCATTTTGGTGGATTCTTTCCTACTGGGATCAAGGGATTTGTACTCTCTTTTCAGATGGTAGTTTTTGCGTTTGTTGGT
The DNA here is from genome assembly GCF_000237995.1 of Pediococcus claussenii ATCC BAA-344. NCBI lineage: Bacteria > Bacillati > Bacillota > Bacilli > Lactobacillales > Lactobacillaceae > Pediococcus > Pediococcus claussenii. The sequence continues at coordinate 769,242 of NC_016605.1, forward strand.
ATTGAGATGGTCGGAATGACAGCTGCTGAAACGGCAAATCCTAAAGAGGTACTTCCTAAAGCAATTAATGAAATACCACTTAGAATTGGTATCTTTTATATCGGGGCGCTATTCTTTTTGATGGCAATTTATCCCTGGAAAGATATAAGTCCAGATAGTAGCCCATTTGTTCAAGTTTTCAAAAATATTGGAATACCTGCAGCAGGCGGAATTATTAACTTCGTTGTATTAACTGCTGCTGCCTCAGCTTGTAATAGCTCAATCTTTTCTACGGGTAGAATGCTTTTTTCTCTTACGTATGGAAGCAAGGGGGGATTTGGAAAAAAGGTTGGGAAGTTATCTAACCGCCAAGTTCCTAAAAATGCTATTTTGTTTTCATCTGTTATTATTGCAATAGCAGTTATTTTAAATATATTAATGCCAGATGGTGTTTTTACTTTAATTTCAAGTATTGCTACTACTTGTTTCTTATTTATTTGGGGTACAATTATCGTAGCGCATTACAAATTTAAAAAAGAACAGTTAAAGAACGATCAAAAATTAGAGATAAATAGTTTTAAAATGCCACTGTTTCCTTTTAGTGATTTGCTGATTCTTGTTTTTTTGGCATTTGTCGGAGTGGTCCTCTTCTTTCAAAAAGAGACGGTGGTTGCATTATTTGGTTCAGTAATCTGGTTTGTGCTGCTTTTGATTATTGATGTTCTGAAGAAGGGTGACGAATCTTGAAATTTTTTACAGCAGATACACATTTTTTTCATAGTGAACTACTAGGAGATTATGATTTTGCACCACGTGATTTTAAAAATATAACTGAAATGAATGAAACAATTATTAAAAATTGGAACGAGCGGGTTGGAGAAAGTGATACAGTATACCATTTGGGCGATATAGCTTTGCACTTTGTCCGTCCAGAGAAGCAATCAAACCAAGATGTGTTTGATTTATTAAATCGTTTAAATGGTCATTTAGTATTGGTTAAGGGAAATCATGATTCGCGTCGGCTTTTCAAGTTTTTAGATGGAAATAATTATAGATGGGATGGTAGCCCTAAATTTGAATTTCACGATGTTGGGACAATTATTAAATTAAATCATCGACAGCTTATTTTGTCACATTATCCGATATCATTGGGAATCGTGAATCAAATAGTTAATCTGCATGGGCACATCCATCATTATAGTGTTAATGCTAAAGAGAACATTAATGTAGGTGTTGATACGCCAGAAAAGGATTATTTGGATTATAAAATTCCCTTTGGCACGCCATTTTCTGAAAATGATTTAGAACAAATGATTGAAGGCAAACGGGTTGACTATTTAAAACGGAGATAGGTATTTGACCTTTCTTCGTTTTTTTTTTAGGATTAATAAATAAGGAATGGAGACAATAATGACACATAAAACACCTGAAGAGTTAGAAGAAATGCGGAGACCAAGCGTTAACACAATTGATCGAATTAGTGAGAATGAAATCATAATTAACGGACATTTATATGAAATTTTACAAAATTATCGTGAAGCATTTGACGTAGAACAGTTAGCAGACAGATTTGTTAACCTTTTTTCTAGATATGATTATATTGTTGGGGATGTTGAATCTAATCAATTAAGGCTGAAAGGATTTTATAAAGATCAGCTTGAAGTTCGAAATGAACTTAAGATTTCATCTTTCCAAGATTATTTATATGAAGTTTGTGGATTTGGCAGTCCTTATTTTGTTTTGCAAAATAAGGATATCAATGAAAGAGCGCGTAGCAGATGGTTGAAGGAACAAGAGAAAAATAAACAAGAAAAAAAGGGGAGTGAAGTGCGCCACAAAGAATCAGTTAATAAGCGTAAAAATGAATTTGTGAAATCAGTTAACAAGGGTAAACGTAGAACATTTAAAATTCGTGAAAAGAGAGGGCAGAAATAATGATTAGCAGTTATGGTGGTTACTTAATTGATTTAGATGGAACAATTTACAGAGGAAGGGAACGTATTACTGCTGCGAAAAAGTTTATTGAGAGACTTCAGTACAATAATATTCCTTTTTTATTTTTAACAAATAATACAACAAAGACTCCAGAAGATGTGGCAAAGAATTTAAGGGATAACCATGATATTCAGGTTGAGGCGGATACTGTGTATACAGCTGCCCTAGCAACTGCTGACTATTTGGAAAGTATTGCTGATGAAGATCATCGTAAAGTGTATATTATCGGGGAGCTTGGATTAAAACGAGCCATTCTTGGCAAGGGTTTTGTTTTTGAAGAAGACCATCCTGACTATGTCGTTGTGGGACTAGATTATGACGTTACCTACCACAAATTTGAAGTTGCAACTCTTGGAATTAAAAAGGGAGCTAAATTTATCGGTACTAACGCGGATACTAATTTACCAAATGAACGTGGGTTGGTCCCAGGTGCTGGATCACTGATTGCTTTAGTTGAGCGTGCAACACAACAAAGAGCTACCTATGTTGGCAAACCCGAGACAATCATTATGGAAAATGCCCTAGAAGTGATTGGATTAAAAAAGAATCAAGTGGTCATGGTGGGAGATAATTATATGACAGATATTTCTGCCGGAATTAATTTTGGAATAGACACTTTATTGGTTTATACGGGAGTATCAACGAAGGATTTGGTTTCAAGGCAGGAAATTAAACCAACTCATGAAATCGACTCTTTTGATGAGTGGCAATGATAAATGGTTGGATTTGAGAAGTTAAAATACATTTGGACAGTGGGAATTCTATACCTCTTTGGACTTGCTTCATCTATTTTTTTAACGATTAATTCTTTTTTTCTGTTTGATTGGTCAATAAAGTTTGATCAATTGTCAGAAACAGTTGGTATGAGTGGGAAGTTGATTAAGCATAATTACTTACAGTTGCTCAGTTATTTAGAATTACCATGGATTAATAAATTAAAGATGCAGTCCTTTAATAGCTCGCCACACGGTTTGGAGCATATGCGAGAAGTGAAGCAACTGTTCTTGCTGAATAGTGTGATATTACTTATATTGATAGTTTTACTTTTTTTGACGTGGCGCTCTTTGAACAAAAGCCAAGAGTGGTGGAAGTATTATGGAGTAATGAAGTGGTCATATTTAGTTCCATTGGTTGCAAGCGGACTGATATTAATTAATTTTGATCAATTTTTTATTATGTTTCATAGAATTCTGTTTAGGAATAATTATTGGATATTTGATCCCTCACTGGATCCGGTTATTAATATATTAACAGATAATTTTTTTATGGCATGTTTTTTAATGGGGTTAATATATTTTGAGTTGTTTATTGGTTTGATAAATTGGAAAATTAAAAGAACGCTTGATTAAGCGTTCTTTTTTTTCGGTCTGATGAATGAAATCAAAGCAGGAATTAAAGAAATAGCAACAATTCCTATGACTACCAAAGAAAAGTGATCTTTAACGAGCGGAATGTTTCCAAAAAAGTATCCTCCACTGCAACATAATAGGACCCAAGCAATGTCACCAATTAAATTATATTTAAGAAAAATACGATATTTCATTTTTGAAGTGGCTGCTACAAATGGTGCGAAAGTTCTAATTATTGGGATAAAACGTGCAAGCGTAATTGAAATGTTCCCGTGTTTTTCAAAGAATTGTTCAGCTTCTGTCATTTTCTCTTCACTAATTAGTTTAGAGAAAAAAGGGTGATTTCTTAAAGCTTTTCCAACGGTACTACCTATGAAGAAATTAAGTGAGTCACCAAGAAAAGCGGCTAAAAAGAATAATATTATGAATAGCCAAATGCTTAAATGGTATTCAGGCTTCGCGGCAAGTGCGGTCGCTGCAAAAAGTAATGAGTCACCAGGCAAGAAAGGTAAGATAACTGCACCAGTTTCAATAAATATGATCCCAAACAAGATAAAATAAGTCCATCCACCAAAGTTAGTAACTATACCAACTAGATGGCTGTCGATGTGTAATATAAAATCAATTAATGTTTGCATATAAGTAAGAGTCTCCAATTGTTTATTTGTCATTTCCAGTTTAACTATCGATAAGTTCTGTTGTCAAAAACGGTTTTGAATATTAATAGATTATTAAGTATTGAAATTATGTTTATTAATTAGTATAGTTCTATATTGGGTTGGAGGTGGTGTCTCTTATGATGCGATATAGAATTGGAGATATTAATAGGGTTACTGTAACTGGAATCCAGCCATTTGGTGTTTTCGTAATTAATACTGATAGAGTTTCTGGATTAATTCATATCTCTGAATGTAGCACTGATTTTATTGACGATATAAATAGAGAATTTAAAATTGGAGATTCTTTTGATGCGGTTTTGATGACTGTTAAGGAAGGTAAGATCAATTATTCAATTAGGGCATTAATGGAACGAACAGGTTCTTTATCTAAAATTCCAGTACCAGTAAATATTCGTGTTGAGCGAAAGAGGCATTGGACAAACTATAAGGATGAAATTGGATTTGCTGCAATAGCAAACAAATTACCAGATTGGAAACAGAGAAAAGAATATTTGCAGTGATTCAAAAAAAAATAAAATATGTTATTGACTTTTATTTTTTCAGATGATATTCTAAGATAGTTGCGTTAAGGCGAAGCGAGTTAAAGCCTTGATAGCAAAGCTGTAGACCTTTGAAAACTGAACAAATTTTTGACAATCAAATGCTGTAGGGATTGAGTAACGAAAGTTATTTGATAAAACATTACGCGAACGAAGTCAATTCGCAAAACAAACAATTAATGAGCTTATATAGACTCATCATATAATATGAGAGTTTGATCTTGGCTCAGGATGAACGCTGGCGGCGTGCCTAATACATGCAAGTCGAACGCATTTCCGTTAAAAGAATTAGAAGTGCTTGCACGGAAGATGATTTTAACAATGAAATGAGTGGCGAACGGGTGAGTAACACGTGGGTAACCTGCCCAGAAGAGGGGGATAACACTTGGAAACAGGTGCTAATACCGCATAATAAAGAAAACCGCATGGTTTTCCTTTAAAAGATGGTTTCGGCTATCACTTCTGGATGGACCCGCGGCGTATTAGCTAGTTGGTAAGGTAAAGGCTTACCAAGGCAGTGATACGTAGCCGACCTGAGAGGGTAATCGGCCACATTGGGACTGAGACACGGCCCAGACTCCTACGGGAGGCAGCAGTAGGGAATCTTCCACAATGGACGAAAGTCTGATGGAGCAACGCCGCGTGAGTGAAGAAGGGTTTCGGCTCGTAAAACTCTGTTGTTAAAGAAGAACGTGGGTGAGAGTAACTGTTCACCCAGTGACGGTATTTAACCAGAAAGCCACGGCTAACTACGTGCCAGCAGCCGCGGTAATACGTAGGTGGCAAGCGTTATCCGGATTTATTGGGCGTAAAGCGAGCGCAGGCGGTCTTTTAAGTCTAATGTGAAAGCCTTCGGCTCAACCGAAGAAGTGCATTGGAAACTGGGAGACTTGAGTGCAGAAGAGGACAGTGGAACTCCATGTGTAGCGGTGAAATGCGTAGATATGTGGAAGAACACCAGTGGCGAAGGCGGCTGTCTGGTCTGTAACTGACGCTGAGGCTCGAAAGCATGGGTAGCGAACAGGATTAGATACCCTGGTAGTCCATGCCGTAAACGATGAATACTAAGTGTTGGAGGGTTTCCGCCCTTCAGTGCTGCAGCTAACGCATTAAGTATTCCGCCTGGGGAGTACGACCGCAAGGTTGAAACTCAAAAGAATTGACGGGGGCCCGCACAAGCGGTGGAGCATGTGGTTTAATTCGAAGCTACGCGAAGAACCTTACCAGGTCTTGACATCTTCTGACATTCTAAGAGATTAGAAGTTCCCTTCGGGGACAGAATGACAGGTGGTGCATGGTTGTCGTCAGCTCGTGTCGTGAGATGTTGGGTTAAGTCCCGCAACGAGCGCAACCCTTATTACTAGTTGCCAGCATTAAGTTGGGCACTCTAGTGAGACTGCCGGTGACAAACCGGAGGAAGGTGGGGACGACGTCAAATCATCATGCCCCTTATGACCTGGGCTACACACGTGCTACAATGGATGGTACAACGAGTCGCGAAACCGCGAGGTTTAGCTAATCTCTTAAAGCCATTCTCAGTTCGGACTGTAGGCTGCAACTCGCCTACACGAAGTCGGAATCGCTAGTAATCGCGGATCAGCATGCCGCGGTGAATACGTTCCCGGGCCTTGTACACACCGCCCGTCACACCATGAGAGTTTGTAACACCCAAAGCCGGTGGGGTAACCTTTTAGGAGCTAGCCGTCTAAGGTGGGACAGATGATTAGGGTGAAGTCGTAACAAGGTAGCCGTAGGAGAACCTGCGGCTGGATCACCTCCTTTCTAAGGAATAATACGGAAACTACACCATGTCAAAGTTTTGTTTAGTTTTGAGAGGTCTACTCTCAATTTGTTCTTTGAAAACTGAATAATATCTAAATTTTCTAATATTAATTATGTAAATAATTAAACCGAGAAAACCACCGCGTAATTTAAAGAGTTATATTAACAAGATTAGTTCAATTAATCGCTAGAATTAAACTCATAAACCACTTTGCCGTCGGCAAAGTATAGGTTAAGTTAGGAAGGGCGCATGGTGAATGCCTTGGCACTAGGAGCCGATGAAGGACGGGACTAACACCGATATGCCTCGGGGAGCTGTACGTAAGCTTTGATCCGGGGATTTCCGAATGGGGCAACCCAGCAAGCTTTACCGCTTGTTATCCACATCTGAATACATAGGATGTGTGAAGGTAGACGTGGGGAACTGAAACATCTCAGTACCCGCAGGAAGAGAAAGAAAAATCGATTCCCTGAGTAGCGGCGAGCGAAACGGGAAAAGCCCAAACCAGAAAGCTTGCTTTCTGGGGTTGTAGGACTGAACATTTGAGTTACCAAAGAGTTTGATAGTTGAGGAGTCTGGGAAGGCTCGCCAAAGAGGGTGATAGCCCCGTAAACTAAATCAAGCTCCCTCAGTTCAGGATCCTGAGTACGGCGGAGCACGTGAAATTCCGTCGGAATCCGGGAGGACCATCTCCCAAGGCTAAATACTCCCTAGTGACCGATAGTGAACCAGTACCGTGAGGGAAAGGTGAAAAGCACCCCGGAAGGGGAGTGAAACAGTTCTTGAAACCATGTGCCTACAATAAGTCAGAGCCCGTTAATGGGTGATGGCGTGCCTTTTGTAGAATGAACCGGCGAGTTACGTTCGTATGCCAGGTTAAGTTGAAGAGACGGAGCCACAGCGAAAGCGAGTCTGAAGAGGGCGAATAAGTATGCGGATGTAGACCCGAAACCAAGTGACCTACCCATGTCCAGGTTGAAGGTGCGGTAAAACGCACTGGAGGACCGAACTCGTGTACGTTGAAAAGTGCTGAGATGAGGTGTGGGTAGCGGTGAAATTCCAAACGAACTTGGAGATAGCTGGTTCTCTCCGAAATAGCTTTAGGGCTAGCCTCGGAATTAGGATCATGGAGGTAGAGCCACTGTTTGGACTAGGGGCCCGTCACGGGTTACCGAATTCAGATAAACTCCGAATGCCATTGATTTATGTCCGGGAGTCAGACGGTGAGAGATAAGTTCCATCGTCGAAAGGGGAACAGCCCAGACCGCCAGTTAAGGTCCCTAAATATATGTTAAGTGGAAAAGGATGTGGAGTTGCATAGACAACTAGGATGTTGGCTCAGAAGCAGCCACCATTTAAAGAGTGCGTAATAGCTCACTAGTCGAGTGATTCTGCGCCGAAAATGTACCGGGGCTTAAACATATTACCGAGACTGCGGATGTCACCAATAGGTGACGTGATAGGAGAGCGTTCTAAGGGCAATGAAGGCAGACCGTGAGGACTGTTGGAGCGCTTAGAAGTGAGAATGCCGGTATGAGTAGCGAAAGATAGGTGAGAATCCTATCCACCGAATGACTAAGGTTTCCTGGGGAAGGCTCGTCCACCCAGGGTTAGTCGGGACCTAAGTCGAGGCCGAGAGGCGTAGACGATGGATAACAGGTTGATATTCCTGTACTAGTTAAACTTGTTTGAACAATGGAGGGACGCAGTAGGCTATGGAAAGCATCCAGTTGGAAACGGATGTCCAAGCAGCAAGTCTGAAGAAGAGTCAAATGCTTTTTTTCTTAAGGACAAGCTGTGATGGGGAGCGAAATTATAGTAGCGAAGTTCCAGACGTCACACTGCCGAGAAAAGCTTCTAGTTAGAGTTTAATTACCCGTACCGCAAACCGACACAGGTAGTCGAGGAGAGTATCCTAAGGTGAGCGAGAGAACTCTCGTTAAGGAACTCGGCAAAATGACCCCGTAACTTCGGGAGAAGGGGTGCTGACCGCAAGGTCAGCCGCAGTGAAGAGGCCCAAACGACTGTTTATCAAAAACACAGGTTTCTGCAAAATCGTAAGATGACGTATAGGGGCTGACGCCTGCCCGGTGCTGGAAGGTTAAGGGAATGAGTTAGCGTAAGCGAAGCTTTGAACTGAAGCCCCAGTAAACGGCGGCCGTAACTATAACGGTCCTAAGGTAGCGAAATTCCTTGTCGGGTAAGTTCCGACCCGCACGAAAGGCGTAACGATTTGGGCACTGTCTCAACGAGAGACTCGGTGAAATTATAATACCCGTGAAGATGCGGGTTACCCGCGACAGGACGGAAAGACCCCATGGAGCTTTACTGTAACTTGATATTGAGTGTTTGTACAGCTTGTACAGGATAGGTAGGAGCCGTTGAAGTCGGAACGCTAGTTTCGATGGAGGCATTGGTGGGATACTACCCTCGTTGTATGAACCCTCTAACCCGCGCCACTAATCGTGGCGGGAGACAGTGTCTGGTAGGCAGTTTGACTGGGGCGGTCGCCTCCTAAAGAGTAACGGAGGCGCCCAAAGGTTCCCTCAGAATGGTTGGAAATCATTCGTAGAGTGTAAAGGCAGAAGGGAGCTTGACTGCGAGACAGACAGGTCGAGCAGGGACGAAAGTCGGGCTTAGTGATCCGGTGGTACCGTATGGAAGGGCCATCGCTCAACGGATAAAAGCTACCCTGGGGATAACAGGCTTATCTCCCCCAAGAGTTCACATCGACGGGGAGGTTTGGCACCTCGATGTCGGCTCATCGCATCCTGGGGCTGTAGTCGGTCCCAAGGGTTGGGCTGTTCGCCCATTAAAGCGGTACGCGAGCTGGGTTCAGAACGTCGTGAGACAGTTCGGTCCCTATCCGTCGCGGGCGTAGGAAATTTGAGAGGAGCTGTCCTTAGTACGAGAGGACCGGGATGGACATACCGCTGGTGTACCAGTTGTTCTGCCAAGAGCATCGCTGGGTAGCTACGTATGGATGAGATAAACGCTGAAAGCATCTAAGTGTGAAACTCGCCTCAAGATGAGATTTCCCATTGCCTTCGGGCAAGTAAGACCCCTGAAAGATGATCAGGTAGATAGGTTAGGAGTGGAAGTGCAGCGATGCATGAAGCGGACTAATACTAATCGGTCGAGGACTTAACCAAGTAAGTGGTGGTTTTCGAAGGAAAATTTAAGATATTATTCAGTTTTGAGAGAACAAAGATTTTCTCAAGCGATAACGTAAGTTAGCGTTGAGTGTGGTGACGATGGCAAGAAGGATACACCTGTACCCATGTCGAACACAGAAGTTAAGCTTCTTAGCGCCGAGAGTAGTTGGAGGATCGCCTCCTGCGAGGGTAGGACGTTGCCATGCATTTTATTCCGGCATAGCTCAGTTGGTAGAGCACCTGACTGTTAATCAGGTTGTCGACGGTTCGAGCCCGCCTGCCGGAGTTTATTATTTGGAGAGTTGTCCGAGTTGGCCGAAGGAGCATCATTGGAAATGATGTAAACGGGTTAAAGCCTGTTTCAAGGGTTCGAATCCCTTACTCTCCGTAATAATGGTTATGACCCGTTGGTCAAGTGGTTAAGACACTGCCCTTTCACGGCAGTAACATGGGTTCGAATCCCGTACGGGTCACTTTTGGAGGATTAGCTCAGTTGGGAGAGCATCTGCCTTACAAGCAGGGGGTCACAGGTTCGAACCCTGTATCCTCCATACACCACTATGTGTGTATGGTCCTATGGTCTAGTTGGTTTAGGACGCCTGCCTGTCACGCAGGAGATCACGAGTTCGAGTCTCGTTAGGACCGTTTATTGTTTTTGGCTCGGTAGCTCAGTCGGTAGAGCAATGGATTGAAGCTCCATGTGTCGGCAGTTCGATTCTGTCCCGCGCCATAGTGATTTTATATCACGATTATTATTTTTTTATTTATAGGGATATAGTTTAATGGTAGAACTACGGTCTCCAAAACCGTCAGTGTGGGTTCAACTCCTACTATCCCTGCCATTGATGGCGGTACTGGCGAAGTGGTTAACGCACCGGATTGTGGCTCCGGCACGCGTGGGTTCGATTCCCACGTACCGCCCTTGGGAAAATTTCCCGGATTGTTTTACTAGGTTTTATATGTAGTGGTAGTATTGCCGCTGTGGCGGAATTGGCAGACGCGCTGGACTCAAAATCCAGTTCCTTCACGGGAGTGTGGGTTCGACCCCCACCGGCGGCATGGGCAAGTATCTAAGTAAAAGCGCATTCTTCGACTTGTTTTGATTGGGTTGATGGCTTGCGCTTTTATTAGTTGGATATCCTTGAATATTGGCGGTATAGCCAAGTGGTAAGGCAGAGGTCTGCAAAACCTTCATCGTCGGTTCAAATCCGTCTACCGCCTTTGTTTTTAAAGCATGATTATATAGCGAATGGATAATTTAATTATTCCATTACGCTTTTTTTGTTAGGAGAGTATTTCAATGAAGAAATTTAAATTTTATGAGAGATTAATGAGTGGTGCACTTTTAGCGCTGACTGCCGGAAGTATTGATGCCTACACTTATTTAGTTCATGGGGGAGTTTTTGCGGGATTACAAACTGGTAATGTTATTCTACTGGGTATTCACATTGGAGAAGGAAAATTCGCTCAGGCAGTACCTTATCTGTTTTCTATTCTTATGTTTATGCTTGGTACAATTTTAATTCGGATAGTACAACATGTCTATGAAGAAAAGGATCCTGAAGTGCATCAACATTTAGTGATTTATTATGAAATAATTCTTCTTATAGTAGTTATGTTGACTTCTAGTACGTTACCTAATATGTTAGTGACAGGAATGCTTTCAATGGTTGCTGCTGCGCAATTACAGGCATTCAGGCAATTAAAAAATGGACCATTTACTTCATTAATGATGACTGGAAACATTAGAACAGTGGCGGATAGTCTTTATACAGCTTTAGTTAAAAATGATCAAGTAGCTCTTAGAAAAGCAAAAGATATAAGTGTAATTATTCTGTCTTTTTTAGGTGGTGCATTATAACTGGGAGTATTGGTCCAATTTCTTGGAGGAATGACAATCGCTGTGGCGATCACGGCATTATTATTGATTTTGGGATTAAGGTTATTGGATAGTAAAAATAAGTAAATACTTATCGATTAATATTATTATAGAATGAGAAATTTATTTTCATACTAGTTACGAACGGTGTATAAAAATAAAAGGCATGTATTTCAGAAGGTTAACTGAAATACATGCCTTTTGACATTATTTATTACCGCGAAGTTTTCTTAAAACATTAGCGCTATAAACGATATCAGTGAAGTCGTAAGCCGCCAATGCAATTAGCAAAAATCGTATAGTTTCTGACAAACCTGGAGTAATCATCAAGTAGTAAGTGAAAAAAATTCCTACTATTAAATCGAAAATAATATTAGTGATAAGTATATTTGGTTTTTTAGGATAGAAAATAACAATCAGTCTCCTTTTAGCTATTTCAATAAGTATACATGACTTTGTTGAAAATCAAAAGTATGAGTGAGGTTACTAGTTTAAATCATAAGCAGTATAGTTGGTATCCCTGAATTGATATGTCCCATTGGTGTAAGTTTTGAAAGGGGTATAGGAAGCAGAACGTTTCCATAATGAGTAATCTGAATCCAGTTGCCAAATGGTCAGAAGAACACGTTCGTTTTTATGTTTTTTCGGTTCAAGGACTAATAGCCTTTGTAATCCAACGGGGGCTTCAGGTGCGGACATTAAATGATTTACCTTTGAGTCAAAAACGCGAAGCTCTTCATCCGGAAGATTAAAAAAGGCAAAACGGAAAAAACCACGCCAACTTGATTCACCGTATTGATTAATAACACTATAATCAATTGGGGTTTGAAAAACACTATCTTTGCCTGAAACATCCACTAATTGTAAGTCGGTTTGAGAAGACGTGCCAGAGAGAACGACCATTTCTCTACTTGGATTGTTTTTTTTGATTTGATTTAAAATGTTCCAGCTACCAAAAGTTGTAGAAAGTTGTGTAATCATGAAAATTCCTCCTGTGTAGTAATTCATATCTACATTATAGGATTAAAATGGTCATAATGAAAAGGTTTTCGCATTGATGTTAAAATAGGTATAAATTAGTTGGAGGTATTCTATTATGAAAATTACAATTCTTGGTTACTATGGTGGTTATCCTGAAAATGGAGTGGGGACAACCGGTTATTTAGTTCAAAGTGACGACTTTAATTTACTTCTTGATGCTGGATCGGGTGTTTTATTGGAATTAGAGAGACATATAGACCCCCTAGAGTTAGATGCAGTTTTGTTGACGCATTATCATCATGACCACACGGCAGATATTGGAGTTTTACAGTACTTGTGGCAGTTAAAACGGGGGAGCAGAAAACATCCTGTTTTGCCCATATATGGTCACTTTAAAGATCCTTTGAATTTTGCATCACTTACGTGGCCTGATGCAACAAAAGGAATTGCATATGATGTGAACGGAATTGATTTAGGCCCTTTTAAAATTGAATTTCTAGAAACTGTTCATCCTGTTCCTGCTTTTGCAACTCGAATTACGGAAACTAAATCTGGTAAAGTTTTTTGTTTTACCTCTGATACAACAATTTTTGATGGGTTAAGTAGTTTTGTTAAAAATAGTGACTTATTAATAACTGATACAAATTTTTTTGCTGATCAAGCAGGCGTGAGATGGCATCTGACAACTAAAGAAACGGCAGAAGTATTTGATGAGTCAAATTCTAAGAAATTAATAATTAGCCATCTACCAACTCAGCGTGATTTAAAAAGGATGCTTAGTGAAACTAAGGATTACTCTAAGAATCCGAATGATATTTTTCTGCCCGTATTGGGTAAAAAAATCAATCTGAATTAATAAGTAATTTATATTAAAGATTATAATAAAAAAATTAAGAAAAATTTGTGAAGAAAAGTACTAATTATTTAAAAATGATTTACTACGTTAAAATAATACACAATTATTGCGTTTTAGTATAATATTAGCTTACATTTCATAAGAAAAAACATTCAAAAAACTATGGACATATTTTAAAAATCGGTTTACAATGTAAACATAGGTTAAGGATTATACAAATGAACTAGGAGGTCACTTATATGGTCACTTTATATACATCCCCAAGTTGTACATCTTGCCGAAAAGCACGAGCATGGTTAGAGGAACATGATATTCCATATCAGGAAAGAAATATTTTCTCAGAACCACTTAATGAAGATGAGATTAAACAAATTTTACGAATGACTGAAGATGGAACAGAAGAGATTGTTTCTAAGCGTTCGAAAGTATTTCAAAAGTTACACGTAAATTTAGAAGATTTGCCTTTAAAACAATTAATTGATTTGATTCAGGAGAATCCTGGATTGTTGCGTCGACCAATTATGATTGACGACAAGCGACTTCAAGTAGGATATAACGAAGATGAAATTCGTCGTTTCTTACCAAGAAGTGTTCGCCAACTTGAATTAGCAGAAGCTCGTCAATTAGCTAACCTTTAGGAGTGTTTTATTGCAAAATAATAAATCTATGGGATAATATCTCTTAGATTTATTTTTTTATTTACCCGTAGAGTAGGGGGCGCAGATTTATGGAAATGGAAAGAATTAATGACGATACAATTAGGGTTACAATCGGACCTGATGATTTAACAGAACGTGGCATTACTTTTTTAGACCTGTTAGGGAACCATAAAGAAATAGAGGACTTCTTTTACAGTATTCTTGAAGAAGTTGATAAGGATCACCAATTTACGAATAATGAAGCCGTTACTTTCCAAGTTTTACCAAACAATAATGGTATGGAACTTTATATTAGCAAGAATCCAGCTGAAAGTATTGATGCGATTATTAAGGCGGATAATAAGAAGGAAACATCTAATGTAGAATTGGATAAGGTGTCAGATTTCTTAAAACATAAATTGGCAGAACCGGATGCACAGGGGGAAGTCGATAATATGGGTGATGATCCCGCTGATCTGGACAGTTACACAGAAGATAAACAGATTGAAAGTTTCATTCTGAAGTTGCCTGACTTCGAGAGTTTACCAAAGATAGCGGCAGTATTTTCAAATAACGGAATTGAGTCCATTCTTTATAAATACAATGGCGTCTATTATTTAGAGATTACATTTTATATGCATAATGAAGGATTATCTAATGATGCAGTGCAAAATGAAATGGCGTTAGCGTATGAATATGCGGATCCAGCCAATGTTTCTAAGGACTTTCTCCTTGAGCATGGAAAGGTAATAATTGAGGCAGCTGCATTTGAAACTGCTCGACATTTCTTTAATTAAATTTAGAGTACTTTTGAAGAAAAAGTACTCTTTTTTTGTATTCTAAATCTGGGGTGGATAATGAAAACTGCTGTTGATTTAGATGGAAATTTTATCTTGGCCGAAAATGCACTTAACAAAAATAAGTATATTTGTCCACGGTGTTCAAGAAAACTTTTAATATGTAGAGGAGAATCATGTATTCCATATTTTCGTCATGCCAACACGTGTGAAAAAAGAACGAAGGAAAGAATGAATCTTCCCTGCATAAAGATGTAAAACGACAAATTATTGCAATGTTTAAAAGAGAAGGTATGGAGGCATTTGCTGAATATGTGCAAAAAGATATAGGCAGGAGAATAGACGTTTTTGTGAAAGACAACTTGATAAGACTAGCTGTCGAAATACAATGCAGTCCAATTACTTTAGAGGAGATAATCCGACGGAAAGAGGACTACAAATCAATTGGAATTCGATCTTGGTGGATTGCTGGCCCAAATCATTTAGCACCGCGATCATTAAAAAGTACAGCTATGAAATTTGGGAAGACTACACAATTTGGTAGATCATTTTTTGGTGTAGATAAGTATGGAAAATATTGGCTATATTCTAATTTTAGAGTAACGACAATGGGGAGAAACATATATAGAAGAAGTCAGGTAGAACTAGATTGGAATAATATTGTTGAGTGGCAACAAATTGAGAGGGAAAATGCTAAATTTTTTCAAACTAGCAATTTAATTGATGATGTAAATTGGATAAAAAATGTTTGTTTGGAAAGCACTGGAATATTAAGTTTGTTAGTCTTCAAAAGGAGCTGTATGAAAGTCATAAAACGCTTGAAGGAAGCCCGTGGATCTCACATTTTCCGAGAGAAGTATCAGCAATGAATAAAAATGATATTCCTTTTTTAAAAAGAATCAGTTTTATTCAAATGTTAGAAAATATTGCCCCAAACAACCGTATAGCCACGTTTCATGACGATAGGGATTTATTCAAATCTATTTTAATGCGAACCGGATATATTAAAATGATTAATGGTTATATATATCGAACCGAGAAAAATTTTAAATGGTATCACGACTCAATGGAAAAAATTAAAGATGTTCAAGAAATATCCCTTTTAATGAAATACGATAATGAGTTGAAACTAGTAAGAGAGAATCATGTGTAAAAATGATATAAAACTAAAGCATAATCTCTATTTACTCCAGGTAGCAAAATAAGGAAAACCAGTCGAGCAATTCAACTTAAAAACGAGACCTAAACGATGTAAAAAGTCGATTGAGGTACTTCCACACAGAGGCTTTACCCACGAAAATGGATAATGTATGAAATAAATTTTTTGGTAACAAAACCCGTCCACTATTTATGAATAGTGGACGGGCCCGTTCTCTTAAATGATATGTGGATTGAAATTGGAGATGGGATGAGGGTGTACTATATCTAATTGACAAACAGCCTCAAGAGTTGATCGATCGTACTGTTCTAGTAAAATACCACAATCCTCACCAGGAGCATTGAAAACGACTGCAGATGGCTCAACAGTCACTCCCATTTCTTGTGCGAGTTCTTGGTCTTTTTTAAATTCACGTTTGGCCATATTAGAATCACGGTCTAATTCAAACATTTCTAAATCCAAACCAACCATTGATGCAACTTCAGTTCCTAAAGTTTTTGTATAAAAATCCTTGCGTTTAATCATTGCTGTCTGTAGCGCATAGAGGAATTTTTTCCCTCGCTGTTTTCCCTGATAACATGCAGCCTTGTAGTCAAGGGTAGTATGATACATCTGAGAAAAAAGTAAATTATAATCACCTTCACTGCGTGATCGTCCAGGCTGGTTATGGGTTTCAATATATTCACGGACAATTTTAATGTTTAAAACAGGAATGATTTTAAAATCAACCTTTTCTTGAGTGTGCTGAAAATAATCTAAAGTTTCTTTTTCGCAATTAAAACAATGTTCACCCCACGGAGTGACGTAAAGATATGCTTCTAACATGAAAATCCTCCAAAGTACTTGCTCTGTTATTGACCTAATCTACTTTAACAAATTTATGATTAAATGCAATTAATTTGTTTGAAGGGGATGAGTTAAAAAAAAGATGGTGAATGTGATAAAATTAAATCTTGAGGAACTATGGGAGGGATACAGAATGGTTGAGGATTGGAATAATTTTCTTGTGCCATATCAACAAGCCGTTGATGAACTAAAGGTTAAACTACGTGGTATGCGGACACAATTTATGCGTACCAGTGGAGTTAGTCCAATTGAGTTTGTTACAGGACGGGTGAAACCGGTTGATAGTATAACTGAAAAAATGGTACGACGTCAGGTTGATGAGAGTCGTATTGAGCAGGACATGCAGGATATAGCGGGTGTTCGAGTTATGTGTCAATTTGTGGAGGATATCTATACGGTGGTTGATCTTTTACGTAAACGTACTGATATGACAATTATCGAAGAACGCGATTATGTTGAAAATGAAAAGCCAAGTGGTTATAGATCATACCATATCGTTGTTGAGTATCCCGTACAAATGATGAATGGTCAAAAGAAAATTCTTGCTGAAATTCAAGTTCGAACATTAGAAATGAATTTTTGGGCAACCATTGAACATGCATTAAATTATAAATTTGATGGTGAATTTCCTGAAGATTTAAGGAAACGTCTAAAGATCGCATCTGTAAAGTCATATGAACTTGATAAAGAAATGTCCGATATAAAAAAAGAAATAATGAAATCACAAACAAAATAACGAGGCAAATAACAATGAAAGTTGCTTTATATCATTCAGATCGTGATACATCAGTAATGGTTTCTGAAAAATTAGTCGAACTATTGAGAGAGAGCAAGATTGAAATCGATGATAAGAATCCCGATGTTGTAATTACAATTGGCGGTGATGGGACTTTATTATCTGCGGTCCAAGAATATTTACCACGACTTGATAGGGTTCGTTTTGTTGGTGTACATACAGGACACCTTGGATTTTATACAGATTGGCGCGATTATGAATTGACCGGATTGGTTGAGGCGCTGGTTAGAGACCAGGGTGAAGAAGTCGGCTATCCAATGCTAGATATTAATGTTAAGTATGCGGATGGAAGCATCTCTAAATTCTATGCTGTCAACGAGTCTACAATTAAAAAGTTATCGGGAACTTTAGTTGCAGACGTATACATCGGTGATGAATTATTTGAACGGTTTAGAGGTGACGGCCTATGTCTTTCAACTCCAACTGGTTCAACAGCGTATAATCGTTCAGTAGGCGGCGCTATTGTTCATCCTAGACTGGAAGTTTTACAGATGGCCGAGATTGCTTCAATTAATAACAGAGTTTTTAAAACTGTTGGTGCCTCATTAATTATGGCTCCTAATGAAACCGTGACAATTCGACCAGTTACGGCTGGAGGAACATTTAATTTCACCGCTGATAGAATTGATGTAGTCGGAGAAGCAGTTCTTTCTGTTGATTACCGTATTTCAACTCGAAAGGTAAAATTCATTAAATATCGTCACACTGGTTTTTGGAATCGCGTTAGAAACGCTTTTATTGGAAATATCGATGATATTTAAGTGGCAAGTAAACAACGAAAGTCCGCAGCATTTGCGGACTTTCTTAATGAGCATGGGAATATCAAGATCTTTATTGAAAAGTATCAAGTTTAATGGTGGAAATATAAAAGTTAATGGTGTTGATCGGCATACTAATTATATGGTTAGACAAAAAGACATCGTTGAGGTAAGGCTACCTGCTGAACCTAGCAATCCGCATGTGACGTTTTCCAAAAAAAGTATCGAAATAGTTTATGAAGATGATAATTTTTTAGTGGTTAATAAACCTCCATATTTAGCCACAGTACAGTCAAGTTCTAATCAGGTTGATACACTGGTTAATCGTGTGAAATATTACTTATACGAAAGCAAAAATGAAAGTCAGATTGTTCACGTAGTTACGAGACTGGATCAAGATACCTCAGGATTAGTTTTGTTTGCCAAGCATCGATTTGCGCATACTGTTTTGGATCGTCAATTAAAAAAGCATAGTATCAAAAAAATGTATAAAGCAATTGTTGTTGGATATTTTCCGAAAAAATATGGTGTAATCGATTCGTTCATAAAACGTGATCCAAGTTCTTTTATAAAACGAATGGTCGGCGAAGATGGTAAGAAGTCTTTAACTGAGTATTGGGTTAGAAAAGAAATGAAAGGATACTCGTTAGTTGAAATACGACTGCATACTGGACGAACACATCAAATTAGAGTACATATGGCATCAATTGGTCATGCGTTATTGGGTGATCCTTTATATAATCAAAATGATAGGGGAGTCATTTTGAAAAGACAGGCCCTTTGTTGCTATAGTTTGCAGTTTTATAGTCCATTTGATCAAAAAGATATTAAGTGTCAAATTCCAATTAGTGAAGATATGATAAATGCTTGGAAACAATTAAAGGAAGAATAAAGTGGAGAATTATCAAAAGAATTTCGAAAAATTAAAACTATATTTAAAAGAAAACGATCGCGAACAATTTAGAACCGCATTTTTTGAACTTCACAAATTCGATCAGGGACGTTTTTTTAGTGGCTTAACTGAAAGCGAAAGAAAAGCGGTATATATTTATTTGAATCCAGAAGAAATTGCGGATACATTTGATGAATTAGATGAAGATCCAGGAGAAATTGCGGGGTATTTGGATGAAATGCCAGCACGATATGCTGCGCAAATGTTGTCAGAGATGTTTTCAGATAATGAAGCAGATATTTTGGGAGTGGTTAGACAAGATAAGCTATCAAGATTGCTTAACTACATGGATCCTTCAGATTCTGCAAGGATTAAACAACTTTTAGATTATAAGGATCAAACTGCAGGTGCTCTGATGACAACAGAGTTCGTTTCGATTCCAACTGGTTTTACAATTGGGGAAGCCATGCATCAAGTCAGACAAGAAGCTGAATATGCAGAGACCATTTCGTATATTTATGTTGTGAATGAAGTTGATCACTTGGTTGGAGTCTTATCAGTGCGAGATCTGATTGTAAATTCAGATGATGCATTTATAGATCAAATAATGACGACTAATGTACTATCCGTTGATGTGAATGAAGTGCAGAGTAATATTGCGACACAAATTCGGGATTATAATTTTGTTGCAACACCTGTAGTGGATGATAAAAATAAGTTGTTAGGCATTATTACAGTCGATGATATCATCGATGTTATTGACGAGGAGTCAGCTGATGATTATACAAAATTAGCTGGAATTAGTTCCGAAGAAAGAGCGACTTCGACTTTATGGGCTTCACTTAAAAGCCGGCTTCCTACTTTGATATTGTTGCTTTTGCTAGGCTTATTAAGTTCAAAGTTAATTAGCTACTATGGAAACTTACTACGCGAAAAGAGTGTTCTGGCAATGTTCATGACGTTAGTAATGGGAACCGCAGGTAACGCTGGAACGCAAAGTTTAGCGGTGTTTACTAGTAAAATTTCCAATGGACTTGAAGGAAAACATCAAGGAAGGCTATTTTTTAATGAAATTTTGACAGCTTTTTTTTCTGGAGTTGTGGTTGGAGTATTAGGTTATTTGATTGTTGGAATTTGGCAGCAAGATTTTACAGAAGGATTATCGATTGGACTATCAATTGCAACTGCAACCTTTTTGTCCGACATTTTTGGAAGCTTAATTCCACTCTTTTTGAATAAGTTTAAGTTTAATCCCTCTTTAGCAAATGGACCTTTTATTTCAACATTAAGTGATTTAACATCACTTTTTGTTTATTTCAACTTTGCTATGATTTTTTTTGGATTAATGCGGTAATTCGTATTCCTGAAGGTGCTTGTTTCGGTTAGTATGAAACAAATAAAAATGACTTAACTTTGAATGTTCACTCAAAGTTAAGTCATTTTTATTTAAATATTCAAGTTGTTACCACAGGTCATTAATTTTTATGGTTTTAGAACGATCTGCACCTACAGAGAATGCGCTGATTTGTACCTTTGTGATTTTTTCAATGCTTTTCAAGAAATTTTGTGCGTTTTGTGGCAATGCATCGAAGGATGTAATATTTGTAATATCCTCTGACCAACCAGGTAAAGACAAATATTGCGGCGTCATAGCTTGGAGCAATTTGTCGGAAGCAGGATAATAATCAATGATTTTTCCATCAGCGGTTTTATAGCCGGTACAAATTTTAATTGTTTTAATTCCAGAAAGGATATCAAGGCAATTAATTACTAAGTCAGTAAAGCCATTCACTTCAGAAACGTATTTCATCATTACTCCGTCAAACCATCCAATCCTACGAGGACGATTAGTTACAGTTCCATATTCGTGAGCTTTTTCCCTAATTTTATTACCAATCGAATTTAACTGTTCAGTTGGAAATGGTCCTTCTCCAACGCGAGAAACGTATGCTTTTGCAACACCAATGACTTTATTTATATTAGTTGGACCTATTCCACTTCCGATTGAGGAGCCACCAGCGGTTGGGTTAGAAGAGGTCACGAAGGGATATGTACCATGATCAATGTCTAACATAGCTCCCTGAGCTCCTTCTAAAAGGATTTTTTCACCATTCTGAATACCTGTATTTAAAAGATCAGTGGTATCTGTTATCAAGGGAGCAAGAAGAACGCCCATATGCGAATACTCCTTAATAATCTGTTCTAAAGTGGGCATCTCATTCCATAAATCCTCATCAATCAAACGCTTTTTCTGCTCAAAGTTAAATTTAAGCTTTTCTTCAAGGATAGAATAATCAATAAGATCGGTAACCCTAATTCCAATTCGTTGCATTTTATCCATGTAAGCTGGGCCAATTCCTTTGTTTGTGGTACCTATTGGCTTTCCCAATTTGCTGAGCTCACGTTCTTGCTGCTGATCTTGCAAAATATGATAGGGCAATATAACATGCGCACGATCTGAAATTCTTAGATGTTCAGTTTTAATGCCCAAATCATTTAACTGAGTTATTTCGTCTAATAATGTCTTAGGATTAATCACAACCCCATTTCCTAACACACATGTAGCGTCTTGATTAAGAATTCCGGAAGGGACAAGGCTGAGAGCTAAATGCTGATTTCCAACCACTAAAGAATGTCCAGCGTTATCTCCGCCTGAATATCGAACAGTAAAGTTTGCAGACTGTCCTAACAGATCAATTATTTTACCTTTTCCTTCATCGCCCCATTGACTTCCAATTACAACTGAAACTGACATAAAATCCTCCTTTAAAGTTCGTAAAACATTTAATATATTCATGTTATCATTTTTTGTGAGCTTAATTCAAGACAAAATACGAACTTAATCAAAAATATATCTTTAAATAGTTCGTTTAAATGTGATAAAATGAAAATAAATAAGTTTAAGAGGAGAGATTTAATGATCGATAGATATACAAATAAGAAAACAAGTGAGATTTGGTCTGAACAAAACAAATTCAAAAGTTGGTTGAAAGTCGAAATTGCCGTAGTAAAAGCATGGAATCAATTTGGAAAAATTTCAGATAAAGATACAAAACTGATTGAACAAAATGCTAAATTCAATATTGATAGAATTTATCAGATAGAACAGGAGACACATCACGATGTTATTGCCTTTACACGCGCCGTCTCAGAAAGTTTAGGGCCTGAAAAAAAGTGGATACACTACGGATTGACGAGTACAGACGTGGTAGATACTGGACAAGCTATTCGTTTGAAGCAGATAAATTTAATTATCGAGGATGATTTAAGTCAGATTTTGCAGACGCTTGCCAGATATTCCCGAAAATATAAAAATATAATTTCAGTTGGAAGGACACATGGTATTCATGCGGAACCAACTAGCATTGGCTTGAAATTTTTGCGCTGGTATTCTGAAATGGAACGAAATCAGGAGCGCTTTGAAAGTATTAGAAAAAGAATAGAAGTTGGTAAAATTAGTGGGGCAGTTGGGACATTTGCCAACGTACCAATGGAAATTGAAGAATATGTTTGTTCGGAATTAGGATTGAGTTTCCAAGAAATTTCGACTCAAATATTACCACGCGATTTGCATGCTGAATATTTGAGTGTATTGAGTCTAATATGTTCAACAATTGAGGAAATAGCTACCGAAATAAGACATTTATCGCGAACTGAGGTTGGGGAATTTAGAGAAGGGTTTGCAAAGGGACAGAAAGGTTCTTCAGCTATGCCACATAAACGTAATCCAATTGGCTCTGAAAATGTTAGTGGGCTTGCAAGAGTTGTTAGAGGACAAATGATTACTGCGTTTGAAGATATCAATTTATGGCATGAAAGGGATATTTCACATTCATCCGCCGAAAGAGTTATTTTACCAGACTCAACAGAAATAACAGATTATATTTTGACAAGAATGGATCATATTTTAAACAATTTGGTGATTGATGAAGACAGAATACGTCAAAACCTAGAAATGACGCATGGATTAGTGTTCTCGCAACAAGTATTGCTAAGTCTGATTGATGCAGGGTGGTCCAGAGAAGAAGCGTATGATACAGTGCAGCCTATAACAATGGAAATTTGGCAATCTGGGAATGATTTTGTAGATGCGTTATTAGAAAACAAAGAAATTGTTAAGTCTCTTGGGCTAAGGAAGATACAAAGTTTATTCGACTACAAGAGACAACTAAGAAATGTTGATAAGATTTTTGCAAGGGTGCTAGGAAATGATTATGAATAATTCAATGAAACTAAAAGCTTATCTACAGTTTTTAAATTGAAAGCATAAATTCAATTAAAAAAGACCAAATGGCAGTTCTGAATTGTCGTTTGGTCTTTTATTGATGGCTACTTATTTGGAAATAACATGTCAGGTTAAGGGTTAAAAATATTAAATGAGATTGCTGATCTACAATTGGATAATTTTTGTTCCGTGGAGTTCGTTAACTTTTAATTTTTTGGCAATTGATTCAGCATTTGAAAAGTTGATGCCACCACCTGGTAAAACGATTATGCGACCATGAGCTTGGCTTATGGTTGTTTTTATATTATCAAGAGTTGATTCAATCGGTTGTGATAAGTCACCACCGTGAGTCAGTATTCGATCAACGTTGTTTGCAATCAACCACTCAAGAGCCGCTGATTGTTTTTTTATTGGAATTGCATCAAATGCCATATGGAAGGTGATACGCATACCGCCAGCCGCTGCAATTAATTGTTCCATAGCTTCTTCATCAATTGATCCTGATGGAGTCAATGCACCAATCACGATACCATCTATACCGAGTTCTTGAGCCGAAAAGATATCATTTTCCATGATTTTTAGTTCGGTATCGTTGTATACGAAGTTACCCGAGCGAGGACGAATCATTGCCATGACGGGAATTCCGTGTTCGGAAGCATATTTTTGAGTTTCAGCCATAACGCCACGACTAACGGTTGTACCACCAACGGTGAGGTTATCACACAACTCAATTCTGTTAGCTCCTTTATTGATTGCATTTGGTATCTCCGTGAAATTTTCAACAGCGATTTCTTTTAACATAAAAAATTACTCCTTTATCCAACATACACACAAACTGCTTCTGGCACTTCAATGTTCTTTTGAACAGCGGTTAATTTGCCATCATCAGCGTTACGGGTATACAAAGTCACATTATCTGTTTCTTGATTAGCGCAAATTACAAACGATTGGTCCGAATTAAAATTAAAATCTCGAGGGAAATCGCCTTCTGTGGTAATATTTTGGATTTCGTTTAAAGTGTGATCCGAGTTAATACTAAACACTGCAATAGTATTAAAACCGCGATTTGATACATATAAGAATCTCCCGTCTGCCGAAATGCGGATTGCTGCTGCACCATTATGTTCAGTATAAGTTTCAGGGATGGTTTTTACGATTTGAATATGTTTGAGTTGACCGGCAGAATATGATAGTACTTCAACTTGACTGGATAATTCTCCCACTAAATATGCAGTATTAGAGTTTGGAGCAAAAACGATATGACGAGGTCCAAATCCGGATTCGGTCTGGTACGTAGATGCTACACTGAATAGTCCATCATTGAAATCAAGAACGAATACTTGGTCGGTACCAAGATCGCAAGCCACAAGTTTGCCATCAGGTGTCTCATCAACAAAATGAAGATGAGATCCGTCTTGTTCAGGACGAGGTCCTTTTCCAGTATTCGAAAAAGTATCTACTGGCTCTAAAATACCGCTCTTTTTAATTGCATAAGAGTGTAATGTTCCTTCATGATAGTTTGCGTCGAGGACATATTTTTGATCGCTAGTTACTGTCACATAAGCTGGTGGAGTACCAGGTTGAACGACATGCTGAACGACTTGTGCGGGTGTTGCATTTGTATCAATAACTGCAACACCACCGTCGTTGTTATACTTATCGACTGCATAAATAAAATTTTGTTTACTTTTTGTAATATAGGTTGGATTACTTATTTTGGCAACCAACGCCCGATGATTCAATGTTTTAGTCTCCGTATTTAATTTCATTTTATAAATACCTTGGCTATTTTTTTTTGTATAGGTTCCGAAAAGAATTTCTTCTATCATGGTAAAGCCTCCTCGAATTTTATAGGATTAAGTATATCATAATCAGCTATGAATGCGTTTACGAACAAGTTTTTATGATACAATTACACTATTATTAATTCAGGAGTGATATTTATGATAAAAGCAGAGGTTAAGGGTATTGGTAAGAACGCAATTTCAAAAGAGGATGGGTTAGTTATTTTCTTTGATGAGACAGCGACTTCGGATTTGAAAGATGTTGCGATTGAACAGAAAATTTTAACGGATGCTGCTTTTGATCTCAAAATCGGTGGAAGTATCAAGATTAATTCAAGTGTTTATAAAATTAATTATGTTGGAAGCTTGGTTAACAAGAACCTTTCAACAATTGGACATGTCACCCTTGTTTTTAAAGAAGTTCCCGATAAACCCATGGAAAGTGCAATTTATCTTGATCCCTCAACTTTTCCGACCTTTAAAGTCGGAGATACTATTGAATATAATTAGTTGGAGATAATTGTATGAAAAATAGACCGCAAACTAATGGATTTCGAACTTGGTTTAGTAGATTGATTTTAAATAACAGGATTGTTAATGGGCTAATAATAACCATTCTGGTATTAATAGTGTTGTTACTTCTTTCAAAAGTGACGTGGATTTTTACGCCATTTGAGCAGTTCTTTAAAATTGTTGGGCTTCCAATTGTTTTGGCAGGTGTGTTTTATTATTTGCTTAATCCGCTGGTAGATTTGCTTGAAAAAAGATACCAATGGAATAGAATTTGGTCGATTACAGGCATTTTTATCCTGATTACTATTTTGATCATTTGGGGAATTGTTGCATTGATTCCGGTTATTCGAAGTCAAACGATTTCTTTAATTAACAATTGGCCTGACTATTGGAATCATGCGGCCTCTGAAGTTAATAACTTTTTGAAAGATCCCCGATTGGATGGGGTACAAAAACAGATCCAACATGTTAACAAAGATACTGTTGCTTCTATGACGGCCCGTTTGAGTGATTTTGCTAATCATACTGTTACGTCGCTTGGAAGTGTGCTAAGCACCTTGACGAAGGTAATTATCGGAATTATTACGATGCCATTTATTTTGTTTTATCTATTGAAAGATGGTCATAATCTACCAAGTTACATTGCTCATTTTTTCCCTAAAGATCGACGTGCAGGTTTTAAACAGATTTTAGACGAAGTTAATACGCAAGTAAGCCAATATATCCGTGGACAATTGATTGTCGCTTTTTTTGTAAGTGTACTTTTTTACATTGGGTATACAATAATTGGGTTGAAGTTTGCGTTAATAATCGGAATTGCAGCCGGATTTTTGAATTTAATTCCGTATCTAGGTTCTTTTCTAGCCATGGTTCCTTCAATTGTGGTTGGAGCCTTCATGTCACCGATGATGCTATTAGAAGTATTGATTGTTTTTGCTATTGAACAAACAATTGAGGGTCGTTTAATTTCGCCGTTGATTCTTGGAAGTAATTTAGCAATTCATCCAGTCACTATTTTGATTGTATTACTTGCTTCAGGACAGATGTTTGGAATATTGGGTGTGATTTTTGGAATTCCAATTTATGCTGTTTTAAAGGTATTGATCACTCATGCATTTGAGGTGTTTAAAAGTGAGATTGGTGGATATTAGGCTTTAGGTTTTATTGCTCTGATTTAAAATTAGTGCTAGACTTTTTAAAGTTAGAAACGTTGTTAGACAGCAGTTAAATATGTCGTAGTAGTTCGTGGCAATGTTACGGGCTGCTACTTTTTTTATCTTAAAGGAGACTATAATTAAATGACAAATCATATTGTCCTATTTGAACCATTGATGCCAGCCAATACTGGAAATATTGCAAGAACATGTGCTGGAACTAATTCAGTATTACATTTGATCAAGCCATTGGGATTTGAAATTAATGATAAAACTGTTCAACGTGCTGGATTAGATTATTGGGATAAAGTTGAAATTAGATACCACGAAAATCTACCAGAATTTTTAAAAACTGTACCGAATATCCAAAGGTTATTTGTTGTTTCTAAGTTTGCAAGTAAAGCATACAGTGAAGAAAATTACGTGAGCGAAGAAGATAATTATTTCTTGTTTGGAAAGGAAACAACCGGGTTACCTGAACCATTTATGCGACAGTATGCCGAAAACGCAATTCGTATTCCCCAAAACGACCAGAATATTCGCGCGCTAAATTTATCAAATACGGTTGCCCTAATTGTTTATGAAGCACTGAGGCAACAAGATTTTCCTGGATTAGATAAAAGTCATTTATATGAAAATGATAAGCTGAAATAGGAGCGGGAATGGCAAAGAAAAGGAAAAAGAAACGACAAACAGTTCCAGCTAAAAATATTTGGGGATTAGTTTTTGTTCTAGTTGGGTTATTAGGTTTTTTCGATGCTGGATTTATTGGAATAGTGATCGCAAATATGGTTCGGTTTTTTGTTGGGAATACGAGTCAGGTTGTGTTTGCCATACTAACGATTTATGGTGGCTATTTGCTATTTACTGGAAAAGAGTTCTCTTTTAAGAAAAGATTGCATTATGTTTGGGGATTAAGTTTAATATACATGGCCTATATTTTGTTTGAGGAAATTAATTTTGTGTCATCAAAACAAATTGGCTCTAACTTTCTTAATGTAACCATTAATGCTGTGAATGAAGGCTTTATTCAGCAAACTGCCAATAATCCGGTTGGTGGGGGCGTAATTGGTGCAAGTATTTTTGAGTTAACTCATTTTGCATTTACCTTGATTGGCGTGTGGGTAGTTTGTACATTACTTTTCGTATTTGGAATTGTTGTTTTATTTAATATTCCGATTGATGAGGTCCTTGAAAACATTGCAATTATGTTTGGTTGGTTAGTTGAACGTTTAGTGGGACTGTTTAATATTTTAAAAGAAAAGCTGCTGACTGTTGTAAACCAAATGGTTAAAAAGCAAACTAAAACTTCAAATAAAATTCCTAAACGTAATAGGAAAGATTCATTTCCAAAAGAGGTAGAGCCAAAACAACCAATTGCAGACCACAATGAACCAATTATTGTGGATGGAACTAGTGGTGTTGAACATAAAACCGCAGAACCAACAATTGAAGTAGCTTCCGACAAAATGAAGAATAATAATGTGAAGAAAACTGATAGTGATAGTGGTTTTGGTATGGATAACCAGGTCAATCCAGATTATAAATTGCCTTCAACTAATTTACTGACTAAAACTGAAGCAACTGATCAGAGTGGTGAATATGATGCTATCAAGAAAAACACAAAAATATTACAAGAAACGCTAAATAGTTTTGGCGTTGATGCGACGGTTGAAAGTGTAAAGCTCGGGCCATCGGTTACGGAATATGAGTTACATCCTGCTATTGGAGTAAAGGTTAGCAAAGTTGTGGGATTAGCGGATGATATTGCTCTGGCGTTGGCGGCAAAAGATATTCGTATTGAAGCGCCTATACCAGGAAAGTCCTTAATTGGAATTGAGGTTCCCAATCAGCATATTTCACCAGTAGGTTT
Source organism: Pediococcus claussenii ATCC BAA-344 (assembly GCF_000237995.1). NCBI lineage: Bacteria > Bacillati > Bacillota > Bacilli > Lactobacillales > Lactobacillaceae > Pediococcus > Pediococcus claussenii. Next base: position 797,873 of record NC_016605.1, read on the forward strand.
TCGAGATGTGATTGAAGCGCAAGCACCACATTCAGATGCACCTTTACAGGTGCCTATTGGGCGAGATGTTTCTGGAAATTTGGTTCTGAGTGACTTAGTTAAAATGCAACATTTACTTATTGCGGGAGCGACTGGTTCTGGGAAATCGGTAATGATTAACGTAATTATTACCGGATTGCTGATGAATGCGCGGCCCGACGAAGTAAAATTTATTTTGATTGATCCGAAGAAAGTTGAGCTAGGTGTTTATAATGACATACCTCATTTACTAACACCAGTGGTTACGGACTCAAAAAAAGCAGCGCGGGCATTGCATAAGGTTGTGGCAGAGATGCAGCGGCGATATGATTTGTTTGCTGAGGCTAATGTTAGAAACATAAAAGGGTATAATGATTTAGTGGATGATTTAAATCAAGATGGAAAACAACGTCCTCACTTACCTTATATAGTAGTAATTGTAGATGAGCTTTCAGATCTTATGATGGTTGCTTCCAATGAAGTAGAAGATGCAATTATTCGTTTAGCTCAGCTTGCAAGAGCTGCTGGAATCCACATGATCATTGCGACTCAACGCCCCTCGGTTGATGTTGTAACTGGATTGATTAAGGCTAACGTGCCATCACGAATCGCATTTGCAGTTGCCAGTGGTACGGATTCGCGAACTATCATAGATCAAAATGGTGCCGAAAAACTCTTAGGGCGAGGTGACATGTTGTATTTTCCAATGGGGCAGAACAAGCCGGAACGCGTCCAAGGCGCATTTATATCGGATGATGACGTTAAAAGAGTAATTGCTTTTGTTAAAAATCAACAGGATGCAGACTACGACGATGATTTAGTAGTGACCGATGAAGAAACAAATCAAAGTGAAGCTGACTCTGAAATTGATGAATATTATGAGGATGCAGTTGAACTAGTTGTTGATATGCAAAAGGCAAGTACTTCGATGCTTCAAAGAAAATTTAGAATTGGATACAATCGAGCTGCCAGATTAATTGATGAGTTAGAAGAACGTGGAATAATTGGACCTCAAGAGGGAAGCAAGCCTCGAAAAGTTTATCGCCAAAAAGAGTAGCGGATGCCAGTATAACTGCAAATATATTATAAATAAAAAAGTGATTCACGGAAAAATCTTCCGCGAATCACTTTTTTATTTAGTACCCAGGAATGAGGGCCTGAACAACTGTAAAAACAGCGGTTCCGATGGTTAAGATAAGCATTAGCCATATAAAGGTTCTGAGAACGATTTGAAAAGTGCTTGTTTTTTTCTTTTTATTATTCATTAAAAAATATCTCTCTTTCAGATTCTTTCATGAACATTCTACAGTAACTTAATTGCATTATCAAATTAGTAAAATCTATAAAATTCTCCCACTTTTACAAAAGCCACTAATTCAACGTTTAAATCGGGCGTTTATTGCTTTTTACAATGTAATATTTAATTTTATTAAATGAAGTGGTAGAAAGTGGAGGGAAGTGGTAATATTAATTTATACGTAATGAAAGGGGCGATTCTGTAGTGTTTATGGGCGAATATAAGCATTCTATTGACACTAAGGGTCGCTTAATAGTTCCGTCAAAGTTTCGAGATGATTTGGGTGATGATTTTATCATTACCAGAGGATTAGACGGGTGCATTTTTGGATACCCACTTTCAGAATGGAAGTTAGTTGAAGAAAAACTACGTCAATTGCCAACTAATAAGCGTAACAATCGTGCATTTGTACGTTTCTTATTTGCAGATGCTGCTCAATGTAGTTTTGATAAGCAAGGTAGGATAAACATACCTAAGCAACTGAGAGAGCACGCAGGGCTGAGTAAAAGTTGCGTATTAGTTGGTGTTTCTAACCGTTTCGAAATTTGGGATGAAGATAGATGGAGTGAATCTATAGCAGAAACCGAAGAAAACTTTGATGACATTGCTGAAAATTTAATTGATTTTGGATTGTGATATTTATGAATGAATTTAACCATGTAACAGTATTATTAGAAAAAACAGTTGAAGAATTAAATGTAAAGCCAGATGGTATTTATGTTGATTGCACACTTGGTGGAGGTGGACATACCGGGTTGATTTTATCTCAATTGGGTAAGGAAGGACGATTATATTCCTTTGATCAAGATCAAACGGCAATTGACTTTAATGCAACGCAATTTAAGGAAGAAATCAAATCTGGGAAACTAACTTTAATTAAAAGTAATTTTAGAAATATTAAGGAAGAATTATTAATACAGGACGTTCAATCTGTGGACGGTATTATTTATGACTTAGGCGTTTCATCCCCACAATTTGACGAGGCAGATCGTGGCTTTAGTTATCGTTTTGATGCACCCTTGGATATGAGAATGGATCAAAATGCACGCCTTGATGCGAAAGAAATTGTTAATGCTTGGAGTTATCAGGATTTAATTCGAATTTTCTTTCGTTATGGAGAAGAAAAGTATGCCAAATCAATCGCTAGAAGAATTGAAAGCGAACGACAAAAGAAGGCAATTGAAACAACTGAGGAACTAGTTGAAATCATTAAAGAGGGTATACCGGCCGCTGCTCGTAGAAAGGGTGGACACCCGGCGAAAAGAACTTTTCAGGCAATTAGAATTGCGGTTAATGATGAGTTAGGAGCACTTGAGGAGTCATTAGAACAGTCTTTACAATTAATTAATGTTAATGGAAGGATAGCGGTTATTACATTTCAATCACTTGAGGATAGACTTGTAAAAACCATGTTCAAAGAGAAAACCGAGGTCGGAGATTTGCCTGCAGGCTTACCTGTTATTCCAGAAGAAATGAAACCTAACTTCAAATTAGTATCACGTAAACCATTCCTACCGTCTAATGACGAGATTAACCAAAATAGACGTTCACATAGTGCAAAGTTAAGAGTAATTGAAAAAATAAAATAAAATGGAGAGAATACATATGGCACAAAATGAGTATGTAGGAAGTGCGATACAAAAAAGGAATCAAAAAACAAAGAATAGTGCGGTTGCCGGCGATTTTGACCAAGTTCATACTGTAGTTAAGGCACGGCAGCTGCCACTCTCAAAATTTGAAAACTTTCTTTTAACATTTTTCGGAATTGTACTTGCGGGGTTAATGATTGTTGTTGTTTCTGGTAAGATAACATTATCTAATGCTCAACATAGCATGGAAGCAACGCAAGAGAAAGTTACCCAAACGGTAAACCAAAACACCGTTTTGAAACAAGAAGTAAGCCAGCTATCTGATCAAGGAAGGCTTGATCAAGTTGCAAAACAAGGTGACCTCTCTCTTAATTCAGGGAGTATAAGGAATGTTAACAAATGAAAGATTTAAATAAGCGAACAACTGATACAAAAAAGACTCAACGCAATCAGAAGATGTTTGGCCGATGGCTGTTCTTGATTGCAGCCGTCATATTTTTGACAATCATTGGTCGCTTTTCTTATATTGCGGTTAGTGGCAAGGTTCAAAGCGTTAATTTAAGTAGTCAAGCTAAAAAACTTTACACCGATAACAAAACAATTCGTGCTCAACGCGGTTCAATTTTAGATTCTGATGGGCAACCGATTGCTGAAGATACTAGTACTTATGACTTATATGCAGTGTTAAGTAAAAAGCAGGTAGGACCAAATAATAAGCCACTTTACGTAACTAACAAAGATAAAACGGCCAAGATTTTAAGCAAATACTTGCCTATTTCTTATAATAAAGCTTTTAAAGCATTAAATCCGGAAGATAGCAAAGCCTTCCAGGTTGAATTTGGCTCGGCTGGGAAGAACATTTCAGTTGCAACTAAGGAAAAGATTGAATCGTATAAATTAACTGGAATTAATTTTGTGTCATCTGAGGCACGTCTTTATCCAAATGGAACATTTGCTTCAAATTTAATTGGACTTGCAATTCAAAAAAATGACTCGGGAACTGACTCAACTCAATTATCAGGAATTATGGGACTAGAAAAAGTTCTGAATAAAAAGCTCATAGGAGCTGATGGTGAGCGGTCGATTCAAAAGGATAAATTTGGGTATCAACTTCCAGGATCGCAGGTGGAAAGACCTGCTGTGAACGGTGACACGGTATATACAACCATCAATAGTAATCTTCAAAATATTATGGAAACCCAAATGTCTAAAGTTCAGTCAATTGTGCATGCTAATTTGATGAGCGCTACTATTATGGATGCTAAAACAGGAGCAATTCTTGCAACAACACAACGTCCAACGTTTAATGCGTCAACTAAAAAAGGGTTAAGTAAATCATGGAATAATGCGTTGGTCCAGACTGCGTACGAACCTGGATCCACAATGAAGATGTTTACAGTTGCCGCGGCCGCAGACAGTGGTAATTTTAATCCAAACGCTACATATCAATCAGGAACCTATACAATTGATGGTAAAGTAATTCCGGATTGGCAGCGAACCGGATGGGGAATAATCACATATGAGAAGGGATTTGCCCTATCAAGTAACGTTGCAATGGCGCATTTGGAACAAAAAATGGGCGGTAAAACATGGGAGAAATACATCAAAAGATTTAAATTGTTGGAGTCAACAGATTCCGGATTACCGGGTGAGCTACCTGGAAGTATTCAATTCGACTACCCTATAGAAAGGGCTGATACAGCGTTTGGACAAGGTATCAATGTCACACAAATGCAAATGCTACAAGGATTTACGGCGATTGCAAATAACGGTAAGATGGTAAAACCTCAATTTATTAAAAAAATCGTTAACCCCAATACAGGGAAGACTACGTTTAATATGAAAACTGAACATCTTGGTCAACCAATTAAAGCTTCTTCTGCTAAGGAAGTTCGAAGCCTAATGCAAGATGTTGTTTATAAATCTTATGGTATTGGACAAGATTTTAAAATCAAAGGATATAGAATTGCAGCAAAAACCGGTACTGCACAGGTAGCTAATCCTAATGGAAGTGGATATTTAAACGGTGATGATAGTTACTTATATTCTGTTGCAGGAATGGCTCCAGCTAAAAACCCCCGTTATATTATGTATATAACAATGAAGCAACCGCAGTTACCAGGAACTCAAACGGCAACGCAGTTAATGGACCAGATATTTGGTCCAGTAATGAAACAAGCTTTAGAGTCAAATGAGGAAACACAGAATCAAGTTCTGACTTCTTCGGTTAACATGCCCAATTTAGTTGGAACAAGTTACGCTACGGCAAAAAAAGAATTAAGTAAAGATAATGTGGCAGTTGTTAAGCTTGGCACAAATAACACTATTACAAGTCAGTCAATTAATCCTGGAACTAAGGTATTAGTTGGACAGAGAGTGCTATTGGGCACAAGTGGATCTGTGATTGTTCCGGATCTGACAGGTTGGTCTAAAAACGATGTAATAAAATTTGCTCAGATGAGTAAGATTTCGGTTAAGTTTAATGGACATGGGTTTGTAGACAAACAATCATTAAATGTTGGTCAAAGGATTATTAACGGACAGACTTCATTAGTTGTTACTTTAAAATAGGGAGAATTTAATATGATTATTGGGACATCAATTGTTCTAGGTGCAATTTTAACCATAGTTGGATTGCCAGGATTTATAAATTATTTTAGAAAACGTGATGAAGGTCAAATGATCAGGGATGAAGGTCCTTCATGGCACCAAAAAAAATCTGGGACCCCAACAATGGGGGGGTTAGTTTTTATTGTAGCAGTGGCTGTTACGGCACTTTTTGCTAGTTTTTTAAATGGCGGTGTATCGAAGAGTATTTTAATCTTAATTTTTGTTTTAATTGAGTTTGGATTGATTGGTTGCTGGGATGATAGTATTAAACTGTTAAAAAGGCAGAATGAAGGATTCAAAGCTTGGCAAAAAATGCTAGGTCTCACAATTGGGGCAGTGATTTTTTTTGTTGTAATTGCTGATATGCATGCAAAAATGGGAATTGATTTGCCAGGAATTGGTTTTTGGAATATGGGTGTTTGGTACGTATTGTTCGTGATTTTTTGGCTTACTGGTTTTTCCAATGCGGTTAATTTATCAGATGGTTTGGATGGATTAGTGGCAGGTTTATCAATCATTGCCTTTGGAGCATACGGAATCATTGCAGTACATGCCAATAACCAACCCGTAATGATTTTTTGTTTCACAATAGTTGGAGCTATGTTAGGATTTTTAGTTTTTAATCATAAACCAGCGAAAATTTTTATGGGTGACATGGGATCACTATCTCTAGGTGGTGCATTGGCAGCTGTCTCAATTTTGTTACATCAGGAAATTTCACTTCTTTTAATTGGAATTGTCTTTGTTTTAGAAACCTTAAGCGTGATACTACAGGTAGCATCGTTTAGATTGACAGGCAAGAGAATTTTTAAAATGAGTCCTATTCACCATCATTTTGAAATGATTGGTTGGAGTGAATGGAAAGTTGACATCGTTTTTTGGACTGTTGGATTTGTCGGAGCCATTATCAGTTTGATTGCTATTTTATAGAATTGGAAGTTTAAAAATGAAAACTATTAGTACCTATGATGATAAAAATATTTTAGTATTTGGATTAGCGAAGAGCGGTTTTAGTGCCGCTCTTTTGTTGCAAAAACTGGGAGCAAATGTGTTTGTAACGGATGGTAATAAGGAACAGGATCCAGAAATGTTAAAGGAACTTGATGATTTAAACATTAAATATTTACTAGGAAATCAAGACAAGTCAATGTTACAAACGTACAAAATCGATGCGATCGTGAAGAACCCAGGTGTTCCTTACTCGAATCCGGTTTTGGTGGCTGCTTTAGAGGACAATATTTTGGTCATTTCAGAGCCAGAGTTAGCTTATCAAATTATGGATGCTGAATTGATCGGAATTACTGGTAGTAATGGAAAAACAACTGTCACAACAATGATTAATTTACTATTAAATGACGGCGGATTTACGTCCCACCTTGCAGGAAACATTGGTATTCCTGCTACCAGAGTTGCTCAACAGGCAGCGAAAGGTGAGATAGTGACGATGGAATTGTCGAGTTTTATGTTGGCCGGGATCGATAAGCTTCATCCACATATTGCAGTTGTCAATAATATCTTTTCGAATCATTTGGATTGGCATGGTACACGTGATAATTACGTGCGAGACAAAATGAGAATTACGGAAAATCAAACGAGTAATGATTTTCTTGTCATGAATTGGGATAATCCTGAGTGGCAAGAACTATCCACAAAGAGTAAGGCAAAAGTTATTCCATTCTCAAGAAAAGGACTATCACATGATGGGTCTTACCTTGAAAATGGGAAAATATTTTTTAAAAATGAATTTGTGATGGATGCCGATAAAATCGGTGTGCCTGGGGATCAAAATGTTGAAAATGCATTGGCCGCTATTGCTGTTGCAAAAATTAAAAACGTTAACAATGAAGTTATTAAAAAGGTGTTATCTAGTTTTACAGGAGTTAACCATCGCATTCAATTTGTATCAAAAGTTAATAATCGAATTTTTTATAATGATTCAAAGGCAACTGATATTGAAGCAACTGAGGTGGCTTTACAAGCGTTCGATTCACCAATTATTTTAATAGCAGGAGGACTTGATCGTGGTGATGATTATTCGCGATTGGCAAGTTCAATGAGAAATGTAAAGGAAATTATTGTGAACGGTCAGACAAGTGATAAAATGGCGAAGATGGCAACTGATGCAGGAATAAAAGAAGTAAAATTCTCTGATAAAGTTGCTGACTCAGTCCTAACTGCTTTTAAGGATAGTACAGATGGCGATATTATCCTATTGTCTCCGGCAGCGGCGAGCTGGGATCAATATAAAAATTTTGAAGTTCGCGGTGATGAATTTATTGAAGTAGTTAATAATTTAAAAGATAAGGTAGTTGATTAATTATGCGGTTAATGGTTTCTGGCGGTGGGACAGGTGGTCATATTTACCCTGCTCTTGCGGTGATAGAAGAAGTGAAAAAAGCTGAACCGGATTCAGAAATTATGTATGTTGGAACTCACAAGGGATTGGAAAGTAAAATAGTACCTAAGCAGGGAATTCCGTTCGAAACAATTAAGATTCAAGGGTTTAAACGTTCAATGTCCATTGAAAATTTCAAAACAATCGGTTTATTCATTCTGAGTGTTTTCAAGGCAAGAAAGATGATTAAGGAGTTTAAGCCTGATGTAGTGCTTGGAACGGGTGGATATGTTAGTGGAGCAGTTTTATTTGCAGCTAGTCAGATGGGGATTCCAACTTTAATTCATGAACAAAATAGTGTAGTTGGTGTAACCAACAAATTTCTAAGTCGCTTTGTCACTAAAATTGGAATTTCATTTGATGATGCCAAAAAAGATTTTCCTGAAAAAAAAGTGGTCAGCACTGGTAATCCGCGAGCAACTCAAGTAACTCAAATTAAGGCAATTGCTTCATGGAAAGAATTTGGTCTTAGTGATGATAAACAAACTGTCTTGATCTTTGGTGGCAGCCGAGGTGCAGAAAAGATTAATCAAACGGTTGTGGAGTCAATTCAAGCTTTGGGTAAACAAGATTACCAAACATTGATCGTCACAGGAAACGTCCATTTTCAAAAGATTATGGATCAAATCAATGCTGAAGATTTAAAGGGAAATGTTGTAATTAAACCATATATTGATAATATGCCAGAAATTTTAGGTAAATTGTCAGTAATTGTTGGCAGAGCTGGAGCTACCAGCCTCGCTGAAATCACGGCCCTAGGGATTCCATCTATTCTAATTCCAAGTCCGTATGTTACTAATGATCATCAAACCAAAAATGCAATGAGTTTAGTAAACAATGGTGCTGCGGAGATCATTCCTGAAAACGAATTGAATTCTGCAGTTTTAATGGATAAATTAAACAATTTAATGGATGATGATGCATATCGAGAAAAAATGGCAAAAAGTGCTTTGAATATGGGAGAACCTGACGCTGCTCAAAAAATTTATCAGATTTTGAACTCAATTAAAAAAGGTAGCTGATCATGGCAAAAAAGAAAAAGCTTGATGATTTAAGCCCGTGGGCAAAATACCAAAAAGAACATAATCGAAATAGTTTTGGTAAGGTAAAAAGATCCGAAATAAAGAAATCTAATAAGAATAAGAAATATTCTACCAGTCAGATTAACGATCATTTACAAAAATGGTTTGCCAATGTGGTTAATTGGTTCAAAAATATTCATTTGTTAGAATTCAATGTTATTTCGGTCTCGTTGATCGTGATGATGTCTCTCGTAGTAATTGGTGGAATTTACCTTGCTACACCGTTTAGTAGGGTTCGAACTGTTTCGGTTGTTGGCAATAAACGCGTTTCTGACAGTGCTATCTTGAAAAAAAGTGGTATAAAGAAAAATCAACTTTTAGTAACGGACTTGTGGAATAGAAGCAAAACCGAGTCAAAAATTAAAAAGGGGTTTTCTGATATTGAAAAAGTATCTTTGATAAATGGAAAAAATAATAGGATACAAATTCGAATTACCGAAAATGCTGTAATGGGTTACGTGGTTAGAAATGGTTTATATTACACTGTTAAGCAAGACGGAACAATGGTGGGAAAACACCAAACACAGCCATCTGGGAACTATCCAATTTTCCGTAACTTTAAACAGAATGAAAATTTAAATAAGTTTTTAAGAAAGTACTCAAGTATCCCAAATAGTGTTCAAAATTCCATATCAGAAGTTGATTTTTCACCTACAAAAACTATTCCGAATAGAATTCAATTGTATATGAATGATGGAAATGAAGTTTACGCGATCATTGATACTTTTGATAAAAAAATGAAGTATTATCCTGAAATTTCGGCTTCAATGAAAAATAAGGGAATTATTAATTTTGAAGTAGGGGCTTACTCCTATCCATTTTCAATGAAGGATGAGGAAAATAATTCTAATGATAGTTCCACTACTACAGTCAAAAAAAAGAATAAAACAAAGGAATCAAAGAGTGCCACCAATAAAAAGGATATTAGTCAAAGTAAAAGCACTCAAAAATCTTTTTAAAGCAGTAAATATTAATTTTTAAAACGCTTTAAGGTATGATAGACTTAGAAATATATGAAAATTTATATAAAATAGTGTATATGAACGACTAGGAGGTTCCTTTATTATGGGAAATTCAGGAATTTACGTTGGACTGGATATTGGAACCACCTCAATAAAAGTCATTGTTGCCGAGTATGTTAAAGGTCAGATGAATGTTATTGGTGTGGGTAGTGAGCGCTCTGACGGTATGAATCGCGGTGTGATTGTTGATATCGACAAGGCTGCGTTTGCTATTCGAAAAGCAGTCGAATCTGCAGAGCGGAAAGCCAATATTCAAATTCAAGAAGTTGTGGCGGGAATTCCGGCCAACTTACTTAAAATTGAATCATGTCGTGGAATGATCGCTATTTCAGACAGTTCTAGGGAAATAAATAACCAGGACGTTATTAACGTATCAAATGCAGCTTCGTTACATAATTTGCCACCTGAGCAAGAAGTTGTTGATGTTTTACCAGATGAGTTTATCGTCGATGGCTTTGATGGTATTAAGGATCCTCGTGGAATGGTCGGAGTTCGTCTTGAGATGACGGGGTCATTACTTACAGGTCCTAAAACAATTATTCATAACTTGAAACGAGCAATTAATCAAGCAGGATTAGATGTCATTGATGTAGTTGTTAACCCGTTAGCACTAGGTAAGACAATTTTAAATGACGGGGAACAAGATTTTGGAACAATTGTAATGGACTTGGGAGCTGGTCAAACAACAGCTGCTGTTATTCATGATCATTATTTGAAGTACACGTGTGTGGAACAAGAGGGTGGACAATATATAACAAAGGACATTTCGGTTGTTTTAAATACCTCATTGGAGAACGCAGAAAAAATTAAACGTGAGTACGGTTATGCTATGTCTTCAGAAGCTAGTCAAGATTCGTTTCCAGTAAACGTTGTTGGGCAGAATGACCCAGTTGCAGTATCTGAAGAGTATTTGAGTGAGATCATTGAAGCGAGATTGGAACAGACTTTAGATAATGTGAAGGAAAGGTTAGCATCAGTTGGCGCTCTTGAAATGCCAGGTGGAATTGTTATCACCGGTGGCGGTGCAGCTTTGCCGGGAATTGTCGAATTAGTAGCTGATGTTTTCGGACTGAATACTAAAATATATTCACCAGATCAAATGGGACTCAGGCACCCTGCGTTCGCTCAAGCATTGTCATTACTTGAATATGAAACTAATTTAAGTGAAGTTGATATTTTGGTAAAGAGCGCTATGGTTTCGACTGCTCGGGTTGTTCCTGAACAAGAATCAAACTATAGTGATGAACAGCATGAAGGCAGCTCTAATGCTGTAGGTACAACTGGGCGAATTTCACAGTTGTTTTCAAGGGATAGATCTAGCAATGACGAAAAGGGAACTACCGCTAAACCTCAGGAAACGTCTGAAACACCAAAACCAAAAAACTCAGATCGAGTAGATGGTTTTAGAAAATGGTTTAATGACTTCTTTGACTAGTTAAAATAATGGAGGAAAAATTCATGGAATTTTCAATGGACGAAAATAAAAATACAGGTGCAAATATCAAAGTAATTGGTGTTGGTGGCGGTGGTGGTAACGCCGTAAACCGTATGATCGCTGAAGGCTTGAAGGGCGTTGAATTTATTGTTGCAAATACTGATGTTCAAGCTTTGCAGGCATCAAATGCTGACGTTAAAATTCAACTTGGACCTAAACTTACTAAAGGATTAGGCGCAGGTTCAACACCCGAAGTTGGTTCTAAGGCTGCTGACGAGAGTCAACAAACAATTGCTTCAGCCCTTGAAGGCGCAGATATGGTCTTTGTTACTGCCGGAATGGGTGGTGGAACTGGTACTGGAGCTGCTCCAATGGTGGCTGCAATTGCTAAGGAACAGGGTGCTTTAACTGTTGGAGTTGTTACACGTCCATTTGGTTTTGAAGGGCCTAAACGTTCACGTTTTGCTGCTGAAGGTGTTGCAAATCTTAAGGAACATGTTGATACTTTAATTATTATTGCTAATAACCGTTTGTTAGACATCGTTGATAAAAAGACTCCAATGATGGAAGCCTTTAATGAGGCGGATAATGTTTTACGTCAAGGTGTTCAAGGTATTTCGGATTTAATCACATCACCAGGATATGTTAACTTGGATTTTGCGGATGTCAAGACAGTTATGGAAAACCAAGGTTCTGCTTTAATGGGAATTGGTTCAGCTTCAGGTGAAAACCGCACTGAAGAAGCTACTAAGAAGGCTATTTCATCGCCATTACTTGAAACTTCAATTGATGGTGCTGAACAAGTTCTTCTAAACATTACTGGTGGCCCTGATCTATCATTGTTTGAAGCTCAAGCTGCTTCGCAGATTGTCACAGAAGCTTCTAATGATGATGTTAATATCATTTTTGGTACTTCGATTGATGAAAGTTTAAAAGACGAAGTTCGTGTTACAGTTATTGCGACGGGAATTGATAAGAAGAGTAGTCGTGGATCACTTCATCGTCAACCACAACGAACAGTTTTTGATAACCCATCAGGTAGTGGTGTGAATAATCAAAGCAGTAATGGGGAAGCAAGACGAGCATCTGGTTCTACTGACAATCTTAATAACAATGTTTCTAGCAACACCACTGCAAAGCCAGAAAGTGACCCTTTCGCTGATTGGAGTTTGCGTCAAAATGAATCGTCAAATGTACGCCCCGACGAAAATTCCAATGACTTTGATGGTGTAGAAAAGAAAGAATTTAATGCGTTTAATGACGGCTCTGACAAGAGTTCGGATGATGTAGTTGATACTCCTCCATTTTTTAAACGCCGTGGAAAATAATAAGCAAGTGTGATCTAACACTTTGAGGGCTGGAAATGCAGTAATTGTGTTTCTCAGCTCTCTTTATTCTAAATGCAAAGAGAGAATAATAATGATTTTTGTTCAGTTTTTTAGTTTATTACAGGTTGTAATTCAAATCTACATGCTTTTGATTTTTGTATGGGTTTTGATGTCATGGCTTCCTGGTGCAAGACAATCAGCTTTGGGTCGTTTTATTGACCGAATTTGTGAGCCATATATGAGATGGTTCAGATTTATCCCTCCTTTTTTTGGAATTGATTTTTCACCAGTAATTGCACTTTTTGTACTGGATCTTGTAATGCAAGGTATTCAGTACATCAGCATTCTTTTGTTTGGTATGTAATTATGGATAATAATGTTACACAGCATTTTCGTGCTGATGAGGAACCGTTTTTGGCAGATGCGGGGAGATGGATTCAAGAAGTGTTCGATCAAAATCGACCGGTTTTAACAAACTTTTTAAATCCAAGGGAACAATATATTTTACAAACTTTGGTAAACCGCGTAGATGATATTCGTGTGGAATTTGATGGAGGCTTTTCTAATTCAGAATTAAAACGAGGACTCGTTTTTCCAGATTATTTCCAACCTATTGAAGCAGATTTTAATTTGTCGATTCTAATGATTGATTATCCAACTAAATTTGCGGAGCTAGAGCATCGCCAAATTCTTGGAACGTTCGCTAATTTGGGAATTGAACGAAATACTTTTGGAGATATTATTTCTGAAGGTGAGACTTGGCAGATTATTGTTAACCGAGAACTTAGCAATTTCTTTTTGAATGAAGTAACTCGAATTGGTAAAATTAAAGTACAGTTGAAAGAATTGGAAATGACAAATATCATTCAACCATCAGAAGACTGGGAGGAGACTGACACAACAGTTAAGTCACTACGACTGGACTTGGTTATTTCTAATGTTTTTAATGTTTCTAGGCAACGTGCAAAGGCGTTAATTGAGCATAAACGTGTTAGGGTGAACTGGAGCATTGTTGAAAAACCGGACTTTGAATTGCAGTTAAATGACATGATTTCAGTTCGGCAGTTTGGCCGAATTCGCGTTGAAGAATTGAATGGTGAGACAAAAAAAGGTAAGCTACGTTTAACAATTAAGTTTATCAAAAACAATGGTTAGGAGACTTTAAGATGGCAATTGAACCAAAAGATATTCAAGAGAAAAACTTTTCAACGAAAATGAGGGGCTACAACCCTGTTGAAGTTGATAGTTTCTTAGATGATATTGCATTTGAACATCGCCGAATGCAGGATGAAATCGATAGTTTGAATCGTCAATTGAAGGATGCTAAGGGACAAATTGAGTATTTCGATGAAATGAAAGACTCCCTAAATAAATCAATTATGGTCGCTCAAGAGGCTGCAGATAAGGTAAAGATTAGTTCAAAACGTGAAGCAGAATTTACAACAAAGGAAGCTCAAAAGGAAGCTTCTACGGTTGTTGATGAAGCCCACAAACAAGCTGAAGAATACATTGGTGAAGCAGCAGGGCGTGCTCAAAAGATGGTGGTTGCAACCGAAGATTTAAAGAATCAAGCTCGTAGTTTTAGGCAAAAGCTTGAGGTGATGGTTGAGGCACAGCTACAGATGATTAAGGGTAAGGACTGGGAGAATTTACTTAACTCCGATGAACTTCTTACAATTGGTGAAATAAAAGATGCTATGAAACGAAATGGTTATCTTGACAACCCTAAATTGGAGAGTGTAAACTCAGGAGAGTTGAAAGATGTTTCTGCCGATACACCAGCGCTTCCAGTTGAGTCAGAAAGCAAGGAAAGTGATGACCCAATTAAGAATGAAGAGTCCAGTACCAGCAATACATCAAATGAGCCTAAGACTGTAGTTGTCTTCCCAGAAGAACAAACTAAGAAAACTGGTTTGGAGACTGATCAAGGCTTCCATATTAGTTCTGAAGATGAAAAAAAATAAGTCAAAGATAAAGATGAAATAGCGCGGTAGATAATTATTAGCGAGTCAATGATGGTGAAAGATTGGCATTATTAGCGATATTTAGATCACTTTTGAGACTAACGATTAATGCTCGGTACCGCATTTCAAGCGAAAGATGCTGTAGATTGCATCTTTAATTTGGGTGGTACCGCGAAAGACTTCGTCCCTTGTTGGATGAAGTCTTTTTTATATAAAAAGATAGGAGAACATAGAATGAGAGTAAAAGACACGTTAAATCTTGGTAAAACAAAGTTTAAAATGCGAGGTAATCTTCCAGTTAATGAAAAGAAACGTGAAGATATTTGGTTTGAAAATAAAATTTATGAGAAACGTCAAAAATTAAATGAAGGAAAGCCTTCTTTTGTACTTCATGATGGGCCACCATATGCAAACGGAAATATTCATATGGGACACGCAATGAACAAGATTTCAAAGGATATTATTGTTCGGTATAAATCAATGAACGGTTTTCGTTCGCCATATGTACCAGGATGGGATACCCATGGTCTACCAATTGAACAGCAATTGGCTAAAGATGGTTATGATCGAAAAAAAATGTCCACTTCTGAGTTTAGAAAGCTTTGCCGAGAATACGCTTTAAAGCAAGTTGATAAACAACGTGAAGATTTTAAGCGTCTTGGCATTTCTGCAGAATGGGACAATCCATATTTGACATTAATGCCAGAATTTGAAGCCGAAGAAATCAAAACATTTGGAAAAATGGCTGAACAAGGATTGATTTATCGGGGGAAAAAGCCAGTATTTTGGTCATGGTCTTCAGAATCAGCAATGGCTGAAGCCGAGGTTGAATATCATGATGTTACTTCGCCTTCCGCCTTCTATGCTGAAAAAGTTATTGATGGTAAGGATGTTCTTGATAATGATACTTATGTTGTCGTTTGGACAACAACACCATGGACTATTCCTGCTTCCGAGGGTGTAACAATTGACGCCAACTTTGACTATGCCGTTGTTCAACCTGAAGGTGAAAGCCGAAAATTTGTCGTAGCAAACGAATTGCTTTCATCAGTTAGCGAAAAGTTTGGTTGGACGAATGTGAAAACAATTAAGTTAGTAAAAGGGAGTGAATTGGACCGTATTTTAGTCCAACATCCTTTTATTGAAGACAGAAAACTAGTTGTTATGTTGGGCAACTTTGTGACTCTTGATGCCGGTACGGGGCTCGTTCATACCGCACCTGGTTTTGGCGAGGATGATTTTTGGGTAAGTAAAGAATACGGACTTGATATTGTAGTTCCTGTTGATGATAAAGGTGTGATGACCGCTGAGGCTGGATCAGATTTTGAAGGTGTATTTTATGAAGACGCTAACCAGATTGCCTTGGATAAATTAAAAGATCTTAATTTATTATTGCTTGAAATGCCTTACGAACATAGTTACCCATTTGACTGGAGAACTAAGAAACCGGTTATTTTCCGTGCAACACCTCAGTGGTTTGCATCTGTTGATAAAATCCGTGATAGTATCCTTGATGCAATCACGGATGTTAAGTTCAAGCCAGATTGGGGTCAAAAACGTCTCCATAATATGATTCGCGATCGTGGTGATTGGGTAATTTCGAGACAACGTGTTTGGGGTGTGCCACTTCCAATCTTTTATGGTGAAGATGGTGAAGCAATTATTACCAAGGAAACGACAGACCATGTAGCAAAATTGTTTGGTCAGTTTGGGTCAGACGTGTGGTTTGAACGAGAAGCAAAAGATCTATTACCAGACGGATTTACGAGTGAGCATTCACCAAATGGGATCTTTACTAAAGAAAATGATATTATGGATGTTTGGTTCGATTCTGGCTCATCACATCAAGGCGTTTTAGCACATCGTGATTATTTAACTTATCCATCAGATTTAGTGCTTGAAGGATCTGATCAGTATCGTGGATGGTTTAACTCAAGTTTGATTACTAGTGTGGCTGTTTCTGGTAAGGCACCTTATAAATCTGTTATTTCACAAGGATTTACTCTTGATGGTAAAGGCCATAAGATGAGTAAGTCTCTTGGAAATACAATCGTTCCAGAAGAGATCATTCAAAAGATGGGGGCAGAGATCATCCGTCTTTGGGTACTTTCTATTGATTCATCTTCAGATGTACGTGTATCTCAAGAAAATTTTGTAAAGATTTCCGATTCTTATAAAAAAATTCGAAATACTATTCGTTATTTACTAGCAAATACCAGTGATTTTGATCCTAAAGAAGATCGGGTTGCAGTTTCAGAATTAAATACCGAAGATAAATACATGCTTAATAGGTTTAATCAAGTAATTGGCGAGCTAAATCAATCATATGAAGCTTATGATTTTATCAATGTGTTTAAGACACTAATGAACTTTATGATTAACGATTTATCAGCATTTTATCTTGATTTTGCTAAAGATGTTGTTTATATTGAGCCAGCTAAAAGTTTAAAGCGTCGTTCAATGCAAACTGTTTTCTACGATATTTTAGTTGGATTAACTAAGTGGATGACACCAGTTCTGCCACATACAACTGAGGAAATTTGGGAATATCTAAAAGAACCAGAAGAATTTGTTCAACTGGCTGATTTGGATGCTCCTCAAGATGTTGATGAAACACTACTTAAAAAATGGAATAAAGTTCGTGACATTCGCTCCGATGTTATGAAGTCATTGGAAGAAGCTCGTGATCGTAAATTAATTGGTAAATCAATGGAAGCGCAACTTGATTTATACCTAAGTGATGAAAACATGAACCTTGTGAAAGAACTTGGTGTGGACCTACGATTAATTTTGATTGTGTCCCAAATTAACCTACACAGTTTAGAAGAAGCTAACGAATCCTCAGATAAATATGATGGGGTATCAGTATTAGTTCAGGCTGCGGCTGGAAAAGTTTGTGATCGCTGTCGAATGACTAAGACAGATGTTGGGGAAGATAAAAACTTTGAAAATCTTTGTGCAAGTTGTGCAAAGATTGTGAGTGATAATTTTCCAGAAGCAATTGAAAATGGTTTTGAGAATTAAAATTAGCAAAGCTTTTTGGGCTTGGATTGTTGTCCATGCTTAAAAAGCTTTTTATTATGTATAAAATTAAAATAGTTTAGCAAAACGTTTGTCTGTTTTCGGGGTCATGAGTTTACTTATTCTGCTAAGACCTTTAAAATGTTAATTAGTAAACTTTTGGAGGAATTCGCGTGGAAAATGGTGTAGTTGATACTTTTGATAAAGCAAAGGGCTTTGGTTTTATTAAATTAGAGGATGGTAAGCGAGCTTTCGTGCATTATTCAGTTATTAAAACGGACGATGATTCATTTAAAACGCTTGAGGCTGGGGAGCAGGTTCAGATTTTGTCAGCACCCGGTGTTGATGGGCTTGTAGCTCTAGAAGTCATAAGAGGTGACAAGTAATGAACATGGAAGAAGAAGTTGTTAAATCGGATTCTAAATATAAGGGACAGATCATAGATGTTTACAAGCAAACTGTAAAATTACCAAATGGTGAACTCGCAAATCGGGATGTGGTTAAACATCAAAATGCTATTGCAATTCTAGCTTTTACGAATGAAGGAAAGGCAATATTTGAAGAGCAATGGCGCACTCCTGTCGGCAAAACAACAATTGAAATACCTGCAGGTAAAGTTGAAGACGGCGAAACATATTTGGAAACAGCTAAGCGAGAATTAAATGAAGAAGTAAGACTACAATCTGCAGATATTAAAAAAGTTGCTGGATTTTATTCGTCTCCTGGTTTCGCTGATGAATACATGGTTTTATTTACTGCAAAAGATTTATCACCTGTCGAAACCAAGTTACCACAGGATTTTGGTGAAAATTTAAATATCTTTGAATATTCTCTTGATGAAGCGCTCACTGCAGTTAAATTGGGTAAAATTGAAGATGCTAAAACGGTTTTAGCAATTTATTATTGGCAGGCAAACTATCAAGCAGGTGAATGAGAATGAGTGATTTGAACGAAACACGTGAGAGTTACCGAAATACAAAAAAGAATAAAAAACAGACCAGAGCTGCATTTGAAAAAAATAAAATTACTGAAGAAGAACAAGTAGAAAATAACTCAACAAATATTGATGATAGTTCACGTGCAGCTCGGGCAGAACGTTTTCAACAAGAGCAACGAGAAAGTATAGAACAGGCGGCCGAGAATAAGAGTAAGGCTTTGGCTAAAAAGCTGAATATTGCGATAGTTACTTTAGTAATTGCAATCATCGCTGTTTTTTTGATCTTATTTTTTGTTGGATAGTGGGAGAGATTATATAATGAAATATGGTGTTATTTGTGCGATGGAAGAAGAAATTCAATCGCTCTTGGCTAACTTAGAATTAAATAAAAAAACTAACATCCAAGGAATTGAATTTTACGATGGAGTAATTGGTTCGACGCCAGTCGTATTAGTTCGATCTGGAATTGGAAAAGTTGAAGCAGGGATTACAGCGGCACTTCTTGTTACTAATTTTAAAGTTGATGCTGTTATTCATTCTGGTTCTGCTGGTGGAATTGGATCGGGATTAAAAGTTGGAGATGTGGTATTGTCTAGCGAGGTTGCGTACCATGATGTAGACGCAACTGCTTTTGGATATGAGTATGGTCAATTACCTCAACAACCTGCTCGCTTTACAGCAGATGAGAAGTTAATTAAATCTGTAAAAAATGCTGCCAATGAGAATAATTTAAATGTTATTGAAGGGCTAATTGTGACAGGAGATCAGTTTATCGCTAGTAAAGAAGCGACGGATAAGATTTTGAAAAATTTTCCTGATGCATTATGTTGTGAAATGGAAGGTGCTGCAATCGGACAAGTAGCACATCAATTTAAAAAACCATTTTTGGTTATTCGTGCAATGTCTGATACTGGTGATGATGAAGCCAATGTTTCATTTGATGATTTTATCATTGAGGCAGGTAAAAGATCGGCTAAAATGTTATTGAATTTTTTTGAAGAAGGATGATATTTAATGCGTGAAGTATATTTAGATAATGCTGCAACCACACCAACGGATCCGTCTGTCGTTGCAACAATAAGTGATCAGTTAACCAATAACTGGGGAAATGCGTCCAGCCTACATGGCTTTGGACGTAAAGCCAGGGCTGTATTGGATGAATCAAGACAAGTTATTGCAAGTAGCATTAACGCCGATGAGGACGAAATCATTTTTACAAGTGGTGGAACGGAAAGCAACAATACAGCAATTCGCCAAGTGGCTAAAAGATATAAAAGTCACGGTACACACATTATTACAACTAAGATAGAACATCCATCTGTTCTTCGTCCAATGGAACTTTTAGAACGCGAAGGATTTCAGGTTACATACTTAGATGTCGATCAAAACGGTTTGATTAATTTGGACGATTTTAAGAAGGCACTTGATGACCAAACAATTCTAGTTAGTATTATGATGGGCAATAACGAAGTTGGAAGTCATATGCCAATTAAAGAAATTGGAGATATTTTAAAGGATCACCAGGCTATTTTTCATACTGATGCGGTTCAAGCATTTGGTCTTTTGGATATTGACGTTAAAAGAGATCATATTGACCTACTATCAACATCTGCGCACAAATTAAATGGCCCTAAAATGACTGGATTTTTGTATAAAAATCGAAACGTTAATTTTGATAGTTTTATCTTAGGTGGAGAGCAAGAAGATAAGCGACGTGCTGGGACAGAAAATGTTGCTAATATTGCGGGATTTGCTCAGGCAGTAAAGCTTTTGGGAAATGAGCATAAATATGACCTTCAGAAAAAGTACATGCATTTTAAAGAGATAATTATGCAGCAGTTAAAAGCAGCTGATATTGAGTTTGAGGTAAATGGCTCAGTTGATGAAAACAACGTCCAACATGTTTTTAATATTTGGCTGAAGGGGTTATCGACGTATGTTATGCAGACAAATCTTGACTTGGCCGGAATTGCAATTTCTGGTGGGTCAGCATGTACCGCTGGAAGTTTGGAGCCTTCACATGTTTTGACTGCTATGTACGGTTCAAAGTCTCCTCGAATTAGTGAGTCAATCCGAATTAGTTTTGGTAAAATTACAACTGAGGATGATGTTAACTATTTTTGCGAACAATTAATAACAATTATTAAAAGATTAACGAAATAGGAGTGATACTCAATGGCATTTCAAAAATTAGTTCAGGTGGATGGCGATTCAAAAAGTTATGAGATTAACGCGAAGATCAAAAAATATTCTTTGCTTGACTTGGGTTTCGTTAAAACCAACAACGGTGTGTATAATCTGGAACGATCTCTTGATCCGACATCACCATATAATCAAGGCATTAAACTTAAAGTTTCGGTAAGTAAGGATTTGGACGGTTTGAAAATGAGCACAGTAACTGGAAATGGACTTCGTGCGGTTAATATTTTTAAACGAGAGGAAGACCAACCACTCGTAGAGCAATATCATTATTTACTGAACAGCTTGATAGATCGGGAAGTTTTAAAAGTTCACGCATAGTGGACTTTTTTATTTGAATTGGGACCCGAAAACTGTGTAATTACTTTTAATTAGTGCTAGAATTATTGTTACTGGATTTATACGACCTTCAATCGTAGATTCTCCAGAATCTGAAAGAAATGATGGTGATATAGATGAGTGACAACAGTAACACACGCGTTGTTGTTGGCATGAGTGGTGGGGTTGATTCCTCAGTTGTAGCATATTTGCTTAAGAAGCAGGGTTACGATGTTGTTGGTGTGTTCATGAAAAATTGGGATGACACTGACGAAAACGGGTATTGTACTGCCACGGAAGATTATAAGGATGTAGCAAAGGTTGCGGCTAAAATTGGTATTCCTTATTATTCTGTTAATTTTGAAAAAGAGTACTGGGACCGTGTATTTACGTATTTTTTGGATGAATACAAAAAAGGGCGCACACCTAATCCTGATGTTATTTGTAATAATGAGATTAAGTTCAAGGCTTTCTTAGACTATGCAATCAGTCTTGGTGCCGATTATGTTGCAACTGGGCATTATGCTCAAGCAGAACGTGATGAGAATGGGCATCAGCATTTATTGAGAGCGGTTGATGATAATAAGGACCAAACTTATTTCCTTAGCCAATTGAGTGCGGATCAGTTGGATCGTGTTATGTTTCCACTTGGTGGAATGCGTAAGCCACAGGTTCGTGAGATCGCTCATGAAGCTGGACTTGCGGTCGCTGATAAGAAGGATTCAGTTGGAATCTGTTTCATTGGCGAAGAGAACTTTAGAGAGTTCTTGGGTAATTATTTGCCAGCTAAGTCTGGGCAAATGATGACGATGGATGGTAAAGTAATGGGTGAGCATGCCGGTCTTATGTATTACACAATTGGTCAGCGACGTGGACTTGGTATTGGTGGAGGTTCCGAAAATAATGAGCCTTGGTTTGTTGTTGGTAAGGATCTTTCCAAGAATATTTTATATGTTGGACAAGGATTCGAGAATCCTAATCTATATGCAACTCACTTGGATGCCTCTGATATGCATTTTGTTAATAAGCTTGGTGCGGAGCGGGGACATGATTTTAAGTGTACTGCAAAGTTTCGTTATCGTGCTAAAGATGTTCCCGTAACGGTTCATTTTAGTGACGATTTTAGTCAAGTTACTGTTGCATTTGACGAGCCAGCCCGAGCTATAACTCCAGGACAAGCACTTGTTTTGTATGATGGTGATGAGTGCATTGGTGGTGGTATCATTGATGCTGCATATAGTAATGCAAAGCAATTACAATATGTTTAATTAATAATCAAGAGTGAAACATGACAATTTTTTGTTGTGTTTCACTTTTTTATTTTAAATAAAAAGATATTAGTAGAGTGGCAGTATTCTGAAAGACATCTCCTCGCACAAAATGTTAAAATAAAAATTGATTTTATAGAAATAGGGTGTTGAATATGACAAAGTTATATTTTATTCGTCACGGAAAAACGAAATGGAACCTGGAAAGACGGTACCAAGGAGCTAAGGGTGATTCAGAATTGTTGCCATCCAGTTTTGTTGAAATAAAAGAATTGGCATCATTTTTAAGTGAGAATTCATTTAAAAGAATCTACACAAGTCCACTTAGAAGAGCAAGAATTACGGGAAGAACTTTGCAACACGAGCTAGAAGTAATACAAGGTTATCCGACGCCTATCTCGGTCGAAAGTCGCTTGAGAGAGTTTAACCTTGGTTTAATGGAAGGAATGAAGTTTGTCGATACAGAACGTATCTATACACGCGAAGTTGATGCATTTCGAAATCATCCTGACCAGTATGATCCTTCAGACATTCATGGGGAATCATTTCAACAATTAATTGAACGGATGAGACCCGTGATTCAAAGAATAGTTGAGCGTTATCCTTTTAAGGAGGATAAAATAATCATTGTTAGTCATGGAGCAGCATTGAACGCATTAATTAATTCATTATTAGGTATTGATTTAAAGGATTTAAGAAAAAGAGGCGGGCTAGCTAACACCAGTACTACCATCCTAGAAACTACAGATAAGGGCAAGTCGTATACTCTGATTGATTGGAATGATACTTCTTATTTACATAAAAGATTGGATGCAAGCGATTTAATTTAGGGGAGATTAGAATGACAGAGAATAAAAAACAAAATAAAATTGTTCATGAGCTCATAAAAAAAATTGATAGTGATCCCCAAAAAGCAGAAAATTATTTTGATTTATCGGCCTTACTAATCGAACAACAAAGTTTTGATCAGGCAGAAGAGTTGCTGAATAAAGCGTTGGGAAGCGTCCAAGATGCTGACGGAGTTGATTTGATTCAATTTGGCCTTGGAAATCTTTATTATACGCAATCTGAATATGATAAAACAATTCAAATAATGCAAAGGATAAATTCTGAAAAGCTACAACCGGATGCTAATCAAATGATAGCTCAGTCATATTTTGCACAAAATAAGTATCAGATTGCTTTTGCTTTTGCACTAACTGCACAAGAAAAAAAACAACCGAATGATATATCTATTAATAGTTTGTTAGGTGATATTACACTTGCCATGGGTGATTTAGATTCGGCCGAGCATTATTATGATATTGTATTGAGCGGTGATTCTAGAAATGCTAGTTCTTTATTCAATCGTGGAATTATTGAAATGGTTCTCCATGATGGAGGGTTAGATAACCACTTTTTTAAGGATGCAAAGGCATTTGATAGTGAACTATTTGAAAAAAATAAAAATCGATTAATTGATATTGATAGTTTGATCAACAATGGAAGGGATTCTGAATAAATGGCTGAAGAAATTAATTTATTTAGAAATAATGACACGGAAAAGGTATCACAAGCCCACTTAGTTGGTTCGATTGCAGGGATTTTTTTCGAAAGCCCTGATTCTTTTTTTAAGGTTGTTTTAGTTGACGTTGATGAGAATGATTTTGATTGGGAGGAGGATCAGATTGTTGCGACAGGTAGTTTTGCTGACTTACAAGAGGGTGAATCATATAGCTTTATTGGAAGGGTTGTTAACCATCCTAAATATGGACAACAATTGCAGGTGGAAACGTACAGTAGAACTCAGCCAACTAGTTTAGATGGTCTAATTACTTATTTTTCTAGTAGTGTTTTTAAAGGAATTGGGAAAAAAACAGCTGAAAAGATTGTTAATACATTAGGAACTAACGCTATTGACATGATTTCCTCTGATAAAAGTGTATTAAAAGGTTTAGGGTTATCAACGAAGCAACAAGATACAATTTATGACGTGATTAGTCAGTCCGACGGTATGGAAAAAATCATTGCGGGATTGAGTGCATACGGATTTGGAAGTACCATTGCTGCTCGTATATTTAAGAAATATCAAGAAAAAACCCTATCAATCATCGAAGAGGATCCTTATCAACTTGCGATTGACATTGAAGGGATTGGTTTTAAGAAGGCTGATCAACTTGCAAGGCAGTTTGGAATTGGTTTTGACTTTGCTAGTAGAATTGATGCTGGAATTTTGCATGTCATTAATGAGTGGTATAACAATACCGGAAATACATACATTGTTTCGAAAGATTTAGTGATGCAAGTTTCTAATTTGTTGGAAGTGGATGGACAAAATGTTGACCTAGAAAAAATTGCTGACCAAGTTATTGAGTTAGCAAAAAAGGATCGAATTGTTGGGGATGACAATCGAGTATATCTGAAATGGATGTATAATGCGGAATTGATTATTGCAGGTAAAATCAAATTACTTACTAATCAAAAAGACGTTAAAGTACCTGCTGGATTATTTAAAAAGCTTATTCGAAATGCTGAAAAAAAGATTAATGTTAAGTATGATGATACGCAGAGAAATGCCATTTTAAATTCGTTAAAATCACCTATTTCAATTATAACTGGCGGACCTGGTACTGGTAAAACAACTATTATTAAAGGCTTTTTACAGACGTATGCTGATTTACATGAACTTTCGCTAGATCCTAATCAATATACAGACAGTCATTTTCCAATTATGTTGGCGGCACCAACTGGACGGGCAGCTAAAAGAATTACAGAAGTAACAAATGTTCCCGCTAAGACCATTCACCGTTTGTTAGGAATCAACGGTAATGATAGTTTAACCTCTGATGAAGAGCTTGAATTAAGTGGGGGACTATTAATTGTTGATGAGATGTCAATGGTAGATGTTGCTCTTTTTAAAAAACTAATTCAGGCAACAGATACTAGTGTGCAAGTTGTTCTTGTTGGGGATCAAGATCAATTGCCTTCTGTCGGACCCGGACAAGTTTTTCATGATTTAATTAAGAGTGATTGTATTCCAACAGTTAAATTAAATAATGTACACCGTCAAAGTAGTGATTCAACAATTACTGACCTGGCACACGCAATCCAAAAAGGACAATTACCAGAGGACTTTACACAAAATAAAAGTGATAGATCATTTTTTACAGCGCATGCAAATCAGGTAGAGGATATCATTGAACAAGTCGTCGATCGAGCCATGGACCGAGGTTTTAGTAAAGCTGATATTCAGGTGTTGTCACCCATGTACCGTGGTAGTGCAGGTGTTGATCAGTTGAATAAACACTTACAACGGATCATGAATCCGCCGTTACAGCCGAATCCTAAGAAAATAATGGTTAGAGATCAAGAATTTAGAATTGGTGATAAAGTTTTGCAACTAGTTAATGCTCCAGAAAATAATGTTTTTAACGGCGATATCGGCGAAATTGTAGGAATGGTTTCTAAGGGTGCTAATCAGCATATCATAGTTAATTTTGATGAAACTGAAGTGACTTATAGTAAAACTGATTGGAACCAATTAACCTTGGCATATTGCATTTCTATCCATAAATCACAAGGTAGCGAATTTAAGATGATAATAATGCCACTTGTTAATCAGTTTTCAAGAATGTTGCAACGAAATTTGCTGTATACGGGAATTACGCGAGCTTCGTCTTTTTTAATACTATTGGGTGAACAAAGTGCCTATCAAACTGCTGTTGAGCACGTTGCCTCAAACCGTAAAACAACTCTTATTTTGAGATTAACAGGTATCTATGAAGAAGATAGTTCTAGTGAATTAGATGACGGACAAAATGTAAAAGTAGAAGAAAGTAGAGTGAAAGTTAGTATTATTAATAATAATGTAGATCCGATGATTGGCATGAAAGGCATTTCCCCTTATGATTTCATGAATTGATTATTGAAAGAATAGCGAATTATTGGCATAATTACAATGTAAATTCAATTTAAATTAGGAGAATAAATTTTGGCAGATAAAGAGCGACGTATCAAAATATTTTCATTGAATGCTAATCCAGAGTTGGCACAAAAGATTGCAGACGAAGCCGGGGTTTCACTTGGGAAAGCGTCTATAAAGAAATTCAGTGACGGCGAGATTCAGGTTGATATTGAAGAAAGTATTCGAGGTGCTGAAATTTTCGTAATTCAGTCAATTTCGGATCCAATTAATGATTCTTTAATGGAACTTTTGATTATGATTGATGCTTTGCGAAGAGCAAGTGCTAGCCAAATTAATGTAATTATTCCGTATTATGGATATTCACGTCAAGATCGTAAGGCACGTTCACGTGAACCTATTACGGCTAAGTTAATCGCTAACTTACTTGAAATGGATAAAGCAACACGTGTTTTAACCCTTGATCTCCATGCGCCACAAATTCAGGGATTTTTCGATATTCCTGTTGATCATCTAGTGGCAGCACCTTTGTTGGCTAGTTATTTTCTTGACCGTGATTTTGATCCCGAAGAAATGGTTGTGGTTTCACCTGATCATGCCAGTGTATCGAGAGCGCGAACATTGGCTGAAATATTAGGTACTCCCATTGCAATTATTGATAATCGAAATGAAGAATCAATCGAAAGTATCACGGAAATTCCAACAGAGATTATTGGAAATGTGGAAGGCAAAACAGCCATTGTAATCGATGATATGATTGATACTGGAACTAGAATTACAATCTCTGCCCAGGCTTTAAAAAATGCTGGTGCAGTAAAAGTATATGGTTGTGCAACACATCCTATTTTTTCGAAAAGTGCTTCTCAAATTTTACAGAACTCATTATTAGAAAATGTTATTGTTACAGATTCTATTAAAGTTGGTGAGGAGAAACAATTTGAAAAGTTGGTTCAGCTTTCAGTTGGGCCACTGTTTGGAAGTGCGATAAAAATGGTACACAACAATGAGCCACTAGCACCGTTATTCAGAAGCCAATTAAAAAAATAATTTTTAGAAAAAGAGGGCAGCGGATAATCTCAGAAAGATTTTTCGCTGCCTTTTATCTTAACGAATGGGGTGGAGGTTATGGATTTTTTTATTAAACAGTTAAAACGTCGAGAAGTTCAAATGTTTGGTACTTTAGTATTGATGATTTTTGTAATATGTATGGCAAAAAATTTTCTGTCGTTAATACTATTAACAATTATTTTTACTTATATTGGCCACGCTGGGATTAACTTTTTAAGAAAGTGGTTGCACTTAAATCAAGCTATTGGAACAATAGTATTTTATATTTTGTTAATTTCGTTTATTGTTTTTATGATTTCTATTTCGGCTTCGGAATTATACGCACAACTTAAAGGCATACCTAACTTAGTTGAAAAAACAATTGCAAATTCTCCGGCTTTGAGTAAACAGATTGATACTTTAGTAACAAGCTTTACAAAAAATACGGAAGCCGTTAAAAATAGTCAGAGCCTTGCTGTGAGCGGATTAACAAAGTTAGAGCATGTTGGAAGAAGTATTGAACATGTTATCTTAGCGCTATTTTTAAGTTTGATTTATAACTTAACTTTTAACCATCTAATCGAATTTGGACATTCTTTTATGAAAAGTGAGTATTCTAAGTTCTTTAAATATGTGTTTTATTTATCGCAAAAGTTTATAACGATTCTTGGAACCGTTGTTGAAACACAACTGCTTATTTGTTCAATTAATACTTGCCTTATGACAATTGGATTGTGGATCATTGGGGTTCCAAAGTTACTTGTGTTGGCAATTATAGTTTTTGCTTTAGGATTGGTACCAGTTGCAGGTGTTATTATTTCACTGTTCCCATTGAGTGTCATTGCTCTTTCAGCAGGTGGACTGATTCCAATGCTAGAGGTTTGGGTATTAGTATTGATTGTTCATTTATTTGAATCGTATTTCTTACATCCAAGGTTGATGGCCGGAGCAACAGACCTGCCGATTTTTACAACGTTTATTACTTTGATCATCAGTGGTGAGTTGTTCGGCCCATGGGGATTGATAGTGGGAATACCACTGGTGGCATTCTTCCTTGATTTATTTGATGTCCAGTTGCCACACCATCGACAAAAAACGTTAAAGGATACCATTGAAGAAGAAATTGAATAGAATATGAAACATTTTGACCGCATTTGATTGAAAACGATTGTTTTTGATTGAATGCGGTGTTATATTATTTAGGGAGGTTATGAAAGTGCTTACAGAACTTCGAGAACAAAAGATATTACAAATGTTAAACCAAAAGAAAATTATCCGTTTAGAAGAGCTCACTGCATCCACGGGTGCTTCAATAGCCACGATTCGACGGGATGTTAGGAAACTTGAAGATCAAGGCGCATTAGTGAGACTCCATGGAGGGGTCAAGCTAATTGAAGCAAGTTTACAAGAAGAACCCGATTTTAATTCTAAAGCACATGCACACGTTGATGAGAAGGTGCGAGTCGGTAAAAAAGCTGCTCAATTGGTAAAAAGTAATGAGGTTATTTTCGTAGATGCGGGAACATCAACGGAACAACTTGTAAAATATTTAAATCCTAAAATAGACGTATTGGTTGTTACAAATAGCGTTAACATTGCTAATAATTTATCAGAACGTGAAATTGAAACATATATATTGGGAGGAAAACTAAAACTAAGCACGAGGGCCATTACGGGAATGGAGGTTTTAGAGCAAATTTCAAATTTGAACTTTGATCGAGCATTTATTGGAATTAATGGAGTTACTTTAAAGAATGGATTAACGACACCTGATCCTCAGGAAGCCGAAATCAAGAAAATGGTTTTAAAACATTCAAAGAAAGCATACTGCATGTTAGATTATTCAAAGTTTGATACAACAACCTTTGCAAAGGTTGCAGACGTAGAAGAAGTGGAATTAATTGCAGAAAAGTACCCTGATTGGGTGTTAAATAATCAAAATATTCAATATGTAGAGGTAGATAAATGATTTATACGGTAACTCTGAATCCATCAATTGATTATGTTGTTGAGCTTCCCAAAATACAAATGGGTTTAGTAAATCGATTGGAAAAGACGGTTAAGTTTCCTGGCGGAAAAGGAATCAATGTTTCACGAATTTTAAACGAAATGAAAGTTGAGAATACTGCCTTAGGTTTTGTAGGTGGGTTTACTGGTCACTTTGTAACTGAAGCGTTAAGTGAATTAAAGCTTAATATTGATTTTACAGAAATTGCCGATGATACAAGAATTAATGTAAAAATCCATGCAGAAAAAGAAACAGAACTTAATGCAAAAGGGCCCGAAATTTCTGTAGAAGAACTTGAAACCTTTAAAAAAACATTTTTAAAGGTTGGAGCAAAGGATGTTGTTGTTTTTTCTGGAAGTATTCCGGAAAATTTACCACAGTCACTATATTTAGAATTGATTAACATGATCACAGCTGCTGGAGCAGAATTTGCTGTTGATACAACCGGTGAGGCTTTATTAAAAACTTTAGATAAGCATCCAATCATTATAAAGCCAAATAATCATGAGTTGAGCGCGATTGTTGGAAGAAGTCTGAAGTCAGATGATGAAATAGTTGATGCGGCTCGAGAACTAATTAATAAAGGTGCACAGAATGTTCTTGTTTCAATGGCTAGTGATGGCGGAATTCTTGTCACAAAACGAGAGGTATATCGAAGTTATGCACCTAGTGGTCAAGTGATAAATTCTGTAGGCGCTGGGGATTCAATGTTAGCCGGATTTATTGGTGAATATTATCAGAATAAAAATGTTGAAACTGCTTTTAAAAGGGGTCTTGCTTGTGGAAGTGCAACGGCATTTTCACTAGATATTGCCGACAAATTGATGATTAAAAAAGTTTACTCAGAAATTAACGTTAAAAAAGTTAGGAGTGAAAATTGATGGAAATTAAACAATTATTAAAACAAAATTTAATGATCCTAGATTTAAAGGCATCGGATAAGGATGATGCAATTAATCAAATGGTCAATAAATTGTTTAAAGAAGGTATCATAGGGGATAAAGATTCATACAAGGCAGGAATTGTTAAACGCGAAGAGGAGTCTACAACTGGTATTGGCGATGGAATAGCAATGCCTCATGCCAAAGATAAATCTGTTAAGCAAGCTGCAGTTTTATTTGCGAAGAGTAGTGATGGGGTGGATTTTAATTCACTTGATGGAAAACCTGTAGAGTTGTTCTTCATGATTGCAGCACCTGAGGGAGCTAATAATGAGCATTTACAAGCTTTAGCCAAATTATCAAGTCTTTTAATTGATCCTAAACTTGTAAATGACTTGAAAAAGGCTGGTTCGTCAGATGAGGTTTGGCAGTTGTTTGAAAATGCTGAGAAGGCAAAAGAAAAAGAAGATCAGGCTGATTCTTCTAAAATTGAAAGTAGTGAAAAACCTTTCATCGTTGCCGTTTCAGCATGTCCTAACGGAATTGCACACACATATATGGCCGAAGCAGCTCTTATAAAAAGTGCAAAAGAAAAGGGAATTGACATAAAAGTTGAAACAAATGGATCAGAAGGGGTAAAGCATAAATTAACGAAAGATGATATCGAAAGAGCCACAGGTGTAATTGTAACAGCTGATAAAAAAGTTGAGATGGCCAGATTTGACGGGAAAGAACTTTTAAACCGCCCAGTTATTGATGGTATTAATAAATCTGGAGAATTAATTGATTCAATTTTAGCGGACCAAGCTCCAATTTATCATTCAACCGGCGCCGACGGAGAAACAGAATCCACTAGTGATGGTAGTTTTTGGGGTGAAATATACAAAGACTTAATGGATGGAATATCACATATGTTACCGTTTGTTGTTGGTGGCGGTATCATTATGGCAATTTCATTTCTAATTGAACGAAGTGTTCCATCAACAAGTATGTGGTTCACATTTCCAAATCAAATTGGAACATATGCGTTTACATTTTTAATTCCAATTCTGGCCGGATTTATTGCACAGTCAATTGGTGATCTACCAGCGTTGATGCCAGGTTTCATTGGTGGTTATATGGCAACACAAGCTGCAGCAAGTGTTATTCATACTACGAGTGTTGCCGGTTTTATTGGTGGCTTAATCGCAGGTTTTGCAGCCGGAGTAATAGTTAACTGGCTTAAAAAAATATTCCAGTGGGTTCCTAAAAGCCTTGAAGGATTGAAGCCCATGCTAATCTACCCAATACTAGGATTGCTATTAGTAGGCGGTCTAATGTTCTTTATTGTTAATCCAATATTTGCGGGTGTAAATGCATGGGTTACAACATTCTTAAAGGGAATGGGTACAGGGAACGCAGTTTTGCTAGGAACACTTCTAGGAGGTATGATGGCCATTGATATGGGTGGTCCATTTAACAAAGCAGCGTATGCATTTGCTATTGCAGCATATACTTCAACAAAAGATGGTAGTCTTATGGCAGCAGTTATGGTAGGAGGTATGATTCCGCCACTTGCCACTGCCGTTGCAACGACAGTTTGGCCTTCAAAATTCACTGAAACAGAACGTCAGGCTGGAATTTCAAATTGGATTTTAGGTATTTCATTTATTACAGAAGGAGCTATTCCGTTTGCAACAGCAGATCCGCTACGAGTGATTGTGTCAAGTGTAATCGGATCTGCAATTGGTGGAGGACTTAGTCAGTTTTGGAAAGTTAGTGTCCCAGCTCCACATGGTGGTTTATGGGTGATTGGTCTTGCAGATCATAAAATATTCTATGTGGTATCAATAATAGTAGGTGCCTTAGTTGCCGGAACTATAATGGGAATTTGGAAACCAAAATTGAAAAAGGCTGTATAAATTTTCATGAAATGAATAAATGGGTTAAACTTCCTAAAAGAATGTTACTTTAGTTGTAACATTCTTTTGTTTTTGTAACATTGACGTAATGTTACTACAAACTTAGTGAAATAAAGGATTTTAGGATTATTTTTTTATAAAAAAGCTTAAATTTTTTTAAATCTTTTATCCATTGATACAAAAGGGATTAGAAGATATTTATAAAATTGCCTTGTTGAAAAAAGTTGCAATGGATAGGGCACATGCTATGATTATTTCAGTGCAAAAATTACAAAATCAATCTTTTTTGAATAACGAAAAGTATAAAACGCAAATTCTAAGGAGTGAACGAATTAAATATGGTTTCTAATTCAAAATCAAGCAAATCAAAATTATTGTTAGCAGGTGTAGCTGGTGCCGGTTTATTAGTAGCAGGTGGTTCACAAGTTGCAACTCATGCAGACTCAGTTAAAGTACAAAGCAATGACACAGTATGGGCTCTTTCACAAAAGTTTGGTGTTTCAATTAAGAGTATTGAATCATTAAATAATATTAACCCTCAAAGTCATTTAATCTTTACTGGTCAAACCTTACAAGTACCTGATAAAAAAGCTAAAACAGTTTCAGTTAAAAAATCACAATTTTCAAAAGTTATTGTAAAGAGTGGAGACAGTCTTTCAGCAATTGCTAATGAATACGGTGTTTCTGTTGACTCAATCGTTGCAGCAAATAACTTAAATAGCAATCTAATCCATGTTGGTCAAGTACTCTTGGTTCCCGTTGCTGGAACGCCCGCAGCTAATGTTGTTGTACAAACTGTTGTTCAACAACCAGTAGTACAAACACCAGTTGCAAGTGTTGCGCCAGTAAGCTCAGTTGCAAGTCAAGCACCAGTAAGCTCAGTTGCAAGCCAAGCACCTGTATCATCAGTTGCAAGCCAAGCACCTGTATCATCAGTTGCAAGCCAAGCACCTGTATCATCAGTTGCAAGCCAAGCACCTGTATCATCAGTTGCAAGTCAAGCACCAGCATCATCAACAGTTAGTGTTGCACCAGTAAGCTCAGTTGCAAGTCAAGCACCAGCATCATCAACAGCTAGTGTTGCACCAGTAAGCTCTGTTGCAAGTCAGGCACCAGCATCATCAACAGCTAGTGTTGCACCAGTAAGCTCTGTTGCAAGTCAGGCACCAGTATCATCAACAGCTAGTGTTGCACCAGTAAGCTCTGTTGCAAGTCAGGCACCAGCATCATCAACAGCTAGTGTTGCACCAGTAAGCTCTGTTGCAAGTCAAGTACCAGCGTCATCAACAGCTAGTTCAGCAGTACAAACTGAAACGACGGTTTCTAGTGCTGCCCAAACACCTGTAAGCTCAGTTGCAAGCCAAGCACCACAACAATCAAGTGCTGTTCAAACACCAGCTAGCTCTGCAAATAACGAACAAGTTCAACAAAGTTCTGCTGCAAGCCAAGCACCACAGCAATCTAGTGCAGCTGGCCAAAATAGCGCTGCTAGTTCAAGTAGTGCAGCAACTTCTTCAAGTGCAAATAATACTAATGAAAATGCTAACGTATCCGGTTCAGTAACTTCTGTTGCTCGCCAGTTAGCTAATAACACAATTCCTTATGTATGGGGAGGTAAGACTCCTGCCGGATTTGACTGTTCTGGTTTTGTTTCATACGTATATGCACATTCGACTGGTCAATATCTTCCTAGTTATACTGTAGCTATGGAAAGCTATGTTACTGACAAATCTGTATCTGCAGCAAACCCAGGAGATTTACTATTCTGGGGCGAACATGGTAGCACATGTCATGTTGGAATTTATCTTGGTAATAACCAATTTGCTGCTGCACCACAACCTGGTGAGAACGTTCAAGTTGAATCACTTTCATCATACTTCTACCCAAGTTTTGCTGGTTCAGTAAACTAAATTTAAATAAAGGCTACCGTTTTGTTTATAAACGGTAGCCTTTTTGTTTTGGTTCTATGTCAAATAGTATTGATGAGTAAAATCAGGGGAATCGATTCATTTACGAATTGGTTTTCTTTTTTTGCTACAAGGTTTAAATTGAATTATGATTCGATCTCGCAAATGTTGTCAATTGGCTATAACCATAACCAGTTTGAATAATACATCTAAATTTCTTATTGATGCCCTTTACACGACTGTTAGAGTATGGTGGTCTTAATTGTTTTTAATAACGTATCTAAGGCGAGTTGGGATTTAATGAAAGTTTGTACAATGTCTGTGCTGGAATAGTTTCTACTGCTCTAAATTTATTTTTATCGATGTTATTGGGCATCATAATGGGTAGAGTCAATGATATTTTGTTCACACCACTATATATTCATAGAGTTTATTTTTCATTAATTTTGGAAGTTAAATATTGTTGAAGAGTCTAAAAAGAGTTGCAACAAAACAAGGTTTTGTTGCAACTCTTTTTAATTGTTATATCATTCGGTGATAATCATTGGAACAACCATAGGATGGCGTTCAGTTTTATCAAATAAGAATTCCTGTAAATCGTCAATAATTGCACGATTTATTGATGCTTCATTGGCATGTGGTGACCTGATGGCATTGCGAATTGTTTGAAACATTAATCGTCGACCTTCATTAATTAGTTCGCTAGATTCCCGCATGTAAACAAAACCGCGAGATAAAATATCTGGACCAGCCGTGATCATCTTTGTTTTTAGATTAATTGTTGCAACAACAACCACTAAACCTTCCTCTGATAACAGTTGTCGATCTCTAAGCACTGCGTTACCGATGTCGCCAACACCGTTACCGTCCACATAAACGTCACCAGCGTTAAAGTGGCCAGCTCTGCGTGCAGACTCTTTGGTTAGTGCTAGCACGTCCCCATTGGACATTATGAAACTATGGTCAAGAGGGACATCACAATCTCTTGCTAATTCTGTGTGCACTTGTAGCATGCGATATTCACCATGAATTGGCATGAAGAATTTTGGCTTCATCAAACGGAGCATTAGACGTTGTTCATCTTGTCCACCATGACCGGATGTATGAATATTGTTTACTTTTCCATGAATGACTGTAGCGCCAGCTTCTTCAAGTTCGTTGATAACACGATTTACACTAGTTGTATTACCAGGAATCGGATTACTTGAGAAAACAACAGTATCATCGGGTTCAATTGAAATTTGACGATGAGTGCCATTGGCAATCCTACTTAGAGCAGCCATTGGTTCACCTTGCGAACCTGTACACATGATTAAAACTTGGTCATTGGGAAGATGTCTAATTTCTTCGCTATCTACGAGAGCCTCATCGGGGATGTCCAAGTAACCTAGCTCACGACCGTTTACAAGCGCGGTCTCCATAGAACGACCAAAAACGGCAATTTTTCTACCATGTTTAATAGCAGCTTCAGTGGCCATTTGGATTCTTGAGATGTTTGAGGCGAATGTTGCAAATATAATTCGACCTTGCACTTCGTCGAAAATTTTTCGAATGGACTTTCCAACCCATTTTTCGGATTTAGTAAATTCATCGCGTTCAGCGTTTGTACTATCTGACATTAAGAGAAGAACACCTTCAGCACCTAATCGAGCCATTCTCTGAAGGTTAGGCGGCTGATGAGTGATTGGTGTAAGATCAAACTTGTAATCACCAGTCTCTACAATAACACCGGATGGGGTATGGACAGCAACTCCAAGGGTATCAGGAATGGAGTGGGTAGTACGGAAAAATGAAACACTTGTTTTTTGAAATTTTAAAACAGTGTCTTCATTTATTTCATGAATCTCAGTTGTTTTAACCAAGCCATGTTCTTCTAGCTTTCCTCGAATGAGGGCAGCAGCTAATGGACCGGCATAGATTGGAACATTGATTTGTTGTAAAAGAAACGGAATTCCGCCAATATGATCTTCGTGTCCATGGGTGATCACAAGAGCTTTAATTTTTTGTTGGTTAGCCACTAAATATTGGTAATCTGGAATTACATAATCGATCCCTAATAGTTCGTCTTCAGGAAATTTGATACCGGCATCAACTAATATAATTTCATCTTGGAATTGAATACCATAAGTATTTTTTCCAATTTCATTTAAACCTCCGATAGCATAAACTGAGGTTTCATTATTTTTAATTTTAATTTTGTTCATATTGTTTAGTACTCCACTAATTTATAGCTAGCACTTTGTTGTTCATATTCTAGGGCATTTCCTTCTAAAAGTTCCACTTGTTCAACATTAAACGAGTTGTTATTCTCAACACGAGCAATTGCCTCGGACTTGTTAGTAGCGTCAATGTACAAAGAATGTGTGTTTTCGCGCTTAGGCATAGCAGCCTTACTTTCTTGATAATATACTTTATAAATCATAAAAAACCTTCCTTATTTTAAATTGATCTAACATTTTTAAATTGGTTTAACAAAAAATTATTCCGTTCAATTAGTTGTCCCGCACAACGCATCTTACAATATTCTAGCATATGGCCTTTAATAATGCTATGTAAGAGCAATAATGTTAATATAATCGAAGAGGTGATTATATGGTCATTATAATTTGTGTGATCTTACTTTTAATCTTGTTCGGAATGTTAATGGTTTACATGCGTAATTTAAGACGGAAAAAGTCATCCAAAATTGTGATCGAGAATGGCAGACATGCTGTGGATTTGGCAATGCGTGATTTAGTTCAGAAGGATGAAATAAAAGAGTGGGGTTTACAAGAGGTTCATTCTGGAAAATCTGTGGCGGATGTTTGGGGAAACCTCGTGTTAGCATATAATTACAAATTTCCAATTGATCATGATTTATCAGATAAACAGAGTAAAAATTTAAAAGAGTTAATTGATGGCTATTTTATCGAATATTGTCAACAAAACAGATTGTTTTGGGAGGGGAAGCCCTCATTGGTTGTTTCAGATCTTTGGAGTCGGGATAACGTTCTTGAAATAGATGTTGCCTATGTAGTTAATCTAGCAACATCTGATTATCTAAAAGATTTAAATAGGTTATGAAGGTATACAAAAACGGAAAAGGCATAATAACCCTTTCCGTTTTATATTATCCGATTAAAATTGCATTGTCTGCAATTGAAAGTGGATTTTCCTTATTAATATGGTCATAGAATAGTGTTCCTTTTAAATGATCAATTTCATGCTGACAAACGATCGCAGGATAATCTTTTAATTTCAAGGTTTGGGTTTGGCCCTCCAAGTTCTGGTATCTAATAGTGATACGGTCCTGACGGGGCACATATCCAGGAATTTCTTTATCAACAGATAAACAGCCTTCCCCTTCATCTAGCGCGGCAACTTGAACGGATTGACTAATAATTACCGGATTGATCAAAACTTCCTCCAAATCAATCTTTCCTTCGGCACCTGGTACAAGAACAGCAGCCATTTGAAGGGATAGGCCAATCTGGGGAGCAGCTAGGCCAACCCCTGCGCGAAGATGATATTTTTCAGCAATTTTTGGATCTTGACTATTTTTTAAGTATTCCATCATGTCGTTGGCAGCCTTTTTGTTTTCGGCAGAAAGTGGAAATTCAACTTTCGCAGCACGTTTTCTAAGTACTGGATCACCATCGCGTGTTATATTATTCATTTTAATCAAATTAAGTACCTCCTGTTGTATACTATTTAATAATAATATAATTGGTGACTTTATTTCAAATTAAAATGTAGGAGGGCGTATTTTAATGAAAGAAAACTTTTCGTATCCGCTTAATGAAGATTGGAATGTGCAAGAGATCACAGACGTTGTAGATTTTTTTAGTTTGATTGAAAAAGCTTATGAAAGCGGCGTTGCAAGAACAGATATGCAGAAAAAGTATGATCTATTTTTACGTGTTATTCCAAATAAGAGTGAACAAAAAAGAATTTTTCGGGAATTTAGAAATAATTCTGGTTTAGAGGCTTACACTGTAATAAAACAACTAAGTAATGACGTTAAAAGGATAAGGATTGATAATGTATGAATAAAGAAGAACTTAACAGAATAAATAAAAATGTTGTAAAAATTATTAAACAAGATCGAGAATTTTTAATTGAAAAAATGGCTGGTGATTTTGAGGTGCAAAAGAAGACCAGTCGTCGTGATTTAGTGACCAGCCTTGATAAATTAAACCAAAAAAAATTAAAAGAAGAATTATCTGAAGTTTTAGAAGCAAATTTTTTGGTTGAAGAGGGCGATGCAGCTAATAATCCCGTGTCAACATCAGGTTTAATCTGGGTAATTGATCCAATTGATGGTACTCTCAATTTTGTAAAACAGCGTGATAATTTTGCGGTTATGATCGCTTTGTATGAAGACGGTGAACCCCTTTTAGGCTATATCATCGATGTTGTTCAGAATATTTTGATCGCCGGTGGACCTGATATAGGTGTGACACTGAACGGAAAAGAGTTACAGCAACCCGAAAATGTTTCTTTAGTAAATGGTTTAGTGGGATTAAGCGGACCAATGTTAGCGCATAATATGTTTAATTTTGTTAGTATCCAAGAGGCCAGTTTAGGAGTACGGGTAATTGGAAGTGCTGGAATTGAATTTATGAGGGTTCTTTTAGGAAAGCAGGTTGCCTATGTTTCAAATTTGCATCCTTGGGATTTTGCTGCCGGAAGAGCTTTAGCAATTGCACTTGATTTAATGACAACCAATCTTGACGGTAAAGCGCCGAATATGCTAAAATCAAGCGTTGTGTTAGTAGCTACTAAGAAAGCTCATGCGGATATACTCGACCTGATGGATTAAGTAATTTCCACTGTGACGGCAAGGTCACAGCTTTTTTTATGTTTAAAACGCATTTTTAAATAAAAAATTAAAGTGAATAGGGAGAATTGATTTGAAACTTAGAGAAGACATTCGAAATATTGCCATTATCGCTCACGTTGACCACGGTAAAACAACATTAGTTAATGAATTATTAAAACAATCAGACACATTGGACGAACACGTTCAAATTGAGGATCGTGCTCTTGATTCTAATGCAATCGAACGTGAACGCGGAATTACAATTTTATCAAAGAATACAGCGGTTCGTTATGGTGATAAACAGATTAATATTTTAGATACACCAGGACATGCTGACTTTGGTGGTGAAGTTGAACGAATCATGCGAATGGTTGATGGAGTTTTGCTTGTTGTTGACGCTTTTGAAGGAACAATGCCACAAACACGTTTCGTTTTAAAAAAGGCTTTAGAACAACACTTAACACCAATCGTTGTCGTTAATAAAATTGATCGACCAGGTGCACGTCCTAGCGAAGTTGTTGATGAAGTATTGGATCTATTTATTGATCTGGGGGCTGATGAAGATCAGTTAGAATTCCCGGTTGTTTATGTATCAGCACTTAATGGGACTTCAAGTTTTTCTGATGATCCTGAAGATCAAGAACATACTATGAAGCCGGTTTTTGACACAATTGTTGATACTATTCCTGCTCCTGTTGATAACAGCGATGAACCGCTTCAATTCCAAGTTGCCTTGTTAGATTACAACGATTTTGTTGGTCGAATTGGAATCGGACGAGTATTTCGCGGCAAGATTAAGGTTGGAGATAATGTTTCGGTTCTGAAGTTAGACGGAAGCAAGAAGAATTTCCGAGTAACTAAATTATTTGGTTACTTTGGTTTGAAACGTTTGGAAATCAATGAAGCCAAAGCTGGAGATTTGATTGCAATCTCTGGAATGGAAGATATCTTTGTTGGTGAAACGGTTGCAGACGCTGAACATCCAGAAGCACTACCAATTTTACGAATTGACGAACCAACGTTACAGATGACATTTCGTACAAATGATTCACCATTTGCTGGAAAAGAAGGAAAATTTGTTACTTCTCGACAACTTGAGCAACGTCTAAAGACAGAGTTGCATACTGATGTTTCATTGCGTGTTGAAGATACTGACGATCCAGGTGCTTGGACAGTTTCCGGTCGTGGGGAACTTCATTTATCAATTCTAATTGAAACACTTCGTCGTGAAGGCTTTGAGTTGCAAGCATCACGTCCAGAAGTTATTTATAAAGAAGTTGATGGACAATTGAGTGAACCATTTGAAACAGTTCAAATCGATACTCCTGATGAGTATACTGGTTCCGTAATTGATTCTTTATCTCAACGTAAGGGTGAGATGCAGAATATGGAAACTACTGACAATGGGCAAACTCGTTTAACATTTATCGCTCCATCACGTGGTTTAATTGGTTATTCAACTGAGTTTCTTTCAATGACACGTGGGTATGGAATTATGAACCATACTTTCTCAAGTTACATGCCTGTAATTAAGAACTGGAACCCTGGACGTCGTAATGGTACTTTAGTTTCGATTAACTCAGGTAAGGTTACTACTTATGCTATTATGGCTGTTCAAGATCGTGGATTAATCTTTACTGACCCTGGTACAGAGGTTTATGAAGGTATGATTATTGGACAAAACAGTCGTGATAATGATATCTCAGTAAACATTACCCGTGGACGTAATCAAACTAACGTTCGTGCTGCTGGATCTGAAGATATTGCAAAGGTTAAAGCTCCATTACACATGTCACTAGAAGAATCATTAGAATTCTTAAATGAAGATGAATATTGTGAAATCACACCAGAAAGTATTCGTTTGCGTAAGCAAATCTTGAATACAAATGAGCGTGAAAAGGCTGCTAAGCGTCGTAAAATGAGCGGCAGAAAATAAGATTTTGAAAAGAGGGTGAAGTTTCACTCTCTTTTTATTTTATAATAGAATTTTTGGGATATAATAAAAGGCGTGACAAAAATACATTTTAGGATGATTCTTTGTGTTAAAAAAACTTAGATATATTGATTATTGGGTGTTGATACCATATTTAATTTTATGTGTATTTGGTATTATCATGGTTTATTCTGCGAGCGCAGATTATTATATAATAGCGAATGGAAAAAGTGCTTTTAGCTTTTTAATGAGGCAAATAGCTTACGTATTAATGGGTGTATTAATAACATTTATAACCTTTCAATTGAGGTTAGAAGTGTTTAGGGGCAAAAGATTTATCAAATATTTTACGGCAGTAATGTTTTTAGCGTATTTTTATTTGATGTTTTTTGGTCGGAATACCAACGGAGCTACCGGATGGATTTTTATTGGTCCAATTAGTATTCAACCATCGGAAGTTTTAAAACTATTTTTTATTTTATATCTTTCAAATATTCTGACTAAGCATCGCGATCGCCTAGAAATCGATAATGATATTATGTCGTTTTATCGAAGCCCGATAGTAATGGTTTTTATATTTGTCATTTTGACTTATTTACAACATGATCTTGGGGGCTCTGCAATTAATTCAGCAATCGCACTGGTAATCTTTTTTGCAGCTGGTGTTGACTACCGCAAGGGAATTGGAATTATCTTTGCTGGAATTGCTACAGGTGTATTTTTCTTGATGGCGGTTGCGTCACGAATCAATATTAATACCTCAAACTATATGCTACAAAGAATTGTTGGTTTTGCGCATCCTTTTGAGTTGGCTAAAGGAGCAGGAAATCAGCTAGTTAATTCATATTATGCATTGGGTAATGGAGGAATATTCGGAGTAGGTTTAGGAAATAGTATTCAAAAGAAGGGTTATCTTCCGGAAGCTAATACTGATTTCATAATGTCAGTAGTTGCAGAAGAATTAGGATTGATCACGGTGATCTTAATTATAGGATTGTTGTCATTGATTATTTTTAGAGCTATCATTTTAGGGATCAGAGCTAATAGTATGTATCAAACCATGATTTGCTATGGTATTGCAACGTATTTTACCGTTCAAACGTTTTTTAATGTTGGTGGTGTAATAGGTATGCTTCCGATCACTGGAGTTACATTTCCATTTATTAGCTATGGTGGTTCTAGTATGGTTGTTTTAACTGTATGTATTGGTCTTCTGTTAAACATAAGCGCAACACAGGAAAGAGAAATTAAACTGAGGAAGTAATTACATGGAATTTAATCAGCGAGAGAATATTACGGTTTTTATCTCGAATCTGAAAAAGGTAAACCAACTTAAAAGGTTTGGTAGCCTTTTTTATGTTTCTAAGGAACAAAAATATGCCATTCTTTATACGGATCAAGCGAATGCAGTTGGAACAGTTCGCAAGATTAAAAGTTTAAATTTTGTTAAGTCGGCATATATTTCTCCAAGGTCAAAACTAAAAACAGTATACAGAGATGATGATATGTTGGAGGGATAACTATGCGAATAGTATCTGGTGATTTTGGTGGTCGGCGTTTAACAGCGGTTCCAGGAACTAAGACTAGACCAACTACTGATAAGGTTAAGGAAGCAGTTTTCAACGTGATTGGACCTTACTTTGATGGTGGGCTAGTGTTGGATCTTTTTGCAGGTAGTGGTGGACTAGGCATAGAAGCAGTTTCCCGTGGAGCAGATCACGCGTATTTAATTGATCGGCAGTTTGCTGCAATAAAAACTATTAAGTCAAATATAGCAGTAACTAAACAAGAAACTAAATTTTCGGTTCTAAAGTCAGATAGCCATAAGATTCTAGATAAGTTTAGTAGGGATGGCCTTAGTTTTGATCTGGTTTTTCTAGATCCGCCCTATGCCCAACAAAAAATTGAAAATGATATCCTTAAAATGGAAAATTTGAATTTATTGGGAGCAGATGCCAAAATAATTTGTGAAACTAATTTAGAAACAGTGTTATCAGATAAAATTGGACAGTTTAATGTTAGTAACATTAAAGAATATGGCATTACAAAAATTACTGTTTATCAGAAAGGTTAAGGAGACATGACAAAAGCACTTTATGTTGGAAGCTTTGATCCAGTCACATATGGTCACATTGATCTGATTAAACGTTCTGCGAAAATTTTTGATGAAGTGGTCGTGGGTATCGGGATTAATACCTCCAAAAAGCCAATTTTTACTGAGCAGGAGCGCGTTAATTTTATTAACCATGCAGTTAGGTTGGATAACCTAAAAGTAGTAACTTTTTCCGGACTTACAGCTAATTTTTTTATTGAAAATAATTTTGATGTTTTAATACGCGGAGTTCGCAATGGGGCCGATCTTGAAGCGGAAAAAGCAATTTCGGGTATGAATAATTATTTGAATAACAAAATAGAAACGGTTTTTTTACCAACTAATCCTAAGTTTGAATTTGTTTCTTCTAGCCTGATTAAAGAGGTTGTTAAAATGGGTGGATCGGTGCAAGGACTGCTTCCCGATGAAATTATTTCTGGACTGCGAGCAAGACTTGAATGATTAGAAAAAATTTAAAGTGGGTTGGAATTGTATGTACCTTTGTTGTGGCTACTCTATGCCTATGCTTTTTCCCGATGAATAACTATGTTGAGGGACCTGGATCTGCAGATCGTTTAGCCAAATATATAACAGTTAGTGGAGGAACGGTAAGGCAAAAGAATAGTTTTTATATGACATCAGTTTCTGTTGCAAAAGGTACTCCGCTTATCAATTTATTTGCAATGCTAAACTCACACTATGAAATGGTTAGTAATGATTCTATTGTTGGAAATCAAACTAACCAAGAGTACGAAAAAGTTCAAGATGTTTATATGAGCAGTGCTGAAAACGCAGCCAAAATAGTTGCCTATAAAGCAGCAAATAAGAAAATACATGTTAAAAATAATGGAATATATGTGCTTGATGTAATGAATAAATCAACGTTTTATCAACGATTAAAACCGGGCGATGTTTTACAAAGAGTTAACAAGGAAAAAATTAATAATTCCAGTGACGCATTGACATATATGAAGAATACTAAACTTAATCAACCTCTTACATTAACTGTACAGCGGGGGAAAAAGCATTTTAAATTAACAGGGAAAAGTGTTCACCTTCAAGCAGGACGTAATGGAATTGGAATCTCACTGGTAGATGCCCAGAAGGTAAGTACAATTCCAAATTCCCGTATTAATGCTCATGGGGTTGGTGGGCCTTCAGCGGGACTGATGTATGCTCTACAAATGTATTCGGAGTTGGTTTCAAACTTTAAAATAAAAGAAAATATCGCTGGAACAGGAACAATTGATGATAAGGGGAATGTTGGTGAGATTGGCGGAATTGATAAAAAAATAATCACCGCTAACCAAAAGGGAATTAAAATATTCTTAACTCCGTATGTAAAGGGCACGAAAGATGTTAAAAAGGTAGAACCAGAACATCTTACTAATTATGAGTTGGCTGAAAAAACGGTAAAAAAATATCATTTAAATATAAAAATTATTCCAATTACTAGTTTTAATGATGCAATTAAATATTTAAAAGAGAGTTAGATATTTTTAACTCTTTTTTTGTATCTTAAATTTAGGAGGAAACTTAATGGAGGAATTATGGGAAAAATATCAAAGACAAATAATTATGGCGAGTGTTATGACAACGATTGCGATATTAATTGTGACTATTTTAATGGGAGCTACGCGGCCCAATAATGTTAAGGTTAACGGAGAAGAGAATTCTAACAATGATAATGTGGTTTCTGAAAAGAGAGGTGATAAAAAAATTTCGTCTACGCTGATTTCGGGGCAAAAGCATACAAAAATGATGGTGGATGTTAAAGGAGCTGTAAAAACTCCTGGTGTTTATGAATTTTCAAAGGGAATGCGAGTCCATGACATTATCCAACTTGCTGGCGGAATTACCAA
Source organism: Pediococcus claussenii ATCC BAA-344 (assembly GCF_000237995.1). Lineage (NCBI taxonomy): Bacteria > Bacillati > Bacillota > Bacilli > Lactobacillales > Lactobacillaceae > Pediococcus > Pediococcus claussenii. Next base: position 842,689 of record NC_016605.1, read on the forward strand.
ATCCGCAGATTCAAAGCTGGTTAATTTTGCTCAACAGTTAAGAGATCAACAGATAATTTATGTCCCTATTAAAGGTGAAAGTAAGCTGGATACAGGTCAATCAACTAATAGTACAGTGGCAACTAAGGAAGGCCTTAAGGATGACGCTGACGTTTTAGAAGAACAACAAGTTAATATAAATACTGCAACACAACAGGAAATTCAGAAGTTAAATGGAATTGGTGAAAAGAAAGCAGAACAAATTTTAAAGTATCGAGAAGAACATGGTGAATTTAAAAAAATTGAAGAAATAAAAAATGTAAAGGGAATTGGTGCTAAGATGTATGAGAAAATAAAAGAGGATATTATTATTTGAATTAGTGAGGAAAATAAATATGGATAAAAGAATTGATTGGGACCAATACTTTATGACACAAGCAACTTTGTTAGCACTTAGAAGTACTTGTCAAAGATTGTCGGTTGGTGCTCTGATTGTTAGAGATAAAAGGGTGATTGCTGGGGGATATAACGGATCAGTTGCTGGAGATGTGCATTGTATAGATGAAGGATGTTATTTAGTGGACGGTCATTGTGTGAGGACTATCCATGCAGAGATGAACGCCGTATTACAGTGTGCTAAATTTGGCGTTGCAACAGAGGGAGCAGAGGTATATGTAACAGACTTTCCTTGCTTACAATGTACTAAGATGTTGTTACAAGCTGGAATTGTGAAGATTAATTATTTACGTAATTACCATAATGATAAATATGCAGTAGAATTATTAAAGCGAAAAAAAGTTGATATTAAACAAATTAAATTTAGTTCAGAAGATCTAAAGAAAATTGATTTGTCCGCAATTATTGAAAATTTAAGTGAAGATTCAAAATAGCTTCTTTTGGTCAGCAATACTTGCTATGTTAGTGCTTGGATTCTATTTTTCACACAAAGTTATTTTCGCCATTCTGGGGATTGCTTGGATTGTAAGGGCCGTGTGTCTGAGGTCAAAACTTATTTTAATAGCAATGCTTTTGACCAGTGGAATGGCAATTTTTGTATGTCATAGAGTTAACAAAAATATTGAAGTTGGGAAGGCCTTAGTTGGTAAAAAAGTTGAACATTTAAGAATTAAGGCAGAAACGGATCAGGTCAAAATCGATGGCGATCAGTTTATAATTCGAGGTGTTAAAAATGATTTGACTGGTTTACCTATTATGATTTATGGGTCATTGAACAATATCAACGAAAAATATTTTCTAAGTCAAAATCGTCCGCTATTTTTAAAGCTTAACGGAGTAGTGGGAGTACCAGTATCACCTACTAATTTTAATCAAAGTGATTCTAGAATTTTTAGTTATTCCAAAGGTGTTTTTTTAACTCTTGAAAAAGCAAAAATAGATCGGATGCAAATCAGGCAAACTTTTTCCATAGTTGATTGGCTACATTGTTTTAGAGAAAAATTGGTTTTAAGATGTAATAGTTTCGAAGAACCAATTAGAGGTTATGTTCTGGGAGCAGTTTTAGGTTATCAAGATGAGTTCATGCAACAAAATAGTGAAAAATATAAGAATACAGGAATTATTCACTTGTTTTGCATTTCTGGACTGCACGTTTTCTTTTTAGTGGACGGATTGAAAGCTTTATTTCGAAGGTTAAGGATAACGAAAGAAACTAGCGAAAGTTTACTTCTCGTTTTGGTTCCCATTTATTATGTTATCGGTGGGGGGTCAACTAGTTTACTACGTTGTATTTCTATTGTTTGGATAAATACATTTTGTAGCCGTTTCAGACTTAAACAAAGAAATATTGACACATGGGGACTTGTTTTATTAATTAACATGTATCTTAATCCTTTTGTATTATTTTGCTTAGGTGGTCAATTAAGTTATTTACTTTCGCTTATTTTGATAACCTTAAAATTCAAGAATAAGGTCTACCAATCAATAGCACTATTTTTAGTAGAGATTCCTTCTCTATTGTATTTTACATATCAGGTCAATATTTTAACTGTATTGTTTAATCTGATTTTTATTCCTATATTTTCCGTTATTATTTTACCGTGTGCGATTTGTTTACTACTTGTTCCAGGATTAAACATTGTTTTGGGATTACCAATCATTTTTTTTGAAGTATTAATTAAGATGGCCGAGAAAATGCCAGGTCTTATACTCGTTGGTAAACCTCATGCGAACGTTGTAATACTGTTGTTTATCATTACTTTAAAGTTAGTGACAATTGATCAGAATATTAAAACTTACAAACAAATAAGTGGATTAGCATTTGTACTGTATAGCTGTGTTTATATGCTATTACATTTGGTTCCCTATGGGGAAGTGAGTTTTTTTGATGTTGGGCAGGGAGATTGTATTCTAATTAGAGAGCCATTTAATCGGAGAATTAGTTTGATAGATACTGGCGGCAGAGTTGGTTTTGTTAAAAATGGGTGGAAAAAAAGGCAAAAAATCGAGGTACCCCAAGCCAACCGAACATCTGTCAATTATCTAAAGAGTTTGGGGATATCACAAATTGATAATTTATGTTTAACGCACCAAGATGTGGATCATATTGGCGATACTGGTACAATTTGTAAAAACTTCAGAGTAAAACGTCTAATAATTGGTGATGGGATGTTGGATTCGCTCGGGTTCAAAGATAAAGTGAAATCAGTAATAAATAGAAAAACATCAATCAAGTCTGTTAAAAGCGGTTTTATTGTTCGAAATTTTCCATTCCAGGTTTTATATCCTGAGAAAAAAGGAAAAGGAGCGAATGAGGATTCTCTTGCATTGATTGGTACTTTCGGAAAACAAAAATTTCTCTTTACCGGCGACTTAGATCAAAACGGTGAAAAAAGAATGATGGAAATGTATCCTGAATTAAAGGTTGATGTTTTTAAACTAGGTCATCACGGTAGTAGGACATCTAATTCAGATGCAGTTTTTGATATTGCCGGTCCCCATGTTACGATTACTTCTGCAGGGCGAAAAAATCGTTTTGGGCATCCGCATAAAGAGACAATAGAAAAAATTAAAAAGCATCATATTCTTAATTATTCGACACAAACATCTGGGATGATTAGTTATAGATATTTTGAGAATGATTCTGGAAGATGGATAACAAAATTTAAAGGAAATTGAATACAGATAATGAAGATAACGGAATTAGAAAATGAATTAAATTCGAATATAGTTAAAAATATTTATTTGGTGAAAGGAAACGATCAGTTCATTCAAGATCATGCAAGAAAGCTTTTTTTAAATTTAATTCCTGATGATCAGCAAGTAATGAATGTAAGTAGTTTTGATTTTTTACAAAGTGGGATGGAATCAATTCTTGATGAGGCGCAATCGGCCCCATTCTTTGGTGATAGGAGACTGTTATTCATAACGGCGCCGTCTTTTTTGTCAACGGAAAAAAATAAAAGCAAATTTGCCCCCTCAGGATTTAGTGATTATGTTAAGTCGCCAGAGCCATCAACAATTTTAGTTTTACTGGCCAATTATGAAAAACTTGATGGCAGAAAAAAAGTTGTTAAGAATTTAGAGAAAAATGCGGTAGTGGTGGATGCTAGTCATCCTAATGAGTCAGATGTGAAGAATATAATTAGCAGAATGGTTAAAGAGAAAAAATATAAAATTGATTCAGAAGCAATGGATCAGCTAATTGGACGAACGGATAACGATCTTTCACTTGTAGCACAGGGCTTGGAAAAATTGTATTTGTATAATTTACAAGAAAAGGTGATTACGTTTGATAGTGTCCAAAAATTAATCCCGCAAAGTTTGAATCAAAATGTTTTCGATTTGATCAATTTTTTACTTAAGCGCAAAGTAAAGGAGAGCATGTCAGTTTATTCAGAACTATTATTTCAACAGGAACAACCTCTAAGAATAAATGCAGCTATTCTAAGCCAATTTAGACTTTTGATTCAAGTCAAAGTTCTTTTGGATAAAAGTTATTCTCAAGGTAAAATTGCTGGGGAGTTGGGAGCACATCCGTATAGGGTCAAACTTGCTATTCAAACGGCACGTCAATTTCAAATTGAGCAGTTACAAAAAGCCTTTTTAGGAATCACAGATATTGAAAAGCAGCTAAAAACCACTCAAAGGGATCCGCAAGAATTATTTGAATTGTTCTTGGTTGCATACAATAATGGTTGGTAGTGCCTAACAATTGGACTTATAGGGTTGAAAAAGCAAAAATAAAAAGCGTTTGGGATTTTCCAAACGCTTTTTATTAGTCTAAATTTTTACTTACTAAGTTGTTTTGCTAAACGTGATTTACTACGAGCAGCATTGTTAGCCTTGATAAGACCCTTTGACTTAGCACGATCGATCTTGCTATATGCTTGAGTTAATAATTCGCTGGCATTCTCAGCACCATTGCTAGCAGCAGTTTCGAAAGTCTTGATGCTGGTGCGCATAGCGCTCATCTGAGAACGGTTGCGTGCTGCAGCTTTTTCATTAGTGCGAACACGCTTCATTGCTGATTTGATAACTGGCATTTGATTCACCTCCAACACAAATATCTGTTAATACAACAGTCTGTATTATACAGAAATTATAAAGTATATGCAACGAGATAAAAAATATTCTTGCAAAATAATGATTAGTTAGATACTATTATAGGAGTGCATAGCACAATCTCAGACTTAGTTTGTCGATCTGCCGACGATTTACTCAGTTTGGTGATACTAATAATATAGAGGTGTAAGTACATGGCAATTTCACAAGAAAAGAAAAATGAATTGATTAAGCAATACGCACGTCACGAAGGTGATACGGGTTCAGCAGAAGTTCAAATCGCTGTTTTGACTGCTGACATCAATGAAATCAATGATCATTTGAAGATTCATCGTAAAGATTTTCATTCACAACGTGGTTTAATGAAAAAGATTGGACATCGTCGTAACTTGTTAGCTTACTTACGTAAGAATGATGTACAACGTTATCGTGATCTAATCAAGAGTTTAGGACTCCGTCGTTAAAATTGGGTGCTAATTTCGAAGCCTTCTGTTTATGCAGAAGGCTTTTTTGTATTCTAAATTATGGTAAACTAATAGAAGCTGAATTGAACGGATAAATATAAATAAAATTAGGTGGTATTTAACAATGAGCAGTTCGATTAAAATAATTCCATTTGGCGGAGTACGCGAAAATGGTAAGAATATGTATGCAGTACAGGTTGATGAAGACATTTATATATTAGATTGTGGATTGAAATATCCTGAAAATGAACTCTTAGGAATTGATATTGTAATTCCTGACTTTTCATATTTAAGTGAACACAAAGATCAAATCGTTGGCGTGTTTTTAACTCATGGACATGCCGATGCAATCGGCGCTCTTCCATATTTTTTGAAAGAATTCGATGTTCCAGTTTTTGGTTCAAAGTTAACAATTGAGTTGGCTAAAATTACTATTAGTGGGGAGACAGAATTAAAGAGTTACGACCAATTTCATATTGTCAATGAATCTAAAGAAATTGATTTTGATTCTGTAGTTGTTTCTTTTTTCAAAACAACTCACACAATTCCTGAATCTTTGGGCGTTGTTTTGAAAACTGATCAGGGACAGATTGTTTACACGGGCGATTTTAAGTTTGATCAAACAGTGGCTAACGGTTACGCCACCGATTATGGTCGCTTGGCTGAAATTGGGCGGGGAAAAGTTATTGCACTTTTGAGTGATTCCTCGAATGCTGAAAACCCACAGGCTAAGTCAAATGAAGTTGCAGTGGGGGATTCAATATGGGAAACAATTAATTATCATGATGGTCGAATTATTGTTGCGGCAGTTGCTTCAAATATTTTAAGAATTCAACAGGTGATTAATGCCGCCGCAAAGTCGCATCGTAAAATTGTTTTGACAGGACATGATTTAGAAAAAATTGTGAATACGGCTTTAAAACTTAATCGGCTTCACTTGCCTGAAAAAGATTTAATTGTACCTATGAATCAGTTGGCTAAACTGAAACCAGAAGAAACGATTTTACTGGAAACTGGTAAGATGGGTGAACCAATCAAGTCTTTACAGAAGATGGCATCAAGGAAGTCTGGACAAATGTCAATTCATGATAATGATCTAGTTTATATTGTAACAACTCCATCACATGCTATGGAAACAACAGTAGCAAAGACTAAAGATATGGTCTATCGTGCTGGCGCGGAGGTTAAATCAATTTCTGATGATGTTAATTCGGCCGGACATGCAACTAAAGATGACCTACAGCTAATGATGAATTTAATTCATCCGGAATATTTGATTCCCATTCAAGGTGAATACCGGTTACTAGCTGCTCATGCAGAATTAGCGAAGGAAGTTGGAATAGATTCAAATCATATTTTTATTACAAGCAAAGGTGATGTCCTTGAATATAAAAATAATGAGATGAGCTTGGCTGCAGGTATCGAAGTTGGAAATACGATGATTGATGGTATCGGAGTCGGGGACATTGGAAATATTGTGTTAAGAGATCGAAAAATTTTATCTGAAGATGGAATTTTTGTTGCTGTCATTACTATTGATCGTAAGCACAAAAAAATTATTACTGATCCAAAGATCACTTCAAAAGGCTTCGTTTACCTGAAAACAAGTACAGATCTTATAAATGTTAGTTCAGAAATTGTTAAGAATACAGTTCAGACTAATTTGGATCAAAAAGAATTCGACTGGGGACATTTGAAACAAGATGTTCGTGACAAGCTTGGCAAGTATCTATTTGAACAAACTAAAAGACGACCTGTTATCTTACCAGTAATCATGGAAGTCAATCAGCACCATAAAAAGTCTAGCAAAAAGAAAGCTACTGACAATGGATAAAGAAGATTACTCGTTGAATAAAGTTGAACAAGAAATAAGGGCCGGTCATAATGATACGGCCCTTTCTATTTTAGAGGTAATGGATAACCGATCTTTTGATAAAGACGTCCTATTTCTCTTAATAAGAGTTTACTTGCAAGTAAATAAAGCTAACCAAGCTTTACGCCGAATTAAAGAGCAAGAGAATATTTTCTTATCCGATAAAGATGGACTTATCTTATATTTAGATGCTTTGATTTTAGATCGAAATTTTATTAAGGCCAGGACAATGCTTCGTTTTGTAAGCAGCAAGAGCCTACATGAGAAAAAATTAAGCGAAATTTTGAATGCAGAATCACTTTTTATAAATGAATTTCCTAAAACTATTAGAGAATATGAAAAAGATTTTTATCACCTGGGCGAGTGCTCATTGGTGGAGCAAAATAAAGCAATCGAGAATGCCAATCATCTGCCAGCGAGTAGTTATGTAAAGTCAGCGAAGTTTCTTTTTCTGGATCCATATTTGAATCAAATGGTTAGAACAACTGTTTTGCAAAAAATTGTAGGTGCAGGGTTGCAGATTCAGGCTAAATTTTTGTGGATTAATGAAGAAACAGTATTAATTGATACTGATAGAATTCAGCCATTGGAGAATTCTAAATACTTTGTGGAGTGTTCTAAAATTATTAAGAACGTCACTGGTGAGCAGGGATTGGAAAATCTAAGAATGGAACAATTAAGAATATTTCTAAGCTTAGTATTTCCCTTCCCAGAAAAATTCATTAAGAGTCCTAGTGAATTCGTGAATGGGTTAATTGAACATAGCGAACATGGTATTGAAAATAGGTTTACAACACTAGATCATATTTTGATACAGCTACAAATGGGATTAAACTGATTGTGAAATTTAATGAAAGTTTTAAAAGATATCTTAGACAAGTTGAAAAATATAAATATCGCCCGCAAAGGCTGTATAAAGTGCTTGCTTATCAAATTTAGATGTCATATAATACTCAAGGATTCTCTTACGGCACTTTGCCTTTTGTAGAGGATGTAGTATAATATTTTTTAAAGGATCCGGCCGTGTTATGCCGAGGCTAGGAGATTCTTACGACATACAGGAGGTTCGTATTAATGGCAAAAGAACATTACGAAAGAACAAAACCCCATGTAAATATTGGTACAATTGGACACGTTGACCATGGGAAGACTACTTTGACAGCTGCTATTACAAAAGTGTTGTCAGAAAAAGGATTGGCAGAAGCTTCAGATTACGCTGATATTGATGCAGCTCCTGAAGAAAAAGAACGTGGTATTACAATCAATACTGCTCACGTTGAATATGAAACAGAAAAGCGTCATTATGCTCATATTGACGCCCCAGGACATGCTGACTACGTTAAGAACATGATCACTGGTGCTGCTCAAATGGATGGTGCTATCTTGGTTGTTGCTGCAACTGATGGTCCTATGCCACAAACTCGTGAACATATCCTTCTTGCTCACCAAGTTGGTGTTGATTACATCGTTGTTTTCTTGAACAAGACTGATCTTGTTGATGATGATGAATTAGTTGACTTAGTTGAGATGGAAGTACGTGAATTACTTTCTGAATATGATTTCCCTGGTGATGACGTTCCTGTTATCCGCGGTTCAGCTTTGAAGGCTCTTGAAGGCGACCCAGAACAAGAAAAAGTTATCATGGAATTGATGGATACAATCGACGAATACATTCCAACACCAGATCGTCAAACTGACAAGCCATTCTTGATGCCTGTTGAAGACGTATTTACAATCACTGGTCGTGGTACTGTTGCTTCTGGACGTATCGATCGTGGTACTGTTAAAGTTGGTGATGAAGTTGAAATCATCGGTTTGAAAGAAGAAAACCTTAAGACAACTGTTACAGGACTAGAAATGTTCCGTAAAACACTTGATGAAGGTGAAGCTGGAGATAATATTGGTGCACTTCTTCGTGGTGTAAACCGTGAACAAGTTGTTCGTGGTCAAGTTTTGGCTGCTCCTGGTTCAATCCAAACTCACAAGAAGTTCAAGGGTGAAGTTTATATCTTATCTAAAGAAGAAGGTGGACGTCATACTCCATTCTTCTCAAACTATCGTCCACAATTCTACTTCCATACAACTGACGTTACTGGTGTTATTGAACTTCCAGAAAACGTTGAAATGGTTATGCCTGGTGATAACGTTACATTTACTGTAGAACTTATTGAACCAGTTGCTATTGAAAAAGGTACTAAATTTACTGTTCGTGAAGGTGGCCATACTGTTGGTGCTGGAGTCGTATCAGAAATTGACGACTAATTTCGTAATTAAGTCCACTTCGGTGGGCTTTTTTTATTGTTTTTAAAATTGCTTTGGTAAAGAAATTTTGTTTACTTTCCGCTAAAATTACGATAAAATAAAGGCTGTACGCAATTTTATTGCAAAGATAATCAATGTCGGAGGGAACACAATGACTGCAAAATGGGAAAAAACCGGAACTAACGAAGGTAAATTAACTTTCGAAGTTGGAACAGAAGAAATTAAAAAAGGTATCGATCAAGCTTTTGATCGTACAAAGAAACAATTAAACGTACCTGGCTTCAGAAAAGGCAAAGTTCCTCGCCAAATTTTTAACCAAATGTATGGTGAAGAAGCACTTTATGAAGACGCATTGAACATTGTTCTTCCAGATGCTTATGAAGCAGCAATTGCTGAAGCTGGCATCGAACCCGTTGATCAACCACATATTGATGTAGACAGTATGGAAAAAGATCAGCCTTGGGTTTTAAATGCGGTTGTAACTGTAAAACCAGAGGTTGAACTTGGTGAATATAAGGGTGTTAAAGTAACAAAACAGAGTACACGTGTTACTCAAAAAGAAGTTGACGAAGAGATTGAAAAGAAGCGTCAAGATCAAGCTGAGTTGGTTCTTAAAGAAGACCAGCCTGCCGAAGACGGGGACACTGTTACAATTGATTTTGATGGATCTGTTGATGGTGAAGCCTTTGATGGTGGTAAAGCTGAAAACTACGATTTAGTTTTGGGCTCAAACTCGTTTATTCCTGGGTTTGAAGATCAGTTAGTAGGTCACAAATCTGGAGATAAAGTTGATGTGAAGGTTACATTCCCAGATGACTATCAAGCTGAAAACCTACAGGGTAAAGATGCGATATTTAAGGTTACAGTTCACGAAGTTAAAGCAAAAGAACTTCCTGCTTTAGATGATGAATTTGCTAAAGATGTTGATGAAGACGTAGATACTCTTGATGATCTAAAGGCAAAGGTTAAAGAACAAATTAAAGATCAAAAGAAGCAAACTGCTGAGGATACGAAAGAAAACGAAGCAATTCAAGCTGCTGTTGACAACGCTAAGATTGAAGAGATTCCTAATGCAATGGTTAAAGAAGATGTTGATCGCCAAGTTAGTCAATATCTTGCCAACATGCAGCAACAAGGAATTTCACCAGACATGTATTTCCAACTCACTGGTTCTACGGAAGATCAACTTCGTGAACAATTAACGGAGGGTGCAGAGAATCGTGTTAAGACTAACCTAGTCCTTGAAGCAATCGTTGAAGCTGAAAAGATTGAGATTTCAGACGAAGAAGTTAATTCTGAAATCAAAAACTTAGCAGACCAATACGGAATGGAAGAATCTGCAGTCCGTTCGGCCCTTTCGGAAGATATGGTTAAACATGATGTTGCTGTCAAGAAAGCAGTTGATATAATTAAGGATTCTGCTATCGAAGAAGCTAAGTCAAAGAGTACTAAAAAAGAAAATTAATTAAATAATTAACTTATTCATAAAGGAGACTGGGGTGAAAGAATGATTTTGCCACGGTCTCTTATGTGTATACAAGCTACTATGTAATGCTAATGAATAGAATCAATTTGGTTTATTTGTTATCATTAGTGCTATTAAATAAATGTGAGGTGGCTGAATTGTTCGATGACCAACAAGGTGGAACAATCACCTGTTCTTTTTGTGGCAAAACACAAGATCAGGTAAAAAAAATAATCGCAGGTCCAGATGTTTATATTTGTAATGAATGCGTGGACCTTTGTAAAGAAATAATTGATGAAGAACTGGCAGAAACAGCAGAACCATTAGTTGTAAATGATGTACCAACTCCTAATGATATTGTGGAACACTTGAATCAATATGTAATTGGTCAAGAAGAAGCAAAGAAGACACTATCTGTTGCTGTTTATAACCATTACAAGCGAATTAATCAAATGGAAGTTCAGGAAGATGAAGACGCACCCGAACTTCAAAAGAGTAATATTAGCTTGATTGGACCAACAGGATCGGGTAAGACTTTCTTAGCTCAGAGCTTGGCTAAAATTTTGAACGTACCGTTTGCGATTGCTGATGCAACAACGTTAACTGAAGCGGGATATGTTGGTGAAGATGTTGAAAACATTTTACTAAAGTTACTACAAAATGCCGATTATAATGTTGAGCAAGCTGAGCGTGGCATTATCTATATTGATGAAATTGATAAAATTGCTAAAAAGAGTGAAAATGTTTCAATTACTCGTGATGTTTCGGGCGAGGGTGTCCAACAAGCATTGTTAAAAATCTTGGAAGGTACTACTGCTAATGTTCCACCGCAGGGCGGAAGGAAGCATCCTCAGCAGGAGTTTATTCAAATTGATACTACCAATATCTTATTTATTGTTGGTGGGGCTTTCGATGGGATAGAAACCATTGTCAAGAATCGTTTAGGTGATAAAACAATTGGCTTTGGTTCTAATTCTAAAACGCAACTTGATGAGGAAGCAAGCTTAATGCAGCAGGTTGTTCCTGAAGATCTGTTGAAGTTTGGTCTAATTCCAGAATTTATCGGACGTCTTCCAATTCTTACGGCATTAGAAAAGTTAACTACTGAGGATTTAGTTAGAATTTTAACCGAGCCAAAAAATGCTCTAGTAAAGCAATATGAGGCACTAATGAAATTGGATAGTGTTGATTTGCATTTTACAACCCAAGCATTAAAGGCGATTGCTGATCGTGCTATTGCAAGGGATACAGGTGCTCGTGGACTCCGCTCGATTATTGAAAACGTCATGAGGGATATCATGTTTGAAATTCCTTCAAGAGATGATGTTGAAAGGGTTATTGTTAACAAAAAAACGGTGGTTGACGGAAGTGAACCAGAGTTGATTTTGAAGGGTCAAAAGGCTTCGTAGTCTTAGGACCTTTTATTTTTGAAGATTAGAGGAATTATGATATGGAAGTTCATAACGTTGAGTTACAAATAAGTGCGGTAGCACCTGAGCAATATCCAACTCAAGGATATCCGGAGATCGCAATGGTGGGAAGATCGAACGTTGGAAAATCTTCTCTTACAAATACATTAATTAACCGAAAATCATATGCTAGGACATCTTCACAACCTGGTAAAACACAAACCCTGAATTTTTATCGCGTTGAAGAAAAAGTTTTTTTTGTTGATGTGCCTGGATATGGTTATGCCAAAGTTTCTCAAAAGGAACGCGAAAAATGGGGTACAATGATTGAAACGTATTTGACATCAAGAAATCAACTCAAGGGTGTTATTTCACTAATTGATGCTCGACACCAACCAACGGAAGACGATGTTTCGATGTACCAATATCTTAACTATTATAATATTCCAATTTTAGTTGTTGCTACAAAGAGTGATAAGATTCCTCGTGGCAAATGGAATAAACAAGAGAGTTTGATCAAGAAAACGATCGGATTTGATAAAAAAAATAGTGCCTTTCAAATGTTTTCAGCACAGACCAAAGAAGGAAAAGATCAAGTGTGGAATTGGATTGAAAAGAGAATGAAGGGGTAATAGGATGAACTTCAACGAATATCAGGAAAAAGCAAATCGGACATTGCTGGGTAACGAGCAAGTTCTAACAAATTGTGCTTTGGGTTTGGCTGGTGAAAGCGGGCAAGTTGTAAATCTTGTTAAAAATTACACTTTTAGAGGCTCTGAATTGGATAAAGATGAGTTGACAAAAGAAATGGGGGACGTTCTTTGGTATTTATCTCAGGTTGCCGAGTGGGCTGATATTCCTTTTGATGATATTGCTAGGAGAAATATTCAAAGTCTAGAAAAGAGATATCCAGAACAAACGAACTAAACCAAATAAAAAATGCGATGATTATTCATCGCATTTTTTATTTGGAAAGTTTTAAAGCAGGTAAATTATTTTTTCTTATTTTGGCTGTTTTTTAAAAATTTGTCTTTTTTCTTTTTTTCATCATCTGTTAGAACTGGTTTAGCTGCAAATTTATCGAGAGCTTTTTCCAAATTTGTGTCGCGCTTTACTTGTAATCCCATTTTTACCACATCCTTTTTTATAATAATAACAAATTCTTTGAAAGAAGTCTTTTTTGGAAAATATACAAACTTAAACTTAATATTCGGTGTTTAATGCATATTTATTCAAAAAATGAATTTTTTTATTGCTAACGTTTCTCTATGGTTATATTCTTAAAACATTGTTATTGAAAAGAAGTGGAGAGTGGTTTAAGTGAAGTTGAAAACGAAGTCGTGGACATTGATTATACTGCTAAGTATGGTATTTAGCTTAGTGGTTAGTGGAACTTTATCTGCAATAGGGATTAAAGCGGACACAACTGATCCGACGTATGAAAAGATAGAAAAGAGTGGGGTACTCACGGTTGGAACAAGTCCTGATTATGCACCTTATGAATTTCAAACAACTGAAAACGGTAAGAGTGTTGATGTCGGGATGGATATTAATATTGCAAAAAAAATAGCGGCAGATATGCACGTTAAATTGAAAATTAAAAATATGGATTTTGATTCACTACTAGTTGCGTTACAAACTGGAAAAGTTGATATGGTATTAGCTGGTATGAATCCAAGCCCAGCACGTAAGAAAAGTGTAGATTTTTCCAATGTATACTACACTGGTGGGCAAAGTATCTTAGTTAATACGAAAGATGCTGGTATTTATAAGGATAAAAATTCCTTCGAACATAAAAAAGTAGCCGCACAAACTGGCTCATTACAGTATAATTTAGCAAAAAATCAAATTAAAGATTCTTCGGTCACAGGTATTGAAAAAGGGACAGACTTAATTTTAGCTTTGCAAACTAATAAGGTTGATGGTGTTGTAATGGAGACGCCAACCGCCGAAGCATTTGCTTCAAACAATAAGGGAATTAAAGTGATTAAAGGTGGATTTGATTTAAGTTCGGCTGATAGTAGCACGGCGGTAGCATTACCGCAAAATTCACCGATGTTGAAGAAACATGTAAATACAACATTGGCAACGATTAAAAAGGAAAAATTAATACCAGTTTATCTTAAAGAAGCTGGATCACATTTAAAGAGTAATACAGCAAATACCTCTATGTTACACTATTGGAAATTCTTTGCGATGGGTGTTGGATATACAGTTTTCATATCAATTATTGCTGTTTTTCTAGGAAGTATATTGGGGACATTATTAGCATTAATGAGACTCAGTGCCAATAAACTTTCAAATTTAGTTGCAACTGCATATATTGAATTTGTTCGGGGTACACCCTTAATGGTACAGTTGATGTTTGTATATTTTGGGTTAGGACTATTTGTGAATCTACCAGCTCTTACAGCGGGTATTATAGCGGTCGCTCTGAACAGTGCTGCATATGTTGCTGAAGTAATTCGTGGAGGTATTAATTCTATTGATAAAGGACAAACTGAGGCCAGTCAAAGTCTTGGGCTAAGTAAGTCAGACCAAATGAGGTTTGTAATTTTACCACAAGCTCTAAAAAATATTTGGCCAGCTCTTGGTAATGAATTTATTTCCTTAATCAAGGAAAGTTCAATTGTTTCAATAATTGGAGTTACAGATTTAATCTATCAATTAAAAATTGTTCAAGCTGACACGTATAGAGGTGTAGCACCAATACTAGTTGCAATGATTTTGTATTTCATTTTGACGTTCTCTCTATCAAAATTACTTAAATTCTATGAAGGGAAGTTTAACCATGCCTAAAAAAATGCTATCAATTAATAATTTGACGAAAAAATTTGGTGAAAATACAATATTAGAAGATATTACGGCAGAGGTAAATCAGGGTGATGTAATTAGCGTTATTGGACCATCTGGAGCAGGAAAAAGTACTTTTTTACGTTGTTTAACTATGCTTGAGGCGCCCACATCTGGTTCGGTATTCTTGGAAGAACAAGATCTTACTAAACTTTCATTGAAGGAATTGGAAACAGTTCGGGAAAAAATGGGAATGGTTTTTCAGAATTTTAATTTATTTCCAAATATGGATGTACTTCATAATTTGACTTTGGCTCCTATTAGAGTGAAAAAAGAAAGTGAATCAGTTGCTACGGAAAAGGCAATGGAGCTTTTAAAACAGGTTGGTTTGGAAGATAAAGTAACCGCCTACCCAGATAGTTTGTCTGGTGGACAGAAGCAGCGTGTTGCAATTGCACGGGCGCTGGCGATGAATCCAGAAATTATGCTCTTTGACGAACCGACGTCTGCTCTTGATCCTGAGATGGTTGGTGAGGTATTAAATGTTATGCGGGATTTGGCAACAAATGGAATGACCATGGTTGTCGTCACCCATGAGATGGACTTTGCTAAGTCGGTTTCCAACCAAGTATGGTTTATGGATGACAGAGAAATTAAAGAAAAAAATGATCCAGAAACGTTTTTCGAAAACCCCGAGACTGAACGTGCGGCTGAGTTTCTGTCTAAGATATTGAATAAATAATTTAATATTAGGATTATTAATTGTAAAGTGATTACGACAGGGAATGATTTGTCATAATCACTTTTTTAATATAAGAAACTTCAAAGTTGCTATACCATGGTTTCCAGCGGTATAATTATTAATCAATTATCGGAAAAAGGAAGCAAAAATATTATGGCATCAGATCATATTGAAAGAAAGCTTGCTTTGTTACCAGATCGACCTGGATGTTACCAAATGAAGAATTTAAACAGTCAGATTATCTATGTTGGCAAGGCTAAGAATTTAAAAAACAGGGTTCGCTCATACTTTAAGAGTTCTCATGACGGAAAAACCGCTAGATTGGTGTCCGAAATAGCTGATTTTGATTATATTGTTACTTCTAGTGATAAGGAAGCATTTTTATTGGAAATAACTTTGATTCAAAAATATCAGCCGTATTTTAATATTAAGTTAAAAAAAGGGACAGGGTATCCATACATTAAGATAACTAATGAACGTGATCCTCAAATGAAAATTGTTTCGTCAATAAGAAAAGACGGTGGATTTTATTTTGGTCCTTACCCGAATGTATATGCAGCTGAAGAGACTCTTCATTTTTTAGAAAAAGTATACCCATTACGCCGTTGCAATGGATTTCAGGGAAGGCCCTGTCTGTATTACCATATGGGACAATGTCTTGGTGCCTGTTTTAAAGAAGTTCCAGAGGAAGATTATAAGGAACAAATTGTTAAAATAAAGTCATTTTTAAACGGCAATGTGAGCAGTGTGAAAAAAAGTTTGCAGCAAAAGATGATGCAGTCCGCTGAGAAGCTGGATTTTGAACGTGCAGCTGAAATTAGGGATCAGATAAACTACATTGAAATAACAGTTGAAAAGCAAAAAATAATTTCAAATGATAGAACTCCTCGAGATTTATTTAATTTTTATTTTGATAAGGGGTGGCTCTCAATTCAAATCTTTTTCATTCGACAATCTCGATTAATTAAACGAGAAAAGAAGCTTTTTCCGGTTGTTAATGATGCGGAAGAAGAGTTAACTTCATTTGTACTCCAGTTTTATAATAATAAGAACAAAATCCTACCCAATGAAGTTTTAATTCCGAAAGGATTTGATAATACTGTAATTTCTGAAATACTTGGGGTCCCAGTTAGGACTCCACAACGAGGTGAGAAACGAGATCTAATGGACTTAGCACGTGAAAATGCACAAATCACCTTGGAAGAGAAATTTCGCTTGATGGAACTTGATGATAGTAAAACGGTTGGCGCAATGAAAGAAGTAACCAATGCGCTTGGAATACCAACTGGTCACAGAATTGAAGCGTTTGACCATTCACATATTCAGGGAGCCGATTTGGTATCTGCTATGGTTGTTTTTACGGATGGTAAACCAGATAAAAAGATGTACAGAAAGTATAAATTAAATACCGTTGATCATGCTGATGAAGCTGCTAGTACAAGAGAAGTTATTAGGAGAAGGTATACTCGTCTTTTGAAGGAGCATTCATCCTTACCAGATTTGGTATTAATGGACGGTGGCGAAATTCAATTAAATGCAGCGCGTGATGTTCTTGTGAATGAACTCGGTTTAACCATCCCCGTGGCTGGAATGGTTAAAAATGATAAGCATAAAACTTCTGACCTTCTTTTTGGCGAACAGGATATGCGAGTTCAATTAGATCCAAAAAGTCAGGGATTTTATTTAATTCAAAGGATTCAAGATGAAGTTCATCGTTTTGCAATCACATTTCATCGTCAATTGCATGCTAAACATTCATTAAGTTCAAGTCTTGATTCTATTAATGGGGTGGGCCCAAAAACTAGGACAAAGTTATTAAAGAAGTTTGGCTCAATTAGTAAAATCGGAAATGCTACAGTGAAAGAAATAACATCTTTAGGGATCTCGGAGAAAGTGGCAAAGACTGTTAAAGTTTCAGTGGCCGCACAATTAAAAGAAAATAGTGATTAGCACAATTGTACGAGTGGTATTCTATATAGTAGGGTAGTAAAAACAAACTTTAAATGATGAATTTTTTTCATTGATTGAGGTTTGTTTTTAAGCTGAATTTGTTTATTTATTTCTTGTGTTTTAACTACTTAAAAATAGAAATAGAATTTTATCTTTATTTTTACTTCAAACTTATTTTGCAGTATTTAAATAGAAATACTGATATATCAGGCATAAGGAGGCTTTACATTTCAAATAAAATGTATGCTATACTTGATTGAGATTACGTGAAATTATAGGAGATAAGCATGTTTGTAGACCAAGTTAAGATTGATTTAAAAGCGGGAAGTGGCGGAAATGGAATCGTCGCTTTTCGTCGTGAAAAATTTGTTCCCAATGGCGGACCTGCCGGTGGTGATGGTGGTCGCGGTGGTGACATTATTTTTCGAGTGGATCCAGGATTAAGAACTTTGATGGACTTTAGGTATAAACGCAAGTTTAAAGCGGAACCCGGACGAAATGGAATGAGTAAACAGATGACTGGGAAAAGTGCTCAGGATTTAGTCATTGCAGTTCCAGGCGGTACAATTGTGAAAGATGTTGATACTGATCAAGTCATTGGTGATTTAACTGAGAATGGACAAGAACTTGTCGTTGCTCGTGGTGGTCGTGGTGGTCGTGGTAACATGCACTTTGCTAGCCCACGTAATCCGGCACCAGAAATTGCTGAAAATGGTGAACCTGGTCAAGAATTAACGGTTACACTCGAATTAAAAGTTTTGGCTGATGTTGGCTTAATCGGATTTCCTTCGGTTGGAAAGTCAACATTACTTTCAGTTGTCACTAGTGCTAAGCCAAAAATCGCGGAATATCATTTCACAACATTAGTTCCTAACTTGGGAATGGTCCAGTTAGATGATGGTCGAGATTTTGTTATTGCTGATATACCAGGTTTAATCGAAGGCGCATCTCAAGGAATTGGGTTGGGATTTGAATTTTTACGTCATGTTGAACGAACTAAAGTTTTATTACATTTAGTTGATATGAGTGGTTTAACAGAAGAAGATCCATTTGATAATTTTAAGAAGATCAATAACGAGTTAAGGCGTTACAATCCCGTACTGATGGAACGTCGTCAAATAATAGTTCCTACCAAGATGGATTTACCGAACGCTGAAGATAATTTAAGCCAATTTATGAATTTAATTAAAAATGATGAGGAATACTTTGGGACAGAGGTATTTCCAATCTCTTCAATTACACATTCTGGCTTACAGGATTTAATGTTACATACCGCGGATATTTTGGATCAAACTCCGGACACGCCACTAGTAGATGCTCCAGAATCTGATGAGACTGCTGAATACAATTTCAATGAAGATAAAGGATTTGAGATTGAAAATATCGATGATGTTTGGGTTATTACCGGAGATCGAATTGAAAAGTTATTCAAAATGACCGACACAACGCATGATGAAAGCATGTTAAGGTTTGCAAGACAAATGCGTGGTATGGGAATCGATGATGAATTACGCAAATTGGGTGCAAGAAATGGGGACAATGTTCAAATTTTGGACTTTGTATTTGAATTTGTTGAATAATGGAGGAAATTAGAAAATGAATAGATCAGAATATAAGCAATCGACGCGACTGTTAAATAATGGGGATCGTCGTTATATTACAGGATTTGATGGCTTGAGAGTTTTGGCCTTGTTGGGGGTCATTTTCTATCATTTAATGCCGTACAGTGTTCCAGGTGGGTATCTGGGGGTGCCAATTTTCTTTGCGGTTTCAGGATACCTGATTACAGATTTATTTGTACAGGAGTGGGATCGGACGGGATCAATTAAAGTCGGATCTTTTTATCTAAGGAGACTGAGACGGTTATACCCAACTTTAATTGTTGTTTTAATTTCAAGTACCGCTTATATGACACTTTTTGCACATAATTTATTAGCGCAGATTCGTAGTGTCATCATTACTAATTTATTGTTTGTTTATAACTGGTGGGAAGTTGGGCATGGTCAATCATATTTTGATCGATATAATGGAGAATCACCATTTACTCATTTGTGGTATTTATCAGTTTTGGCCCAGTACTATTTTATTTGGCCAATTGTCATGATTTTGCTTTTGAAATTCATTAAAAGTCGACAACGTTCAGCAGTCATTTTGTTGGCTGGCGCGGTTATTTCGGCACTTTTAATGGCCTTCTTATTTTCACCAGCTAATACGAACAGAGTTTATTATGGCTCAGACACAAGAATTACACCTTATTTATTAGGGTCAGCGCTTTCCTTATTGTGGCCATCTACTCGTTTAAGAAAGATAATTGACAAACAGACTAGGCAGATTGTTAACGCAGTTGGCTTTTTATTATTGCTTATTATGATTTGGATGACCTTTGCTTTATCGGGAACTGGATCTATTGCATATCATGGAGGAATTTTCCTGTTTTCAATCATTTCTGTTTTGATGGTTGGAATAGTTGCCCATCCGGGATTTGGATGGGATAAATGGCTTACTAATCCCGTATTTAAATGGCTTGGTAGCAGATCCTACGCTATTTACATGTATCAATTCCCGGTTATGATTTTTTATGAACAAGTGTTTACTAACATCGCTGCACATCCAGTATTGAATATAATCGCTGAAATCCTAATAATTTTAGCAATTAGTGAACTATCATATCGGTTCGTTGAAATACCGCTAGCTAAATTTAATTATCGTGATACATGGGGATTTATCAAATCGGTTGTACAGCCATCATCGTCGCTTGGTTGGAAACGATATTTAGCAATACCGATAGTATTAGTGATTGGAATTGCAGGAACTGGTGCAATAACGGCACCGACTAATCCGTCTAAGAACACTGACGCTTTACAAACTAAGTTAAAAAAAGATAGTAAAAAAACGAACCAAAAAAATGCTGAAGTTCTGAAAAAGCAGAAGAAAGCTACTAAAGAATCTAATGAATCATCGGCATTATCTAAGATTAGAAATAATAATAAGGTAAAACTTTCTAAGCAGGAAACTGCATTAAAGAAGCAATATGGATTAACACCCGGCGAAATCAAGGTAGCTGAGAAGATTCCGTTGACTGGGATTGGTGATTCAGTGATGGCTGATACATCACAGGATATTCAAGATATATTTACCAACGCCTATGTTGATGCAAAGGTCGGTCGACAGGTTTGGGATGCACCGGATGTTATTAGTAGCCTTAAATCTCAAGGCAATCTCAGTAAGAATGTTTTAATTAATTTGGGAACAAACAGTCCAATGACACTAGCTCAGGTTAAAGACGTGGAAAATGCTGTTGGAAAAGACCACAATATCTACTGGGTCAATGTGCATGTACCAACTCAGGCTTGGCAGGGTGAGGTTAATACAACTCTACAGAAAGCAGCAAAAAAATATAGTAATATTAAGATTATTGATTGGAATGCATTAGCAAGTAATCAGCCAACGTGGTTCTATGGAGATCATGTTCATCCAAATCAAGTTGGTAGTGTACAATATACAAAATTAATCGCACATAAGATTATTGATGATCAAACGAAGTAAAAAAAGACTGAAAATCAGGTTATTGATTTTCAGTCTTTTTGGGTGGATGGTTACTTGATGACAAGATCACTATCACGAAGATAATAACCAAAAGAAGCGTGATGGTTGTTTTCATTATCGATAATGATAATTTTGAAATCAAAGTTAATAGAGTTAATTACTTTTAATAGATCTCTTAGTTTCAATTGTAAAGATGAGGTATTTGAATTGTGAATTAGTTGAAGCATATGGTCATTCTTTTTAATTGAAGTAATGCTAACAGGTTGGGCTAGTTGCATGTATAAATTTAAATTTGGATCTAATTCAAAAACGGAATTTTTAAAATTGATGGCTCTCAAAATTTATCACCTCAAAAAAAAGATACTATAAATTTGCGAAATTAGAAAGTTATATGTAATTTGATAGTCGTGTGCCAAGTAATGTTGTAAAATTAATAGGTTAAATGGAAATGAGCGGGGAAATTATGGAATTAGAATTTTTGGGAACGGGTGCTGGGACGCCTGGTAAATTTAGAAATGTAACTAGTGTAGCCTTGAAACTACTGGATGAAACAAATGATGTTTGGCTATTTGATTGTGGAGAAGCAACACAGCATCAAATTTTAAGAACAAATTTAAGGCCAAGAAAAATTGACAAGATTTTTATTACTCATTTGCATGGTGATCACATTTTTGGGTTACCAGGCTTTTTAAGTAGCAGATCGTTCCAAGGTGGCGATGGGAAACTGACTATTTATGGTCCAAGAGGTATTAAGGATTTTGTTTTGACATCACTTAAAATTTCAGACACACGTTTAGGTTATAAAATTGATTTTCATGAATTAGATAATGATGGTGAAATTTTGAACAACGATAAATTTATTGTTCGTGCTGAAAAATTAGATCACCGCATTTTAAGTTTTGGATATCGAATTGAAGAAAAGGCCCACCAGGGTGAGTTACAAGTTGAAAAATTAAAAGAAATGAATATTCCATCTGGTCCTGTTTATGGTCGATTAAAACGCGGTGAAACTGTTACATTACAAGATGGACGTATTATTAATGGAAAAGATTTTGTTGGTAAACCTCAATCTGGAAGAATTGTTACAATTTTAGGTGATACGAGAAGGATTGATTCTATTGAATCTTTAGCAAAAGATGCTGATGTTTTAGTTCACGAGAGTACTTTTGGGAAAAACGAGGGGAAATTAGCGCGAAACTATTATCATTCAACTAATATGCAGGCTGCTAGCGTAGCAAAAAAAGTTCACGTTAAGGAATTATTGCTAACACATATTTCAGCTCGCTATACTGCTAAGATGGCTAAAGAATTGGAACGAGATGCTAAACAAGTCTTTGCAAACACTAAAGTGGTGAAAGACTTTGACGTGATTAATATTCCAATGGGAAAGTAATAATGAAAACATATGTGATAACAGGTGCTAGCAGTGGATTAGGAAAATCATTTCTAAATGTATTGAAGGATCAACCTATTAATTTAGTTTTGACTGCAAGAAATACAGAAACGCTGAGGCAATACTTAGAATCTTTAGGTAGCTTACGAGCGAAGATTTGGATCGAGCAAGTTGAGCTGACTGACGACCAATCAATCATTAAGTTTGTTTCTAAAGTGAGTCAGCGTTTTGGCAGTTTAAATGTTTTAATTAACAATGCCGGGGTTGGAATGTTTCAAAGCCTATTAGAAATAAATATGAATGAAATTGATAGTATTTTTGAGACCAATGTAATTGGCTTGATAAAGCTGACTAAACAGTTACTTCCCCTGTTGGAGCAAAACGGTGGTGATATTATTAACATTGGATCAATGGCCGGTAAACTGGCTACTTCTAAAACGAGCGTTTATGCTGCTTCGAAATTTGCAGTGCAAGGATTTAGTAATGCATTACGGCTTGAAGAAGCTCATACAGGGGTTAGGGTTCACGTTATTAATCCTGGGCCTATGAAAACCAATTTTTTTGAGCACGCCGACCCAAGTAAACAGTATTTGAAAAATGTTGGGAAGATACTGTTGGATCCAAATCAAGTTGCAATTAAATCTTTAAAAATGATAGGGACCAAGCGACGAGAAATAAATTTACCTTGGTATATGGGCGTGGGATCTAAGTTATATAGTTTTTTTCCAAGGCTTGGAGATAGATTGCTTAATAGTAAACTAATTAATAGAAAATGAGATGATATTTTGCAAGATAATAAATATTCTTGGAATAAAGTTAAAGAAAAAATGCCAACTGATTTATTAAAAAAGGTTATTGATGAAACAGATTTAAATGAAATTACAGCAAGAATTCTTTATAACCGGGGGTTACATGATGTAGAGGCTTTTAAGTCCTTTTTAAAAGATGATCCAGAATTGATCCATGATCCATACCTAATGCATGACATGGATAAAGCGGTCAATAGAATTCAAACTGCCGTTGAGAAGGGTGAACAAATTCTGGTGTATGGTGACTATGATGCAGATGGTGTGACCAGTACATCAATTATGTATGAGGCTTTGGATCAGGTTGGTGCTAATGTTGAATACTTTGTCCCAGACCGTTTTAAAGATGGGTATGGACCTAATCTTGAGGAATATAGGTCCTTTATTTCGTATGGAGTTCAGTTAATTATTACAGTTGATAATGGTGTCGCGGGCGAAGAGGCTATTAATTACGCACAGGAAAATGATGTTGATGTTATAGTTACTGATCATCATGAACTTCCAGAAAAACTTCCGAACGCTTATGCGATTGTTCATCCACGTTACCCCGGAAGTGAATATCCATTTGGGGGGCTATCAGGTGTTGGTGTGGCATTTAAAGTTGCAACGGCTCTCTTAGAAGAGATTCCAGAAGATTATCTGGATTTGTATGCTATCGGAACCGTCGCAGATTTGGTTTCAATGACTGATGAAAATCGAATGTTAGTAAAACTTGGTATCCAACAGCTCAAAGTGACCCAACGTCCAGGCTTAAGCGCCTTGATCAAGGTGGCCGGTATCAAACTTGAAGGATTAGATGAGCAAGATATTGGATTTGGTATTGCTCCCCGTTTAAACGCTCTTGGAAGATTAAGTAATGCGAATGAGGCAGTAGAATTACTAACTACGCTTGATGAAGAGCGCGCAACACAGTTAGCCGAGGATATTGATAAAATTAACCAAAAACGTCAAGGAATTGTGCAAGAAATTTACGCAGATGCTAAGGTATTAGCATTGACAGAGGAAAATCAAAATAAGCAAACATTGGTAATAGCTGGTCATGATTGGCATAAAGGTGTTCTGGGAATAGTTGCAAGTAGAATTGTTGAACTAACGAATAAACCAACGATTGTTTTGAGTGACGAAAATGGAGATGGAATCTATAAAGGATCCGGGCGTAGTATTGAAAGCTTTAATTTATTTAAGGCACTTAATACGAAAAGAGCAGATTATGAGTCATTTGGTGGTCACCATATGGCCGTAGGGATTTCCGTTAAGGCAGATAAGCTAGAAATATTAGATACTACCCTTGAGGATGCGGCGATAGATGAACAACTTGATTATCACGTGAAGCCAATTTTGAAAATAGACGAAACTTTAGGTAATGATGAAGTAAGTGAACAATTAATTAACCAAATAAAGCAACTTGGGCCATTCGGGACGGATAATCCTATACCAGTTTTTGAGTTTGAAAGAGTTATTCTTGAAAACATTAAGGAAATTGGAAAAAATGGTGGACATTTGAAGTTTAAGTTCTCACAAGACGGGCAGAAAAAAAGTATTGACGGCATAGCATTTGGAAGAGGAGAACTTGCCGAATCACTTCCTTATATATCTAATGATATTAATATAGTGGGAAAGTTGAGTCTAAATGAATGGCAGGGAAATGTTTCTGTTCAAGTCCTGATCGATGATTTAAACGTGTCTGGGCTGCAAGTTATCGATAGAAGAACTTCTAATTTAAATCCAGACATGTTTAAGGAATCTGCAGAATACATTTTCTTTAATGAAAAACTACTGAAGTTGCTTCAAAATAAAATTCCGAATAGAACAATGAATTTGTACAATGACGTAACTAATCTTTCAAAAGATGCAACAATGGTATTAGTCGATTGTCCCACAGAAGTGGCACAGTTAAAAGAAGTTATAAGTAATAATCAACCGGAGAAGATAGTCACCTACTTTTTTAGACAAGTGGATTACTTTGCAGAAGGAATGCCAAGCAGGGAGAATTTTAAACAGGTTTTTGGACTGTTAAATTCTGGTGATATCGCTAAAGATAGTGTTTCAAAGATAAGTAATAGTTTAAGAATTGAACAAAATAACGTTCGATTTATTATTAATGTGTTTTTTGAACTGGATTTTGTTAAAATAGAAAACGGACTTCTTTCCATTAACAGGAGTGCTTCACAACATTCATTGGAAGAAGCTCCACTGTATAAACAAAGAGAACAAATGATCCAAACTCAGGGGGATTTATTATATAGCTCAAGTGCGGATCTAACAAAGTTAATTAATAATTTTTTGATTAGCGAGTAAAAGGGGTTCATATTAATGGAAATTGATTTACATGATTATATTGCAAGCATTCCAGATTATCCTGAAAAAGGAGTTATTTTTAGGGACATTTCACCATTGATGGCTGATGGGGATGCCTATAAGTATGCAACTGACAAGATTGTTGATTACGCAAAGGATCGCAATGTTGACATGATTGTAGGGCCAGAGGCACGTGGTTTTATAGTTGGCTGTCCAGTTGCATACAAGTTAGGCGTTGGATTTGCACCTGCCAGAAAGAAAGGCAAGCTTCCAAGGGAAACCGTCAGTGCCTCATATGACTTAGAATACGGTACAGCCGTATTACAGCTTCAAAGAGATGCCATTAAGCCAGGACAGCGAGTGTTAGTTACTGATGACTTATTGGCAACTGGTGGAACAATTGATGCAACAATTCGAATGGTCGAAGAATTGGGTGGCATTGTTGTTGGAACTGCATTCATTATTGAACTAAAAGATTTACATGGTCGTGAAAAAATTAAAGATTATGATATTCTGACTCTGATTGAGTATTAGATATTATTAAATATACTAGTTTATAGTAGAAATGTGTTAAATGATTTTACTTCTGAAAAAGAAATCGAGCGACACATCATTAAACCATCATTCATTTGAAAACTTGACTTGGTGCGTTTAATTGGCCACTCCTTTATAGGGATCTGTAGCTTGTTATTAAATACAAAGCTGTTTAAGGTAATTTACTTGTCTGTTGGTTTTGTAGTATTTGAGGATTTGGAATATGATTGGAAAACCTGATTGAGAAAAGCGATTTTTCTCAATCTTTTTTTATATAAATATTAAAATTGGACATATGAATGCTAGTTTTAACTAATTTAAGGAGGTAAATAAGCATTAGTTTGACTTCGCATTTTTAACATTAAATTGGAAAAGGTCCAGTGCTCTAATTTATGCCACATGTTGGGTTTTAATTATAGATAATTAATGTTAAGGTAATTATGTACTTACAAGGGTAGAGTAGGATTGTTTTAACGGAGGAAGTTATGCGAGAAAGAAAAGTTCATTTTAAAATGTATAAAGTCGGATGTGGTTGGACAATTGCCGCAATTGCAACGTTTGGGGTAGGCATAGGCGCATTACAAGGGAATGCTCACGCTGACAACGTCAGTGATAAAATTGATCCAAGTATTACGACTAATCAGGTAAGTAGTAGTGCAGCCACAAATTCACAAGCAAAAATTGCTGTTCAAAGTAGCAGTACAAGCATATCAAGCGCAAGTGTTTCTGAGAAATCGAATAGTGTTGCGTCTCAGGCGCCGAACTCAAGTAATGGTGCTGTCAAAACGAGTTCAGTTGCAACGTCTAGTGTGGCTACGAAAACTCTTGGCTCTTCAACTTCAGTGGCTACAGCTACATCTAAAACTAATTCAAACGCAGTGACGAGTGTGGTTGCCAGCGGTGCAGCCATGGCTCAAGCAAGCACTCAAAACAAACAACAGGTGGTAGTAAAACAAAATAAAGTGACCCCTGTGAACGCAGTAAATACCGCTTCTACAACAACAAACAACCATCAAAAAAAGGTGGATGGATTCACAATCGATACTACTTATCAATTAAGCGATAAGCAAGGTAGTGACGAGAAAACAAAAAATAATATTATTGTAGCTCATGCAGCCGGTGAATATTTGTCTGCCAAGCAGTTTGCATTATCCGAAAAAAATAACTGGAATGTAAATGATGCTTATGTTCAATATTTTATTGGTGATGGTGGGAAAATTTATTCAATTGGTGAAGAAGGCTACGTTGCCTGGGGTGCTGGTGAATGGGCTAACGAAAATGCACCGGTTCAAATTGAATTAGCACAAACCTATTCACAATCACAATTTAACCAAGATTATAAAGTCTATGTTAACTTTTTACGAGATCGTGCTAAAGCGTGGAATATTCCGCTAACTTTAGATGATTCAACTTATCGTGGAATTAAGACTCATGTTTGGATTACTGATCATGTTTGGGGCACCCATGTTGATCCTTATGGTTATCTCGCAAGCCATGGTATTAGCGCAAACCAATTTAAATATGATATTGAGAATGGTTTTGTGACAAAACCAGTTGTACCAACTACACCAGCTACATCAGTACTAACTGGATTCACTAAAGAAAATGGTGTTTTCGTAAATGGAACGGTAGCAATTTCGATGCATGAAGCGCCTAGCACAGGTTCTAAGACCGTTGCTGTATTAAATCCTTCAAAATCGGTTACTTATGATGCTTATAAAGATGTTAATGGCTACGTTTGGGTTCACTATAAGAGTGGAGATAAAGACATATTTATTCCTACGCATCCAACAGGCACAGCTAATAATGTTTGGGGAACATTTAAAGATATTTCAGCGACGAATTCTAGTAAAACGTCTTCGGACAGCTATGTACAAAAAAAGATCGGTAACAATTGGTATCTGGTTAACCAAGCTGGCAAACATGCCACTGGTTTTCAGGTAATCGCTGATCAACATAAGACGGTTTACTATAATTTTCAGGGCCAAATGCAATATGGTCAACAGCATCTTAATAATAATTGGTATTTCTTTAAACCTGGTTCTGGTGCAATGCAAACAGGTTTTGTGAAGTTAAACACTAACCAAACTAACGATGGTCCTAAGACTGTGTATTACGCTGCAAATGGGCAAATGCAATATGGTCAACAACACCTTAATAATCACTGGTATTTCTTTAAGCCTGGTTCTGGTGCAATGCAAACAGGTTTTGTGAAGTTAAACACTAACCAAACTAACGATGGTCCTAAGACTGTGTATTACGCTGCAAATGGGCAAATGCAATATGGTCAACAACACCTTAATAATCACTGGTATTTCTTTAAGCCTGGTTCTGGTGCAATGCAAACAGGTTTTGTGAAGTTAAACACTAACCAAACTAACGATGGTCCTAAGACTGTGTACTACGCTTCAAACGGTCAAATGATTTATGGCAATCAAATTATCAATAATAAGTCCTACAGTTTTAATACAACTTCAGGTGCCATGGAGAACGAAAGCAATACAGTGTCTAAAGTTTTAGGTGTTCAATATATTAGTCAGGAAGAAGCCGGGGCACCAATGGGGTGTGAAGCAGCTAGTGCTTTAGAAGCTCTGCACTATAGTGGACATGTAACAAATTATAATCTTAGTCAGTTTATAAAGACAATGCCAATTGCAAAAAATGGTAATCCTTATGATGGCTTTGGGGGTACTCCCTTTAAAGTGACTTATGGTATCTACCAGTCGATTTTTCCTTCGGCATTAACGCCGTGGGTGAACAAGTTCGCTTCTGCAAAAAATATTAGTGGAACTAATATTGACGGGATTATTTCGGAAATAAAAGCCGGTCACCCAGTTATTTCTTGGATTACTTTAAATTACCAACCAGCTGTCTGGGATAAATATTCATGGGGGTGGGGGGTTGACAATGCCCATGTAGTAACTGTTGATGGTTATAACGGTAACTCTCTGCATATTGTTGATCCTGAAAATGGAGTTTATTGGATTAGCAAGGCTGCCTTTGAACGGTCTTATAACTATATGAAATTTGCTGTTTCAGTTCACTGAATAAAGTTAATTAATAAAAGGGCTGTTAGATACGGTCTATAATAATAGTTACCAAATTATGCATTAGTCTTTGTCAACTTGACGAGGCTAATGCATTTTGATTGATGCTTATTCGGTTTTGTTCAGTACTTATGCAAAGTTTCCTTCATATTTTCTGTTTTCCAATGTGGGACATTTTAAAATCATTGCTGTGCAAAATAGCTTTACTTCCTAGTGCAAACTTTTAAAAATAAAAAACGCGAATGCCCGTATATAGGCATTCATGTTGGTAAAAATAGCTTCTGATGTAAACTATAAAGTAGAGCATAGGCTAACATAATAGTGCGATAAAGCTTGATATATCAACGTTTCATAAAAGTCATAGTACCATGACAGCACTACAATTCCAGTTCTTCTTCTTTCAATTCATTATGGATTATGCTTGCTCATGTTTTATCTAATGATTTTTCTATATACAAATCTGACTTCTGTTGATACTCATCAATAAGGTATGAGTAAACTCTACTAGTGGTTGAAATGCCTGAATGACCAAGTCGTTTTGAAATTACATATAGATCTACACCTTCGGAAAGTAAATAAGCCACGTGAGTGTGCCGTAGAGAATGAAAATGAAAACTAGGCTTATCTATATCACATTCTGCCAAAGCTTCTCTCACCGTTTTATTAACGGCACTGGAAGAAGAAACAGTATCATGCTAGTTGGTGAAAATTTGTTCAGCTTTATTATTAGGTCGTAATTTTTTTAATACTTCGGTCAGAAAATTATTTATTTAATAATTCTGACAGATGAATCATTTTTTGTTGACTGAAATTTATGTCCTTCTTCATTCCAAGAACGCCGTATGGATATGGTGTTAAATTAAAATTAAAATTTTTCCAAGTTAGAGCCTGAATTTCGCCCAATCTTGTATCAGTATAGATTGCTGTTAGAATCATAAATTTACTAGTAAAGTTTATGGTTAACGTTTCGTATAATTTAGATGTTAAAGAAGTCATTTCATTGATATTTAGGTAGTCAATCCTGCGTGTTTTAGATTTATTGAATACCATAGATACGCCATAAACAAAAGCTTTTTCGATAGCATTGTCATATAAAGTGTCTTTTACACAGGCATGAATTAATGAATTAAATTTGGTTACTGTTGATTTAGCATGATTTTTACCAAAATCATTAATAAAGCGTTGATAGTCTTTTCTTGTGATTAATCCGACTGGTTTTTTGACAGTGTCGAAGTTTTTAAAACATTAATTAATTGCATGTACGTTGATTTAGTTCGATTTGTAATAGAAGGCGCTTTATAAGTTATATACCAATCATTGAAGTATTCTGGAAAATAAGTATTACCGTCTATTTCCTTTTTATTTAATTGGAAATCTGCGGACCAGAGTTCAGCTTCTGATTTAGTTTTGAAATTATATTTACTTTTGTAATGTCGCTTCTCATCATCATCGTACCAGGTTATCCTTGCGCTCCAACCTTTACTCTATTTTTTTATACTTGACATAATTAGAACCTCCGTTCGATTGTGTGAGGACTCTAAAATGCTAAAATAATAGTATTAAAGAGCCTACTTTTTAAGTGGGGTTACAGGCTTTGCACCCTCAAAATTTTCGACGAGGATGCGATTTTTCATTTAGTTAATTTATTCTAAACGATTGCCTGAATTGGTTATTATAGGTGCACGTTAAGGGCTGATTGGTTTGCAACCCCTTTACAATCATCGTCGTCTAGCTCAGTCACTTGTGTGGCCTTGAGTCTTTTTATTGCAAAAAAACACCGTGAATTAATAGGTCGTATCCGACAAATAATTTCCTATATGTATTTTTTTATGTGGTTTTTAAATTATATGTTATGACTGAAATAAGTCTCATTGATTTGAATGAGTTTGCTCGGATATCAGCAAAACTATTAAATTTTAGTTTGGCGTATTCTCCAATTGAATCAATGGTCGAATCCAAAGTTTGTTAACAATTTATTTTATCTTTGAGTTTTATTAAATCATCTTATGGCAGCTTGAGTGTATCTAAATTTATGTTATTCCAATATTTTGCAAATGGTATTTTTGTTTTTTTATTGTTGTTGTATGCCGTGAATGAAAGAGCCACTGCTGGAAGATAATTATTGGTATCTAATAAATAACCTTTAATATAGCTTAATAAGTCAGGATATACATAAATATATCTTGAATCACCAAGTGCAACAACGATGTGACGACCCTGATTTATTTGAACATCAATTTTATTCGGTTTTTCGGCTGATACAAGAACAGATTCTAGTTCGACTTTTTTACCAGTGTCTTCAACCAATTTTTTATAAATGAATTGTATTTTCGAACTTCCAAATGGTTTTCGCCTTGATCAATTTCATTTAGTTGCATAAACAAGTTATTATAATTATCTGTTTGAATGGAAGTACATGTGAAATTAAGTGAATAATCATTGATGATGTTTTCCTTTAGAGTGAATGTTTCATTTTTATACTCTATAACTAGTATTTTATTTGCTGATTTACGTGTACATTCTTGTGGAAGCTTTGAATATTTTTTAGAAATACCATGAAGTTTAGAATAAAACTACATATCCGAATTCAAACGTTCCCAATATGATTGTAATAGTTCTTTCCAAAATTTAAAGCTTTTGAAATAACGTTTTGACATTCCTGAACCAACAAAAACAATTGGATAACTATTATTTTCAATGATTTATTCTAAACCCATATGGATTAACCCTTCTTGGTTAATTGTGTTTTATTTAGTTTTCGCACTCCGAATTGCACGGGGTCTTGTTGGCTATGAGTGGGATTATACGGTAATTAATTTATAAAAAAGAAAATAGGTACGCCTATTGTCAAAATCCAAAATAAAAAGTGAATAAAAATATTTTTTATATTATTCACATTATACATAGTACCAGCAAGTACCATTTCACCAAATATTTTAGTTCCCAAAATGGTTATTAAGAACATTAGTAATAATATAAATATATTTGCTTTTAATGCATGGGAGAAGACAATAAAGCTGAGTATAAATGAAAAGCCAATGGATATTGGCCAAATTATTCTGGAAATAGAATGAATAAAATTTGTGATACCAGAATCTTGAACGTTTCTAAAGTGGAAAACATGCAATTTAAAGAAAAGAAATAAATTACCGGCATTTAATATTGAAAGAAGAAGAAAAGAAATTGGAATTGTTTTGGAAAGTATTAATAACATTGATGGAATAGGACTATGACTCCAAGTTACTAAGATGAAGAATGGAAACAATGTTATAACAATGATTTCTAGTGATATTACCATTTTGTACTGTTCGGATCTTTTTTTCCAAGTTTCTTCATTGTAATTTTGGGATTCACTTCTAGAGTTTGATTGGGAAATATTTATATTTCCAATAATATTATTTTTACTGATTGTTGCTGAATTAGATTGCTGCAGGATATTAATGTCTTTTTGTTTTTGTTTTATTGCTGTCATAGTGTTAGCCAGTGTGATTAATGCTGTTAAGAAACTCATGCTAGCAGTAATAAGTGATATGTTCATGTTGATATGTTCCTTTCAAAAGTTGGTTTTACTCCCACCAGCGGAATTGAACCGCTGCGAGTCACCAGAGTGGGGGATAGAACTATTTAAAATTCTTTAATTTAGTAAGGAAAAGTGAGCCACCAATAATAGCCAAAATTCGACCAATCCATCCTAAAAATGGAATTAGTGCAATAGCACCTCCAACGATAAGCAAAACATCAGGAGCGGTACCAATTCTTAAATCACCTTTATAATAAACAACGCCAATAATACCTAAAGTCAAAATAGCAATTTTTAAAATTGCTAAAAATATAATTGCAATACCAATACCTGAATCATCACCGATAGCGCAACCAGCTATAAACCAAACGCCGAATAATAAAATGATTCCGCCAACAAGTCCAACGATTCCGTTAGTTAAAGCGATAGGCTTAGTTTTCATGATTACTCCTCCAAGCAGCTTTTAACGGGGATCATGCTTACTCGTATATTACATTCCAAATTTTGGTTGAGTGGGGATGTGATCTTTTATTTATCTAATTAGATAAATCTTTATAGCTATCTGATGCATTATCATCATGTGTGTTGAAAGTATCCACAAAATCAGAATAACTTCCTGTTGGAGAAGTTACAAAATTTGTTAAATCGGTTATGTTATCGTTCGCTTTTTTGAATTTATGGTAACCATATTTGCTTGTATTGTTCTTTTTAAGCTTTGTTAAGTCAGAATCTAATGTGGACTGGTCATCATTAATTTGACTAATTTTATCTGAATTCTTTTCTTCTATGTCATCGATAGTTTTATCAACATCATAGTCATCACCGCTATTGTCAATAGCATTTCCCCATTCGCTATTTACTTTTTTAGCAAGATCTTCAGAAGTAGAAATTAGTTCAATATATTTAAGTGAATATTCTGATGCAATACTCTTAAACTTCTTATCCTTTTGTTTCTTTATTTGGGCTATTTTAGCTTGCTTTTCTTCGGCAACCTTTTGATTATGATGCTCAATTGCTCCGAAACCAGATATAGATATGATTGAGATTAAAAATCCAACTGCAATTATTATTAATGATTTCCTCTTGTTACGTTTTTGAGCATAGTCAATGAAAAACAAGATTGCCCCAATCAATATAACTATTAAGCTTCCCAAAAATAAAAATGCTAACAAAGTGTTCATGTATTTCCTCCAAAGCATGTACAGAGTTTTATGTCTTCAGTATTTGGACAAGAGCGGGAAAAATGACTTTTTGTTTATCCAATACTTCTTTCATCCATTTTTTTCTTCTTCCGATGCTTGTTGCGCTGTTTTCTAGTCATTCATTGTTATTCTTCCAATCTATTTGTAGGTTATTTAAAGTTTCTTTTTTCAGTTGAATAGATGATTCTAGAATTCCATCTAAACCTACTATATGCATAATGTCCTCATATACCTCTGGATTTTTGAAT
This sequence comes from Pediococcus claussenii ATCC BAA-344, assembly GCF_000237995.1. Taxonomy (NCBI): domain Bacteria; kingdom Bacillati; phylum Bacillota; class Bacilli; order Lactobacillales; family Lactobacillaceae; genus Pediococcus; species Pediococcus claussenii. The sequence continues at coordinate 876,741 of NC_016605.1, forward strand.
AAGTTTTTAATAGTATTGTTATCTAATACAGTTGGAAGGTTAATACCATATTCTGAATCGTAGGATAAAGTAACTATATTTTGATTTTGGGAATCTATATATACTGGAACATCGTCAATTTTGCAAGCAAATATGTATAAAGAATTCTCAACCTGAAGCATTTCCTTAGCTCTGGAAACAAAATTAAAATCTCGTTCAATAAGTAACGCGGAAAGTTGGTCAGCATTTTTTGAAAACAATGTTGAATAAGTGTTAAACATTTCGCTAGTAATGCTATTTATATTAGTATCCAACACCTTCGCTTGCGCTCTATATCCAATAATATTCATGTAAAATTTCCCCTAAGTGTTCAGCGTTTATAGTCTTCGGTGTTTGGACAATTTCATCAACATAATTTAATCATTGCTAGTAAGCATTTTTAAGGTTGTGCGTATTGGTTACCGCGAATTGCTCGAATAGCACCTTCTGCTTCAGCACTGGCTTGTGTCGTTAATTCATAGTTATCAGGCTTTTTAACTCGAGTGTAATATTTTTCACTATCAGAAACGAATACTTTACCTGTTGGGGCGGTAGTCCAACCTCCGGCGTTGGCTGTTGGGGCCGTTGTAGTAGAGGTAACTGCGTCACTTTGGGTCTCAGAAGACTTTTTATAGGTCTTCGATTCAGCTTTTACCGATTCACGAGCAGTACTTTCAGCCTTATCGTTTGCTTGTGCAGTTGCTATAGAAGTACTTTTTTCTCTAGCAGATTCAGAGCGAGCTTTAGATTGGCTAGCTTGTTCGTTTTTAGTAGCAGTAGATACCGAAGTAACAATTCCGGTATTGTAATTAATTTTTGTATCTTCAACGGAGTTAATGACCACAATTTCTTTGTTTAAGTTATCATCAGAAGATTTGAGATCTACTACGGAACCGCGTGGAATACTTTCGTCACCCTTGTAAAGTGGGGTAGTTTCATAAGAAATAGTATTCTTTGTATTAGGATGATCGCTCCAATAATCTTCAGCCGTTTCTTCAGCATAACGCATACCACCATTTTGGTCTGCACCAACGTTTTGAGGACGGGTACCAGTTGTGAAGTTATATTCAGAACTATACGAACCTTTACCTAGTAAGCTATCCGCAATGGAATGACTGCGATTATATAAGTAGCCATGATAGATTTGACCAGTCAAACTATATTGAATGGCAACTTTATCATTGGTGCTTGGCCATGCCGGAGGATCTAATGGTTCACCTTGTCGACTGCCTTTAGAATTTTCGTATTCAGAATATGTAAGAACAGCTTTAGCAACAGAAGAACGGCCCTGGTCATCAGCTGAAAAATGATAGCCACCAGCCTTCATACCATCAAATCCAGTAATTTTGGCTTTCCCGTTATCCCAATAATAATTGCGAGTAGGGCCAGCTGATTTGTTATCGGTGTATCTGACCAACTTAGCTAAAACGGCCGAGTTATCAGCCTTAGCTGAATCCGAACTTTTCTTTTCTGAATGGGATGCAGAAGTCACTTTACTGCTACTAGTTTTATCTTCCGAAGAAGAGGGCTGCTTTTTAGCAGTGGCAACTTTCTTGACGACTTTAGACGATGAAGTTGCAGACAAACTGTCACTCTTATCGTTTGAAGTTGATCCGCATGCTACCAGATTTAAAGCAGATAGCATGGTTATCCCCAAAGTTAATACTTTGTTCATGTTATTTTCTCCTAAGCGTTAGTTTTTATGGCAAGCATTTTTGGATGCAACCCCATATATGGAGTTGAACCATAATCTAACCACCGGGATGGGAGAATGTTGTGCTCAGTCCTTAAAATTCTTTAATTTTGATAAGAATAATGAACCACCAATGATAGCTAAAATGCCTCCAACCCATCCTAAAAGTGGAATTAAAGATATAGCACCTCCAACGATAAGTAAAACATCAGGGGCGGTACCAACTCTTAAATCACCTTTATAGTAAACAACACCAATAATACCTAAGGCTAAAATAGCAATTTTTAATATTTCTAAAAATAAAATCATACCGCCAGTTCCATTATCGCCACCTGTAGCGGCTCCACCAGCCATAAACCAGATACCAAAGAGAAGTACAATTCCGCCGGCAAGACCGACGACACCATTTGTTAACGCAATTGATTTAGTTTTCACAAAAATCCCTCCAAAGTAGCTTTTAACGAGGATCACGCTTGCTCGTATAGTCATTCATCTTATTTAAAGATTATTTTGGTAAGTGTGTTACTGCGTAATCTGCTTCTGATGCAGTAAATTGTTCTCCTGCAGTTGCAGTTAATTGATCACGAATTGCTTCAGGAGACATGTCTTGATCTTTTTGGTATGACTTTGCTTTATTTAAAGCGTTTTTATTCCAATCAACGCCAGTTAGATGGGACATTGCGTAATCAGCGGCCTTTGAAGAAAATTGTTCTCCAGCTTCTGAGGTTAATTGATCATGAACTGCTTGTTTAGACATATCCATGGTTGTAGCATAATCTCGAGCCTTATTTAAAGCAGAAGTGTATGCCGTCGGAACACTTAGCTTTTTTTCCTCCGTTTTAGATGTAGACGATGAATCTGTAGACGAAGTACTTAAATCAGAACTACAAGCAGCAAGAGATAGAGAACTCAAAAGTGTTAATCCTAATGCGATAGTTTTTTTCATGATGTTGCCTCCTAAGTGTCAGCTTTTAAAGTCTTCAGCTTTTGGACAAAGTAGATTAATTCATGTATTTAAATTTCAGAATTAACTTTTAAAATAAACACTGAATTTTATTCTGGTAATCTATATGCAGTTACTAATTCTTGAATTGTGCACGGCATTCGCTTGTTTTTTTCTATACACAGTATTCCTATTAATGTAATAGCGAAATTGTCAGCTTCCGTTTCCAATTTAGAATGTACGTTTGGAATACCCGTATAGTACTTGAAAGTACATCATGTAGGAGTATATAACCGATTTCATGAGCCATAACGAAGTAGAGAGGGGAGATATCTAATGTTAGTGTTGAACGTCACGATAGAGATATTGCTATCGTATGTTGTTTTTGCTAAGGATCTTTCCAAAAATTTATTTGTCCATTCAACATCAATGTTTAATTTTTCAGCAATAACGAAAGAGTCCGCTGTTTTGTGCCTGTCAGTAACCGTTTCGACGGCCTCACTAATTGTTCATTCATACATAAGACCCCTAATCTTGTTTGTGGCGATTCCAAAATATTGTAGCCATGGCCACTTTAACTTGTTGCTTTTCTTCTTCGGTAAGACCTTCGCCGCCGTAGGTCATTCCACCATCTAAATTTCTATTCAAAAATTCTTCTAAATCCTGTGTATCTTTTTCATTAGCCCATTCAGGTGTTTCGCTCTTACCTAATAGGTAGTCGACTGTTACACCTAAAACGTTGGCAACTGCTTCAAGTTTTGATGAATCAGGCGTTCTCTTTTTCCAACCATAAATGGTGGTTTCACCTAAATTAGATTTCCTTGCCAATTCTCTTAATCCGAACCCTTTTCTTTTTGCAAGTGTGTTAATGCGTTCAAATGTTGTCATATAGGCCTTTCTTAAAACATCTAAAAAGCAATGTTCTCAACTGAATAAAATAGTTGGCTATGTATATTTAGTGACACATAATTATTTTTGTTAAGAAATATTTTTAATAAATACAGCAATTAAAAATACCTGTCAATCAACTTGGTGGGAGATATAAAGCTCTTTAACGCTTATTATTTATGCATTTATTGTACGATATTGAATACAAATGTGCAATTGTTTTCTCAATAAAGTTTAAGAACAAATACAGAAGGGAGAAAGCATATGTTTTTAAAAATGGAAACTAATGGGAAAGCCGATGCAATTAAAACATGAACGGCTACTCATAAAAAACTAGAAACGTAAGGAACTTTGAGTAGAGAAATTGAAAAATCAATTACTTCTATTAATTTAGCGGTTAATAAAATGATGGTTACCGATGCGGCAGAGAAGTTAGTAAATGAAATTTATGAGTATTTGTCTGAAAAGGGTCGAATCTAGAAGGGAGTGAAATAAATGAACGAACTACAAGACTTTAATTTTGGAGGAAATAAAGTAAGAACATAGTAATAGATAGTGAACCATATTTTGTTGGTAAGGATGTAGCAAAAGTATTGGGTTATAAAAATACTAAGAATGCCTTGACCCGGCACATAGATGACGAAGATAAGCTTGGGTCGCGTGTCACGATCTTAGGTCAATATAGAGAAGGAAACGTATCTACTGGGATGGAAGAATATGATAAGATGATGAACCCAGGTGGGGCAAGGTGTTTACGATCAAGATTATGCGTTGTAAAAACAACCATATAAAAAGGATCTTTCAACAGAATTTTTTACGGACGGATTAACCCAAAAACAATCTACTTTTTTAAAGGATTTTTTATTGAATAATTTGGAATATCCACGTAAAAGTGCGTTTTATTTGCCTGAAAGGAGGGCTTAAATGATTGTCTTCGCATGGGCAGTGATTTAGATATTGGAAGGGGAATGGCTAAGGGATTACTCAACAAACAAACTGGTGAGTTAAACTCAACGAAAGGACTAAGAAGATGACTGTCATATGTTTGATCAGTCGTCTTCTTAGTCCTTTTAATTTATCTATTTATGAATGCAATTGGTTTTACAGCACCAGCCAATGCATTGTTAATGTTTTACGTAATTACTTACGCCATTTCAATCATTGAAAATCTGGGACAAATGGGAGTCCCGTTTCCAGAATTTATTAAAAAGTATTTTGTAAAACTACAAGATGGATACGATGGAGGAATACATGAAATTAAAAAGTAAATTAGCAATGGGGGTCGCTATTATTGTAGCGGCTCTTTCTTTTGCCCAAAATAATAGTAAAGTACATGCTAGTTCTTATTCTATTAACAACACATACGCATTGTCGGGAGGTGAGGGGTCACCATATAAGACCAATTCTAATATGGTGATTGCACATGCAACCGGCGTATATGCTCCTGTTGTTAATAATGCCAGCTTTGAAAAACGAACATGGTACTCAAATGGCGCCTATGTTCAATATATCGTTGGTGACGGTGGGAAAGTTTACTCTGTAGGTGCAGAGGGATATCAGTCTTGGGGCGCTGGCACATACGCCAACGAAAATAGTCCCGTTCAAGTAGAGCTTGCTCAAACTTACGATCAAACGGAATTTAACAAGGATTATGTAACTTATGTTAACTTGCCTCGTGATCGTGCCAAGGCTTGGGGTATTCCAACTACGGTTGATGATTCAACTTATCGGGGAATTAAATCTCATTTGTGGGTCACGAATAATATTTGGGGTGATCATACAGACCCATACGGATATTTGGCAACACACGGTATTAGTAAAGCGCAATTTGCCCATGATATTGCCAACGGGTTTAGTTCCTCTGGTAATAATACAAATGCTATACCTAAGCCAAGTAAGCCTACTGTTCAAAAGGGGCGCATGGTAAAGGAAGATGCAACCTTTAAGAATGGTGATGAACCAATTCAAGTACGCTATGGGAGTACTTTAAGCAGTCGTAAGGCAGGTATGTTAACAGCAGGAGCCAGCATCCATTATTATGGCTATGTTGTAGATAGTGGCTATGTTTGGATTGTGTACACAAGTAACAGTAATGACAAACTATATTGTCCAGTCCGTCCAGTTGGTAAAACTGCTTGGGGAACATTTAAATAGTATTACAAAAGCCTACTAGTCTGATGACTGGTAGGCTTATTTGGATTTAGGGTTGCGACAATAGGTTATAATTAATTACGGAGGTAAATATAGAATGTTTAGATCATCGAGAAAGGATTTTAGGTATAGTTATTACATTTCTTCATTAATGATTTCATATTTTCTTTTAGTTGTTTACATGTTTTTAAGTAAGCTTGAGGACGTTAAATATCAATTTTCAGATTTGACTGTTAATGTTTTTTCTCCAAATAAGATAGTTTTTTGTTTACTATTGTTATTGTTAGGATTTAGCTTTCATTCTCTAAAAAAAATTCAAAATATAATTAAAGATAATAAGAAGTCTTCTAATACATTGGGAATTGTTCAACTTGAAGTGAAAGCGAAATATAATCAAGGATTTAGAGATTTTATAATGAGTGTGCTAGTTCCAATTATTTCATCTTTTTCTATAACGGATCATGCAATTGCAACATTTGTAGTGCTTTTAATCGTGCAGTTTGTTACATATAAATTTTATGTTAACTCCTCTGACATTTTTCCCAATGTATCATTGGCTATTTGGGGATATTCAATCTTTATTGGAACAGAAACAAAAAATGGACATTGTAACGGGGATAGTGGTAAAGTATGGTATGTACTAGGCAAAACAGATGAAATTGAGTCAATAATTCTGAGTGAGCAAAAAATGGTTCCCTTTGGCGAGCCTGAGTACAGAAATAATAATATTGGTGTGATTTTGGAGGATAAATGATGCAAATCAGTTCAGTATATGTTTTAAAATATTCCAGTAGCGAAGAAGATAGCATTGCTAAATTACCGTTTGAAAATGATCAACTTAGTAATTTATCAGCATTAGTGGAGGAACCTAAGAGTAAACTATTGCATGATATTAGTAGTGTGGAAGACGACTCCTTCAATTTTACTCAACGATACTCAGTTACCCTTAAAGAAAGTACTACATCTGATACGGATGATACGGAAAAATCTGATAATAGCATTAAAGAGAAAGATCCACATATCATCATACTGGAAGAAATATTTTTAGAACTAAAAAAAAATATTCCTCTTCTTGATAAACCTAGGGCAATTTTGTCACAAGACAATAAAGTCTTATTCCCCTCTGTAATTTATATGGTGGAGGATGTTAAGGAAGATGTGAGCGCTAAACATCTATATGTGTATCCTCTAAAAGACTCTATGTCGGTTAGAAATTGTGTTGGCCTTTTTTCTCGTCCTAAAAAATTAGGTTCAACGGACGCGGAGAAATTAGAGGTCCATGAAGTAGACAATGGATTTTATTTACCAGAAAAAGACTGTATATGTAGTTTTCATGTGAAAACTGTAGGGACACAGCAAAAAATAATCAAAACTACTAAAGTGTACAAAGCTTTTGCATTTAGTGAATTATTCGAATTAAAAAAGATAAATGAACGTTATGCTGAGCATACAATCGACAAATTCATTGCAAAAGATGACCCACTGAAACTAACACAAGATAAATATGGTGTTAGTTTTGCAGGGAATTCTGATGTGGAGGTCAAAAAAGTTAAAGACAAAGTCACTAGCGATGAGCTTTTGAGTAAGAGTTTTGCTAGATTTAGAGGAACACAAAATAGTACCATTCAAAAAGTAGGGATAGTAAGATTTAAAAAGGCGATAAAGAGATTAAATGAATACGTTGATTCTGATGCATCTGCAAATTTTAATAAATTTAATATTCCCACAATCGATGAAGAGAACAAAAAAATTATTGTTAATGAAGAACAAGTGGCCGTTTTCGCTGAATTAATTCAAAATAACGTGGTCGAACGCATATTGAATAATTCTATACAGATACCTTATTTTAATAGGTCTTAGGGTAAAGCCTCTCACATAATTGTGGTAGGCTTATTTTTTTGTAAAAAAATTTGAAATTATATGTAAATCTAGTTGTATATATGTAAATCTAGTTGTATATATGTAAATCTAGTTGTATAATAAATATATAAAGTTAAGGGAGGTGGTTAAGTTGAAAGGTAGGCATCAAAAAGAGCCAGATAAAGATTCAATCATGTTACTACTGACGATAGTCAACACGATAATAGCAATCCTTACATGGCTCGGAATAAAAAGATAAGGTCGAGGGGCATAGCCCCTTTTTCCTGTATTCATTTTATCACAAGGAGGATACTGAAATGAAGAAAGAAACTAAGCAAAACTTAGCAATTATGTTTTTGGTTGTAGCATTGGTATTTTGGATAATGTCCTTTTTGAAAGTGTGGTTCTAAATGAAGATATTAAAAAAATACTTTGAAGAAAATAACTTAACAGCCTATAGAGTTGGCAAGGATAATGAAATGCCAAATCAAACAATTCGTAAACAATTAGAAAACAATGGACTAGATAGGTTATCGTGGAAAGTTTTAAAAGCAATCGCTAACTCATTAAATAAATCTGTTGGCGAAGTTGCTGATGAATTAATCAAATTAGAAAACAAAAACACTACTTCAAAATAGAGGTAGTATTTTTTAACTATTATTTAGATTAAAGAGTCAAAGGGTAAAATAGACGTATAAACTCTATAGCACCATCGTAGCACCATTCGTTTTATTTCATATAATATTCTCAATATATTCTATAAAAACAAAAGTGGCTTAACATCAACGTTCATAAGATGTTAGCCACTTTTATAGTTTTCTCGTAATGTTCTTAGAACCTTCTATAAAGGAGAGTACAGGATTTGAACCTGCGCGCCGGTATTAGCCGGTTCGCCGGATTTCGAGTCCGGTGCATTACCACTCTGCCAACTCTCCATAACAAATTAAAGTATACAAAAAAAGAAAATATATTGCAAGATGTTCCGTGTAGTAGAGATGAAATAGCACATTATTTATGGAATTTGAAAACCAAATGAGCACAATAAAAAAGTAAAATCTTTTTAAAAAATTGAACATACTTGACAGATGTGTATATTTATAAGCTTATTTGATTGTAAATTTTACTCTTACATAGTAGTATATTATAGTGCTAGATTGGCTCGAAGGCGGGTGATAATAATGGCAAGATCAATTCCCGAAGAGGTTGTGGAACAGGTTCGTAATTCCGTGGACATTGTCGATGTAGTGAGTAGACACGTGCAACTTAAAAAAATGGGAAAGAACCTTTTTGGTATTTGCCCTTTTCACGAAGAACGAACTCCTTCCTTTTCGGTTTCGGAAGATAAACAAATTTTTCACTGTTTTAGTTGTGGGAGAGGAGGAAATGTTTTTCGATTTTTGATGGATTTGGAAAATCTGAGTTTTCCAGAATCTGTTCAGAAGGTTGCGGAGTTTACTAACATGCAACTTGATCAGTCGTATTTTAGTAAATCTCAAGTTGAGCAGTATTCTAGCCAACAAAGTGAACAGATCACTCTATATAAGGAAGCTGCGAATTTATATACACATATTTTAAAAAATACTAGGCTTGGAGAAGATGCTCTTAACTATTTAAATGAGCGTGGAATCACGGAAGATGATATTAACGTTTTTCAAATGGGGTTCGCTCCGTCAGATAATCTTTTAGTGGAATATTGCAAAGAACATAATATTGATTATGAACAGATGCGAAAGTCTGGACTATTTGTGGAAAGTGATGCCGGGGAACTACATGATCGTTTTTTTAATCGTATTATGTTTCCAATTAAAAATCAGTTAGGAAATGTTGTAGCTTTTTCGGGCCGAGTTTTAGAAAAAAAAGAAAATCAGCCTAAATATTTAAACAGTCCTGAATCTGAAATTTTTAATAAAGGGCGCACTTTGTATAACTTCGATAGAGTTCGATCGCTAATTTCTCAAAAGCGTTCTATTATTTTGTTTGAAGGCTTTATGGATGTTATTGCTGCTAATCGAGCAGGTACAACAAATGGAATTGCTTCAATGGGTACGAGTTTGACATCAGATCAAGTTACAATGATGGCTCGAGTAGCAAAGGAAGTGGTTATTTGTTATGATGGCGATGATGCTGGTCAGAATGCCATTGCGCGTGCAATTCAATTAATTGAGCAGGAAAGTTCTTTAAAAATCAAGATTGTGTTTTTGCCAGATGGGCAAGATCCGGATGAATATGTTAAAAATAATGGTTCAAAAAACTTTGAACAGTTGATGTCAAGCAGTGGTGAAAGCAGTACGGCCTTCTATCTTAAGTATGACCGTCACGGCTTAAATTTAACTAATGAAAATGACCAGGTCGCATATATCAGACAATCAATTGAGCGTATTTCACGATTAAACGACTCAATTGAACAGGATATTTATTTAAAGCAGTTATCTGATGAATTTAGCATTGATATTGGTGATTTAAAGCAACAAATGAATCATGTCTATGCTGACCAAACAATTCGTCAGAACAATAGGGATCAAAGGAGTACGTTTGTTTCCGAGGGTGAGACAAGACTTACAAATGCAGTATCGACGCCCACAAAACCACTTAGTAAAGTGGAACGGGCAGAGAGGCTGCTGCTATATCGAGCTTTAAACGAACATGATGTTTGGATTAAATTGCAAGGTACCCCGGGTTTTTTCTTTCCGGACACAAACTTTCAAACGGTTTATGTTTTGGCGGGTGATTATTTAAACGCACATGCTGAATATGATGCAGCAAGTTTTATTGATTATTTGAAAAAGCCAGAATTTCAAAGGGTGATTGCAGACTTAGAGACAATTAATGTAAGTGATCTATCAAGCGGGACCGAAGTGGATGATTATATAAAAGTAATTAAAGATGATGCTCCACTTTCTAGTCAGATTGAGGCTACAACCAATGATTTGAATGAAGCGGTCCGATTAGGTAATCAAAAACTACAAGAAGAGTTAACGATTAGACTAGTAACGTTATTCCAGCAACAAAAGGTTCAAAATAGGGGAGGAAACTAGTATGGCTACCAAGAAAACTACAACTAAGAGTAAAAAAAAGAGTGAAGAAATTATCAATACACCAAAATTTAAGAAGGCTGTTGATAGTTTAATTAAAGTCCATAAAGCTGAGAAAACTATTCAATATGATGATCTCTCTGACGAAATTGTCAAACCATTCAGTTTATCTGATGAAGAAACTGATGATTTGATCCAAAAGGTTGAAGATGCCGGAATTAGTGTTGTTGACGAAAATGGTGATCCAAGTGAAAAAGCGTTAAAAACACAGGAAGTTACCAAAGAAGAGCTAGATGATACAAAAGCACCTGCAGGAGTTAAAATCAATGATCCGGTTCGTATGTATCTGAAAGAAATTGGACGAGTATCACTTTTAACTGCTGATGAAGAAGTAGAATTAGCCCTTCGAATTGAAAATGGTGATGAACGAGCAAAACAAGAGTTAGCCGAAGCAAACTTACGATTGGTTGTATCAATTGCTAAACGTTATGTTGGACGTGGAATGCAATTCCTTGACCTTATTCAGGAAGGTAATATGGGCTTAATGAAGGCTGTTGAAAAGTTTGATTATCGCAAGGGATTTAAGTTTTCAACGTACGCAACTTGGTGGATTAGACAAGCGATTACTCGCGCAATTGCGGATCAAGCTCGTACTATTCGAATCCCAGTTCATATGGTAGAAACCATTAACAAACTTATTCGAATTCAACGTCAGTTACTGCAAGATCTAGGCCGTGAACCAATGCCTGAAGAAATTGGGGCTGAAATGGATATGCAGACTGAAAAAGTTCGGGAGATTCTAAAGATTGCTCAAGAACCAGTCTCATTGGAAACGCCTATTGGTGAAGAGGACGATTCACATCTTGGTGATTTCATCGAAGATCAAGATGCGACTAGTCCTGCCGATCATGCTGCATATGAACTTCTTAAGGAACAATTGGAAGGTGTTTTAGAGACACTAACTGATCGTGAAGAAAATGTGCTCAGACTGAGATTCGGGTTGGATGATGGTCGTACAAGAACTCTTGAAGAAGTCGGCAAGGTGTTTGGCGTTACTCGCGAACGCATTCGTCAAATTGAGGCAAAAGCACTTCGTAAATTGCGCCATCCGTCTCGTTCAAAACAGTTAAAGGATTTCTTAGAGTAATTATTGATTAAGTCTCGAATTAAGTCACTAGACTAGAATCGAGGCTTTTTACATATGGCTTATAATTTAAAATACACATAATTTTGAGGAAATATTTTTATGAATGGAAAAAATTTATCACCACGACTAAAAAAAGTTTCAAGTCTTGTCCCCAGTGGTGTTCGTTTGGCTGACATCGGGTCAGACCATGCTTATTTACCTATTAATTTAGTTTTGAATAAAAGAGTTAATTTTGCGGTGGCGGGAGAAGTTGCTGAAGGACCATTTCTAAATTCAAAAAGTGAAATTCAAAAGAGTGGATTAAGCGAATTCATTATTGCTAGGTTAGGAAATGGATTAGAGGTTATTCAGAATAAAGATCACTTAGATGCTGTCTCAATTGCTGGAATGGGAGGAATCTTAATCAGCAATATTCTTGAAGCAGGAATTGAAAAATTGTCTGGCATTAATTATTTGGTTTTACAACCTAATGTGGGTGAACTGGAGTTGAGAAACTGGCTTCAAAGGAACCATTTTAAGATAGTAGAAGAACATATTGTTGCTGAAGACTTTCATGTTTATGAGATGCTATTAGCGGTTCCTGGAGAAATGGCATTAACTCCCTCTGAACTAAAGTTTGGTCCAATTCTAATGAGGAAGAAGTCCGATTTATTTATAAAAAAATGGAACCAAGAATTATCGCGACTATCTAAAATCAAGGAAAAATTATCTGGAAATGCCGATTTAAAAATGCAGACAAAATTGAAAAATATAGAGACAGAAATGCAATTAATTCAGGAGGTGCTCTCGTGAAAGTTCAAGATATAACAAATCGATTTGAAGAATTCGCTCCTAAAAAGTTAGCTTTCCCAGGAGATCCGATAGGGTTACAAATTGGAAATTTGAATCAAGAAATATCGAAAATTTTAGTTACCCTAGATGTACGACCTAATGTAGTTGAAGAAGCAATTAAAAATGGATGTAATATGATTTTTTCACATCATCCTGTCATGTTTAGGCCGGTTAAAAATTTGGATTTAACGATCGCGCAAAATAAAATGTACGCAGACATTATAAAGAATAATATTACAGTTTATTCTGCTCACACAAATTTAGATGTGGTCGAAGGAGGAATGAATGACTGGTTAGCTGATGAGATAGGATTAATTCAAAAAACAAATCTTGAAACATCAAGTGGAAGTATTGGGAAATTTGGAATCTTAAGATCAAAAGTTAGTATAGTGAACTTTTCAAAGTTTTTGAAAAAGCAATTTAACTTGGATGGGATTAGAGTGATTTCAGACAGCTATGATAGAGACATACAAAAAGTTGCGGTGATAGGTGGAGATGGCGGAAAATTCTACCCAGAGGTTGTTGCACAGAACTGTGATGCATTTATTACTGGAGATGTTTACTATCATACTGGGCACGACATGGAATCTGAAGGGCTATCAGTTTTTGATGTTGGACATAATGTTGAAAAAATTTGTATTCCAAAATTAAGCCAACTTTTTAAGCAATGGAAAAACGAAGAACAATGGAATATTGAAATTGTTGAATCAAAAGTAAATACTAATCCATATCGCTTTTTTTAATGATATTGGACTGCTTAAACAATGTTTTAGATAAATAAAAATAGTCGAGGATTTCTCTCGACTATTTTTTACTACCAGAAATAACTGGAACAAGATTTGCGGTGAGTAAGGCAACAAGTGCTGCAACCACACCAATAATTATTGGATTATCAGGAAGTTTATCAAGTGCTCCACCAATATATCCAACAACTTCGCCAAATAAAATGGACCAAAAAATAATTGTAAGCTGCTTAGCCATGATTTTGCCCCTTTCTAAAACACTCAACATTCTAGCACAATAAGTAAAAAAAACAAACTGCGGAATTCTTTTCTTTATAGATGTTCTTAGTTACAATTATCATAGATAATCCAATAGCAAAGAGGGAAAACTGTGAATTTTACACCATTACAAATTACAAGCTCGTATAGTTTATTACAAAGCTCTATACAGATTAAGAAGTTAGTAGCAAAGGCAAAAGAACGTGGTTTCAAAGCGATTTCTTTAGCGGATACTAATGTTCTTTATGGCACGATTGAATTCTACCAAGAATGTATTAAAAATAACATCAAACCACTAGTGGGTCTTCAGATTGGGCTGAATGAATTGCAGATGGTTGATCATGATTTTCCACTATTGCTGTTTGCAGAAAATAAAATTGGCTATCAAAATCTTGTTAAAATTAGTAGCTTAAAAATGACTAACCAAAATTCAAATTTAACAATCACAGATATTGCAGGATTGGAGAATGGATTAAAGGTAATTATTCCGGCCACACATTCGGAATTAATTGACTTGATTGAACGTGGTGAAAGAGAAAGAGCAGAATCTTTACTACAAACGTATTTGAATGTTTTTTCTAAAGATAACGTTGTACTAGGTGTCAATTTAAAACAAAGTAACATTTTACGGAGGACGGTTCATGACCTAGGAAATGATTTTAATTTAAAATGTGTTCCGTTGCCAGAGGTGAACTACCTTGATTCTGATGAGTATTTTGCTACTCAAGTTTTAAAAGATATTGATTCTGGTGAAACAATTCGAGATGTGCAGAATTTAGTTGCAATCAGAGGTGATGATTTTTTAAAAAATCATCAAGAGTTTTTAGATGATTTTTCAAATGATGATTTTAAAGATGATCTGAAAAATCTTGAGGAACTCGTAGATGGAATTGATTTAAAGCTTGAATTTTCCAAGCCACAGTTGCCTGATTTTACGGTTAATCAAGAAGAAAGCTCAATAAACATGCTAAAGAGATTGTGTCAGGAAAGTTTAGCAATTTTTTTTCAAACAAATTCTGTATCTGATGAAAAAATATACACCAATAGGTTAAAATCTGAATTAAAAGTTATTGAATCAATGGGATTTGCAGATTATTTTTTAATTATTCATGACGTGATTGATTATGCACACAGTGACAATATTATCACTGGGCCGGGACGCGGTTCAGCTGCTGGATCATTAGTTGCTTATCTTTTGAGTATAACTAGTGTTGATCCTATAAAATTTGGATTATTATTTGAGAGATTTTTGAATCCAGAGCGACACCAAATGCCTGATATTGATTTAGATATTCCTGATAATAAAAGAGATAAAGTTCTAGAATACGTTCATCAAAAATATGGGCATCAACGTGTTGCACAAATTATTACCTTTGGAACATTAGCAGCTAAACAAGCTATTCGGGACGTGGCACGTGTTTTTGGAATGTTGCCAAATCAAATCAATCAAATTAGTAAATTGATTCCAAATCAGTTAAATATCACATTAGAACGGTCTATTAAAGAGTCAGTTCCTCTACAAAATTTTGTAAATGATTCCGAAAAAAATCGGGCAATTTTTGAAACGGCTCGTAAAATAGAGGGATTACCTCGTCATTATTCCACACATGCTGCGGGAATTGTTTTGAGTGAGCGTGATATTGTGGAGTTTGCCCCAATTCAAAGCGGTAATGATGGAATGCTGATGGTTCAGTATTCTAAGAACTACGTTGAGCAAGTTGGTTTGCTTAAAATGGATTTCTTAGGTTTACGCAACTTATCCTTGTTAGCCGAAATTATTGATGACGTGAAAAAAGTTAATTCTAATTTTGAAATTGAAAAAATTTCTCTTGAGGATTCAGACACACTCGCCCTTTTTCAAAGAGCCGACACTTCGGGAGTGTTCCAATTTGAATCAGCTGGTATTAGAAATTTCCTCAGAAAAATGCGACCTGATAGCTTCAGTCTAATAG
The DNA here is from genome assembly GCF_000237995.1 of Pediococcus claussenii ATCC BAA-344. NCBI lineage: Bacteria > Bacillati > Bacillota > Bacilli > Lactobacillales > Lactobacillaceae > Pediococcus > Pediococcus claussenii. The sequence continues at coordinate 892,257 of NC_016605.1, forward strand.
TGGCAGTTAATGCTTTATATCGGCCAGGACCAATGCAAAATATTGATAGCTTTATTAAAAGGAAAGATGGACTTGAAAAATTTAATATACAAGATAAGATTCTTGAAAATATTCTAGGTGAGACATTTGGTATATTAGTTTATCAAGAACAAGTTATGCAGGTTGCTTCCGAAATGGGGGGCTTTACGCTGGGAGAAGCCGACTTATTGAGAAGGGCTATGAGTAAGAAAAAAAGTGATGTAATTAAAACGATGGAAAATAAGTTTATAGAAGGCTCTAAAAAAAATGGCTTTAGCGTTCCGGCAGCTGAACGTGTCTATGCATACATTGAAAGCTTTGCTAACTATGGTTTTAATAAATCACATGCTGTTGCGTACAGTAAACTTGCGTTTCAATTAGCTTACCTTAAGACTCACTTTAGCGGACAATTTTATAAAGCACTATTAAATTCTGTAATGGGCGGAAATAGTAAGACCAGAGAGTATATTCAAGAAGTGAAGCGATTAGGAATTTCGGTTGAAGCACCTGATATAAATAAGAGCTTGTTTCAATACAGCTTTAATGAAAATAAAATTATCATGGGATTACAGAGCATAAAGGGTCTCAGGAAAGATTTTATAAAAGAAGTATTAAGTGAACGTGAAAAAAATGGTAAATTTACGACAGTTGACTCACTATTAAGACGAGTTGGGACGGAACATTTTAATCAAGATACAATTGAAAGACTTATATACTCTGGGGCCCTGGACCATTTTGGGTATAATCGTGCTGAATTATTAGAATATTTGCCAGAACTTTTAGAAAGTCTCAGTCTAAGCAAAGGGAGTATGGATTTATTTGAGCGATTAACTCCCAAAGTTATTCATCAAAAAGAAATCAATTTGCAAAGTAAACTTGAATGGGAAGAGGATCTCTTAGGCACTTATGTTTCTGCGCATCCTGTAGAAAGATATAAAAAGACATCAGAGTTAATCCATTCCACTAAAATTAGTGAGGTAACGCAAGGCCAGACAGTAAAGATTATTGCTTTAATTAGAAATGTACGTTTAATTAGAACAAAAAAAGGTGAACAAATGGCGTTCATTACAATTTCAGATGAAACAGGTTCATTAGATGGTGTTATATTTCCCAATGCTATGAAGACAATGATTGATATTAGTAGTACTCAAGTTGTTGTTTTATCAGGGAAAGTTTCAAACAGAAATGAACAACTGCAATTAGTAGTAAATACCATTCAAACACCTGAAATATTTGAAAATACTAACAAGAGATGGAATTTAATTGTTCCATCAAGGCAGAATACGGCTTTATTTCAATCCGAATTAATGACTATTTTCAAGAAACATCATGGACAAATACCGGTAACACTGACATACGAGGATACTGGAGAAAAAAACAATTTAGGATCAAATTTTAATTTAGATGATTCAAGGGAAACAAAAGAAAGCTTAGGGAAATTACTAGGTATTGAGAAGATATTTTTGAAATAATTTAACTTCTGGCTGAGTAAGCACTTTCATTAAACTAATTCCCAAAATGGTACAGACAACCCTTGTCAAAAGTGATAGAATCAACAATGAAGTTTTAAAATAATCACTAATTTAGTTTGAGGTGAAGAAATGAAACGTATTGGTATTTTAACTAGCGGTGGCGATGCTCCAGCTATGAATGCTGCAATTCGTGCCGTTGCTCGTAAGGCCATCAGTTCTGGTCTTGAGGCTTATGGTATTAACTATGGTTTCGCTGGCTTAGTTGCTGGTGACATCCATAAATTTGAAGCAACAGATCTTGATAATTCAATTGATACGGGTGGTACATTGCTTTATTCTGCCCGTTACCCTGAGTTTGCGCAAGAAGAGGGTCAATTGAAAGGAATTGAACAACTTAAGAAATTCGGAATTGATGCTCTTGTTGTTATTGGTGGCGATGGTTCATATCACGGGGCACTTCGCTTAACCGAACATGGATATAACACAATTGGGTTACCCGGTACAATTGATAACGATATTCCATATACAGATTTTACAATTGGTTTTGATACTGCTCTTAATACGGCTGTAGATGCAATTGATAAGATTCGTGACACGGCCAAAAGTCATCAGCGTGTTTTTGCCATTCAGGTGATGGGGCGTTTTGCTGCTGATATTGCTCTTTGGGCAGGTGTTGCTTCTGGTGCTGATGCAGTTATTGCACCAGGATTTGATTATAGCGTTGAAAAAATTGCTAACAAGCTTAAGAAAAATCGTGCAAACGGTAAAGATTATGGTTTGATTGTAATTGCTGAAGGCGATGCTAATTCGGATGCTGCACCTGAATTTATTGATCAACTCAAGCAATATGGTGATTTTGATGCCCGAGCTACAGTTATTGGACACGTACAACGTGGTGGAGTTCCATCAGCTCGTGACCGTGTGCTAGCTAGCAAGATGGGGGCATATGCAGTTGAGCTTCTACTTGAAGGTAGAGGTGGCCTTGCTGTTGGGATCCTTGATAACAAGGTTCAAGCTCATGATATTACAGATCTTTTTGATGCAAAACATCAAGCAGATCTTTCATTACATCAATTAGCTGAAGATCTTTCATTTAAATAAAGGCTAATTCTAAAATTTGGTAAAACGACTTAAATGTCATTTTAAATTAAAATCAAGGGAGAGATTTCATAATGAAAAAAACCAAGATTGTTTCAACACTTGGTCCTGCAAGTACTTCAGTCGACACAATTGTTAAATTGATCGAAGCCGGAGCTAATGTTTTCCGCTTTAACTTTTCACATGGTGACCATGAAGAACATTTAGATCGCTATAACAAGGTTAAAGAAGCTGAAAAGATTACAGGAAAAACTGTTGGTATTCTTTTAGATACAAAAGGTGCTGAGATCCGTACTACTGCACAAAAAGACGGTAACCAAGAATATCGCACTGGTGATAAGGCTCGTATTTCAATGGACGACTCATTAGAAACAACCAAAGAAACGATCGCTGTTACATATCCTGGACTTTTCGACGATGTTAACGTCGGTGGTCATGTGCTTTTTGATGATGGATTACTTGATTTTAAAGTTGACGAAAAAGACGTTGAAAATAAGGAACTTGTTGTTCATGCAACAAACAATGGTACTTTAGGTTCACGTAAGGGTACTAACGCTCCCGGTGTATCAATTAATTTACCAGGTATTACTGAAAAAGATGCTGATGACATTCGTTTTGGTGTTGACTCAATGAACATCAACTTCATTGCGGCAAGCTTTGTTCGTAAGCCACAAGATGTTCTTGAAATTCGTCAATTGCTTGAAGAAAAAGATGTAAATGATGTTCAAATCTTCCCTAAGATTGAATCTCAAGAAGGTATTGATAACATTGATGAGATTTTAAAGGTTTCAGATGGTTTAATGATTGCTCGTGGAGACATGGGTGTTGAAATTCCTGCTGAAAATGTTCCTTTGGTTCAAAAATCATTGATTAAGAAGTGTAATGCTTTGGGTATGCCAGTTATTACTGCTACACAAATGTTAGACTCAATGATTGAAAATCCTCGTCCAACTCGTGCTGAGGCTTCTGATGTTGCTAATGCTGTTTGGGATGGAACAGACGCTACTATGCTTTCTGGCGAAAGTGCTAATGGTGATTACCCAGTTGAAGCTGTTGCAACAATGGCTAAAATTGATGAAAAAGCCGAAAATGCTATGTCAGAAGATGGTAACCTTCAAATTAATAAGTTTGACCAAAGTGATGTCACTGAAACAATCGGTGCTGCTGTGGCTCGTGCTGCACGTAACCTTGGCGTTAAAACAATTGTTGCGGCTACACAGTCAGGCTATACTGCTAAGATGATTTCAAAATATCGTCCTAACGCTGACATTTTGGCTGTTACTTTCTCAGATCGAGTTCGTCGTGGATTAACAGTTAACTGGGGTGTACATCCTATTGTTACTGAAAAGCCAGCAACAACAGATGAGATGTTTGACTTAGCAGCTAACAAGGCTGTTGATCTTGGATTTGCTAAGGAAGGTGATTTAATTTTGATCACTGCTGGTGTCCCTGTTGGGGAAACTGGTACAACAAATATGATGAAACTTCAATTAATTGGGTCCAAGTTGGCAACCGGCCAAGGTGTCGGTGATGAGACCGTAATCGGAAAAGTTATTACTGCAACTTCTGCTAAAGAAGCTAACAGTAAAGCTGTTGAAGGTGGAATCCTTGTTACAAAGACAACTGACAAAGATTATTTGCCAGCAATTGAAAAATCAAGTGCCTTAGTTGTTGAAAACGGCGGATTGACTTCACATGCTGCAGTTGTTGGAATTTCAATGGGAATTCCTGTTATTGTTGGTGTCCAGAATGCAACGTCAATTCTTTCTGATGATGAATTAATTACGGTTGATTCTCGTCGTGGCGTGATTTATCACGGTGCTTCAAATTCAATCTAAGTTTAATTTACTAAAAAGTCGGAGTTTTTATGCTTCGGCTTTTTTATTATGTCCAAAACAGTGAAACTCTGTGCCTTTTCTAGTAAAATGGTTTATGTAAACAAAAAGGGGTGCATTTTGTGGAAAGCTGGTTGTTTCTTTTAGGAATTTTTATTATTGCGTTAATGGGGAAGAATCAATCGTTAATTATTGCGACGTGTGTTGTTTTAGTTATTAAAATAATTCCAGCGAGTTCAAAACTTTTTCAATTGATTGGTAAACAAGGAATTAATTGGGGCGTTACAATAATATCTATTGCCATTTTAGTACCGATTGCAACTGGAGAAATAACTTTTAATGATTTATTAAATTCGTTTAAATCACCTGTGGGTTGGATTGCTGTAAGTTGTGGAGTGCTAGTTTCGCTGCTTTCTGCGCGAGGTGTTGGTTTATTGGCTGTGTCTCCTGAGCTAACCGTGGCTATGGTTTTAGGTACAATTATTGGTGTTTCTTTTTTCAAAGGGGTTGCTGCCGGTCCAATTATTGCATCCGGGATCGCCTTTGTTATTATGCAGGTTTTACAAATTCAAAGTAAGTAGGTAGAAATATGAATTCATTGATGGGTCAAGTTGCAACTGGTCAGGTAACTGATGAAAATGAGCAAAACTATTTTGTTCAGTTAGAGGATGGAAATACTTATCGACTAGATAAGGCTGAAATTAAAAAGCCACTTAAGTTAAAGAGTGTCTTCAAAGGTTTTGCTTATGAAAATAACAGTCACAACAAACAAATTACAAGGACCGCGCCAAATGTTAGAATTGGACGGTATGGATGGTCCAAAGTAGTTTCAAGTAGGCGTGATCTAGGTGTTTTTGTTGATATTGGATTATCTAATAAAGATATCGTTGTGTCTCTAGATAATTTACCAACAGAAAAAAAACTTTGGCCAAAAACAGGTGACAAATTACTAGTTCGCTTAGATGTTGATGATAAAGATAGAATGTGGGCAATTCCAGCAGACTCAAATGTTTTTCAAAAAATTTCATTGTCAGCCAAGCCTGAAATGAAAAATAAAAATATTACTGCTACATCATATCGACTCAAGATGTCCGAGACACTGATTATTACAGATCATAATAATCTTGGATTCATTCATCCCAGTGAAAGAGATGTGGAACCTCGATTAGGTCAGAGCCTAAGGGGACGTGTTATTTCAGTTGGTACAGATGGCGTACTAAACGTTTCTCTTAAGCCACGTAGTTATGAAGCTATTGGTGATGATGCATCTATGCTAATTGCACTGCTCGAACATGATCCAAACCATCATTTAAAACTTAATGATCACAGTTCACCTGAAGATATAAAGAACGTAGTTGGACTTAGTAAGTCGCAATTTAAGCGTGCATTAGGACATATTTTAAAAACGGGAAGTATTATACAAGATGAAACTGGAATTTCATTAAAGGAGCAGTAGCATCTTGAACGATCTAATTAACGACTATCTTCATTCTCTTCGTGTTGAAAAGGGGCTATCTGAAAATACTATTATTAGCTATCGTCAAGAATTAGTTCGGTTTAGGGACTATTTAGCCCAAAAAGAAATCACAGATTTGACATCAATTGATCGATATCTTATTTTAGATTATCTTAACGAATTGGATCAGCGAGGCCGCGCCAAGAATTCAATTATTCATACAGTATCGAGCTTGCGTAAGTTTTTTAAGTATTTATTGATAGAGGAGAAAATCAACGATGACCCCATGGCCAATGTGGCACCGCCTAAAAAGTCGAAACATTTACCATCTGTTTTAACTTCTGATGAGGTTGAAAAGCTTCTGCGCGTACCAAATATACAAACCAATTTAGGGGTGCGAGATAGATCCCTATTGGAGGTAATGTATGCCACTGGAATGCGGGTTAGTGAGGTTATTAATCTAACCCTATCAGAGTTGCATCTTGAGATGGGATTAATAGAGACGATTGGAAAAGGTGATAAAAAAAGAATAATTCCAATCGGTGATATTGCAATTAAGTGGCTCACTGAATACTTGACGATAGCTAGACCGCAATTATTAAAAACACAACACTTTGACCAAGTATTTCTAAATCAACGGGGAAAGCCCTTGACTCGTCAAGGAGTTTGGAAAAATTTAAAAAAGATGGTACAAAGTGCTGGGATTAATAAGAATATTACGCCCCACACTTTACGTCACTCGTTTGCTACTCATTTGTTAGAGAATGGTGCAGATTTAAGAATTGTACAGGAATTGTTAGGTCATTCAGACATTTCTACAACGCAAATTTACACACATGTCACACAGCAAAGATTAGCAAATGTATACGACAAATATCATCCTAGGGCTTAAGTAATTAGGAGCATATATGTTAATAAGATATTCAGAATCGAATCGCAAGGTTACGATGGGAATTCTCTCTTTTATGGATGGACTCTCAAATATGGAACTTATAAATAAAACCATTGATATTTTTTCTGAAAATGACAATAAATTGATCTATTTGCAAAAGAATAATGATCAATTTATTGGAGTTGCACTTGTGATTATTGATAATAACTGTGTTATTTTGGATCGAATGGCATTTATTCCAAACGAAAATACCGTGTATAATCAGAATGACATATTGAGATCTTTACAATCCATTTATCCGCATAAAAGACTGATGGGGTCACTTAAAACTGCATCAGTTTTGGAAAGATTTGAAATGAGTCAGAATCATGAAGAATGAAAATAACAAAGTAACTTTACCAAATGTAAAAATTGCTGAATTTGAAGGACCGTTGGATCTATTGTTGCATCTTATTCGCATTGCAGAAATGGATATTTATGATATTCAAATTTCATTAATTACAGAACAGTATTTGGACTATCTTCATTCACAAAAAGAGCTCCATTTAGACATCGCTGGTGAATATTTATTGATGGCCGCAAAACTAACTGAAATAAAAGGAAGAATGCTACTTCCGATCGAAGCTGAAGATGTGGAAGAAGAACCCGATGATCCGCGTGATGAGTTAGTCGATCAGTTAGTAGAGTACCAGCAGTATCAAGAAGCTTCTGCTGCATTAAAGGAATTTGAACTAGAACGTCAGGAACTTTTTTCGCGACCAGCGGCTGATATTCCAGAGGGTTTGCCGATTTCCAGATTAGCACCAGGTGTAAAGGTTAGTGATTTGGAGAAAGCCTTCAAAAAAATTGTAGCTCGTCAATTAACCTCCGTTCCGGTGATACAAACCATCCAGGAAGATGATGTTTCCGTTGCTGATCGTATGGAAATGGTTGTAAAGCAGATTCACGATGTATCGCATCCACTTCTATTTACGACCTTATTTAAAAATTCATATTCCAAAAGTGAGTTAGTCACCACGTTTTTGGCTATTCTTGAGCTAGCTAAGGATGAGATTATTACAATTTTTCAAACAGAAGACACCAATGAAATTTATATAAATAACAGGAATGATAAAAATGAATAATTTACAGCAAATTGAGGCACTACTTTTTATTAGTGGTGATAGTGGGATTAATGAATCCCAACTTTCTGACATTACGGGCTTTTCGCGTCCTGCAATTAGAGAAATAATCACTAGTTTAAACAAAAAATATGCCTCTGATGAATCAACTGCATTAGAAATTTTATATGCAGGGGATTCCTATAAATTAGTTACAAAAAAAGAATTATCGGGTCTTTTAACTAAGTATTTTGAAGCGCCATTGCAATCTAGACTTTCGGCGGCGGCACTTGAAATCCTTACAATTATCGCCTATCGTCAACCAATTACTAGGGTAGAAATTGATCAAATTAGAGGGGTACAAAGTGGAGGATCTATTCAAAATCTAGTGGTAAGAGATCTAATTGAAGTTACTGGGAGATTAGAAGAGCCTGGACGCCCCAAGCTGTATGGAACAACATCTGAATTCCTCGATTATTTTGGCTTATCTAAGATTAGTGACTTACCAAAATTACCAGATGTAAAAAATAGTGAAGAAAAAATTAATAGTGGAGATTTATTTTTAAAGGAATTTAATAATCAGGAGGATGATAATTAGTATGAATGAAATTCGATTACAAAAGGCAATGGCAGATGCTGGTGTTACCTCAAGAAGAAAATCAGAAGAGTTAATTTTGGCAGGACATGTAAAGGTTAACGGAAAAAAAGTTAGTCAACTTGGAACAAAGGTTTCGCCACATGATGAAATAATGGTTGATGGTATACCGGTTGAGCGTGAAAAGTTAGTTTATTACCTACTTTATAAGCCAAGAAGTGTTATAACATCAGTAAAAGATGAAAAGAATAGGGTAACTGTTATGACCTTTTTTCCAGATGTAGATGAACGTATTTATCCAGTAGGTCGTCTAGACTACGATACGTCAGGTGCTGTTTTGATGACAAATGACGGTGAGTTAGCTAATCAATTAATGCATCCTAAATTTAAAATGGAAAAAACATATCAGGCGAAGGTTCGTGGTATTGTAACTCCTGACGATTTAAAGCGATTAGAAGCAGGAGTAGTAATTGATAGACGTAAAACAGCAAAGGCAAAAGCAAGTTTGATCAGCACTGATAACGTCAAAAAAACTTCATTGGTTTCTTTAACGATTCATGAGGGGCGCAATCATCAAGTAAAAAAAATGTTTCAAGTTATAAATAAACCAGTTATGAAATTAAAACGTGAAAGCTATGGCTTTTTGAATCTTGATGGGATTCAACCAGGAAAATGGCGCGCTTTAAAATTAAATGAAGTAAATCGGCTAAAACAGCAGGTTATGAGAAATGCTAAGTAGAGAAGTTCTACTCTTTTTTTTCGATGAGCAACAACCCCGTCGGCAAAAAAATATTTATAATGTCTTGCGAGGGGTAAGCACTGTTTCAAACTTATTTTGGGCACAGCAGTATAATTTACTAGACTTCTGGCGTTATTATCCCCATTTAGAACTGAATGAGTACTCACAAATAATTCGTGAGGCTATTGAAACTGGTAATTTATTGAAGGTAGGGGATAATAAGTTAATCAGAGGTGCAAACCTTGAGATAGTTTCCTCAAATGTTGAGCATGGTCTACAGTCGTATTTCGACTTTGATAAATTAATTCAGTTAATTGAGTTAGCAGTTCAAGTGGTTTCGGAATTAAGTTTCCAAAATAAATTTTACTCTCCATCGATTGATGATATGGAGTTATTGTGGCAAATTAAGATTTGGTTGAATCATGTAAAAACTAAAGACAACATAAGCGAATTTGTGGCAAAATTTCAATCTGAATTAACAGTGATAGGGACAAATTTACCTGAAGAAAACTCTGTACTACTTTTCAACCAATTCGTAGGACATAAGCACGTTGGATTAACAACTGAACAATTAAGCAGGGCTCTTAATATTGCAGCATTTGAAATTGATTTTCGAATTCGAGAGACATTTTTAGAGGTTATTAATATCGTCGAAAATAAAAAACTCCCCCTTTTTTCAGCGTTGATTACTCCTGTTCAAAGTAGTAGTAAGTTGACACATAGTGCGCTAATTTCGTGGAATCTTTTTAAGAACGGTACTGAAATTCCTAAAATTGCAAGTTTGCGGCGAATAAAAGAGAATACGGTACGTGAGCACTTAATGATGGCTGCCATTCTTGAAGCAGATTTCCCCTTTGAAAAATTTATAGATTTAGATTTATTTTTAGATGAGTTTGATTTGAACTCTAAGAAACCAGATGAGTGGACATATCAAATGGTATTGCAAAAAGATGCTTCGGTTTCTTTTTTTTCTTTCAGACTAGCTCAAATAAAGCAAGGACAACTTAATTATCTTGACAAAAAAAGAACTTGAAAAATTTTTACAAAAAAAATTTAATTTTAATCATTTTAGAGAGGGACAATTTGATGTAATTAACTCACTTCTAAATAAGAGAAATACTCTGGCAATTTTACCGACTGGCGCCGGGAAAACCTTAATTTATCAATTTTATGGCGAATTACTAAAGGTACCAGTGCTTATTGTTTCTCCATTACTTTCTTTAATTGGCGATCAAGTTGCTCGAATACGACTTAGTGGTGAGTCACGTGTTGCTGATTTATCATCTCGACAAACTTATCAGGTGCAACAGGAAACGCTAAATCATCTTTCTAACTACCGTTTTTTATTTATTTCACCTGAACAGGCGGCAAAGCCAGAAGTCCAAGAAAAATTACGCTCGGTTCGATGGGGGTTGCTTGTAATTGATGAAGCACATTGCATTCCAAAATGGGGACCGTCGTTTAGACCGGATTATTTACGCCTTGGTGAACTAAGGAAAAAGCTAAAAAATCCGCTAACCCTCATGCTAACAGCCACTGCAAGTGAAGAGACTCGTAGTTTGATTATTCAATATTTAAATTTATCATTTGTAGATGTGAACACTATTATTCGGTCGGTAAATCGTCCGAATATTTATATGAATTTTGATAATTTGTCAACGAATGACAACAAAAATAAAGAACTATTACGTCTCCTACGTGAATTACCCAGAGGAGGAATAATTTATTTTTCTAGTCGGAAGATAGCCAATCAAGTTTCCGAATTAATTGATGAGAACACAGATTTTTCTTCTTCTGCGTATCATGCTGGGATGGATACTTATCAACGGTTCAAAATACAAAACCAGTTTATAAATGATAATATTGACGTAATTTGTGCTACCAGTGCTTTTGGTATGGGGATTGATAAGGATAATATTCATTTTGTAATTCATTACCATATGCCCGGCAACATTGAAAGCTTTGTGCAAGAAATTGGGAGAGCAGGTCGAAATGGAGAGCAGGCTATTTCCATATTGTTGTATCAAACTGGCGACGAGAATATACCGCAAAATTTGTCTAGTTTCTCAATTCCTGGACAGGAAGTTATCGAAAGCTATTTTGAAGGTAAAAATTCAAATGAGCTACTAAGATACTATTCTGAGCAAGGATTAAAAAAAGAGGACGTGCTTAAAGTGTTTGAACAGCAACAAGAGCAGCAACGACGAGAAATTCGCAAAATGTTAGAGTTTATTCATACAAATGGTTGTCATCGGGAGTATTTATTGCATGCATTTGATGAATCTGGTTATCAACATAATCAAATTAAATTATGCTGTTCAAATGAAGTAAACGTTAGTGCAATCCGCTTTATTGAAAGACATGAAAAGAAGCAATTGTCATCTGTTTTATCATGGAAACGCGCATTATTAAAATTATTTAACAGTCGTTAAGTTACGATAGTTATTTTATTAAAAATACTGTAAAATACATACTCGAATGAATTGAAGGAGGAAGAGTTTTGAGTAAAAAAAATGATCAGCTATGGAATAATTCTTTTGATGATTCAAAGGAGGCGGCTTCACAGACTGACGATGCATCATCAAGATCTCAATACCAGAAAAAGCGGCGAAGATCTTCTCTACTAGTATGGATACTGTCAGGAGTTGTGGCTATTCTGGCAATCGGTTCGATTGCGACATACATGGCACAACGAGGTAGTTTTAATACTGCATCAAAATCGTCAAGTTCTGTTGCTATTTCTTCCAAGAAAGCGGCATCCTCTAAAGAGAGTGAGAAAAAAGAATCCGATAAAAGTAAGGATGATAAATCAAAAGCCGATAAAACTAAAGACACAGACAAAAAAAGCAGTTCAAACAGTTCGGCAAGTGAAAGCAGTGTAAGTTCAAGTAGTAATCAATCTTCCTCGCAAACCAATACCACTGATAACACAAAAGAACAATCTACAAATTCACAAAGTAGTAATGAACCAACAAGTAGTAATAATACTCAATCAAACAATGGTAATAATCAATATGCCACAGTTCAGGCAGGTCAAGGCTTATACCGCGTAGCTGTAAACAATGGCATTTCAGTACAAGAATTACTTCAACTAAACGGATTATCTTCTGGATCAGATATTCAACCTGGTCAACAATTAAGGGTGAGATAGGAGCTAGATAAATGAGTAAAGATTTACAAATTGCAATTGATGGTCCCGCTTCGGCTGGAAAAAGTACGGTAGCCAAAATTATAGCAGCAAAACTAGGATATATATATTGTGATACCGGGGCTATGTATCGTGCAGTCACTTACAAGGCACTTCAAGATAGAATTGATTTGACAGATGAGCAAGCAGTTATGCAAATGCTTAGTGACACTAAAATAACTTTTATTCCTGGAGAGCCTGTTCAAAAAGTATTCGTTAATAACCAAGAGATTACTAAAGAAATTCGACAACCTGAGGTTACAAATTCAGTATCAACAATTGCGGCGCTCCAAGGTGTTCGAAAGCGACTCACTGTTGACCAACGAAAGCTTGCTGAAAATGGTGGAATTGTAATGGATGGACGTGACATCGGTAGTACTGTTTTACCCAATGCACAGGTAAAAATATTTTTGATTGCAAGTGTGGATGAGCGAGCAGAACGCCGTTATAAAGAAAATATTCAAAAGGGAATCACTACTGATCTTGAGACTTTAAAACAAGAAATTGCAGTTAGAGATCAAAAAGATTCAACTAGAAAAGTTTCACCACTAACTAAAGCTGATGACGCAATTGAAGTTGATACAACATCAATGAATATTGAACAGGTTGTAGCTAAAATTCTGGAAATTGTTGCGAAAAAGAGTTAATTTACTGTTGAACTAGCTTTTCTGGACAAATTTAGATATTATATAAGGGTAGTGTTCTAAAGGGGGACGATTTAAGATGGTCGAAAATAATGTTAATCAAAATAATGATCTATTAAACGCAATTAATAGCGTTGGTGATGTTCAAATTGGTGATGTCGTTACTGGTGAAGTTTTAGACATTGATGATTCTCGTCAATTAATTGTTGGAATTCAAGGTGCTGGTGTCGAAGGGGTCGTACCACTTCGCGAGTTATCAAATAAGCATATTGATGATATTAATGAAGTTGCTAAGATTGGTGATGAATTAGAATTAGTAGTCATTTCTAAGATTGGAAACGATAAAGAGGGTGGAAGTTATTTACTCTCAAAGAAACGTCTTGAAGCTCAAGCAATCTGGAAAGATATTCAGGCTAAAGAAGACAACAATGAAACACTTGAAGTGCCAGTTACCCAAGTTGTTAAGGGTGGTCTAGTAGTTGATGCTGGTGTTCGAGGCTTTATTCCTGCTTCAATGATTGAAAATCGTTTTGTCAATAATCTTTCAGCATATGAAGGTAAAACCTTAAAGGTTAAAATCATTGAAATTGATGCCACAAAAAACCGTTTGATTTTATCTCATAAAGACGTATTAAATGAGGAACGCGCTGCTAAGCGTGAGGAAGTACTTAACTCAATTCACGAGGGTGATATTGTAGAAGGTAAAGTTGCCCGCTTAACTAACTTTGGTGCATTTATCGACCTTGGTGGTATGGACGGTTTAGTCCATATCTCTGAAATTTCATATGAACGAGTTAACAAACCTGAAGATGTCCTCAAAGTTGGCGAGGATGTTAAAGTTAAGGTGTTGTCTGTAGATCCAGAAAGGAATCGTATTTCACTTTCAATTAAACAAACACTAGCTGGACCATGGGATGACATTGAAACAAAGGCTCCTGTTGGTGCTGTGTTGGACGGAAAAGTTAAACGTTTAACTGATTTTGGTGCTTTTGTTGAAGTATTTCCAGGAGTTGAAGGTCTAGTTCATATTTCTCAGATCTCACATAAACATATTGCTACGCCTGGAGATGTTTTGAAGTCTGGCGAAGATGTTAAGGTTAAGGTTTTGGATGTTCGTCCAGAAGAACACCGTCTAGCATTGTCAATTAAGGCACTTGAAGAGGCTCCTAAGGGTGATAACACTAGTTCATCCAATAATGAATCAGTTAATATCGCTAATGATGCTCCTGAAGAAGAATCAGGGTTCACACTAGGTGATTTGATTGGTAACGAATTAAAAGGCTCTGATAAAGAATAATTGATTTAAATCAAGAGGCTGGGAAAAAACATTTGTTTTTTCCGGCCTTTTAAATTTTAAGTGAAAAATATTTATAAATGAACTTGGAGGAAGAATTATGGCAAATCCAACGGTTGCAATTGTTGGTAGACCTAACGTGGGAAAATCGACGATTTTTAATCGTATTGCGGGTGAACGAATTTCTATCGTTGAAGATACACCCGGTGTGACGCGAGATCGAATTTATGCACATTCAGAATGGTTAGGACATCCTTTCAATTTGATTGATACAGGTGGAATTGATTTGGGAGATGAACCATTTCTAGAAGAAATTAGAAGTCAAGCAGAGATTGCGATTGATGAAGCAGATGTAATTGTATTTATTGTTAGTGTAAAAGAAGGAGTGAGTGACGCTGATGAGGCCGTTGCAAAAATTCTATATACAGCAAAAAAGCCAGTTATATTAGCTGTTAATAAGGTTGATAATCCTGAATTGAGACAAGAAATTTATGATTTTTATAGTCTAGGATTAGGTGATCCGTATCCTATTTCTGGTAGTCATGGACTGGGTACTGGAGATTTATTAGATGCAGTAATTGCTGAATTTCCTGACAATGAAGAGGTTGTTGATGATCCTGCGATTCGTTTTAGTTTAATTGGACGTCCTAATGTTGGTAAATCATCAATGGTTAATGCAATTTTAGGAGAAAATAGGGTGATTGTTTCTGACATTGCGGGTACGACCAGAGATGCAATTGACTCAAGATTTCAAGTTGACGATGATGAATTCGTAATGGTAGATACAGCCGGAATTCGAAAAAAAGGCAAGGTTTACGAGAATACAGAGAAATATAGTGTTATTAGAGCATTGAAAGCAATTGATAACAGTGATGTAGTCCTAGTAGTCTTGAATGCCGAGGAGGGTATTAGAGAGCAGGATAAGCGGGTTGCAGGCTATGCGCATGAAGCAGGTCGTGGGATCATAATTGTTGTAAATAAATGGGATACATTAAAAAAAGACAATCATACATTAAAAGACTTTGAAAATACAATCCGATCTGAGTTTGCTTATTTAAGTTATGCCCCCATTGTCTTTGTATCCGCTAAAACAAAGCAACGGCTCGAACAGTTACCAGCGCTAATCAAAAGGGTTAATACTAACCATTCAAGGCGAGTGCAATCATCAGCATTGAACGATGTTGTTATGGATGCAATTGCAATTAACCCAACTCCAAGTGAGAATGGCAAGCGACTTCGTGTTTATTACGCAACGCAAGTTAGCACGGAACCGCCTACATTTGTTATTTTTGTTAACGATCCGGATTTAATGCATTTTTCATATGCACGTTTTCTTGAGAACCAAATTCGGGCTGCTTTTGATTTTGAGGGTACACCAGTTCACTTAATTGAAAGGCGTCGTAAATAAATTTATTTGACATAAAATGCGTACAAATTTGGTGTTAATCGCTCTAAAAGGCTTGTTTTATAGTGTTTTCTATGATATATTTCAATTTGAAATAATAGTGACGCGCTTATTGTTTCAGCATTTTTGGACCACTCAAAAATGATTTTTCAAGACTTTAGTGTTTTGATATTCTAAATCGGGAGGTGAAACACATGGCAAACAAAGCAGAGTTAGTTGATAATGTTGCTAAGAAAACAGGTTTAACTAAAAAAGATGCAACAGCTGCTGTTGAAGCAGTATTTGGCTCAGTTCAAGATAACTTGAAGAAGGGCGAAAAAGTTCAATTGATCGGTTTTGGTACTTTTGAAGTACGTGAACGTGCAGCTCGCAAGGGCCGTAACCCTCAAACTGGTAAAGAGATCGAAATTCCTGCAAGTAAGGTTCCTGCCTTCAAACCAGGTAAAGCATTGAAAGATGCTGTTAAATAGTGATTTCTGAACTTTTTAGTCAGCATAGCTTCGGTTGTGCTGGCTTTTTGTTTGCCATGATAATTTAAAATGAATAATACAACATATTCTGAACAAACTTTAAATGCTATTGAATCTGGTGATATTGAAGAGGATAATCGATTATTTAGTTGGGCACTGCGTAAAGATGATGATGAAACCATCTACAATTTAGCTGGAGAATTATTTGCAATTGGCTATGATACTAAAGCATTAAGGATATATCAAAAATTAATGAAAAAATATCCTGCTGATTCTGAGTTTAAAATTGATTCAGCGGAAATTTTAATTGATCAAGGAAAAAACGATGAGGCAATTGAACTACTAGATAGTGTAGATCCAGATTCGGAAAATTATCTTCAGGCGCTGCTGGTTGCAGCTGATTTATATCAAACTGAGGAATTGTTTGAGGTCTCAGAAAGTAAGCTATTAGAAGCATATTCAATAGCCCCTGATGAACCAGCGATTGTTTTTGCTTTAGCTGAATTGTACAACAATATGCAAGATTATGAGCAGGCTACAAAATATTATCTAGATTTAATTCAACGTGGAATTCCTAAATTTGCTCAAACAAATTTGGTTGAAAGATTGGCTAATTCATATGCAGCAGCAGGTAAATTTGAAACTGCTATCGCTTATTTTGACCAAATTCACGAGAAGGATTTAACGCCAAATATCCTTTTTCAAACTGGATTAACGTACTTACAGTTAAAAGAAAACGAACGTGCTCGTGAAGCTTTTGAACGAGTTATAGAAATGGATGCAACTTTTGCTTCTGTATATCCCTATCTTGTTCAAACTTATGCGGAAGATGAGGATTGGAAGAATGCCCTGAAGGCTGCGCAGGAAGGGCTTGGGGTTGACAGTTACAACATTGATTTGTATCTGCAGGCCGCTACAATGGCTGAACATTTACAACAGGTGGACGAAGTCGAAGAATTTTTGAGAAAGGGATATCAAACTGATCCCGAAAATGTGGAAATTTTAATTAGATTAACTGATTTTTTGAATCGACAGGATAACTATCAAAATACATTAAAGATCCTAGAAAATGTCGAGTTTACGGATCCACAACTTGAATGGAATTACGCGATCGCATCATGGCATCAAGACGATATTCACCAAGCAAGCGAGTCATTTGAAGCTGTTGGTGATGCCTTGGATGACAACGCAGTCTTCCTGAAAGATTACTTTACTTTTTTGATTGAACAGGGTGAAGTTGAAAAGGCAGTTTCGAAACTACGAAAATATGTATTGTTGGAACCCGAAGATATTGAGATGCAGGACCAGTTAATGCAGTATGAGGAGCAAGGATATTAAGGTATGATTAATTCAAACAAGTATAAAGTAAAAGATTGGTCACCAAAGTTCAATAAAAAAGCAGCGGAAGTTATGCGAACCTCCAAAATTTGGGATGAGACAGGATTGTTTTCCAAATTTGACGATCAATCTTTTGTTGACCAACAAAATTATTTAAAACAGACCATAGCAAAGGAACTTAAAATAAAGCTAGTTACAAGTTTCAATGAAAGAACAATTTTCGCTGTGTGTGGAATTAATGATGAGCATCAAATTTTTTACTGTGCTGAGAAGGAAAAACAATTAGAGTTTAACGCTACTGATTTCAAAGAGTTATTTTAATTGTGTTATATTGGTAATGTACTAAAATTTAAAAAGGACGGTATTTTATCTATGACTTCGACGAAATCAATTTATTTGGCTGGTCCATTTTTTGATGATAACCAAATCAATCGAATTAATCAGGTACTAGAACTGCTTCAAAAAAATGACACTGTCAATTCTGATAGGATTTTTGTTCCAATGCAACATCAAATGGAAAGTGAAAAATTTGGATCATTTCGTTGGCAAGTTGGTGTTTTTGAAAGTGATATTCGACAGGTTCGGACAGCTGATGTTGTGGTAGCCGTTCTTGATTATTCAAAAGACGGGGATGAGGTCATATCTGATCCAGGAACCGTCTTTGAAATTGGAATGGCCTTTGAACACGGAGTCCCAGTCGTTTTGGTCCAGTTTGATGAATCTAAAAAAATGAATCTAATGTTAGCGCGTAGTTATGCTACATTCTTCCGTGGGGATGGGATTCAAAACTTAGCTTCTTACAACTTTAACGAACTACCTTCTAATATTTTGGATGTCGATGTTTTTTAATTAATAGAGCAGAAAATAAAGTAATACCCCCAAAGTTAGTTTATAGCTTTGGGGGTATTACTTTGTTTTATTCCACGTTATTATTTTCGAGCAGGTTTTCCGGTAGGGGAATCATAGGTAAATCCTTCGCCAAGTGCTTCGTTTACATCAATAATAGACGTAAATGCTTGTGGATCAATTCGATTGATTATTCTTTTAGCAACTTGCAGTTCATTTGAAGCAACAACACAGTAAACCATTTCCCGTTCATCTTTAGAATAGGCACCCTGTATATGAATAAAAGAAGCACCCCTTAAAAGTTCGTCCATTAAAGCCTGAGCAACTGATTCGGGGTTACTACTGATAATTAAGAGACCACGGTCTGAATATGAACCTACTTGTGTAAAGTTAACAATTCTAGAGAAAACATAGGCTGCGAGGAGAGTATACATCATGTGAACTACGTCTATATAGCAAA
This sequence comes from Pediococcus claussenii ATCC BAA-344, assembly GCF_000237995.1. Lineage (NCBI taxonomy): Bacteria > Bacillati > Bacillota > Bacilli > Lactobacillales > Lactobacillaceae > Pediococcus > Pediococcus claussenii. The sequence goes on from NC_016605.1 coordinate 911,106, forward strand.
GGGATGCTGTTAGAACCAAAGCATCTAGCGCGAATAGAGTCTGTCCCATTGGAATCCCACGTTCTTTTTCAAATATCTTCGCAACTACGTCCGTTCCGCCGGTCGTTCCGCCAAAACGATATACAAGCCCACTACCAAAACCGCCTGCTAAACCAGCTAAAATACCGGCAATAAACATATCATGATGAATATTTAACGATATGGGAACACGTTGCCATATATATAATGAAAACGAAAGGGCAAAGGTTCCATAAATTGTATAAATCAGAGAACGTTTACCTAAAAAACGATATCCAATAAAAATTAACGGAATATTAATTGCCAGCGTGGAGAACGCTGGATCAATGTGAAGAAGCGCCCTTAAAATAAGGGTAATACCTGTAACTCCACCTTCTGAAAGATCATTAGGAATGTTAATAACTGCTAAACCAAGACCGTAGAGACAACAACCAAGTGTAATCATAACAAAATCAATCAGACGAAGTGATTCATCTTTTTGCATATTTTTACCTCCAACAATTAATCATGCTAATAATCATAACATAGGGTTGTGATTTAAAATAACTGCCGATTTTGTTAATATTGAAGAGGTGTAAAAAAAGGAGTGGTTTTTTTGAAGTTAACTGAAATTCCCGAAGAGTTTCGTAAAGCACGACCAATTTTAAAAAAAATCAATGATGCTGGATTTAAAGCATATTTTGTTGGGGGAAGCGTTCGGGATTCAATCTTAAACAAGCCTCTGCATGATATTGACATTGCAACGAGTGCTTATCCAACTGAGATTAAACAAATTTTCCCAAAAACTGTTGATACTGGAATTAAACACGGAACAGTTATGGTAATCGACGATGGAACTGGATATGAGATCACAACCTTTCGAACTGAAGGAGCCTATCAAGATTTTCGTCGGCCTGATAATGTAACCTTTGTCAGATCGCTTGAAGAGGACTTGAAGAGGCGAGACTTTACGATTAATGCATTGGCATTAAGTGAAGATGGCAATATAATCGACTTGTTTGGTGGGATCAAAGATCTTAATAATCATATGATCAGAGCAGTAGGAGATCCGGAAGAACGGTTTCACGAAGATGCGTTACGAATGATGCGGGCTGTTCGTTTTGCGAGTCAACTTGATTTTTCAATTGAAAAAAATACCATTGACGCAATTACTAAAAATAGTCATTTGTTGAAAAAAATTGCAGTTGAACGAATCCTAGTTGAATTCGAAAAAATGATGCTGGGAAAAGATCCTAGTATTGGGATTTCTGAAATGCTAGAATCACATATGACGGAATTTATACCAGAATCTAAGGTTATTACAGAGGCCCTCAATGACTTGTCAGATAAAAAGTTCCTTAATATTGAAAATACCGTGCAACTTTGGTCAATAATATTATTTACTACGAAACAGAAAGCTAGTGAAATTCATAGCTTTTTAAAAAAATGGAAAACCTCCAACGAATTAATTCAAAATGTTCAAGACACGGTCTTCTTCCTAGAGGGAATGCGCAGTAATCGAATCAATAATCAATTATTATTTAATACCGGGGAAAAGAATCTTGAAAATGCACTGCACATCAGTGGCTTGTTTGAAATGGATGTAAAAAATTATAAGAAGGACTATGAAAAACTAACTATTAAAAGCAATAAAGAATTGGCGATTACTGGTAATGATTTGATTTTAAATGATTTGGCCGAACCTGGTCCTCAAATGGGAGTGATCCTTAAACGACTTAAAGAGCAAGTGATTGATGGAATGGTTGCCAATGAAAAGAACAAACTACTTGAAATCGCAAAGACAATAAAGGAATTATAGAATGCAAACTTTAAAAGCTGAAAAGCTAACAAAAACTTATGGTGAAAAAACACTTTTTAACAAAATTAATTTTATTATTAATGAACAAGACCGCATTGGATTAATTGGTATGAATGGAACAGGTAAAACTAATCTGTTAAATGCAATTGCTAACGTTGATCCAGCAGATTCTGGAGAGATAATCGTTCCAAACGATTACTCAATATCCTATTTGCGTCAAACTCCAGATTTCAACACAGATATGACTGTTCGTAATGCCATTTATAATGGTGATCAACCCGTTTTTGCTGCCATAAATAACTATGAGAACGCTGTTAATGCATATGCAGCAAATTCGTTATCAGATGATGTTATTAAGCGATTTAATAATGCTGAAGCTGAGATGAATCGTTTGGACGCGTGGAATACAGAAAGTGACATTAAAACGATTCTAACGCAGTTGCACATTGGAAACCTTGACAGTCCTATTGACAGTTTATCTGGTGGACAGGTGAAACGAGTAGCTTTGGCACAGGCATTATTAGAAAAATCTGACTTACTAATTTTGGACGAGCCAACTAATCATTTGGATTTTGATTCAATTACGTGGTTGGAGACATATTTAAAAAACTATCCCGGAGCTATTTTATTGGTCACACATGACCGTTATTTCTTAGATCGTGTTACAAATCATATTTGGGAATTATCATTTGGTGACCTGATTGAATACCAGGGAAATTATCAAAAGTATTTGGAACAAAAGGCAATTCGGGATGAGCAATTATCTAGTAGTCAAACTAAGGCGAAAAAGCTCTATAAATCCGAATTAGAATGGATGAAACGCGGGCCGCAAGGACGTGGAACAAAGCAACAGGCAAGAATTAACCGATTTAATGAGTTAAGCGATAATGTGAATGCCTCGATTCAAAACCAAGATAACGTTGAAATTGATTTTGCACAACGCAGACTGGGTAAAAAGGTAATTAATATTAAAAATGCTTCATTGACTATTGATAATAAAACAATTCTATCTGATTTTTCTGAGCTGATTCAGGCGGGTGAACGAATTGGTATTACAGGTGAAAATGGAGCCGGAAAATCAAGCTTTTTAAATAGTATCGCTGGTAAACTTTCTCTCGATAAGGGAACAATTGAGCTGGGGGAAACTGTTCACTTAGGATATTACACACAACAAACAGAACCGATTCCGGGTAACGAGCGAATTATTAGCTACTTATCAAAGGTTGGACAGGAGGTTGTTAATTCTGAAGGCGAACGAATTAGTGTTGCGAGTTTATTGGAACGTTTTCTTTTTCCAAGCAACATGCATGGAAGCTTAATTCGTAAGTTGTCAGGTGGAGAAAAAAGGCGACTCTATTTAATTAAAATATTGATGGAGCAACCAAACGTTTTATTGTTAGATGAACCAACTAATGATTTGGATATTCCAACTTTAACCGTTTTAGAAGATTATTTGGCTAAGTTTAATGGGACTGTTTTAACAGTTTCGCATGACCGTTATTTCTTGGATAAAACCAGTGATCGTCTTTTGATTTTTGAAGGAAATGGAAGAATACTCAATTATCAAAAGTCAATTTCAGATTATCTGGCTAAACAAAGCGATCTTTCTCAAAGTCATGTTAGTGAAAAAAAGGAAAATAGCAAAGTTAAGACGTTAGTGAAAAAACGAACATACATGGAACAAAAAGAATGGGAGTTAATTGAAGGTGACATTGCTAAGCTAGAAAAAACACAATCAAGAATTGAAAATCAGATGGGTGAAACCGGTGTTGACTATGGTAAACTTTCTGAGTTGCAAAATGAGTTAAATGAGATTAACTTAGAACTATCTGAAAAAATGGATCGATGGGAGTATCTGGCAGATTTTGAACAATAAGAGGGGTGCGGAATGCTAGAAGATCAATATTTGAATTTAGAAAAATATGTTTTAGAACATGGTAATCAAAAAGGGGATAGGACAAATACTGGAACTTTAAGCACATTTGGATACCAAATGCGTTTTGATTTAAGTGAGGGATTCCCACTCTTAACAACCAAAAAAGTACCCTTTGGATTAATTAAAAGTGAACTGCTGTGGTTTCTTAAGGGTGATACCAATATTAAATACCTGTTAGAACATAAGAATCATATTTGGGATGAGTGGGCATTTAAAAATTGGATTGAGAGCGAAGACTACGTAGGACCGGATATGACCGATTTTGGTCATCGATCACAGACGGATTCTGCGTTCAGAGACGAATATCGCGCCCAGATGAAAATCTTTAATGATAACATTTTGAATGACGATGATTTCGCTAATAAGTTTGGAGATTTAGGTGATGTTTATGGTAGTCAATGGAGGGCTTGGAAAACGCGACGCGGGGATACAATTGATCAGATTGCCAATGTAATTAATATGATCAAGGAAACACCAAATTCAAGGCGAATGATCGTATCTGCCTGGAATCCAGAAGATGTGCCAACAGTAGCACTTCCTCCGTGTCATACCATGTTCCAATTCTATGTTGCAAATGGGAAACTTAGTTGTCAATTGTACCAAAGAAGTGGTGATATTTTTTTAGGAATACCATTTAATATTGCAAGCTATGCTCTTTTAACAGAGATGATTGCAAAAGCAACTGGCCTTGAAGTGGGCGAGTTTATTCATACAATTGGGGACGCACATATCTATTTGAACCATATTGAACAAGTTAAAGAACAACTGATGCGTACTCCTAAAAAAGCACCAAAGCTCATTTTTAAAAATACCCATGAAAATATTTTTGATTACAAGGTTGATGACATCGTTGTTGAAAATTACGACCCATATCCTGTTATTAAAGCGCCAGTAGCAGTATAAGGAGGATTTATCATGATTGCATTAATTGTTGCAATGGATAACAAGCGTGGTATTGGAAAAAATAATACTATTCCTTGGCATTTACCAGATGATGTTAAATTTTTTAAAGATACAACTACAGGTCACAGCGTCATCATGGGAAGAAAAACCTTTGAATCAATCGGAAAACCGTTAAGGAATAGGCAAAATATTGTAATAACGAGAGCTTTTGAACAATATGTTGATAAGGAAAATCTTCAATTCGTTCACTCAATGGATGAAGTGGAAGAATATATTGATACACACGCTGAACAAGATTTTTTTGTGATTGGTGGTTCAAAAGTTTATCAAGAATTTAGTAACTTAGCCGATAGAATATATTTGACTCAAATTAAGGCGGATTTTGAATGTGATACTTTTGCTCCCGAATTCAATCTTAGTGAATATAAATTGATTGAACAAAAAGAAGTTGATACACCGATTGCCCATGAGTTTCAAACTTGGCAGCGGAAGTAAATTAGAGTGTGAACGCTTACTAGATTTTGGTATAATTAAAATAGTATGAATATTTAGAAAGAGTGGCAGACGATGGCAAAAATTAAGATTGTAACTGATTCATCTTGTGGAATTACGGAGGAAGAGAAAGTTAAATATGACGTCTCAATTGTGCCTCTATCAGTGATGATTGATGACACAGTTTACGTTGAGGGCGAAACAATCTCGAACGAGGAATTTATTAAAAAGATGGATAAGTCAGCCTCTCTTCCTAAAACTAGTCAACCGCCCCTTGGTCGGTTTGTAGACCTTTTTGACAAATTGGGTGAAGATGGTAGTAGTGTTATTTGTTTTAACATGCTAGAGGCAATCAGTGGAACGGTTCATGCTGCTGAACAAGCTGCTACCCTGAGTAAAACGGATGTTACCGTAGTTGATAGTCAGTACACGGATCGTGCCCTTGCATTTCAAGTAATTGAGGCAGCAAAATTAGCGCAGGCTGGGGCAGGTAAAGAGGAAATTCTCAAACGTGCTCGTTTCGTTCGGGACCATACAAAACTATATATGGGTGTTGTCAATCTTGAAAACCTTGTTAAAGGTGGGAGATTAGGACGATTGAGTGGAATGATTGGTGGATTATTAAACATCAAAATTGTTCTACAAGTTGAAAACGGTGAATTAAAAGTTTTAAATCGAGGACGGGGTATGAAATCCTTGAAAAAATTTTACGATGGTGTATATACCAAGATGAAAGATGCTTCAAAGATTGCTTCAGTTGGTATATCACATGTAGAAGCTTTTGATATGGTTCATGATATCAAATCTCATGTTGGTCAATTTTTTCCAGAAGATCAAATTTGTGTTAGGGAAACGGTTCCAATTATTGCTACTCATGCTGGAATGGGTGCATTTTGCTTAATGTATTTTACCGAAGAATAGTTAATTTTTCAGAGTCATGGTGTTCAGCCGGTTGACTCTGATTTTTATATTTAAGGAGTTTAGAATTTATGAGACGGAGTTTTTATCAATATCTAATGACTCAAAGAAATCCCGAGTCAACGGAAGAGGTTGCAACATTTGCCAATAACGCGTTTTTTGACCAGAGTTTTCCAAAACAGGCACAATCATTTGATGAACTAAGTAAATACTTAGAATTGAATGGAAATTATCTGTTAAGCATGTCTATTTTTGATGATGCGTGGCAAATGTATTTAGAAAGTGAGAATTGAATTTAATGCGTAATTTAATTAGAAAACGGCCAATTTTAAATATGATTATTTCACTAATCATAGGGGGTGTTTTGACATTAGGGTTAATTTTTTTGCTGTTCTGGCAATCAATCAAGAGCAACCAGGAAAGTAATGAAAATATTCAACAGATTTCTAGCGTTTATCAGCAAATTGAAAGTGGATATTATAAAAAAGTTGACGGGAACAAATTAAAAAAAGGGGCAATTAATGGCATGTTATCAGAGTTAAACGACCCTTTCTCGGATTATCTAACGAATTCTGATGCAACTCAATTAAACGATACAGTTTCAGGTTCCTTTGGTGGAGTTGGAATTCAAGTTTCAAGTGAGAATGGAAAGATTACAGTAATGTCTGCCATTGATGGAACACCTGCAAAAAGAGCTGGCTTAAGGGCTGGAGATATTATAATTAGTATTGATGGTAAAAACGTAAAGGACAAGAACATATCGGATGTTACTGATCTAATGCGTGGTAAAATTAAAACAAAAGTTGTTGTTGGAATTGATCGCGATGGACATAAATTTGAAAAAACACTGGTCAGAGCTAAAATTCCAGTTAAAACTGTTAATTATAGAGTTATTAAGAATTCTAAAATTGGCTACATTAGTATTTCCACAGTTTCGCAGAATACAGCAAGTGAACTTAAAACTGCTTTAAAATCGCTGAATCACGAGGGCGTAAATTCATATATTTTAGATGTGCGAAATAATCCTGGCGGATTAATGGATCAGGCTCTAAAAATGTCCTCTATGTTTCTAAAAAATGGTAAAACTATTATGCAGGTTGAAGATCGGTCTGGTAATAAGGAAGTCTATAAGGCATCCTCAAAATTAGATAATGGATATAAAGTTACCAAACCGGCAGTTGTCCTAATCAATGGTGAGAGCGCTAGCGCTGCGGAGATATTTGCTGCAGCTTTAAACCAGTCTGCTGGTATAAAGTTAATCGGATCACAAAGCTATGGAAAAGGGACCGTGCAAACGGTATCTAATTTGACAGACAATAGTGAGTTGAAATTAACAATTGCTAGGTGGTTAACACCTGATGGAACTTGGATAAATAAAAAAGGGCTGACTCCCACAATTAAATCAGATTATCCGAAAATGGCATATTTACCACCTTTTTCAAAGAATAATGATTTAAAAGAGGGTGAGAAGTCCACAGAAATCAAGAATCTCTCGATTGCTTTGAAAGGATTGGGTGATTACTCAGGAGATATCACGGATCAATTTTCTAGTAAATTGCAACAAGGCGTGATTAAATTCCAGAAAGATAATTCCATTGAGGCAGACGGAATTGTGAATAATAAGACAAAACAAAAGATTGAAAACAAAATTATCGATAAGCTTTCGGGAACTGATCCAGTACTTACTAAGGCTGAAGAAACACTTAAATAGTAAAAATATAGTTTTACCTCAATAATTGATATGGTATTTTAAAATTGTTTCAAACAAATATTTTGCATGTTGTTTTAGGATTTACTGGTATATAGGAGAATTTATTTTATTTTTTGGTAAATTAAGTAAAAGTTTAAAGCTTATTTATTGCATTGAAGGGTTTAATTAGAATGAAAAAAAGGATTTGGTTAGTTATAGGTTGCCTTGTTATTGGATTAATTGCCGTTTCGAGTTATTACTTCTACCGAAACATGGGAAATAAAACCCAAACCTCACTAGTAGTTAAAAAGAGGACAGCAAATATTGTTGCAATTGGTGATTCTCTGACATACGGAGTTGGTGACGAGTCTGAACATGGATACGTTGGACAGATAAAAGACAAGCTTTCAAAGCAAAAAAATTTAAAGATTGTTACGCATAATTACGGTATCTCTGGGGAACGGTCAGACCAAATTAATAAGCGAATAGGCAATGAGGCAAAACTTCAAACTAATTTGAAAAAAGCTAATATTATTGTTTTGACGGTTGGAGGAAATGATTTGTTTCAAAATTTCCAAAAAGTATTGTTTACTAGCTCTACTAATGGTGCCGAGCAACGTCTATCTGTTGCACAAACTGCGTATAAACAAAAGTTATTAACTTTAATGAGTTCTATTCGAAAGTATAATCTTACTGCTCCAATTTTTGTGTTTAGTATCTATAATCCGTTCTACGTTTACTTTTCAAATGTTAGCCTAATTAATCAAACTGTTTCAAATTGGAATGGGACAACTAAAAATGTGGTTAATGGAACAGCAGGCGCGCACTTTATTGACATTAATAAAACGCTATCAGACGGGCAATATGATACGCCAGCTAAACGTGCGGCGTTATTAACCAAAAATCAATCAGCTAATGATGGAGAGTTATCGTTGCAGCAAATTGAAAATATTGAATCAAATAAATCGGAAGCAAATAAATATATCTCAGATGTGGATAATTTTCATCCAAATAAAAGGGGTTACCAACAAATGACGACTGCATTGTATAAAAGTTTGCGCAAAAATATTTCTTGGATTGGAGCGGATAACTAGTTATGAATCGTAAGTCACGAGTGGAAACCGAAGAAAAAAGAGAAGAACGAAATTGGTGGCGTTGGGCTTTTATTGGGTTACTTGTTGTAATTGTTTTACTGGGTGGATACGGTTATTCACAACTTACAGCGCAGCCACCGGTAAATCAAGAACAAGGCTCTTTTAAACCTAGCGAAGCACAATTTGAAATTAATTTAGATAAGGGTCAGATTAATGCACTGGCAGCAAACTATCTTGGTCGTCTACAAAAAGGCAAAGCACAAAAATACATGTTTAAGATTGGTAAATTTGCTTCTATCAGTGGAAAGCAAAAAATTTTAGGACAAAATATTAATTTTGCAATTAATTTCATCCCCAAAAAAACTAAGGAGGGTAATGTGTTATTAAAAGCAAAGGGGTTAAACATTGGTAGACTTAATTTGCCGATTCCCTTTGCGATGACTTATGTGAGGGAACACTATAAAATTCCAAAATGGGTTAGTATTAACAGTCATAAAAAGACAATTTTACTAGACCTGAATAAGTATAGTCGAAACAAAACATTGAGATACAGTGTCAAAAAAATTAATATGGAATCTGATCAATTTACTATTAAAGTAAGCGTACCAAAATAATGCTACTTTCAAATTAAACATTAATGAAAGGAAACAACTGATATGGCAATAATCCAATGGTATCCGGGGCATATGGCAAAGGCAATTCGGCAAGTACAAGAAAAACTTAAACTAGTTGACATTGTTTTTGAACTTGTCGACGCTCGTATTCCTGAATCTTCTAGAAATCCAATGATTCAGGAAGTAATTGAAAATAAGCCACATTTACTATTACTTACGAAGGCAGATCTCGCTGACCCCGTTGAAACGAAAGAATGGCTAAAATATTATAGGCAACATGGCGAGAATGCCATTGCAATTGATTCTAGAGAAACAAAGATTGAACAAGTTATCATTCGTGAGACAAATAAAATTTTAAAAGAAAAAATACAAAATAAGGCAGATAAAGGTATCATTTCACATGAAATTCGTGCAATGTGTATTGGAATTCCCAATGTTGGTAAATCAACGCTTTTAAATCATCTGTTGAATAAAAAAGTTGCTATTACCGGTGATAAACCCGGTGTTACAAAAAAACAGCAGTGGCTAAAGTCACCCCACGGTTTAAGTTTGCTCGATACGCCTGGAATTCTGTGGCCTAAGTTTGATGACCAATCAATTGGCACTAAGCTAGCATTTACAGGAGCAATCAAAGAAAATCTATACGCAAATGATGATGTTGCCCTCTATGGATTGAATATTTTTCGTAATAAATATCCTGCTGAATTACTTAGCCGCTATAAGCTAAATGAAGAAGAATTAGATCAGAATTTACCGGAACTATTATTAAGTATTACAAAGAAATTGGGTATGAAAGATGATTATGATCGTGCAAGTTTGCGTATCATGCTTGATGCTCGAAAAGGGAAACTAGGAAGATTCTGTTTGGATTTTGTTGGAGAAGTTGTGGATGAAGATAGCAGAAATTAAAAAACAATTAGCGACGGTTACTGATTCTTCGAGTGCGGTTTTGGTCGAGTTTGCGGATGATCCTCGGTTGGGCGTTCAAAAGCTCATTCTTCAAACTAAAAAAAGACTGAGACATGAATACGAGCAAGAAATCGCGTTTCAAAAACGTTTCAAATTAGAACGTGCTTTGTGGTCAGATGGTAAAGAGATAGTTGCAGGAATTGATGAAGTTGGCCGTGGATGTCTTGCAGGACCGGTAGTCACTGCTGCGGTAATCCTTAATCATCAATTCAATTTAAAACAGGTTAACGATTCAAAACAAGTGACTGCTAAAGTACGTGAAAGCTTGTATCCCGAAATTATTAGTAATGCCGTTAGTGTGGGAATTGGAATTGTTTCAAGCGAAGTAATTGATAAAATTGGAATTCTAAACGCAACCAAACAGGCAATGTTAATGGCCATTGAAAATTTGGAGATTGAACCTGAGGAACTCTTGATTGACGCCGTTCAGGTTCCAACTGATATTCCAAAGCAAGTGATGTTTAAAGGTGATTCAACTAGTAATAGTATTGCAGCTGCGTCAATTGTTGCAAAGGAATACCGTGATCACTTAATGCGTTCCTATAATCAGACGTACCCGGGTTATGGATTTGACAAGAATGTTGGATACGGAACGAAAGCTCATCTAGCTGGGTTGGAACGATTAGGTATAACACCAATTCACCGAAAAACTTTTGAGCCCGTTCCAAAATTCATTTAATATTATTTGCGAATATTATTTTTGAGGTGGAAAAAAATGGATATTCGCAATTTTTTGGTTGCATTAAAAATAGTTTCAAGGCTAAACATAAAAAAGCAATGGGAAGTTTTTAATGAAAATAGAACAATTAAGATGGCATCTTTTAAGGAAAGAATCAACTGTTGTAATTGTTTAACTCCAAAACAAAAGTTGGAAACCAACAACTTATATGATCAACAGAATAAATTTATTAAGATAAATAAAGAATTCGGTGGTATCCTAACTATTGTGGATTCTAAATTTCCTAAACAATTAAGAGAAATTTACTGTCCTCCAATTGTCTTGTTTTATAGGGGAGACATATCAATTTTGAATACTTATTTAGCATCAATTGTTGGTGCTCGTGACTGTTCAAATTATGGAAAACGGGTTTTACTGGCGCTAATACCACAAATTACGCCATATCTTACCATCGTTAGTGGACTAGCTAAAGGTGTTGATTGTATGGCGCATGAATATACCATCAATAATGGAGGCAAAACGGTTGCTGTTATTGGTACAGGATTAAATCAAATTTATCCTAAAAGTAATTCAAAGCTCCAAGACATTATTGCTCAAAAGCACTTATTGATAACAGAATATCCCTTATATGCGAAGCCACTACGACATCATTTCGTTGAGCGCAATAGAATTATTGCGGGCATTAGTGCTTCTACAACAGTGGTTGAAGCTCGTAAACAGTCAGGTAGTTTAATTACCGCTAATTTTGCACTAAGTGAAAACCGCAATGTATTGGCAGTTCCTGGTGAAATTTTTAGTGAAACATCACAAGGCACTAATGATTTAATACAGGCTGGAGCACGTCCGCTAATATCACTTGAAGATATATTGGAAGAATCCATTATTTGACAAAGTTAAAACATATGCAATATGATAACGATTATGAAATCAAAAAGGCAAGGAGTAACAAATGCCAACTGCAAAAAAAAACTTGGTGATTGTTGAATCACCATCCAAAGCAAAAACAATTGAAAAATATTTAGGACGATCGTACAAGGTTATTGCCAGTTTGGGACATATTAGAGACCTGCCTAAGAGCAAAATGGGTGTGGACATTGACAATAATTATGACCCACATTATATTTCGATTCGTGGCAAAGGGGATACGATTAAAAAACTCCGTACGGAAGCTAAAAAAGCAAAAAAGGTTTATTTAGCTTCTGATCCTGATCGTGAAGGAGAAGCAATTGCGTGGCATCTTTCATATTTGTTAGGATTAGACCCGAAAGATAAAAACCGAGTCGTATTCAACGAAATCACAAAAGATGCGGTTAAAAACGCTTTTAAGACCCCCCGTTCAATCGACACATCCCTAGTGGATGCGCAACAAGCGCGTCGCATTTTAGATCGCTTAGTTGGATATTCAATTTCACCTTTACTTTGGCAAAAAGTTAAAAAAGGATTAAGCGCAGGAAGAGTGCAATCAATTGCGCTGAGCTTAATTATTAAACGGGAACAAGAAATTCGCGACTTTAAGCCTGAAGAGTATTGGTCAATTGATTCTGAATTCAAAAAAGGACGCTCGAAGTTTAATGCTTCATTTTATGGAACGGGCGGCAAGAAAAAGGCTTTGAAGAATGAAAAGGCCGTCCAAAAGATTTTAAAGCTTATTAATCCAAAGGACGATTTCGATGTTACTTCCGTCAAGAGGAAAGAACGAAAAAGGTTTCCGTCGCCAGCATTTACAACAAGTTCGTTGCAGCAGGAAGCCAATAAAACGCTTAACTTTAGAACTCGTAAAACGATGATGGCTGCACAACAATTATACGAAGGTATCAACATTGGAAAAGAAGGAACAGTCGGATTAATTACTTATATGCGAACCGATTCAACACGTATTTCGGACATCGCAAAACATGAAGCATCAGTTTTAATTCATGAAAAATATGGTGCTGAATATGCTGCTATTAAACCTCGAAAGGGTAAAATGCCTGAAGGTGCGCAAGATGCACATGAAGCGATTCGACCTTCTTCGGTAAATCGAACGCCAGAAGATCTCAAGGAATATCTATCTAAGGACCAATATCGGTTGTACAACTTGATTTGGTCCCGATTTATGGCAAGTCAAATGACTCCTGAGGTTTCTGATACAATGGCAGTTACGATTGAACAAAACGATGTTCAATACAGGGCTAATGGCTCCAAAACAAAATTTGAAGGGTTTACCAAAGTTTATAAAACCAACAAAGAGAAGGATAATTCACTTCCAGCAATGGAAGAGGGCGATAAAGTTAAGTTGGTTTCTAATAATCCTAATCAACATTTTACTCAGCCACCTGCTCGTTATAGTGAAGCTAATTTAGTTAAGGCACTTGAAGAAAATGGGGTGGGGCGTCCTTCAACATATGCGCCTACCTTGGACACGATCCAAAAACGCTACTATGTAAAACTTGAATCTAGACGTTTTGAACCTACGGAGTTGGGAGAGATCGTGAATGATATTATTTATGAATTTTTCCCAGACATTGTAAATATTGATTTTACAGCACATCTAGAAACCGAATTAGATGAGATCGAAGAAGGTAAAGAAGACTGGGTGAAAGTAGTCGATGGCTACTATAAACCCTTCTCAAAGGAAGTTGATACGGCTCAAGAACAGATTGAAAAGGTTCAAATTAAGGATGAGCTTGCCGGATTTGACTGTGAAGTTTGTGGATCACCAATGGTCGTTAAGATGGGTAAATATGGTAAGTTCTTTGCTTGTAGTCGATTCCCAGATTGTCGTAACACGCAAGCAATCGTTAAAGAGATTGGTGTGACATGTCCTAAATGCGGAATTGGACAAATTATCGAAAGAAAATCTAAGCGCGGTCGTCTATTTTACGGTTGTTCACGTTATCCAGATTGTGATTTTGTTTCGTGGGATAAACCAGTTGGACGTAAATGCCCAGTTTGTCATTCATTCTTAGTTGAAAAGAAAATTAAGGGCGGAAAACAAGTTGTTTGTCCAAACGGCGATTATGAGGAGACTCCTCAGAAGTAATAATTGTTAACAGATAATTAATTAAGCTCGTTTTTATTGAGTTTTCCTCCACATTTTGCTATTGTTGCTGGTGTCGGAGGTTTTTTTATGGATTATTTAGAGCTCTTTGTACGTTATTTAAAAGTTGAACATCAATATTCGGATCAAACTATTAAGGCTTACTCGGAAGATATACAAGAGTTCACCCGATTTATACAGGATACCAATCCTAAAAGTGATTTGCTTTCGATTGATCGTTTTGATGCTAGTGTCTTTATGAGTTTTTTATTTGATCAGCATTTAGAACGGACGACTATCGCGCGTAAAACATCAGCGCTTAAATCGTTTTATAACTTTTTATTGCAAAATAACTTAGTAACTAAAAATCCGTTTGAATTGATCCAATTAAAAAAGCATTCTGATAAACTACCACATTTCTTTTATGATAAAGAAATTAACATTTTATTTAAATCGTTGTATGACGCTAAAGGCAGTTTTAGGTTGCGAAACATTGCAATTTTAGAAGTATTGTTTGGAACTGGGATTCGTGTTAGTGAGTGTTCTAATTTAACGTGGACAGACATTAACTTTGATATGAAAACCATGTTAATTCGCGGGAAAGGTGATAAAGAACGATATGTTCCGTTTGGAAACTATGCGAAGCAAGCACTTATTAAATATCGTAGTGACGAACGATCAGTTCTAATGCAAAAGTATCAACAAGACCATGATTTTGTTTTTATAAATAATAGAGGAAAACAATTAACATCAGCTGGAATTGAATACGTTTTAAAACGGGTTTATGAGTCCAGTGGATTAACTGGAAAGATTTATCCCCATATGTTGCGGCATACTTTTGCAACAACTATGCTAAACAATGGAGCGGATTTAAGAACGGTTCAAGAACTGTTAGGTCATTCTAGTTTATCAACTACACAAATATATACACATGTAACGCGTGAAAATTTGCAAGCTAGCTATCGAAAATTTTTTCCACGTGCTACCGATAATGAAGGGAAGAAGTAAATATTATGCCAGTTCAATTTGAAGCAACAACAATTATTGCCATTAATCATAATGGAGAAAACGCTATGGCCGGTGATGGCCAGGTAACGATGGGTGAAAAGTTTATCATGAAAGGAACTGCCCGCAAGGTTCGTCGCATTTATGAAGGCAAAGTTCTAGTTGGCTTCGCAGGAAGTGTTGCTGATGCCTTTAACTTAGAAGAGAAGTTCGAAAAAAAATTATCAGAGTACAGTGGCAACTTACAACGGGCATCAGTTGAACTTGCTAAAATTTGGCGAGGTGACCAGCAACTACAGAAACTCGAAGCAATGTTAATTGTTATGGATAAACATGAAATGTACTTAGTTTCTGGTAGTGGTGAAGTCATTGCCCCCGATGATGGCATTTTAGCAATTGGTTCGGGTGGTAATTTTGCACTTTCAGCTGCCAAAGCAATGAAAGCACACGCAAAGAATATGACCGCTAAAGAAATGGCTACTGCAGCAATTAATGTTGCTGGCGATATTGATATATTTACAAATCATAATGTTATTGCAATGGACTTTAATGAGGAGGATTAATCAAATGAATGAAAACAATTTAACACCACAAGCTATTGTTTCTCAGTTGGACCAATTTGTAATTGGACAAAGTAGTGCAAAACGTGCGGTCGCGGTTGCCTTACGTAACCGATATCGTCGGATGCAACTGTCTGAGGATTTACAGGAAGACGTTACTCCTAAAAACCTACTGATGATTGGCCCTACAGGTGTTGGTAAAACTGAGATTGCTCGCCGTCTTGCTAAAATTGTAAACGCACCTTTTGTTAAAGTGGAAGCAACCAAGTTTACTGAGGTTGGTTATGTCGGACGTGACGTCGAATCAATGGTACGTGATCTTGTTGAAAGTTCTGTTCGGATTGAACAAGAAAATGAATTCAAAAATGTTCGAGTTGACGCTACAAAAAATGCTAATCAACGCTTGGTAAAATTACTTGCGCCAGTCCCACAAAAGAACAATGAGAATGGCATGGATTTTCAAAATCTTATGAAGATGATGAACCAAATCCAACGTGGTGAACAGCCTAATGAATCATTTAGCAACGAGGAAGCAAACATACCTGATGACGTTAAAGAAAAACGAATGACAATTGCTGATCAATTGAATAAAGGTCTCCTAGAAAATGAAACTGTTTCAATTCAGACAGACGATCCTAAACAAAATAATTCAGGTAACATGATGGGACAGATGGGAATTGATTTGAGTGAAACATTGGGTGATATGATGCCAAAGAAAAAGGTCACTCGAACATTGACAGTTGCCGAAGCTCGCGAAGTGCTAATCAAGGAAGAATCGGAAAAATTAGTTAATAGCGGTGATTTATACCATGATGCAATTCAAAGAGCAGAAGATATGGGGATTATCTTCATTGATGAAATTGATAAAATAACTAGTTCTGGTAGTCAATCAAGCGGTGATGTATCTCGCCAAGGTGTGCAACGTGATATTTTGCCGATCGTTGAAGGCTCACAAGTATCAACGAAGTATGGGACAGTAGATACTAGTCACGTTTTATTTATTGCTTCTGGTGCTTTCCATGAGAGTAAGCCAAGTGACTTGATTGCCGAATTACAGGGACGTTTCCCAATTCGAGTTGAACTAGATGATTTAACTAAGGACGATTTTGTTAGGATTTTGACTGAACCTAAGAATGCATTAGTTAAGCAATATATTGCTTTAATTGGTACAGATAATGTCAAGATTACTTTCACAATCGAAGCAATTGACCGAATTGCAGAAATTGCAGAGGCCGTGAACCACGATACTGAAAACATCGGAGCTCGTCGCCTTCATACGATTTTAGAACGATTGCTTGAAGATATTTTGTTTGAAGGACCAACTATGGCAATGGGTGAAGTTACAATTACCGAAAAATATGTTGATGACAAAATTGGTAACATTGCGAAGAACCGTGATCTAAGTGAATTTATTCTATAAAAAGTAGGAGTAGTCAAACTAATGATAAGCTTACAAAATGAATATCTTGCGATTCAAATTAATGAAGATGGTGCTGAATTAGTTAGTGTAAAATCTGCAGACGGAATTGAATATGTTTGGCAGGCTGATTCCAATATTTGGGGAAGACATGCACCCGTTCTTTTCCCAATTGTAGGACGTCTGAAAGATGATCAATATCGTACTGCTGGTAAAACTTTTTCGATGGGGCAACATGGCTTTGCACGTGATATGACTTTCAGCGTTATTTCACAGGATGACACACGGGTAGTGTTAGAGTTACGAAGTTCAGCTGAGACATTGTTAAAGTATCCTTTTGAATTTATTTTTAGAGTTGGATATTCTTTAGTAGAACATGAAATTCATGAAACTTACGAGGTTATCAATCCCTCAAATACTGAGGAATTATTGTTCTCAGTGGGTGGACATCCTGGGTTTAACTTGAATTTAGGAGCAAATATTCCATTTAGGGAGTATCAGTTACGTGTAGCGCCTGCCCGTAACTTTGATAGAGTATCACTTGAAGCACCATTGATTAATCTAAATGATTTACAAAGTCTTAACTTAAGTAAACCGTTACCACTAACTCACGAATTATTTTCTGATGATGCATTAATTTTAGAACTTAAGAATAAACAAACAACATTTATGCTTGAAAACTCTGTCAATGATCATGGAGTCGCTTTGACTGTTGATAATGCTCCCTATTTAGGCGTTTGGTCACCATATCCTGTTGAAGGTCCATTTGTTTGCTTGGAACCATGGTGGGGAATTGCAGATACAAACGATGCCACTGGTGAATTAAAACACAAATTAGCAATTAATAAGGTAGCAAGTACTGATAATTTTAAACGCGAATTTGAAATCACTTTCTTTTAACAGATTTCTTAATATAAAAGGGCTATGTCAATTTTAAATGACACAGCCCTTTCAATTTCTAAATTTATTTATTACTTAGATGATTTTTTCTTTCGCCAATATATTAGCCCAAATGGAATTAAATTTTCATCGCCATGTAAAATACGACTAATGTTTGTTCGATGCCGATAGATGATGAATAAGGTTAAACCAACTGCTACTATTGTTAACAAAATATCGTGATAGAAGAATGAAATAATTACAAGTAAAATAGCTGCCCCCATACTTGCAACACTTACCATACTACTCAGAAACATTAAAGTAATAAAGATAATACATGCAACCGTAAAGAAACTTGGATTATAAGCTAGTAGTAGTCCGGCACTCGTTGCCACTGCTTTTCCACCGCGGAAACGATCAAAGATTGAGAAGGTATGACCGATAATTGCACCTAATCCAATTAAAAGTGGGTTGATTGTGGTAACGTGGAATATGAGTGGCTGCAACGTTGCTAATGTTCCCTTTAATAAATCCAGTATCAAGACAACGATACCGGCTTTTGTACCTAACACTCGAAAAGTGTTTGTGGTTCCAGTGTTACCACTACCTTCTTTGTGTAGATCTTGGTGGTAAAAATATTTTGATATTAATGACCCTGAGGGAATGGATCCTAGAAGGTACGCTATAATAAACATTAAAAATATCGATTGCCAAAGTAGTTCCTCATTTCACTAATTAATATGCTAACAAATTGTATCATTTTAACCAAAAACATCAACTATGAATTAGGTTTGTAGCGCGATTTTCCTATTTTAAATCCATTAAAACTAAGTTATGATAATAATACTGAACTAAAGGAGAAAGAAATGCCAAAACGAAACACAAATCAATATGATGACTCGTCAATTCAAGTTTTACATGGGCTTGAAGCAGTTCGTAAACGTCCAGGTATGTATATTGGATCAACTGATGGTCGCGGGTTGCACCACCTTGTTTACGAAATTGTAGATAATGCAGTTGATGAAGCTCTTGCCGGCTTTGGAAGTGAAATAAATGTTATTATTCGTGCCGATAACAGCTTAACCGTTGTTGATCATGGGCGCGGAATGCCGGTCGGAATGCACGAATCGGGAATACCAACTGCAGAAGTTATTTTTACTGTCTTACATGCAGGCGGTAAGTTTGGACAGGGTGGATATAAAACATCAGGTGGGCTGCATGGAGTTGGCGCAAGTGTTGTTAATGCGCTATCAGAAAAATTGTCCGTACGCATTGTTCGTGATAAGAAAGAATATCGTGAAGATTTTGTAAACGGTGGACACCCAGTTGGAACTTTAAAAAAAATTGGCAAAACAAATGACAATAATGGAACAACCGTAACATTTAAGCCGGACAGCTCTATTTTCACTACCACGGTTTTTAATTTTAATACGTTGTCGGTGCGATTGAGAGAATCTGCCTTTTTATTACGGGGTGTGAAGATAACACTTACTGATGAACGTGCTGGACAAGAAAAGGAAGAAGAATATCTCTATCAAGAAGGTATTAAGCAATTTGTTGAGTATTTAAATGAAGATAAAGATACCCTTGGAAACGTTCTATACTTTGATGGAAACAAAGATGGGGTTGAAGTGGAAGTAGCTGGTCAATATAACGACGGATATACTGAAACAATCCTCTCATTTGTTAACAACGTTCGTACTAGGGATGGTGGTACGCACGAAGTAGGAATGCGTTCAGCTTGGACTAAGGCATTTAATGAATTTGCAAGAAAAGTAGGACTTCTTAAAGAACGAGATAAAAATTTAGAAGGATCTGATGTTCGTGAAGGTTTATCGGCAGTTATATCTCTTAGAATTCCTGAAGAGTTGCTTGAATTTGAGGGACAAACCAAAGAAAAACTGGGAACGCCAGAGGCTCGCAACATTGTAGATAGTGTAGTTTCTGAGCAATTAGTTTTCTATTTAATGGAAAATGGTGAATTTGCTCAACAACTAGTTCGAAAGGCAATTAACGCTCGGGAGGCACGTGTTGCAGCAAGAAAGGCACGTGATGAGTCAAGAAATGGTAAAAAACGTAAAAAGCAAGATCGCGTTTTATCTGGTAAGCTAACACCAGCTCAATCTAAAAATGCGAAGAAAAATGAACTTTTCTTAGTTGAGGGTGATTCTGCTGGTGGTAGTGCTAAACAAGGACGTGATCGAAAATTTCAAGCTATTTTGCCATTAAGAGGAAAAGTATTAAATACAGAAAAAGCAAAGTTGCAAGATATTTTAAAAAATGAAGAAATCAGTACAATGATTTACACAATCGGAGCTGGTGTTGGTAGCGAGTTTGATATTGATGATAGCAATTATGACAAAATCATTATTATGACCGATGCAGATACTGATGGAGCCCATATTCAAACTTTATTATTAACTTTTTTCTATAAGTACATGTGCCCCTTAATTGACAATGGTCGAGTTTATATTGCTCTGCCACCTTTATATAAGTTGCAAAAAGGTAGCGGAAAGAAAATTAAAATCAACTATGCTTGGACTGATGAGGAACTTGAAAAGGTTAGCAAACAAATTGGCAGAGGCTTTTCTTTACAACGTTTCAAAGGTCTTGGAGAGATGAATGCTGATCAGTTATGGGAAACAACTATGAATCCTGATACGAGAACCTTAATCCGAGTCCGAATTGATGACGCGACCTTGGCTGAACGTCGAGTTACAACTTTAATGGGAGATAAAGTTGAACCACGGAGAAAGTGGATTGAAAATAATGTCGCTTTTACTCTAGAAGAAGATGGAAGTATTTTAGATAATGCAGCAATCAAAGCTGAGCATGAAGATCTAGAAACCGATCAAGAAGATACCCAGACCGGGGAAATAGGGTTAGATCTATAAAATGAGGAAAGGAGAAAATTAAATATGAGTGATAATCAATCAAAAATTGAAGAGTTAACTTTGGAAGACATTATGGGCGACCGATTCGGACGTTATTCTAAATACATTATTCAAGAGCGCGCATTGCCTGATGTTCGAGATGGATTAAAGCCCGTTCAACGACGTATTTTATTTGCTATGAATCAGGATGGCAATACCTATGACAAGGCTTTTCGAAAATCGGCCAAGTCAGTTGGAAACGTCATGGGTAATTTTCATCCACACGGTGATAGCTCGATATACGAAGCTTTAGTTCGTATGAGTCAAAATTGGAAGCTACGAGCTCCCTTAATTGAAATGCATGGAAACAATGGTTCGATTGATAACGATCCTCCGGCAGCAATGCGGTATACAGAGGCAAGGTTAAGTAAAATATCTCAAGAAATGTTACGTGATATTGACAAAGAAACTGTTGATATGGTTTTAAATTTTGATGATACCGAGTATGAACCGACAGTATTACCAGCTCGATTTCCCAATTTATTAGTTAACGGAGCTACGGGTATTTCTGCTGGATATGCTACCGATATTCCGCCTCACAACCTAAATGAGGTGATCGATGCAGTCTTACATTTGGTTAAGCATCCCAATGCTACTACTGATGAACTCATGCAATTTGTGAAGGGCCCCGATTTCCCGACCGGTGGAATTGTCCAAGGAATTGATGGATTGAAACAAGCCTACCAAAAAGGTCGAGGTAGAGTGATTGTCCGTTCCAAAACAAGCACTGAAGAACTGCGGGGAAATAAACAATTAATTCGCGTTTCAGAAATTCCTTATGAAGTTAATAAAGCAAGCTTAGTTAAAAAAATTGACGAAATTCGCGTGATGAAAAAAATTGATGGAATATCTGAAGTTCGTGATGAGTCTGATCGTGATGGTTTATCAATTGCAATTGAGCTAAAAAAGGATGTTAATTCAAAAGGTATTTTAAATTACCTCTATAAAAATACTGATTTGCAAATTTCATATAATTTCAACATGGTTGCAATCAATAAGCGACGTCCGGAAAGATTAGGCCTGGGGGCTTTATTAACTTCATATGTTGAATATCAAAGAGAAGTTATCACTAAGCGTACTAACTATAACTTAGCTAAGTCCAAAGAACGATTACATATCGTTGAAGGGTTAATTAAGGCTTTATCTATTTTAGATCAAGTAATTTCGGTGATAAGAGCAAGTTCCGATAAAAAAGACGCTAAATCAAATTTAATTAAAAAATTTGAATTTACAGAAAAGCAGTCTGAAGCAATTGTTTCTTTGCAACTTTACCGTCTAACAAATACTGATATAACAGCTCTTCAGAACGAGTCTAAGGATTTAAATGCTGATATAACAAGATATCAGGCTATCCTAGATGATTCTGGCGCTTTGAATAAAGTTCTTGTGAAAGAATTAACTGCTATTAAAAAGACTTATGGGTCACCAAGAAAAACAGTTATTCAGGAAAAAATCGAAGAAATTGTGGTTGATCGCACGGTTACAGTTGCTGATGAACAGGTAATGGTGCTTGTTAGTCATTCAGGTTATCTGAAACGTAGCAGTTTACGTTCCTATGCGGCCTCGGGTGATGACAATGGGCTAAAAGAAGGCGATTATCCTGTTTACCAGCGCGAGTTAAATACGCTAGACCACTTGTTAATGTTTACTAACAAAGGAAATCTTATCTATAGACCGGTCCATGAGATTACTGATATGAAGTGGAAAGATACAGGTGAACATGTTTCTCAGACAATTGGCTTGCAAGACGATGAGGTCATACTAAAGGCGTATTCTTTCAAAAACTTTACCGATCCTAGCTATTTCCTCATTGCAACAAATGATGGATTTATCAAAAAGACCAAACTTGCTGATTTTGCGCCAGGTCGAACATGGCGTAAGAGGGCAACCACGTATATTAAACTCAAAACAGATAATGCTAAAGTTGTAAATGTTAAGTTTATAAATAAAGGTCAGTTTAGTGGAACAGTTATGTTACTATCACATAATGGATATGGTTTACGTTATGATATTGCTGAAATCCCAGAAAATGGCGCTCGTGCGGCGGGTGTCAAATCAATGGATCTTCGGGAGGATACAATAGTAGATATTGCACTTGTAAAAGAAAACGATATTGTTGGTATAGTAACCAATCGAGGTGCATTCAAGCGAATGTTAGTCTCTGAAGTTGCTCCAACTAGTAGAGCCCGACGTGGTGTCCTGATCATAAGGGAATTAAAGAAAGATCCACATCGGATTGCAGGTTTTGTTGTAATTAGCAGTACTTCTGCACTAGAGGTGTTGACATCACGTGGCCAGACGCACGATATCATTCCGGACGAGCATCCGTTGGGAGGACGATATTCAAACGGAACATTCCTAATTGACGTTGATAGTGAAGGGGAGCCGATCAATATTAAAAATAAACTTATTATTGATTCTGTAAACGGTGAAATTTCAAAGTAGATAATATTACTTGCTCTTTTTCGTCAGTAATATTAGAATTATTTTATAGGTTGAATTAGGGTGCTAATTTTGGCGAGGAGACATATAATATGAAATCAAAACAAGAACAGATTTTTTCATCAAAGACCTTAACTTATTTTTTACAGCTAGTGGATACAATGAATTATACTCAGGCAGCTCAAATTTTAGGTATTACGCAACCAGCTTTAACCCAACAAATTAAAAAGTTGGAAAGAGCAGTTGGAGCACCACTATTTTACTCGGTTGGTAAAAAGTTACGTCTTTCGGACGCTGGGTATACGATGATCAAGGCAACACATGACATTAACCTCGTTTTAAATACAGCAGCTGACGAAATTCAACAATCAACGAGCGCAACACATGGAGAAATTAATATCGGTATTTTAGCCTCGATTGAGACTCGTGTGTTTGAAGATTTCATTGCCAAGTATTTTGCGATGGAACCCGATATTCGAATAACAGTTCATGTGTTAACCAGAAAAGAAATTTGGGAAAGATTAGAAACTAATCAAATTGATCTAGCAATCATGTACTTGCCTGACGATAGCATTAAGAATTGGAAACCGTATGAATCACGTAAGATTATCTCTGAAAACTTACTATTTATTCATCATGATGAAAAGCTTGCTAAGCAAAAACGGATCAAACTCAAAAAGACTACCAAAGACAGTTGGGTTACCTATCCTGAAAGTTTTTATTTGAACGGTATTATTTCCGAAGCCTTCAAAAATAATCTTGAGGATGCACCGGTTAGTGTTGCACGTTTCACTTCACCTGATCAAATTCGTCGTTTTTCAGATGCAGCTGGGGTATCGACTGCATTACCTGAATCATACGTGTATGCACACCAATCCAGAAAAGGAAGTTATTTCGCTAAGTTTGACCCTGCCATTAAGTTTGATTTGAGTTTTATTTTCAGAAAAGATAAAGATACAATTCCGCGCATCAGTAATTTCTTGGAGCAGTTTTATATTTACTTGGATGAAACTGATTACATGGAACGTTTACGTACTACAATTGATAATGATAATTAAAAGGAGATTTATTTAACATGACAAAGACACTTGTTTTTGGGCACAGTAATCCTGATACTGATGCCATTGTTGCTGCCAAGGCATATACTTATTTTAAAACTCAAACTAGTGAAGGAGATTTTGAAGCTGTTGCTTTAGGTAATCCCAATCCTGAAACTAATTATGTCCTTAATCACTTTGCAGAACCCGCACCACGTGTTATTAAAACCGCTGCAAATGAAACTGATTCCGTTATTTTAGTTGACCATAATGAAAGACAACAAAGTATATCGGATATTGCTAAGGTTACCGTGACTGACGTGATTGATCATCATCGCATTGCTAACTTTGAAACTACTCTGCCACTCTTCTATCGTGCTGAGCCAGTTGGATGTACTAGTACAATTATTACAGAAATGTTCAATGAAGAAAAAATTGAAATACCCGCTCAATTAGCTGGGTTAATGCTTTCAGCAATCATTTCGGATACTTTGTTATTAAAATCACCAACTACAACTGATAAGGATCGCGAAGCTTTACGTGAATTAGCTGAAATTGCTGATATTGATGTTGATTCTTATGGAATTGAAATGTTAAAAGCTGGTACTGATTTAGATAGTAAGTCTGATCAAGACATTATTAATGGTGATGCAAAATCATTTGAAATGGGTGGAAAAACCGTTCGAATTGGTCAAGTAAATACAGTCGATGTTAACGACGTTTTTGCTCGTCAAGCTGACTTAGAAGCAGCTATGACTAAAGAAAATGCAGATAATGGATACGACATGTTCTTGCTAGTTGCAACAAATATTCTTGATAGTGATTCGGAGTTACTAGTTGTTGGGGATCCTAAGGAAATAGTTGAAAAGGCATTTAATGTGACCCTTAGTGATAAAAATCGTGCGGCACTACCAGGTGTTGTTTCTCGTAAGAAGCAAGTAGTTCCTCCATTGACTGCAGCTTTTGAGGCTTAATTTATATGATTCTGAAAAGAGCTTTCTTGATAGGAAGTTCTTTTTTAGTTGGTTTAATTTAATTTTGAGCAGATACATTGTTATATATTTGATTTTTAACTAGAATGTCTTGGAGGTGATGAGAGATGGATGAAAAAAGAAAAGAAAACGCTTTAAAGCATCTAACAACTGAGCAACTTAACGTAACGCAGCATGCTGCCACGGAACGACCTTTTTCAGGGAAATACGATGATTTTTACGAGAAAGGTGTATATGTTGATATTGTGAGTGGAAAACCTTTGTTCAGCTCATTAGACAAATATGATGCACACTGTGGTTGGCCATCATTTACAAAACCGCTAGATACGAAAGAAGTTAGTGAAAAACGTGATTCGAGTTTCGGAATGGAGCGTATTGAAGTAAGAAGTCATGATGCAAACTCTCATTTGGGTCATGTTTTTAATGATGGACCTCAACAAGCAGGCGGATTAAGGTACTGCATTAACTCAGCAGCACTCAAGTTTATTCCGTATGATAAGTTGGACGAAAATGGACTAAGTGAATATAAAAAAATATTTGACTAATTACATTTAGTAAGTGGATAATTACAAGTATCATAAATGTATTGGAGGAAATGATTATGGCTCAAGAAACTGCAATATTTGCTGGCGGTTGTTTCTGGTGTATGGTTGAACCATTTGAAGAACAACCAGGGATTAAACAGGTGCTGTCTGGATATACTGGTGGACACACCAGTAACCCAACTTATGAGGAAGTTGCTAGTCATACTACAGGTCATACAGAGGCTGTTCAGATCACATTTGATCCAGAAGTTATTTCGTATGACAAATTAGTTGAGATTTATTGGCAGCAAACAGATCCAACTGATGCAATGGGACAGTTCCAAGATCGTGGTGATAACTATCGTCCTGTAATCTTTGTTAATAACGATTCACAGCGAAAGATTGCTGAAAAATCAAAGGAAAGTTTAAAAAAATCTGGCCGTTTTGATGAACCAATCGTTACAACCATTGAAGAAGCCAGTACCTTTTATCCAGCCGAAGAAGAGCACCAAGAGTTCTATAAAAAGAATCCGCGACGCTATCAAATGGAAGAATCTGGTGGAAGAACAGACTTTATTGAAAAGCACTGGAACAAGTAAAAAATTAAGGTGTTTCATTAACTATCGTTGGTAAAACAATTCAGGCTTTAATCATTGGATGATTAAAGCCTTTTTTAGTCGTTTTATTTAGTTAGAAAAATTTCATTATCTACATTATTATCTACATTAAGGGTGGATCTGAATAATGGCAAGAGAGTGAATAGGCCGATTGCCAATTGATGGATAAATTTTAAATGGCGTATTTGCGAATAAAAAATACTAAACCCGATCTGAATTGGATAGTGCCGGGTCAAAAGCTTTAAATTATTATCACTTTTATAAACAGTGGCAATAATTTCATCAGCTAAATTTGCTAAATGATATTTTGTATTTACAACGTTAATTCTTTAATTGGCATGATCAAGCTCTGACTTAATATTAGCATTTTAAAGAAAAATCAGGACACAAAAAAACAGGTTGAGTATTCTCAGCCTGTTCAGAATGTAATAAATTAAAGGTTTTGCTTGTTACGCTCTTTTCTCGCAAAGAAGATCCAGGCAATTGCCCCAAAGAAGATTGGTCCAGCAATTGTCCAAAGTGCTGTAAACATGTCGCCAGTAATAAATGGTACAAGAATTGTAAATACGATACCAACTCCAACTGTTAACATAACAACAGTGGTAACAGTAATTATCCAAGTGTGATTATGGTAAGCCTCAAATGGATGGTCCAATTCCTTCTTTGCTCTAAAGAACGGAAATGCACCTACCAAGAATAGGTAGGGAAGGGTCGTTGAAACATTACTCATGTTAGTAAGAACATTATAGAAGAATGTTGCATCTTTATGTGTAATTGCCGCAAGAATTGAAATACCACCAACGAAAACAATTACAATGATAGCTTGTAACCACATCGAATTGGCTGGCATACCATTTTTATTTAATTCAGTCATCTTCTTTGGCCATAATTCCTTTGGTGATCCAAGAATAAATGACTTAAGCGGGGAATAACTAAGGACGAAGAATGAACCAATATAAGCTAGTAACATACCAACACCAGCAAAACGAGAAAAAATTGTTCCCATGAGTGCTGAAGTACCTGAACTCATGCCGAGTGAATTACCTAATTGATAACCTAGGTTACGCATTAAAACATATGTGATATTCCCAAGGTTAGCTTTTTGACCAATAATAACTGAATGCCAGTTGGCTGAAACACCCCATAAAAAGATTGCAAGTGAATATCCAATTGCAATAACGGCGCCACCAATTAAGATTCCTTTAGGAAATGTCTTTTCTGGCTTATCCAAACTATCTGTAATACCACCAAGCGATTCCAAACCACCATAAGCAAAGATTGCATAGATAACAAAAGAGATCATAGCGATTGGTGACTGGAACTGAGCGCTTGGAGATGTTGCAAAATCAGAAAGATGGTGAATTGGTTGAGCTAGTTGACCATGATTTGCAATCAAAATAATTACACTAGCAAGTAATAAAATGACGTTCAATGCCATGATTGCAATACCGCCTAAGGATGAAACCTTAGCAAGAGTATCAATACCACGTGACGCTGCCCAAGTAACAAAGAGAACCCATGCGATAGCTAAAAGACCAATTGTCATTGTCGAATTTAGACCTAATATTGACCAAGTACCTGTCGTATCATGACCCGAAATAATGGTTGCTAAGGTGATCCAGATTTTTTGAGAAATCATAACCATCCAGATTAACCATGAAGCGAGCCACATAAATGTCGCAATAAAAGCCCATTTCTCTCCAATAGAAGCTTCCAGCCAAGAATAAATACCGCCTTTAGCTTCTTTGAATGTCGATCCATATTCAGCAAACATTAAACCAGCTGGAATGAAGAATAGAACAGCACCTAAAATGTACCAAAAAATTGCTCCATATCCCATTTGTTCAAAGGCAGCTGGTGTGTTACCAAACCCAAAAATGGTAGTAAAAATCATTAAAACTAACGCACTAAGCGAAAGTTTCTTACCTTGTTTACCCATAAATACCTCTCCTTAATTAAGTAGAATAAAACCATATGAGAATTAGTTTAGCAGATTTAAGGAATGTAAACCCGCATTATTAATAAATCTAATTGAGATTAAATCATTATTTTATGTAATTGTAATCATTTTATAGATTTAACTTAATAAACTCATATAAGATTTATTTAAAATTATTGAATGGCTGTTTTAAATAAATTACAGTTGAAATACTGACTTAAAAAACCTAAAAAGATTGTGAGGATAGCAAGCATATTTTAAAAATGCAAAGTACCGAATTAAATGACAAAACATTTTAATTCAATTAACGAAAATACGTTGAATTTAGAAATTTCATTAATATCAGCAAGAAACAGTTATTTAATTTATTTTGTCTACTTTGGATAATATATATTATGTAAACCTAGAAGAGAAAAAACAAAAAACACTACATTTGTAGTGCTCCCTTCTCATCCGACAGTCAAATCAATAACTAACCCAACCAGCATTGTTAAAGCCGCCAAAACTGAAAGCAATTGAATTTGATTAATCTTAATTGATCCGGCTCTTTGCTTACGTGCAAACAATAATTCAATCACGCCTAATGTTGCAAGCCCCAATAAGAACTTTAAAATAACTAACACAGGCGACATGGCGACTGTATGTACCATTAACAAAAGATTTGATCCAACCATTACTATGTATAAAGCTCGGTCTGTGTATAGCGAGATTATAACCTGTTGAATTTGGTTTGTTGTTAATCCCATCACCGTAACCAATAGTATTAAAATCCATGAAAAATTATGTATAAACTCAGGAATCGACATTCCAAAAAAACCTCCAAAATACCTTATTAATTCCATTCTATCATATCGCACATTTAGTAAGTAGTTAAAATTCATTTTAAAGACCTTGGTCTAAAAGATCCGTCATAAAAATAAGTTCTAAAATCTAATTAGTTCAATTTATAATTATAAAAGGCCCCCTAAACAACAATTTATTATTTAGGAGGTCATCTTACCAGATATTTGTGTTTTTAATTATTCTAAAAAATCAGATATGAACTTGGTAAATATTTTTAACATGGCTTTATCACTTCGGAACATCATTTCTGGATGCCATTGATATGCTGCTATATGATGCTTTGAATCATTAAACCCTTCGATTACACCATCCTTGGCTTTTGCAGTTATGGTCAATCCCTTACCTAATTTCTTAATTGCTTGATGATGGAGTGAGTTAACTTGAATTTCACTACTCTCAAACATTTGTATCAATGTTGGATCTTTCAGTTGAACAAGATGGCTTGGCTGATCGTTTTGAACAGGAATTTTAGTTTGGTCATGTTCAATATTAACTGATCTTTTAATCATAGATTCGTCTTGGTATAAGCTACCACCAAAATAGACATTAACGAGCTGGGCACCACGACAAATCGCCAAAATTGGAATATCGCGACTAATCGCTCCCTGAATTAAAGCATTTTCAAAAGTATCCCTTTTAGTGGAAGTGGCACCTAATAAATCAGAAGGAGCTTCCCCATATAAATCTGGAGAAACATCTTGTCCCCCTGGTAGTAGCAATGCATCAATTTTTGATAAATATTGATTAACATCTGCAGGAATTCCGATGGGTATAAGCAAGGGTAGCGCACCTGCAGCAACAACTGAGTCAATGTTTCCCTGCATAGTATATGTTAAATTTTCCTTTGCAAAAAGCTCCGAAGAATTTTGAAAAAAGTTAGCGACTACACCAAAAATTTTTTTACTATTTGTCATTTGTGATACCTCCCCTTTTTTGGATAGCCTTACCAACAAAGTAAAATGGCACGGCAATAACTAACCCACCTAATCCGAAAATTAGTTGGTATACAGTTGCATGTGATAATAACCAGACACTAACGATAATTGCAAAAATTGGAATAACTGGTCCAAAAGGTATTTTGAAGGTTCTTGGTTGATTTGGCATTTTCTTTCTAAATACCAACACTGCCAAAATCGTTGGTACATACTGTGCGAACCTCGATACGACAGAAATTGCAGCTAAAGTAGTAAATGTTCCTGTTAAAGAAAGCGGTAATGCAATTACTAAAGAAATTATCATAGCGACGTATGGAATGCCTCGCCTATTACGACGTCCAACTACCTTTGGCATAACACCATTTTGTGCCATTGACGCGCCAATTCTAGGTAAGAAGAATGATTGCGCAGTAGCAATTCCCAAAATCGAAATGATTGTTCCTACGGCAATTGCGTATTTTCCAATTGGGCCAATAATCTGGTTCATTGCATCCTGCATTGGAGCCTGCGAAGAAGCAAGATGTGGCCCTAAAACGCCAATCGATACAATTTGGATTAGGATGTATAGTGCAGCAACAATACCAAGAGCAAAAATAATCGCTTTTGGTAAATTTTTTTGTGGATGTTCCATATCTTGGGCATCAATTACCAATGCTTCAAAGCCAGTAAAAGCATAAAACATCAAAATTGCAGCAGCACCAAAGGAACCAGCTACATATGATCCATGCGGAAATACTGGTGTGAAATTAGAACCTTTCATGAAGAAGATACCTATTGCAATAAACAAAATTAAAGGTATTAATTTTGCAACTGTAACAATATTATTTAACCATTTAGTAACCTGAATTCCCATTAAATTAACGGCTGTTAGTCCGACTAATAAAACAGTAATTGTAATTCCGCGCCATAAAGGCTGGTTGAAAATTGGAAATAACGCGCCCAGGGCAGTTGTTAACCCTGCAGCCATGGTAGCCCATGCAATGATACTAATAGCCCACACAATAAATCCAACTTCATAGCCAACAAAATCACCAAACGCCTTCTGAGCATATAAGTACGGACCGCCATCTTCTTTAAATAAACTACTATCTTCTGCATAACAAAGAGCGATTGAGATAACTAGTAACATATCAAAAACGAATATACCGATACTAGCAGGGCCCATGATTTTCATTGCCTGGTTGGGCAAAAGAAATATTCCGGAACCAATAATGGCATTAACTCCTAATATAACAATACTGAATAAACTAAATTTATTTTTCAAAATCTTTTCACCTACTCCTAATAATTGGTATTGCTAACCGTATAAAACGTTACATTATTCACTTACTTTATGTCAATTAAAAGCGGCTCATTTTTTGAGTTAACAATAATTAGCTGGAAACCACTAAATTATTTTTGTAGAATGGAATGGTTATTAAATATTTTAAGAGGGTTTTAGGATGCGATTAAAACAAAGTATTAGTGTAGCGATATTTGCCTTTATTGGTGGTGATTTACGCTGGATTCTTCAAAGTATAATAACACCTAAAGCGTTGTTTCCATGGAGTACCTTATTAATTAATTTAAGTGGTACGTTTATTCTTGGAATTTTGACCGGTGGTTTATTAGTTCGAATAAGTAGCTCGCCGATTTTAAATATTGGTTTGACTTCGGGTCTCCTTGGCGGGTTTACGACTTTTTCCAGTTTTGAATTTACTAATTTAAAACTGCTCGCAACACCTTCACATATTTTCATTGGAATAAGTTATATGTTGATATCGGTGTTTTTTGGTATTCTACTCGCAAATTTAGGGCAGCACCTGGGCGAGTTTGTCCTAAAAGATGAATCGGGGTGGTAAGATAATATGGTCTTTTTAGTTGTTGGAGTTGGGACTGCAATTGGTGCTGTAATTAGGTTTTTATTTATGGATATCACAAAAAATGTAGAAACAATCTTTCCCTGGTCAACATTTTGTATCAATATAACAGCTTGTTTCATAGTAGGCGTTCTAAGTGCACATTTACTTACTAGTTTAGTATCAAGTTTTTTGATTCTCGGAGTTACTGGTGGACTTTCAACCTTTTCGACCTTTGCAAATGAGAGTAGTATTTTGTGGAAAAGTGAGAAAAGAAGCATTGCTCTGCTCTACATTTTTGGAAGCATCATTACTGGAATCTTAGCAGCTTCAATTGGCTTTTATTTGTAAAATAGAATATAAAAAATAAAACCAGCTATGTTTTGAAATACTTCAACATAACTGGTTTTATTTACGCCTTTTTATAATCCAAAATCCAAGCCAGAGCTAGTGCCTTTTCGCCAAGATGAGCTCCTACGACTGGACCAAAGTATGAAATATCAATTGGCAAATCAGGATATTCCTCTTTTAATTTTTCTCTCCATTTTAGTGCTGCTGGTTCATCGTTGGCATGAATGATCATCGCCCTTAACGGATAAGACGCTTTCGCACGGTCTTCTTCAAACAATTGCTCAACACGGGCCAAAGCCTTTTTACTTGAACGTACTTTTTCAAATGCAACGATTTCGTGAGAATCGTTAAATGTAAGAATTGGTTTTATTTTTAATAAACTACCAACAAAGTCAGATGCATTAGATAAACGTCCACCTCTTACTAAATTTTGAAGATCATCCACGACGAAATATTCTCCAGATGTTTCCCTTAAATAATCTAAACGCTTGAGAATTGTGGACGGCTCCGCGCCCTCCTTTGCCATTCTAGCAGCTTCAAGGGCCATAACTCCCATTAGTCGAACTGTAATTTGAGAATCATAAACAATTAAGTTTAACCCTTCGATAGTCCCTTCTAAGCCTTTCAAGCTTTGGACAAATCCTGAAATCGTGCTTGCTAGGTGGATACTAATAACTGTATCGTAGCCCTGCTTCTGCAATTCCTCATACAGCTCAACCATCTGCCCCAAAGGCGGTTGCGATGTACTTGGAAATGACTGAGACGTTCGTAAACGCTCGTAAAATTCTTCAGTGGTGATGTCAATCCCTTCATCATAACTTTTACCGTCGATAATAACCGGAATCGGTACAACTGTTATGCCACTTTCCTGAATCTCTTCCTTGGTTAAGTAGCACGTACTATCAGTAACTACAGCGATCTTCATTACAAAACTCCATTCGTTCAATCAATAATATTCTAACAAATAACTATACCACAAAATATCTTAGTTCACTTACAAAAATTGAACTTAACCTGTTATATTCAAGTTACGCAAAATTCGATTTGCTAGGATATTGAACATACTAATCTCTTCATCTGTCCAATGAGAGAACATTTTTTTGTTAATTTCATCAACAAGTTTATTTACTCTCTTAAGAACTATTGCACCATCTTCAGTTAGATAGTATTCAATTTTTCGATGGTCAACATCTATTGCACATGTTCTAACTAATTTTTTTTCAAAACATTTCTTGATTTGTCTGCTTATAGTGGACGCTGCTAAATCGGTGGCTTTTACTAATTGTTCTTGTGTCGAAATACCTTTTTCAATTAAATCAAGAAGTTTCCACTCGGCAGAAGTAATAGAATTACTACGAGTGGCGTCTCGAATTAATTGTAATCGTTTTCCCACAACACTATTAAGCACTGTTATGCTATCTATCATCACCTTTTCACCTCACTTGTATTATACAACAAATTTAATTGTATGATACAAGTTATTATTTTTTGATTGTTACATCACTTAAATGTATACTTATATAACTAAGAACCTAAGGATTGGAGATGTCATACCATGCCATTTGATGGAATGTTTACACACGCTATAACCCAAGAATTAAATCAAGAATTGGCGGCTGGTAGAGTTGCTAAGATTAATCAACCATTTGATAATGAACTTATTTTAACGATTCGCAGTAACCGTAAAAATAAGGCTTTATTGTTATCTGCACACCCAAACTATTCACGAATTCATCTTACTACTGAAAAAATTTCAAATCCTGCAACCCCAAGTAATTTTACGATGAGCCTTAGAAAACATTTAGATGGCGCAATTTTAAATCAAATTTCACAAGTTGAAAATGATCGAATTGTTAATTTGTTTTTTAACCATCGAAATGATCTTGGTGATAGTGAAGACCTAGTTTTGTCTATTGAAATTATGGGTAGACGCAGCAATATAATTTTATATGAAAGCGGATCAGGCCGGATTATTGACCTTGTTCGCCATATTTCCGCTGACCAAAACCGCTATCGACTGTTAATGCCAGGAGCACAGTATCTTGCACCACCTCTTCAAGAAACTATTAATCAATTCGAGGATGTGAACAAAACTTTAGCAATTGTAAATGAGTTGATGACTAAGTACCCTAATTACGAAACTCTTGCTGGTGAAATTCGCCATGAATTTCAAGGCTTTAGTCGGGATACTTCTTTAGAATTTGCTTATGAACTAGTTTCAAGAAAAGAATCTAGGGAACAGATCATTAAGGACTTTTTAACTAACTTTGATAATCCTGTTCCTACTCTTTCAATGAATGATCAGCAGAAGTATTATTTCAGTCCTTATGAGCCAACACAATTGGATAATATAATTACAAGTGAAGGTTTTGACAGTCTTTCAAAACTGCTGGATCGTTATTATTTACAATTAGCTAATCAGGATCGGGTTAAACAACGAGGAAAAACTCTCATACGAGTCGTTCATAACGATCTAAAGCGAAATAAGGGCAAATTAAAAAAGCTTCAGCAAACCCTTGAAAATACTAAGCGTGCCGATGAATTTAGAATCAAAGGTGAAGTTTTAACAACCTATTTGTCTCAAGTAGAACGCGGGATGACCTCAATTGAACTACCTAATTTTTATGACAACGATAGTCCTTTGAAGATTGAGTTATCTAATCAGCTCTCCCCTTCAAAGAATGCTCAAAAATATTTCACCAAGTATCAAAAAGAAAAGAACGCTGTTACCTTTGTTACAAAACAAATTAAGTTAACTAAACAAGAAATTGATTTTTTGGAAAATATTGAAAGTCAGGTCGAGCTTGCCAATCCTGACGACCTAGATGAAATAAAAATTGAACTAGAAAATCAGGGTTATATCAAGCAAAAGACTACTAAGAAAAAACGAGTAACAATTAAGAGCAAGCCTGAGAAGTTCATTTCTTCAACTGGAACATCAATTTTAGTGGGAAAAAATGACTCACAAAATGACCGACTAACTCTGCACACAGCCGATAAACAATTCTACTGGCTGCACGCCAAAGATATACCAGGCTCACATGTTATTATTGAATCAAAAAATCCAGATGAGACCACTGTTGACGAAGCTGCTTTAATTGCCGCCTATTATTCAAAAGCTCAAAATTCGGCTAATGTTCCTGTCGATTTCGTTCAGGTTAAGAATATTAGAAAACCTAATGGCTCTAAACCCGGATTTGTGATCTATGAAGGGCAAAAAACTTTTAGAACTACCCCAGACTTAAAGCAAGTCTTAGCATTAAAACAGTAGAAACAACAAAAGTGTCGGATAAAACCATTAATTGATTTTATCCGACACTTTTTGATTCAAAATTATTTAACATTAACCTTTGTAAAATCAGCAACACTCGTAATTAAATTATTTAAAACCGTCATTTGATTTAAACGGTTATTTTTAATCTTTTCGTTTTTATCCATGACCATGGTTTGTTCAAAATAGTCCGTAATAACGTTCTTCAAACTAAATAAATTTTGAACAAACTGGGTAGGATCTTCTAAGTTAAACCTCAATGATGAAATAACTTTAAATAGTTTTACTTCACTATCATTTTCGAATAAACTCTCGTCAATAATACTGTTAACATTTTTACTCTTAGAGGCAATCCTTTGAACTCGAGTTAACGCTTCAATTGTATCTTTAAAAGAAGAATTCTTGCTTTCACTAACTAGTAATTCAGCATAACGAAGTTTACCAATTAATTCAGGATTATTACCTGATAAAACCGCATCAGCAATATCGTAACGAATTTTAGCATTATCCATTAATTGATGTAGACGATCATCAAAAAAATGATGCAATTCCGAATTGTTGTGTTTAACATCAACTCCAAATGCAGTACCATCTTCAACTAGTTTCTCTTGTACATGTTGTGTAAAGTCCTTTAAGTTCAAATCCCACTGTCTATTTTCTAAAATCCTAACAATTCCAATGGCATGGCGGCGTAAAGCGTACGGATCGTTTGAACCAGTTGGAATCATGTCGGCACTGAAAAAACTAAATAAATTATCAAACTTATCAGCAAGGGCTAAAACAGCTCCATATAATGTTTCAGGCAAAGCCCCATCGGAACTAATTGGCATATAGTGTTCCCTAATTGCAGTTGACACATTTTTATTTTCGCCCTGTAACAGTGCGTATTTTTCTCCCATGACACCTTGTAATTCTGGAAATTCTCCAACCATGCCGGTGACCAGATCAAATTTGTAAATTGAAGCTGCCCTTGTCAAATCAGCTTCGTTAACATCAGAGGCATTGAGATCTAGCTCATTAAATAAAGTTGATGCAATACTTCTCACACGTAACATCTTTTCATACATCGTTCCGATTTTGTCGTGGAAACTAACTTTTTTAAGCTTTTCGACATAAGATTCTATTGTCATTTTTTGATCTTCAGTAAAAAAGAAATTAGCGTCTTCCAAGCGGGCCGTCAACACTTTTTCGTTACCACGAGCAACATTATCAATGTGTTCCTCGTTCCCATTTCTTACTGAAATGAAGTTAGGTAACAATTTCCCTTCATGATCTCGAACAAAGAAAAATCTTTGATGATCACGCATGGAGGTAATCAATACTTCCTCAGGAATGTTTAAATATTTTGGATCAAATTGTCCACTAAAAGCAGTTGGCCATTCAACTAAGTTATTAACTTCCTCAAGTAACTCAGTATTTGGCTGTACTACCCAGCCCTTTTCACCTGCAATTGCAGCAATTTGTTGCCGTATTAAATCTTTTCGTTCATCAGCTTTGACTAATACAAATTCTTCACGTAATTTAGCTTCATATTGATTTGCATTGTCGATAGTTGTCGGGTTTCCCAAAAAACGATGTCCTTGTGTCATTCTACCAGCTTTAACATCTAAGATATTAAATGGAAGTATCTCATCATCCAGTAGGGAAACAATCCACCTGATAGGCCGAACAAACTTAAAATCAAAATCAGCCCATTTCATCATCGTTGGGAAATTCATGCTCTCAATAACTTTTTTAATACCAGGTAAAATGTCTTTAATATTTTTACCGATTACTTCTTTGTGAATAAAAACATACTCTGTGCCTTTTACTTCTTTGAAAGAGATATCTTCAACACTTGCACCTTGTCCACGTGCAAATCCCATAGCGGCCTTTGTCCAAGCACCGTTCTCATCGAGAGCAATTTTCTTGGCAGGTCCTTTAGCGTCAATTTCACTATTGGGCTGCGTATCGCTTAAACCACTGACCTTAATTGCTAGTCGCCGAGGAGTTGAAAATTTTTCGATTTTTTCAAAAGTTAACTGTTGATCTTCCAAAAATTGAGAAACCCTCTCAACTAATTGATTAATACTTGGTGTTACGATATGTGCAGGTATTTCTTCCAGACCTAATTCTAGTAAATAGTCATGCATCATTAGTGTTCCTCCTTAGCATTTTTTAAGAGTGGGAATCCCAATTTTTCACGTTCTTCAACAAAGCGTTTGGCAACTTTGCGAGCCATGTTACGAATTCTTGATAAGTAACCAGCTCGTTCTGTAACAGAAACGGTCCCCCTCGCATCAAGTAAGTTGAAAGTATGACTACACTTCAAAATATAATCATACGCAGGATGAACCAGTCCATTTTCTATTTCCCGATTAGCTTCTTTTTCAAAGCTATCAAACATTTGTTCTAACATTTCTTGGTTAGATTCTTCAAAAGAATATTTAGAATGTTCATATTCAGGTTCGCTGAAAATATCCCCATATGTGACACCATTTCCCCACTCAAGGTCAAACACTGTTTCCACGTCTTGAATATACGATGACAAACGTTCTAATCCATAAGTCACTTCGCTGGTTACTGGACTTACTTCTAATCCACCGACTTGTTGGAAATAAGTAAATTGAGTGATTTCCATGCCATCAAGCCATACTTCCCAACCAACACCGGCACAACCCATTGAAGGATTTTCCCAGTTATCTTCTACAAATCGAATGTCATGTTCAAGCGGATCAATACCCAGAGCCTTTAGACTACCTAAGTATAATTCTTGGATATTTTCAGGCGATGGTTTCATGACAACCTGAAATTGGTGATGTTGATATAAGCGGTTGGGATTTTCGCCATATCTTCCGTCTGCTGGACGGCGTGAAGGTTCAACGTATGCAGCATTCCATGGCTCCGGACCAATGGCTCTTAAGAATGTATACGGACTCATTGTACCAGCCCCTTTCTCAGTATCATAAGCCTCCATAAGCATACAACCCTGATCGGACCAATATTTTTGAAGCGTTAAAATGATTTCTTGAACAGAAAGCTTTTTAGTCATAGTAAATAATTCCTCCTAAAAATAAAAAATCCCTATACAACAAAAAATGTTGTATAGGGACGATTAATCGCGGTTCCACCCTACTTCTAACTTAAATAAAAGTTAGCAGCTCTTCTACAATAGGCTCCAAACGCCACTTAAGCACCTTAATGACAGTTTCCACTAACCTGCCTCACTGAAAAAAATAAGATAACCTAATTAATTTCTTCATAGCCTTATTAAACTGTATAAATCATAGGAGAATAATCGTGCTTTGTCAACCTTGATTAAACATTCCACTTTTTCATTTGATCAATAAAGCTTTTACTTTTTAACTTAATACCAACTTGATTCTGATAAATACTATCTAAAAGTTCCCAGATCTGATCTTTAGTTTCCTGGGATACAGATACATTATTTAAATTAAAAATACTTGTTTGATTTAACAAAGCTAGAATTTGGCTTGTTTTAGCTGAGAGATGCCAACGATGTGGATCTAACTTCCAATGATTGGAGCAAAGCATACCACCAAATTTTTCA
Organism: Pediococcus claussenii ATCC BAA-344; assembly: GCF_000237995.1. NCBI lineage: Bacteria > Bacillati > Bacillota > Bacilli > Lactobacillales > Lactobacillaceae > Pediococcus > Pediococcus claussenii. Next base: position 950,369 of record NC_016605.1, read on the forward strand.
GAAAAATCCAATGGTAAATCGTTGCGTCCACATTCAACACAATTTAACCAATTAAATTGTACACCAAAAACTGAGATAAGTTGAATCTGTACTAGATTAGTAACAATATCAAAATCAATTCCATTATCAATCAAGGTTAATGCGCGATCGACAACGTCAAACCACTTTGGCTGAGCATCATTATCTTCAAATGCAGCATCAACTAGATTAAGAATATAGGTTGCATATGCATTCAATTCAATGTCTTGAAAAATATTTTCATATTGTTTAACATTTTTTTCAGCATTAATGTAAGACAAGCCAGTCTCTCTAATAAAACCGGAATATACTCCATGACTGAATGGTAATACAGATGCAGCTAAACGATAACCGGCTTTTTTTGCGTCCTTCAAGAAAAACATCTTTTTCCCATATTCTCGCGTAAAGAGTTTTACCAGTTGGTCGTTATCGCGATGATCACGTGAAAACATGTATATTGCAGTAAAATCAGCATTTCCTGCCATTACTAATACTCATCCTTACGATATCCATATGTTTGCAAAAGACTTTGTTTATCACGCCAACCTTCAGAGACCTTAACCCAAAGTTCGAGATAAACACGATTTCCTAATAGATTTTCAATATCTAAACGTGCTCGACTACCAATTTCTTTAAGCATTTTACCGCCCTTACCAATGATAATACCCTTTTGAGTTGGACGATCCACAATAATTGTGGCCTGGATATTAACCATGTCACGATCATCACGTTTCATCGAATCAATCAAAACTGCAACTGAATGTGGAACTTCCTGCCGCGTCAATTGTAAAACCTTTTCACGAATCAACTCAGAAACGATAAATCGTTCTGGATGATCGGTAACTTGATCATCTGGATAATACTGAGGGCCCTCTGGGAGTTCTTGCCCCAGAGAATTAATAAGTTCATTGATATTATTACCCTGTAATGCTGAGATTGGAAAAATCTCTTTCCAACTAAGAGCATCTTTATATGATTCAACAATTTCAAATAAATCATCAGGATGGACGAGATCAATTTTGTTGATCACCAAATAAATTGGCTTATCTGTAATTTTTTTTAGCCTTTCAATAATGAAATTGTCGCCGGCCCCTCTTCGCTGATCCGCGTTTACCATAAACATAACAGCATCAACTTCATTTAAGGACGACATGGCCGACTGCACCATAAAATCGCCTAACTTATTGTGTGCTTTATGAATACCGGGTGTATCAATAAAAATAATTTGTTCCTGATCGTTGGTATACACACCTTGAATTTTATTACGTGTTGTTTGCGGAACGTCACTCATAATGGCAACTTTTTGCCCAACTACGTAATTTAAGAAAGTTGACTTCCCTACATTTGGTCGTCCAACTATTGCAACAAATCCCGAGCGAAAACCTTTATTATCCATTATTCAATTCTCCTACCAAATCTTATTTGCAAATATAACAATACCAATAACAGCTGCAAATAGTGCTGACAGTAGTACCCCACCTGCCGCTAAATCTTTAATTTTCTTAGCTCGAATGTCATATTTACCTTTAGTATACATGTCTACTAAATTCTCTGTAAGAGTATTAACTATTTCAGCAACTAATACGAGAACCACACATAGCAAGATTATGCTCAATTCAAGGAAAGTTAATCTTAAAAACAAGCCGGCCACAATCACAAAAAAAGCAGTTATGAGATGTATTTTAAAATTACGTTCTTCTTTCCAAGTAAGTTTTAATCCAGCCACGGCGTGCTCTAAAGATGTTTTAAAATTATGATTTTTCCCAGTCTGTTCTTTATCTTCCAAGGCCATAAGCATTCATAATTTCCTTTTGCATTGGGAACATTTTCTCTTGATCAGCCTTTTCCATATGATCAAATCCGTTTAGATGTAAAAATCCGTGAACACAAAGAAAACCTAACTCTCTAGCGTATGAATGGCCTAAAAAATCAGCCTGTTCAGCAACTTTATCAACTGAAATCATTAAATCACCTATATTGTCTGGAATCGCGGCTGCCATCTCAGGATCCATAATAATGTCTTCATCTTCGTCATTGATAGCAAAACTAATAACATCAGTTGGACGATCTACGTTTCGATACTTCTTATTAATTGATTGAATCTCATCATTGTGCATTAAAGTAACAGACATTTCAGTATTTTTTTCAAGCTCGATGTAATTGCTTGAAAAATTAAGAATATCTGTAATTAAATTTAGGTCTTCTTTACTTGCTTCTTTAGTGTGATCAAAAATTTGAATGTCCATTTATTTTTTGCTCCCTGTTTGTTCATCGTATGCTCTAACAATTTTTGCAACAACGGGGTGCCGTACAACATCATCTGAAGTGAAATTAACAAATTCAATTTTGTTAATGTTCTTTAAAATATTACGTGCCTCAGCTAGTCCACTGCGAGAGCCTTTTGGTAAATCAATCTGAGTGATATCACCATTGACGATCATTTTAGAACCAAATCCTAATCGTGTAAGGAACATCTTCATTTGTTGGCTAGTTGTATTTTGTGCTTCATCTAAAATAACAAAAGCGTTATCCAAGGTACGCCCACGCATATAAGCCAGTGGAGCAATTTCAATAACTTCACGATCAAGCAATCTTGCAGTGTGCTCGGCCCCAATTATTTGATACAAAGCATCGTAAACTGGACGCAAATATGGATCTACTTTTTCCTTTAGATCGCCAGGTAAAAAGCCAAGGCTTTCACCAGCTTCAACTGCAGGCCGAGTTAAAATAATTCTCTCAACATCACCGCTTTTTAAAGCAGCAATTGCAAGAACAACAGCCAAATACGTTTTACCTGTTCCAGCTGGCCCGATCCCAAAGGTAATATCATTTTTCTGAACAGACTGTACATATTGACGCTGTCCAAAGTTCTTAACACGGACTGGTTTGCCTTTATTATCCCTAATTAGAACCTCAGAATATAAATCGGGAAGATACTGAAGTGTTCCATTATCAGCCATTTTCATGGCACTAACAAAATCAGTACTATTTAACTGAACGCCTTGATTAAGAATTTTGATTAACGCTTTCATAATCTGTTCAGTTTTAAGTACCTGTTCTTTTGAGCCCTTAATTGAAATTTTTTCACCAAAGGGATGGATATCAACGCCCATTCCCTCTTCAATTATCGGGACAAACCGTTCTTGGTTTCCAAGTAAAGATACCTCAAGAGATGGATCTGACAAGATAATTTGTTTTTCAAAAACATCTTCAGTCAATTAGTTCACTCCTTATTGTAATAGTTCACGTGCAATACTATTGATTTGCCCACCGGATGCTTGTCCTTTAGTTTGGGGAATTACAATTCCCATAACTTTGCCAATCTCAGCTACTGATTTTGCGCCAGTTTGGTCAATGGCTTTTTGAACAATAGGGCGAAGTTCATCTTCCGAAAGTTGGCTTGGCAAATATTTTTCAACTATTACGATTTCTTTTTTTGTTTCATCTACTAAATCATCGCGATTGCCCTTTTTGAATTCAGTAATCGAATCGTTTCTCTGTTTTTTAGCTCTACTTAAAACAGTTAAAACTTCTTCTTCTGTTAAATCATGACCCAATTTTAATTTTTCATTAGTTAAATCCGTTTTTAACATACGGATGACATTTAAACTAGTTTTATCGTGAGCTTTCATAGCTACTTTTAAATCATTTTGAAGTTGTTCATTAATGTTCATTATATAATTACCTCCATATTAGTCTACAAAAAAAGCTCCTGAAATCAGGAGCTTCAATCGAATTAGAAGCGACGCTTGTTCTTGCGCTTACGTGCTGCTTCGGACTTCAACTTGCGTTTTACACTTGGTTTTTCGTAAAATTCACGCTTACGATATTCTTGCAAAGTACCTGACTTTGAAACCGTACGTTTAAAGCGACGAAGAGCGTCATCAAGTGACTCGTTTTTACGAACGACTGTTTTTGACATATAAAATCCCTCCCTCCGTGCCTGAAAATATGCAGTGCTCTCGCACATGTCTTAAACAGTATAACTGAACTTTTTTAAATTAGCAAGCAAATTATTGAACTTATGTTACTAAAAATTTGCGTATTAAAAACAGTACAGCTTCTGTTAAAACAATTTAAATTATTTCTCTAAGTAGCATACCATTTTTCATTCACTTTGTAGGAATTTATAACGATAGAAATAGTATTAATAATTTATTTATACATAAAAATTTCGGTATTTTAGTGATCTATGGAAGAGCATTAAAAAGTGAAAAAGGAGAAGTACAGACATTCTAAAATTATGCTTAAAGTTATGTGCTTACTATTAAAAGTAGTACTTATCGCTTAACACGGCATTTAGGAAGCGCTTTCTAACTTCGTACGTGTGTGATAAAATGAAATTAAAGAGTAAGATAGGAGAATTGTCATGGATCAAATTCTAGTGTATATAATTTCAGATTCAGTTGGTGATACCGCGGATCAGGTTGCAAAGGCCGCTGCTGCTCAATTTCCAGATACAGATATAAAATTTACTAAGTACCCCTTTACGCAAACTGAATCGCTCCTTGAAGGAATTCTACGCAAAGCACATAAAGAAAGTGCAATCGTTTTTTCAACATTTGTTAATAGCAAATTAAATGTTTTTGCTAAATCAATTTGTGAAGAAAATGATTTAAAATATTACGATATTTTGACCCCAGCAATTAAGTTATTTTCTGAGCAGACGGGTTTAGAGCCAGCAAATAAGCCTGGTCGACGCCACTCACTAAATGACAATTATTTTGATAAAATTGCAGCTATGGAATTTGCAGTAACATATGATGATGGTAAGGACCCAACAGGTTTCTTAAAAGCTGACATAGTACTACTTGGTGTCTCTCGTACATCCAAAACACCACTTTCATTGTATCTTGCAAATAAAGGATACAAAGTGGCCAATTTACCGCTTGTACCACAAGCTTCCATTCCTGACGAGATTTGGAAAGTAGATAAGAGTAAAATTTTTGGACTAACTACCACCCCAGAAGTATTAAATGGAATTCGCCGTCAACGAATGATTTCATATGGGCTTAATCCAGATTCAACTTATTCTAATTCTGACAGTATAAAAAAAGAATTGCAGTTTGCAAATGATTTATTCAAGAAAATTGGCTGCTTTGTTATCAATACTTCACATAAATCAATTGAGGAAACTGCGACAATTATTATGGAAAATATTGATAATGGCAATGAAAAATAAGTGTAACCATGTTTTGCCAACTTTATAAATATCAAAAAGCATCTTAAACGACAATTAGCTTTTACCGTTTAAGATGCTTTTTGATACTTAGTCAGAACTCACTTCCAATCAACAAATGTTCGTTGTTTTAACATTGAAATTTCTGTTTTGTATGGTGAAACTTTTTCTCCAGACAATTGAACCCATGGAGTTTCTAAAATGATGGGAATTTCTTTTAAGAATTCTTGATGAGCCATTCTATCTAGTGCTTTAAAACCAAGTGTTCCGTAACCAATATTCTCATGACGGTCTTTATGACTGCCTAAAACATTTTTAGAGTCGTTCAAGTGGACAACGCCAATTCTTTCTTTACCAATAATATGGTTAAATTCCCCCATAACATTATTAAGATTGTTTTTTATATCATATCCAGCGTCGTTAACGTGACAAGTGTCAAAACAAACCGAAACTAAATTTGAATATTTAATACCTGAAATAATGGTGGCAATTTCTTCAAAAGAACGAGCAACTTCAGTACCCTTCCCTGACATTGTCTCAAGCGCAATTTGAACATTTTGTTTGCTACTTAGAATTTGATTTAACGCATAGATAATATTATCTATTCCTTTTTTACTTCCTAGTCCAACATGCGATCCCGGATGAAGTACAAGTTGTTTTGCACCAAGTGCATCTGCACGTTCAATTTCCTGCGCCATAAATTCAATTGCAAATCGATAATTTTCTGCTTTTTGATTATTAGCCAAATTCACGATATATGGAGCATGAACAACTACATCTTGAATATTATTATCCAGCATTAGTTTTTTGGCTTCCAAAATTCTAAGCTGTTCAATTGGCTTCCTGCGAGCATTCTGTGGTGCTCCAGTATAAACCATTAAAGCATTGGCACCATTATTAATGGTTGTCTGAATAGAGCCTTCAAACATTGATTTTCCGCTCATACTGACGTGTGATCCGATAATCATTCTAAAAACCTCCTCTATGACTAAGACATAGTATTTATTCGGTCAATTAAATTTAATAAACGCTCGGTTGCATGTCCATCATTAAAAGTATTCCATTTATCATTGACAGATTTCAAAAAGTTTGTGGAATCATTTTTCAGAATTAACTGGGCCAGGTCAGCACTTTTTTTAGTTAATATATTACTATATTGGTTAAAAAAGATTGATTGAACACCAACGTTTTCCTTGTAACTATCTAAATCATATGTGAATAAATAAGCTGCTTTATTTGAAGCGTTAATAGCAAAATCAAAAAGAACTGAAGAATAATCTGTTATCAAGACTTTTGAAATAAATAACAGTTCATCCGTTGAAATTCGTGAATCAACATTAATCGTACCTAAAGTTTTGTTGATAATATCTTTTTCCATTGATTTTAAATGTGGGTGTAAGCGAATTGCCAAATTCATATCTGGCGGGACAACAAAAGAATCCCAATCAGTTGGTAAAACAAAGTTCAGATCTTTTCTATAGGTGGGGGCATAAAAAATCAACGGCTTTTCGAGTAAAGTAGGTTGAATTCGTTGAATTTTCTTAATAACACTTTCTTGCCAATCCGAGTTGTAAAAGCGATCAGAACGAGGATATCCTATTTTAACTATTTTCTGATTCGGTATATGCCAGCTATTTTTAAAAACACTTGCCATTGCATTGGATCCTACCAAAATATAATCAAAACTATCATAAACACGTTGGAACCTTCTTTTGTCCAAACTAGACCTGCGGAAAGTGTTTGGATCCTCCCAGCCGAACGATTTTACGGCACCATTAGCGTGCCAAATTTGAATGAACTTTTGCGATTTCTTTTTTCCTACACTTTCCAGAAAGGGAAAATAATTGTCAAAAATTACAACCTTTCCGCTGTGTATTGCAGAAATGATCTTTATAATATTAAAGTTATTAAAACGTTCTTTTCTGGAAATTAAACTAAGATCCGTAACCTCATTTGTAAATAACACTTGTACGTTTTCCATACCAAAGCGTTTTATTGCCCGTTGAACGAGATCAAAGTTACCTGAAAATGAAAGAAAAAAAGTCACCTTATACCTATTGTTATGTTTAATTGGAAACAAACTAATAATGCGAAATAAAACCGAGTATAAGAATTTCATAAGTGCTCCCTTACAGTTTTGGCTCGTAAAAATGCCCCAAAATCTTAATTGTATCCGTAATGCTTACAAAAGCATTTGGATCAGCAACTTTCATGGCATTTTCAAGTTCAGACATTTCATAACGAGAAATAACCGTGAAAAGAATAGTCTTCTCGTTATGATTATATGCCCCCTCGGCACCATGCAAAATTGTAATACCACGTCTTATATTATTTTGTACACTGTCAATTACACTTTTGGGACGATCTGTAATAATAAGAACCTGCATTTTTTGTTGTCTCGTATATGTCATATCCATAACACGAGCATTCACAATTAATCCAATTGTTGAATAAAATGCATATGGCCAACCATATAGAAATCCGGCAGCTACTACAATGAATACATTAAAAGCAATATTGATTGAACCTATGCTACGCCCCGTTTTACGCAAAATTGTAATACCCAAAATGTCGAGTCCACCAGTTGAAATTCCATTTTTTAAAGCGAACCCAGTTCCATAGCCATTGACTGCACCACCAAAAATAGCACAAATAATTGGATCCGTAGTTAATGTGATTGGATGAAGAACCTTAATCATTATACTAGCTAAGCCGACTGACAGAATTGTAAAAACGGTAAAGCGATGTCCGATTCCCTTCCAAGCAAGTAAAAATAGTGGAATATTTAAGACAAACAACATAACGGCTACGGATAAACTAATATGTACATATCTTCCAAAAACAGTTGTGACAACTTGGGCAAGACCCGTTATTCCTGATGCATAGATTTTCCCAGGTGTCCAAAAAAAGTTCATGGCGATGGAAACTAAAATGGCGTACATAAAAGCACTCGAAGCTCTTGCCGCATATTGATGCCTCTTGGCCATTTTTTTAAATTGTCGATCCAATTTCTTTACCTCTTTTCAATATTTACCCAATAAATATACCATTTACTATGGTAACAAAAAACACCGCCGAAGCGATGTTTTAATTTTATTTATTGTCTTCATCATTGAAAGAAGTTTTTGTAACCTTTAAGGAAAGTTCATCTAACTGTTGATCAGAAACAATTGATGGTGCATCAGTCATTGGCTCTGCTGCCTTTGAATTCTTTGGAAAGGCGATCACGTCCCTAATATTATCACGTTTTGCTAATAATCTAGCAAAACGATCCAAACCAATTGCTAAGCCGCCATGAGGTGGAAAGCCAAAGTCTAAAGCATCAAGTAGGAAGCCAAATTGTTCTTTTGCACTTTCTGGAGTAAAATCTAGCGCCTTTAGCATTTTTTCCTGCAATTCTCGAGTATGAATACGGATTGATCCTCCACCCAATTCAAGTCCATTTAAAATAATATCGTAACTTTGAGCATGAGCTTTATGTGGATCTTCTCCTTCATCTAAATAGTGCACATCCTCTTCATTTGGCATAGTGAATGGATGATGTGCAGCCACCCATTTTTGATCACCTTCATCATAATCAAAAAGTGGCCAATCAACGACCCATAAGAAAGCAAATTTGTCTTCATCAATTAGATTTAACTGTTTTGCCAATTCGACACGTAAATAACTTAAAGTATCAGCAACTATCTTTTTACGATCAGCTGCAAACAGCAATAAATCTCCGACATTTGCATTGGTTGCCGCAATCACAGCTTTAGTACGGTTTACATCAAAAAATTTAGCAATTGGACCACTAAAACCGTCATCAGTTACTTTGACCCAAGCTAACCCCTTGGCACCAAAGCGTTCTACGTATTTGCCCAACTTATCAATATCTTTTCTAGAAAATGCATCAGCACCGCCAGGAACAGCAATTGCCTTCACTTGGCCACCCCGTTCAACCGCACCACTGAATACTTTAAATTCAGAATCACGCACCGTTTCAGTCAGATCTTTTAATTCCATGCTAAATCTAACATCGGGTTGATCGGTTCCAAAACGAGACATTGATTCATTCCACGAAATTCGATCAAATGGTAACTTAACATCAATATCAAGTGTGTCTTTCATGACTCGCGCAATAAGTCCTTCAGTAATATCCTGAATCTCTTCAGCGCTCAAAAAACTAGTTTCTAAGTCTATCTGTGTAAATTCTGGTTGACGATCGCCGCGCAAGTCCTCGTCACGGAAACAGCGTGCAATTTGATAATAACGATCAATTCCAGCACCCATTAACAATTGCTTAAATAACTGTGGCGATTGAGGGAGGGCATAAAAATGCCCTGGATATACGCGTGAAGGTACCAAATAGTCACGAGCTCCTTCGGGGGTGGATTTTGTTAGATTAGGTGTTTCGACATCTAAAAAGCCGTTTTCGTCTAAATAACTATGAACCGCCTGCGTAATTCGGTTACGCACTTTTAAACCACGAAGCATTTCAGGACGACGTAAATCAAGATAGCGATATTTCATTCTTAACTCATCCGAAGCATTTACATTGTCTTCAATATCAAATGGTGGTGTCTTAGCCGTATTTAAAATGCGAGCCTCGTGGACTTCAACCTCAACAGTACCAGTCTTCATGTTGGGATTAATATCTTTATCTTGTCTCTTCTTCACATCACCAGTAATTTCAATCACAAATTCGTTTCGAAGCTGATCTGCAATTTTGAGCGCATCTTCAGAAAATTCTTTACTAAAGACTAATTGAACTAGCCCTTCACGATCACGTAAATCAATAAAAATTAATTGACCAAGGTCACGTCGTTTCTGAACCCAGCCCTTTAATGAAACGTTTTGACCGACGAATTGATCATCAACTAATCCAGCATATGTTGTTCTTTTCATAGACTCTTACCCCAAAATTTCTTTTATTTTTGATTCAAAATCACTATTATTGATGTCTTCTTCAACCCCAGTAAGCATGTTCTTTAATTTAAAGCTATTATTGGATATTTCTTCATCACCAATGGTTGCTACAAATTTTGCTTTGAGTTTGTCGGCACTCTTGAATTGTCCCTTGGGTTTGCGTTCAAGATAATCTTGATCAGCTTTTACACCATTTTCGCGGAATAGTTGAACTAGTTTTTGTGTATAAGAACGGGCGTCGTCACCAATTCCTACCACGTAGACATCTAAGTCTGATTTTTGAATCTCTTGCTTTGCGTCTTCACCAAGTAGTAATAATAGACGCTCAACGCCAAGTCCAAAACCAACACCCGGACATTCAGGGCCACCAAGTTCCTCGACAAGTCCATTGTATCTACCACCAGCGCAAATAGTGACATCTCCATGACCTAATGAAGAATTATTTACCATTATTTCAAAAATAGTGTGGTTATAGTAATCAAGGCCTCTTACCATATTAGAATCGATCACATAATCAATGCCAAGGTCACCCAAGGCTGATTTAACAGTTGCAAAATGTTGCTGTGCATCCTCAGTAAGATATTCTAAAATTGATGGCGCATTTTTAACAATTTCTTGATCATTTTTATCTTTACTATCGAGTACACGTAATGGATTCTTGTGCAACCGTTCTTGAGAGTCTCTGCTTAACTCTCCGAAATGTGGTTCCAGATAGTTAATCAGTGCTTCCCTGTAATCCGAACGAGATTGAGCATCTCCTAATGAATTAATAACAACTTTGACCTTAGTGACGTCAACTTTCTTTAAAAGGTCAATTGCCATTGCAATAGTTTCAACATCCATACGGGGGCTTGCACTACCAAACGCCTCAACACCAATCTGATGAAATTCCCGCAAACGACCAGACTGTGGTCGCTCGTAACGGAACATTGGGCCCATATAATATACTTTTACTGGCTTTTGATGTTCTGGACCATAAAGCTTGTTTTCAACGAATGCTCGTACAACCCCTGCTGTTCCTTCCGGCCTAAGGGCAATGTGGCGACCACCCTTATCCTCAAAATCATACATCTCTTTTGTCACGATATCAGAGGTATCTCCTGCACTTCGTGAGAAAATGTCAAAGCTTTCAAAAATTGGAGTGCGAATTTCTGAATAATTGTATAGATTAAAAGTATCTCTAGCTGCTTGTTCAACAAACTGCCATTCTTTACTAAACGGAGGTATTATATCCGCCGTTCCCTTTGGTTTTTGATATTTCATGTCTAATCCCCTCAAATCTTAAACTAAATAAAAAACGCCCTTGAAATTATCAAGGGCGCAATTGCGCGGTACCACCTTAGTGCTTAACTCGAGCATGATAAAGGTATGCTAACCAACCATCTCAAAGGTGTCTTCATTATACTAATGGTTGTACCCATTCTCACCAAACAGGGTTCTCTGACCAACTAGGCATAATTACTATTCCTTCTCTTCAACTAACAGTATTCAATATTTAAAATACTAGAGAAAAAACACAAAGTCAAGTAGATGTAAGCTGGAACCTTGTTCTAAATTTGTTATAATGTTTTAAGATTATAGCAAAGGTAAGTAATATGGATTATAAAAAAATATTAGCATATGCACAACGTAATGTATTACAAATTTTAATTGGATTAGTTGCAGTCGCGTTTTTCATCATTCTTATTCCGTCATTTTTTAGAGCAAGCCAAGTTACGGTTGGGCTTAATGATGTAATAATTCGAGACTCCCCATCCAGAAAATCAGCCAAAATAGGAACCCTAAAACAAGGGCAACGCGTTTCCCTTGTTCGGAAGGATGATGTTACTGACTGGGACAAAATTCGTTTTAGTGATACTAAAACTGGCTGGATTCCCTCCTGGTTAACTAATACACAGTTTAAAAAAGGGCAACAAGCGATACCTCTTTCAGAAGCAACAATTGTGATTGATCCGGGTCATGGTGGTACTGATTCAGGTGCACTTGGTATTAATCCTAAGCATGAGGAAAAGAAATATACACTACGAACTTCAAAAGAAATTTATAAAAAATTATCTGCAACAGGTGCCAGAGTCGTCTTAACTAGGACAACTGACACGTTCGTAAGCTTAGCTGCCCGACCAAAGTTGGCAAATAAATTGGATGCTGACGCATTTATCAGCATTCATTATGATTCGTCAGGGGACGATAATATGGGAACGGGTGATACTACATATTATTACCACCAAGGGCCATCCGTCCAACTTGGTAAAGACATTAACTCAGAATTAACTACAAAGATCCCTCTCTACAATCGAGGAGTACGGTATGCTAATTACCAAGTTTTACGTGATAATAAACGACCAGCTATTCTTGTGGAAGGTGGCTACATTAATAGCCGAAATGATTTCAAAGAAATATCAAGCAGTGATTACCCCAGTCGAGTTGCATCGGCCGTTACAGCTGGTTTAGCGAAGTTCATTAAATAAATCGATGATTTCTGAAAAAGTATCGACCCTGTATTCTGGATTACTTGTAGGATCAATAATATTATCATAATCAAATAGTATACCCTTTATTTCAGCATTATGGGCGGCATCTATGTCGAGATTTCGGTCTCCAATCATCCATGCTGCTTTTTTATTTACCTTAAACTTATTGATTAAGAAGTTTAAGGAAGCCGGATCAGGCTTCCTGGGAAAGGTCATTGATCCATTCACAAATCCAGTGAACAAACTTAGCATCCCCTCTTTTTCGAGTAACTGATTTACCTCTTCATTTCTGTGAGTTAGTAGAAAATTTTCTCCACCCTTTGCAATATTTTGTTTTAATAAATCAACTACATTCGGAAAAGGTTTTGCTGATTGTAATTCTGTTCGCTCGTATTCGCGAAATTTTTTTTCAGCCAAATTCGCATCTAAATCATTTTCTTGCGCAAACTCATTTAAAGTAAAACCAAAAGAATGACGACGCATCTTTAAGTAAACCTCACGTGAATCGACCGTTTTCCCATAAAACTTTCCTAGTGAGTTAAATGCCCTAACCATTGCTGGATAAGTATCAAATAATGTTCCATCAAAATCGTAAAAAATTTCCATTCTCTATTCTCTCTTTTATTTTTTCATACAAAAAGGCTACCAGTAATTGAACTGTTGCAGCCCTAGTTTGTATTTTTATTATTTGTTCTGTGTATCTAAGATAATTGTAACTGGTCCATCGTTTATCAACTGAACTTGCATATCAGCACCAAATTCTCCCGTTTGAACAATAATTTCACGCTCTCTCAACATGTCATTAAATGTATCGTACCATTGTTTTGCAGTTTGTGGATTACCAGCTTCTGTAAAACTAGGTCGGTTGCCTTTTTTAGTTGATGCATACAAGGTAAACTGCGAAATTGATAAGATTTGACCCCTGATGTCTATCAAGGATCGATTCATTCGGTCATTCTGATCTGCAAAAATACGCATATTAATAATTTTATTGACAGCATATTTTAAATCTTCCTCAGTGTCATCATCGTTAAAGGCGACTAACAGTACTAATCCTTCATGTATCGTACCAATAGTTCTATTTTCAATAGAGACACTGGCACTTTTGGTCCTTTGAATAATAATCTTCATGATTTATCCCTTAATGTGTTGGTCGTTTGACAACATATACATCTTTCACATTTTTTAATCCATCAATAATATGTTGTAAATGTTCTAAATTACGAACACCAACCGTTAAGCTAATAATTACCATTCGATTTCGGTCCAATTTTCCATTAATTGATGATAAATTCTTAGTACTATTATTTACAGACTTAAGCACATCGTTTAACATACCGTTCCGATTGTATCCCTGAACTTCTAAATCAGCTGAATAATTGCCAGTTTGATCATTGGGACTTTCCCATTGAACATCTATCAAACGTTCACCTTGTTGCTCCGCATGTTTAACATTGGGACAGTCTTCACGATGTACTGATACACCACGCCCTTTAGTTATATACCCCACAATTGGGTCTCCAGGAACAGGACTGCAACAATGACTTAACCTTACAAGCAAATTGTCCACGCCTTCAATTACTACACCTTCTGACGATGATTTCTTTTTCGCCTGAACCGCTTTTTCGTTCGAAACGGTCTGGTGATCTTCTAAGATATCTTTCTCTGCTTGCCTTTGTCGGTCAACTTCTTTTTTGGCACGAACTTCATCTGTTAAACGATTCGACACTCCCACCGGAGCAAGATCACCGAAGCCCACAGCTGCAAGCAAATCATCTACTGAAGAATAATTAAGCTTTGTCGAAATTTCGTTGAGTTTAGCATCAGTCATTATCTCACTCGGATTAAAACCCAATTGAGTAAGTTGATGACTGATGATCTCACGTCCCTTAACAACATTATCTGCATGATCCTGTTGCCTAAAGAACTGTTTAATCTTATTTCGGGCACGTCTTGTAGAAACAAGTTTTAGCCAATCCCGACTTGGCCCCACAGAATTACTGGAAGTCATAATATCAACAATATCACCATTCTTAATGGAATAATCTAATGGTACTATTTTCCCATTAACTTTAGCACCAGTGGTCCGATTTCCAACTTCTGTATGAATAATATACGCCATATCCAATGGACCTGATCCTTTAGGTAGCTCAAAGACGTCTCCCTTGGGAGTGAAGGCATATACTCGATCCCCAAAAAGATCCCCTTTCACTCCTTCCATGAAATCAGCAGCATCGCGGCTATCATCCTGTAGCTCAACAATTTCCTTAAACCAATTTAACTTATCTCCAGCAGAATCCTCTTCAACTTTGTCAGTCTTACCTTCTTTATAAGCCCAATGAGCTGCCACACCATACTCAGCAACACGATGCATTTCTTCAGTTCTAATCTGAACCTCCAAAGGTCTACCCTCAGGTCCAACAACGGTTGTATGCAGTGATTGATACATATTTGCTTTTGGCATTGCTATATAGTCCTTAAAACGACCAGGCATCGGTTTCCACTTAGTATGGATTGCTCCTAAAATAGCATAACAATCACGAATAGAATCCGTAATTACCCGAATCGCAAGCAAATCGTAAATTTGACTAAATTGTTTATGTTGATCAACCATCTTACGATAAACCGAATAAATGTGTTTAGGTCTACCGTAAATTTCAGTATATTCTAGTCCAAGATCATCAACTGCGACTTTAATATCATCAATAGCCTTATTGATATATTCCTCCCGCTGTGTTCTCCTAGAATTCATCAAATGGACAATTCGATAGTATTGTTGTGGGTTCAGATAGCGTAACGATGTATCTTCGAGTTCCCATTTAATTGTACTAATACCAAGTCTCTCAGCTAAAGGAGCATATATCTCAAGTGTTTCATTAGAAATACGTCTTTGCTTTTCAGGTCTAAGATGTTCTAAAGTGCGCATATTATGCAGACGGTCAGCTAGTTTTACAATGATTACCCTAATGTCCTTTGACATCGCTAATAGTAACTTACGATGATTCTCAGCCAGTTGTTCTTGGTTTGATTTATATTTGATTTTACTGATTTTTGAAACACCATCAACAATTACCGCAACATCTTTACCAAACAACTCCTGAATGTCACCTAAGGTAATCAAAGTGTCTTCAACAGTGTCATGTAGGAACCCCGAAGCAACTGTTTCTGGATACATCTTTAGGTTTGCCAATATTCCGGCAACTTGGATGGGGTGCATAATGTAAGCTTCACCCGATTGGCGACGTTGCTCTCGGTGCACATATGAAGCAAAATCACATGCCTTTTGGACAAATGCAACGTGATCCTTATTCATATACTCGCGACACATATTCATAACTTCAGTATCAGTTAATACTCTTTCTTTCGACATTTTCTCACCGTCCATTAATACAATAAAAGCACGAAATCAACTGACTACGTGCTTTCAACATTTAAAATTAGTATACGTGGCTTATTCTTAAAAAGCAATAATATTATTCTCGTGTGAGATTATACGATAAAAATTCAATACACAAGTAAATTATTGCAAAATAATAGCTATAATGTGGCAAAATAATCCAAGCGCCCACTAGAAATGCAAGCGGAAAAACGAATAAAAGATACCAAGGCAGTTTATTAGATTTAATCAAATTTCCAAACGCGAAACTTGTTAAACTATTTAAAACAATCATATACCATAAATCTACCATTGCCGACGGTGTGTGGCATAACTCCAAAATAATTGGTAAACATAGTCCAATTAACAAGGCAACTAACCAGTAGCGCCAATGTGAATCGTTCATTACGACGCGCAATCTTTGCATAATCAATTCATCCCTTTTATCAATTCTAATTGGTACGAAATTGCTGATAAAATGTACAATGGTGCAGTTTCAGCTCTTAAAATTCTAGGGCCAAGACCAACCATACTAAAATCATTATTATCAAACAATTCAATTTCGGCAGGTGAAATCCCACCTTCTGGCCCGAAGACCACCAATAAATTCGATTCAGCTACAACATGTTGAAGAGCACTTACAAGTTTGCTTCTTTCTCCATTTTTTGCAGATTCCTCATATGCTACTAGTTTAACAGATGAGGTGCTAGTACGCACTAATTCGTGCGCATTCTTAACATATCGAATAGTTGGAATTCGCAAACGATGTGATTGTTCAGAAGCACCTTTAGCAATTTTAGTGAGTCTTTGCAGTTTTTTTTCGATCTTTTGACTATTCCAACGCGCAATTGAATAATCGGCTGAAAAGAAAATAAACTCTGTAGCCCCTAGTTCTGTTCCCTTTTGCACAATCCAATCTATTTTCTCACCTTTAGAAATTCCACATGCAATAGTTACCTTAACTGGTAATTCAACAACTTGATCGATTGATTTTAAAATATGAATTAATTGGCCATCATCAACAACCTCTCCCAGCCATAGCGACTTCTCACTCGAGACAATTTCCACTTGATCACCACTTTTTGCACGCATAACGTTAAAAAGATGTTTTTGATCATTAATTTCTAACTTAATATTTTGTTTAGCAGTAACTAAACTATCAATGAAATATCTTTGCATCCGCTCAATACCTAAAGTTCAACTTTCTTCTTTGCTATAACTGCACGCCATTCACCAAAGCTAAGAATTTCTGTAATTACGAAATTATATTTTTTTAGTTCCTCTAGAACTATGTCTAACTTATCTGCAATAATTCCAGAAGTGAGAAAATAACCATTGGAGTTCAAATTACGATACGCTTGGGGAACGAGTGGAACAATAATGTCGGCCAAAATATTAGCGACTATTAAGTCAGCTCTCTCATCAACACCATTTAAAAGATTATTAGCAGCAACTCTCACATCTTTGGAAATTGGATTCAAATCTAGATTTTCCTTAGCGGCCCGAACCGCAACTTCGTCGAGATCATATGCTAATACCGTGTTTGCTCCGAAATATTTAGTAGCAATGCTCAAAACACCGGACCCAGTACCCACGTCAAGAACTTTTTCTCCACCGCGAATTGTCATTTCTAAAGCCTGAATACATAGTTGTGTCGTTGGATGTGTACCCGTTCCAAAAGCCATTCCAGGGTCTAAACGAATTACATGTTCATTTTGCTGAACTGGCTTGTATGATTCCCAACTTGGAACAACAGTAATATAGCGAGTAACTCGAACTGGATGATAATATTTTTTCCATGCTGTTGCCCAGTCATCATCTTTAACCTTAATCATTGATACTTCACCGGCTCCAATGTCCAAATCAAAAGTTTTGAGCTCTTGGATTTTTCGTTTGAGGGTTGCAAGAATTGGTTGTAAGTCTGTTGTTTCAGGATAGTAAGCAGAGACAACTGCTCCCTCCTTAATATGGGGAATATCTTTTAATTCATAAAGTTCACCGTGATTTTGACCTTGCCAATTTTGATAATCCAATGCGTTATCAATTTTTACACCCACAGCACCTAGGTCTTCAAAAATGCTGTTAACCGCTTCTATCGCTTCATTTGTAGTTTTTACGTTAACTTCTGTCCAGTCCAAATGATTCACCTCAAAATTGTTTTTATGATATGAATATCATACTATAAAAGCAATGCTTCAAAAAAATTATTTTTCACTAGCAGCTTTATCAGGCAAAATAAGATTTAATGTAACCCCTAAAACAGTTGCCACCGCTAGCCCTGAAAATTGTAAACTTCCAATTTGTAAAGTAGCATTCCCGATTCCAATTACTAATATAGCAGCGGAAATAACTAAATTTCTTTTTTTATTAAAATCAATCTGATTATCAACTAAAATTCTTAATCCGTTGGCAGCAATTGTACCAAAAAGCAAAAAACTAATTCCTCCAATTACAGGGCCAGGAATACTTTGAATTAGCGCGCTAAGTTTGCCCACAAAACTAAAAATAATTGCACTAACAGCTGCTCCAGCAAGCACATAAACACTATGCACTTTTGTGACAGCCATAACGCCAATGTTTTCTCCATAACTTGTAACGGGTGGTCCTCCAATAAATCCTGCAACCATCGACGCCAATCCATCTCCAGAAAGAGTGCGATGTAAGCCAGGATCCTTAAAAAAATTACGTTTCGTTAATGTATTTAAAACCATGATATGACCAGTATGTTCAGTCATGGTTACAAGGGCGAGCGGCGCCATACTTAAAACTGCACCTAAATTGAATTTTAAATTATAGGTTAAAAACGGTATTTGAAACTTTGGTAATGCCAACCAGTGTGCATTTTGAACACCGCTTAAGTCAACGACACCAAGTGCCAACGCGATTACATAACCAACAATTAATCCAAGTAAGATTGGTATTAAACTCGCAAAACCCTTTAAGTACATATTAAAACCAATTGTCGCCAATAACGTTACTAAGGCTATTAAAAAGAATTTAATATCGTAAACGCTACTTGTAGTACTTATTTGTCTCATTGTTGCATCCTTCGCAGCAGTACCAGCTAATGACAATCCAATTACCATTACAATTGGACCAACAACAATCGGTGGCAAGATGGTATCCAACCAATCCGATCCCACTCTACTAATAATAAGCGCCACAATTAGATAAACAGTACCAACAGCAATTGTTCCCTGCGCAATACCAGCGTACCCAGTTGTTTTCATTAATGCCATCATAGGAACGATAAATGTAAAACTTGATCCCATGTAAGCTGGAATCTTGGCTTTTGTGACTAATATGTATAGCAGTGTTCCAACACCTGAACTGAACAATGCAATTCCTGGGTTCAACCCCACTAATATTGGGACTAAAACTGTTGATCCAAACATAGCAAACATATGCTGAATGGATAAACCAAATAACTCAGGCAAATTTGGTTTATCATGAATATCTAAAACAGCTTCATCGTTTCTAAACTCTTTTTCCTGCATCTTGTTCACTCTCCATCTCAAAATAAAAAGTCCTTCTAGAATTCAATGATTCCAGAAGGACTGTTGCAGTCAAATGTTAGTCTTCTAACGCAGATACCCTTAAAAGATAAGCACCTTCTGGTTTCACGGAACCAAATTAAGGTAAAGCTTTTCTCTAATAATACGCAAAACATTAATTATTTGCAACAAAAAACTGAGAAATTTTATTTCTCAGTCTCTTTATCCCGCGACTTATGTGCTCGGTGTTTTCGTTTACGACGGATACGAACAACCCCGTTTTCTGTCGACATGTGCTTCTTTAGGTAGTTTAACAGATCACTTTCTCTTCTGAAAATACGGGGATGTTTCTGTTTATGCAAACGCAAGTCAATTTCGTTAATCTTAATTCGTCCCGTCCATGTATGCGTGTATTTAATGATAACACGATTATTAAGTTCTTCTCTTCCAAACTTAAAAACATAAACATTTTCAGGAGTCATTAATGGACGAATATATTTCTTTTGATATTGCAAATGGTTACTTCTTAAAAACTGCTTTGTTCGGTTTAAAATGGTTTTCTCACCTCACTGATTATTACTCACCACTAATACTTGTATCTAAACATTTTAACCCATCTGTACCTAAAAGTAAAACAAAGTAGTTTCAAATACTGTTTCTTATTTTCAAAATTTGTGTACAAGTATAATTGTTGGTTTCCAATCATTATTGATATTAAAATATCAACGTAATTTACCAATCCCACTTGCTTTATTTTGCTATACTGATACTTGGAAATAAAACTGCAGTCACTCGTTTATGGAGGCTTTACTTTGAATAAAGAAGAATTTTCAGAATATATGGACAAGAACTCAAACGTACGTAATATATTTGCTGAACGTGCTCTGTCATATCAACAAGAAAAAAATCAGGCTAGGCAACCTGCAAAACGCTGGCGAGATGGAAGAGTAGAACGCGAAGCCGAGAAAATGTATGACAATGTGTTAAACAATATTTATGAACAAATTAAAAGGACTGTTCAAAACAGTACTGAACGTAATAATTGGATTCAATTTATCGATGAAAATGACCTATTTGACGACCTTGAACAATCAATGAATGAAATGTCCTTTGAATAATTAATATAAAAATCTATTGGATAGCATACCTTATTACGTATGCTATTTTTGGTTAACAATAAACAATTAGAAATGCACATTATGATTAGAGTAGCGAAAGGATATCTAATTTAATATAAAAAAGAGATTCAAAAAACTCGAATCTCTTTTTTGCTAACCAATAAATTTAAGGGCCAAAAGTTGGCAAATTAATATTTTAAAATTTCAAGAATCCCTATTTATCGCTCTTTGACTCCGTATCGGTCTTCAAAACCGCCATGAACGCTTCCTGAGGGACCTCTACACGTCCAACAGCCTTCATGCGTTTCTTTCCACGTTTCTGCTTATCCAGTAGCTTAGCACGACGATCAGGATCACCTGTGTGAATCTTAGAGGTAACATCTTTCCGATATGCTTTAATATTGGTTCTCGCAATAATCTTGTTTCCTATGGCAGCCTGAACTGGAATTTCAAAATTCCTTCTAGGGATGATCTTTTTTAAGCTAGCAGTTATCTCATTACCACGCTGCTGAGCAAAATCACGATGAGCAATGAAACTTAGCGCGTCAACCTGATCACCATTTAGAAGAATATCAATCTTAACAAGGTTACTTACTTTATATTCGCCCAACTCATAATCAAGAGAAGCATAACCGCGCGTACTGGACTTTAGCTTGTCAAAGAAATCAAAAATTATTTCCGAAAGCGGTAGTTCATATTTTACGTTTACACGATTATCATCAATATAATCCATCGTGTCAAAAATACCACGTCGATATTGTGCCAACTCCATTACAGCGCCAACATACTCACTAGGAACCATGATATTAGCATTAACATAAGGTTCTCTAACAGATTTTATTTGGGATGCATCTGGCATATCTGACGGATTTTCTACTTCAATTTCAGTGTCATCAGTTAAATCAACCTTATAGGTGACAGACGGAGCAGTTGTGATTAAATCCAAGTTAAATTCGCGTTCCAAACGTTCTTGCACAACATCCATATGCAGTAACCCTAAGAATCCACAACGAAATCCAAATCCAAGCGCTTGAGATGATTCTGGTTCAAATTCTAAAGCTGCATCATTCAATTGCAGTTTTTCCAATGCCTCACGTAAATCGTTAAATTTAGCATTGTCAGTTGGATAGAGGCCGGAATATACCATTGGATTCATTTCTCGATAGCCTTCTAAGGGAATGACATCTGTGTTGTTTGCACTTGTAACTGTATCACCGACACGTGCATCCTTAATAGTTTTGATGCTTGCAGCAAGGTAACCAACATCCCCCGCCATTAAATAATCTTTTTTAATCGGATCTGGCGAATTAACTCCTACCTCTGTCACTTCATATACCGCATTGCTATTTACTAGGCGAATCTTATCGCCTCGTTTGACCATTCCTTCCATAAGTCGAATACTCAAAACAACGCCACGATAATCGTCGTATTTTGAATCAAAAATTAATGCTTTTAATGGAGCATCAATTTTTCCATCAGGTGCAGGAATCTTGTCAACAATTTGCTCTAATAACTCTGAAACGCCAATTCCTGCTTTTGCACTGGTCAAAACTGCATCAGAAGCATCTAATCCAACAACATCTTCAATTTCTTTTCGAACACGTTCCGGATCGGCCGCTGGTAGATCAATTTTATTTATCACAGGTACGATTTCTAAATTATCATCAATTGCCAAATAAACATTTGCTAAAGTTTGAGCTTCAACACCTTGCGCTGCATCTACGACAAGGACAGCGCCTTCACAAGCCGCTAAACTTCTGGAAACTTCATAACTGAAATCCACATGTCCAGGTGTGTCAATCAAATGAAAAATATAATTTTCACCGTTTTTTGCCTTATAGTGCAATTCAACCGCGTTTAATTTAATAGTAATACCACGCTCTCGCTCTAAATCCATTGAATCCAGCAATTGATCTTGCATATCACGCTTTGCAACCGTATCAGTTAGTTCCAAGATTCGATCTGCTAAGGTAGATTTGCCATGATCAATATGGGCAACAATGGAAAAATTTCTAATATGTTCCTGTCGTTCTTTTAATTCTGAAAAATCTGACATTTTATTCTCATTTCATTAGTTAATAATATTTCAATTATATCAACAGCTTTTCCTCATTACAATTAGATAGAAAAAAAGGTTGGGTTTTCCCAACCTTTTAGTTCATAAATTTATCGAAAAAGTTATTCTTACCATTTCCTGATGGTTTCTCACCACTCGCCTTAGCGAACTCTTTTAAGGCGTCTTTTTGCTTTTGATTTAACTTTTTAGGAACGGTCACGGTCACTTTTACATGCTCATCGCCGTTTCCATTACCACGAAGATGTGGTGCTCCTTTGCCCTTTAATCGGAAATTGGTGCCAGTTTGAGTACCCGCAGGTACCTTTAGCTTAACATCTCCGTGAACAGTTGGAACCTCAATTTCATCCCCCATTGTTGCTTGTACGAAAGAAATAGATTGGTCTAAATAGATTTCAGATCCATCACGTTGATATAATTCACTTGGTTTCACTCTAAAAACAATATAAAGGTCTCCGTAAGGTCCGCGATTGAATCCTGCTTCTCCTTGTCCTTGAAGACGCATTTGCTGTCCATCTTCCACACCAGCTGGAACAGTTACCTTAACTTCGTGTTGTTGAGCTGTGTGACCAGTGCCACCACAGGTAGGGCACTTTTCCTTAATCTCTTTACCAGTTCCATTGCAGACGTCACAAACTTGTTGACGAACCATACGACCTAGCGGAGTATTTTGCGTTACTTGAATAGTCCCAGTGCCATGACATTTTGAGCAAGTTACAGGACTAGTTCCTGGTTTAGCGCCAGAACCGTCACACGTCTTACAAATAGCTTCACGAGAATACTTAATAGTTGTCTTTTTCCCAAAAATAGCCTCTTCAAACTTAAGTTCCATACTATATTGTAGATCCTCACCCTGTCGTGGTTGACTAGCACTTTGTTGTCTTTGACCACCGCCAAAAAATGAACTGAAAATATCCTCAAAACCGCCGCCGTTGCCACCGAATCCACCAAAATCACCTTGGCTAAATCCACCGCCACCGAATCCCGCGTTAGGGTCTGCTGATCCGAATTGATCATATTGAGCTCGTTTTTGATCGTCACTTAGTACTTCAAAAGCTTCATTTACATCTTTAAATTTTTGCTCTGCGCCCGGCTCTTTATTAATATCAGGATGATATTTCTTAGATAATTTTCGGTACGCTTTTTTTATTTCATCCGCTGAGGCATCTTTGCTGACACCTAAAACATCATAGTAATCTTTATTCCCGTCGGCCATACTTTTCCTCCACAGTAAATTTCACACTTCCTGAAGTTTAACATAAAAAAGTCAAAGCCAGCGACTTTGACTCCTCTATTATTTGTTATTGTCTTTATCTGGATCAACTTCCTCAAAATCACCATTTACGGTATTGCCATCAGTATCTTTTCCGGTATTACCAGTTGCATCTGCGCTAGCATTTGGATCAGCCTGAGCTTGTTGTGCATCCTGTGCTTGCTGGTAAAGCTTTACAGAAAGATCTTGAACAATCTTATTCAAATCGTCTTTCTTAGCCTTCATTTCTTCAAGGTTATTGTCAGCTTGGGCCTTCTTAAGTGCTTCTTCAGCATCCTTGGCCTTCTTGATTTCATCCTCAGAAACTTTACCTTCAAGTTCCTTAAGAGTCTTATCAGTTGTAAAGATTAATTGATCAACTTCATTACGTAAATCTACTTCTTCTTTACGCTTCTTATCAGCCTCTTCATTTTCCTTGGCTTCTTTCATCATTCGATCAATTTCTTCATCTGATAAACCAGTGGAGCTTTGAATAGTAATCTTTTGTGCTTTACCTGTTCCCTTGTCAGTTGCAGATACGTTTACAATACCGTTCTTATCAATATCAAATTTAACTTCAATTTGAGGAATTCCACGTGGTGCAGGTGGAATATCCGTAAGTTGGAATCTTCCAAGTGTTTTATTATCAGCAGCCATTGGACGTTCACCTTGTAAAACATGAATATCAACAGCAGGCTGGTTGTCGGCAGCGGTAGAAAATACCTGTGACTTACTTGTTGGAATGGTTGTGTTACGTTCAATTAATTGTGTAAACACACCGCCCATTGTTTCAATCCCCAATGAAAGAGGAGTTACATCAAGTAAAACAACATCTTTAACGTCGCCAGTTAAAACCCCACCTTGAATTGCAGCACCAATTGCAACGGCTTCATCAGGGTTAATTGAATGGTTTGGTTCTTTACCCGTCCAATTTTTAACAGCTTCCTGAACGGCTGGAATACGTGTTGAACCACCGTTTAAAATAACTTCATCAATATCAGAAGCTGACAATCCGGCATCCTTCAAAGCATTGTCGACTGGTGTCTTTGTACGGGCAACTAAGTCTGAAGTCATTTGATCAAACTGCGCACGGCTTAGTGTTTTTTCCAAATGAAGTGGTCCGTTTTCACCAGCCGAAATAAATGGCAAGCTAATTTGAGCCTCAGTAACACCCGAGAGATCCTTCTTAGCTTTTTCAGCGGCATCCTTCAAGCGTTGAAGTGCCATCTTGTCTTTGCCTAAATCAATTCCATTTTCTTTCTTAAACTCATCTACTAACCAATCAATAATCTTTTGATCAAAATCATCACCACCAAGATTGGTGTCACCATTAGTTGAAAGTACTTGGAATACGCCATCGCCTAATTCAAGGACAGAAACATCAAAAGTACCACCACCGAGGTCATAAACCAAGATTTTTTCATCCTTATCAGTTTGGTCCAGCCCGTACGCAAGTGAAGCTGCAGTAGGTTCGTTAATAATTCGCTTTACATCTAAACCGGCAATCTTACCAGCATCTTTAGTAGCCTGACGCTGAGCATCATTGAAATACGCAGGAACAGTAATAACTGCCTGATCAACCTCTTCGCCTAAATAGTCTTCTGCAAATCCTCGAATATATCCTAAAATCATTGCAGAAACTTCTTGTGGTGTATAAGACTTACCATCAACAGTTACTTTGTATCCTTCTTCACCCATGTGACGTTTAATCGATGCAATTGTATCTGGATTTGTTATTGCTTGTCGTTTTGCCACCTCCCCAACTTGTGTTTCTCCATTTTTAAATGAAACAACTGAAGGAGTTGTACGGGCACCTTCTGGATTAGTAATAATCTTTGGCTTATCACCCTCCATAACTGCAACAGCAGAATTTGTAGTACCTAAATCAATACCAATAATCTTGTTACTTGCCATTTCAAAATTACCTCATTTTTTTATTATTGAGCGACGACAACCATCGCAGGTCTTAAAACACGATCTTTTAGCTTGTACCCTTTTTGAAGAACCTGCACAACCGTATCTGTTGCATATTCTTTTGACTTTTCAACAGTTTGCACTGCCTGCTCTTCATTAGGATCAAAAATAGAGCCAACTGTACCAATTTCTTTAATACCATTTTCAGTTAAAGCATTAGCCAGATGGTTTTGGACCATTTCGATTCCCTTTTTCAATTGAGTACCATTTTCATCAGTTACCTCAATTAATAATGCCCTTTCCAAATTATCCATCACTGGCAAAATGGATTTAGCTAATTTTTGACCATCATACTTAACTAAATTCGCTTGCTCTTTCTCGTTTCGACGTTGCATATTAACAATCTCAGCCTGAGCACGCATGTATTTGTCATTTATCTCATCAAGTTGCGACTGTAATTCTGAATCAGC
Source organism: Pediococcus claussenii ATCC BAA-344 (assembly GCF_000237995.1). Classification (NCBI taxonomy): domain Bacteria; kingdom Bacillati; phylum Bacillota; class Bacilli; order Lactobacillales; family Lactobacillaceae; genus Pediococcus; species Pediococcus claussenii. The sequence goes on from NC_016605.1 coordinate 976,643, forward strand.
CTCATTATTTTTTTTAGCTTCATCGGAGTCGTCTTGCACAACTTTATCGGTATCTGATGATTCATCACGGTCAGCCACCACTGTTTTTTCTTCTGATACTTCTGAATCTTTTATATCATCCTTATCAGCCACAAAATCACTCCTAACTTCCATCTAAGTTTTTATAATACTCTAACATTTTGCTAGATAGTTGTGCTCTAAAAACATCAACGATTCCGAGCATCTTAGAATATTGCATACTAGTTGGTCCAAGTATGGCAATTAACCCTTGCCCATATGTCCCAATATCATACGAAGCAGTAATTAAACTATAATCCTGTAAAACAGAGTCACTAATCTCATTACCAATTCTAACATTAACTCCGTGCTCATCATTTGACAGTAAATCAGACAACGCATCTTGTGTATTAAGAATACCAAATACTTTACGTACTGATTCTAAATTCTTGGGGTCAGAAAAGTTCAAAATATTCAACTTTCCCCCCACAAAGAACTGATCTTCAGCATTGCGACTAATCATATCTGAAAAAACATCAACAACTCCGAGCTTATTATGCAAATATTTACTGAGTATTACAGGTAAATCCGAATGAATTAATTGATAGGCCTGAGCTAAGCTTTTGCCAACCAATCTATCGTTCATAAGATGAACAACCTTTTCAAGCTCCTCACCTTGTAATTCTGGAGGTATTGAAAACTGCTGAGTTGAGGCTTCACCATTGCTGGTTGCTAAGATTAACATCACGCGACTTGAGCCTAAGGGAACAAGTCTAAATCCATCAATCGTCGTTGCAACCTGATTAGGTTTTAAAGATAATGCCGTATAATTAGTCATTTGTGATAACATATCTGCGGAGATTTTTACGATATCATCGATACGTCTAAAACTCTGGTCAAACGAACTCTTTATTGTTGCAAGTTCACTCTGATCGGCCGATACCGGTCTCATTAAATGATCAACATAGTATCGATATCCCTCTCTGGATGGAACCCTCCCAGACGAAGAATGCGTTTTTTCAATTAACCCAGCTTCTTCAAGCTTAACCATATCGTTTCTAATCGTGGCTGAACTTACATGAATCGGAAGAGTATCCACTAATGCCTTCGATCCAACTGGTTGGCCATTCTCCGTATATTTACGAACAATCAACTCTAAAATCATCAATTCACGTTTAGTTAGCGTAATTCAATCACCTCTTTTAGCACTTCAATATATTGAGTGCTAAATTACAATGATTAATATACAAAATTTTTCATCAAATGTCAAACTTGGTCAAATTACTTTAGATCTTTTTAAAAAATGACCTAGTTGCCACCTCATCTTTTTGCAATTGATTCACTAACTCCTCTGCACTGGTAAACATTTCTTCTCCACGAATTCGGTTATACCATTTGATATCAACCTCTTCACCATAAATTTCGCGTTTAAAATCTAAAATATTTATTTCGGTTGTAACTTTTCGATTTTTTCCAAAAGTTACATTTTTCCCAACCGAAGCCATACCTTGATACCACTCAGATCCAATTTTTATTTCTACAACATATATTCCAATTCCTAATACGACTTGATTTTCGCTTGAAATAATATTGGCGGTTGGATAACCTAATGTTCTTCCTCTTGCCTCACCATGTACCACAATACCGTGTGTTTCAAAAGGGTAGCCCAATAATACATTTGCTTCATCAATATTTCCAATTGCAATTAAGGATCTAATCCGACTCGAACTAGCTTTTTCTCCATCAACTTTTAATTTTTTAACTTTCACAACATCAAAACGACCTCGGGAAAGTGTTGGCAAAATATCCATATTTGCCTTATCAATTGGTCCAAACGTATAATCGAATCCAGCAACTACAATTTCAGCATTAAGTCCTACAATGTAATTATCAATAAATTGATTGGCCGATTGGTTTGCAAAAGATGAAGTAAAATCCGCTACATATAAGATATTTACACCAAGATCTTCCATCAACTTGGCCTTCCTAACAACAGAGGTAATATATGATAAACTATTCTCCGGTGAATTCGTTCTTTGATCGAAAACCACTGAAGGGTGATGGTTAAAGGTCATAGCTGCTAATTTTATTTGCTTTTGGTTGGCAATATCCTTTGCTGTTCGGATTACACTCTGGTGTCCTCTGTGAACACCATCAAAAAATCCTAATGCCAAAACAACCTTATCTTCTGGAATTATGGTTTTATCATATGGGTAATGTAAGTATATTGTTTTCATATTAGTCCTCTAAAAGAAACATTTTTTCTGGTCTATATAGATTTGTTTCTGAGTCTCGTTTATAAACGGCTTGTAATCTATCATTATATTTTAAAAGCAATTGATCATCATTCATATTAAGTCTGAGCCAAGCTCCGTTTTGAACTTTTTCTAATTCATCCGACGATAGATTATATGTTATAAGGTTTTTAAAAACTGTTTCAATTGGATGTAAAAAGCTGTAATCTTGGTTTTTAACTTTTTCGGATAAGTCATTCAATGTGATAGTATGTGATAGATCAAATCCACCGCTGGACATTCTTGTAAGATCTGACATTACAGCCGGAACACCTAATTTCTTACCAAAGTCAACCGCCAAAGTTCGTACATAAGTCCCTTTGCTACACTTAACTTCAAATTTAATAGTTTGCGTTCCACGTTTTTCATCAAATTCACTTTTTCCAATTTGATGAAATTCAGTTATTGAGACCATTCTTTGCGGTCTTTCTACCTCTTCACCAGATCTTGCATACTCATACAACTTCCGTCCATTAACCTTAACGGCCGAATACATAGGGGGAATTTGAATGATTTCGCCTGTCAAACTATTAAAAGTCTTTGCTAATTCTTCATCCGTAAAAGGAATTTTAAGTACCTTTGAAGCAATAACTTCACCGTCTAAATCTTCAGTAATTGTTGAAAAGCCCAGCGTGATTTTGCCCCGATAAATTTTACCTGAGTTCATCAAGTAATCTGATACTTTGGTTGCCTTACCAACACAAACAATTAGGACACCATCCACATTGGGATCTAGTGTGCCACTATGTCCAACTCTTTTAGTATGCAAAATTCGTCTAATTTTTGCAACTACATCATGACTAGTCATTTTACGTTCTTTATTAATTGGAATAATTCCGTCCATAATTAAACTACCTCTCCTATAGATTATAAGTATAGCATACGGAAAACCCGAACCGGCGCATACAAAAAACCTAATATGAATAATTCATATTAGGTTTTTTTGTTATTTTTTATTTAGTTTATTTAATAATTGATCAATATGATCACCATATTGAACTGATTCATCTCTCAAAAAACTAATCTCAGGTGTTTTGTAGATTGATAACCTACTACCTAATTCACTTCGGATTAAACCAGTTGCCTTTTTTAACCCGTCTTTTGTTTTTTGATCATCAGAAGCCTGATCAGACAAAATACTATAGAAAATTTTAGCTTGTTGTAAATCACCAGTAACTTCAACGCCAGTTATAGTTATACCTTCTAAACGCGGATCACGAACTTTTCTACGTAAAATGTCGCTAACTTCTTTTTCGATTTCCTGGGAAAGACGATCAGATCGATATTGTCGTGCCATAACGAACACCTCCAAGAATTATTATTCTACAGGTACTTCCTTCATACGGTATGCTTCAATAACATCACCAATCTTGATGTCATTATAGTTTTCAACTGTTAAACCAAGTTCAAAACCACGTTTAACTTCTTTAACGTCATCCTTAAAACGACGTAAACTACCAAGTTGTCCTTCATAGATAACTACGCCATCACGAATCAAACGAACACTAGAATCGCGAGTAATGAATCCATCTGTTACAAAGCCACCGGCAATTGTTCCAATCTTAGAAACCTTATATGTTTCACGGATATCAACTTGACCCGTAATTTCTTCTTCGTAAGTTGGTTCAAGCATTCCCTTCATAGCAGCTTCAACTTCATCAATAGCGTTGTAGATTACACGGTGAAGACGAATATCAACGTCTTGTGAATCTGCTAATTGTTTAGCTTGTGGAGTAGGTCGAACGTTAAAGCCAATAATGATAGCATTACTTGCTTCAGCAAGTGTAACGTCACTTTCGTTTATAGCACCAACTGCCGTATGGATAACGTTAACTCGAACACCTTCAACATCAATCTTCTTTAGACTACTTGACAGAGCTTCAACTGAGCCTTGGACGTCAGCCTTAATGATGATGTCTACACGTTTCATTTCACCCTCTTTTAGAGAATCAAATAAATTGTCCAAAGTTACATGGTTAGTTCGCTTCCGTTCCTCAACTAAAGCGCGCTTAGCACGATCTTCACCAGCAGCACGAGCCGATTTTTCATCTTCAAATACGACAAACCGGTCCCCCGCCTCAGGCACATCGTTAAGACCTGTAACTTCGACAGGTGTGGAAGGAGTAGCAATTTTAACACGATGACCAAATTCGTTAACCATGGTACGGACACGTCCAAAAGTATTACCAATAACAATTGGATCACCAACGTGCATCGTCCCTTGTTGAACAAGCACAGTTGAAACTGTACCTTTACCTGGATCAAGTTTAGCTTCAATTACAGAACCAGCAGCTCTTTGGTCCGGATTAGCCTTTAATTCTAGTACCTCAGCCTGCAACAAGATCATATCAAGCAATTCATTAATATTTGTACCCATCTTAGCTGAAATTTCTACAAAGATGGTATCCCCACCCCATTTTTCTGGAATAAGTTCGTACTCAGCTAATTGTTCAATTACATGAGCAGGATTGGCACCTGGCTTATCAATCTTGTTAACTGCAACAATAATTGGTACATCAGCGGCCTTAGCATGATTAATCGCTTCAATTGTTTGAGGCATTACACCATCGTCGGCTGCAACAACTAAAATTGTAATATCAGTAATATCAGCACCACGAGCACGCATCTCAGTGAAGGCAGCATGTCCAGGAGTATCCAAGAATGTGATTAACTTACCATCATGGTTCAACTGGTAAGCACCAATTCCCTGTGTAATTCCACCAGCTTCACCAGCTGTAATATGACTATTACGCAAATTATCTAGCAGTGTTGTTTTACCATGATCAACGTGACCCATGATTGTAACAACTGGAGGGCGACTTACTAGGTTATCAGTGTTAGCTTGTTCTTCATCAAAAATCTTATCAATATCAGAAATATCGACTTCAACTTTTTCTTGTGCTTCGATGCCATAGTCTGCAGCTAACAACTCAATTGTGTCATTATCCAAAGATTGATTTTGGTTAACCATAACACCCATCATAAAGAGCTTTTTGATGATTTCTGCCGGCTCACGATGAATCTTTTTAGCAATATCTGCAACGTTCATTCCTTCAGTATATTCTAATAAATCTGGTAATGGACGTTCCTTACGTGTTGGAGCTGGTTTTGTTTCAACGTTCTTTAGACGACCGTTCTTTTTAACTTTCTTATTACGGCGTCCGTTTCCGTTATAACTATTATTACGATTACCATTTCCGCTAAAGCGATTGCGACTGTAATCGTTCTTCTTTTTCTTATTGTTATTGAAACGGTTGTTTGAACGACTGTCATTATTCTCAGAAGACTTATTTACACTAGTTGTTGGAGCTGGTTTTGAGAAAGAACGACGCTCATTATTCCTGCTATTACTTGTATTAGCAGTAGAATGAGCGACTGACGCATTTGGACTAACTTTTCTCTCATTCTTCTCCGGTGTGCTACGCTTAATCGCTTCTTTTTTTCGCGGTTGTTCCTTTGCACGGCTTGGAGCAGGCGTACTATTTTTAATTTCAGAAACCGCCGCACGTGCTGCTTCTAAAGCCTTGTTTGCGGCCTTAGGCTTAACCGTATTGCTCTGCGAACGATTATTATTAAAACGTTGACTGTTATTGTTTCTACGATAATTACTATTATTGCTTGTGTTCCCCTGACGATTGTTAACATTCGTATTATTACGATTATTATTTAGTCGACCATTATTACGTTGTTGATTCTTTTGATTATTTTGATTATTGTTACGCGTTTGAGGTCGAGCATTGTTATTATTTGTCTTTACAGCAGTTTCTGTTTTTACAGATGTCTGATTTCCTGCCTTCGGATTGTATGGCTTTTTGCCATCTTCTTTTGCCTTTTCCTCATTACGACGAATAACTGTTTTGCCAGTTTTGCTCGAACGAAATTTTGGTGTGTGTTTTTCTGAACTTTCAACTGCTTTTCCGCTAACCGCAGTTTTATTATCACTTGTACTCTGTTTACTACCAAAAATGCTTACTAAGTGCTTTTCACTTGCATCATCAAGAGTTGACATATGATTTTTTACATCAAATCCTGCCTCTTGAGCTTTTGCAATCATATCTTTGCTTGAAACGTTTAATTCCTTGGCTAATTCATATATTCTCTTCTTGCCCATCGTTTCACGCTCCTATTCTATTTTTTTTAATAATCCATTTGTAAATCCTCTATCAGTAATCGCGATGACACTTCGCTTTTGCCCAATTGCGTTTGATAATTCTAACGTTGATCCAACCTCTATCCACATAACTTTATAGAAATTACATTTATCGGTTATTTTTTTTCGAGTAGCCGACCCCATATCGCTAGTAATTAAAACTAATAACGCCTTTTTCTTCTTAATGGACTCTAGTACAAGCGATTCACCAGTGATAATTTTTTGTGCCTTTTTCATCAATCCTAAATAATTACTAATATCACTATTTAGCATCGCCGAACAACTCTCTACGAGCTTGTTGGTGATCAACATACTCAATTAATTCATCGTAAAACTTATCATCTACCTCAATTTTAAATGCTTTATCAAAGGTACGCTGTTTCTTTGCTTTTTGAGCAATTTTTACGTCCAAACCAATGTATGCACCACGACCAGGCTTTTTTCCTGTCGCATCAATTGAAATCTCATTTTCCTTATTTTTAACAACACGAACTAATTCCCTTTTAGGAAACATTTCGTTGGTAACAATATCTTTTCGCATTGGAATTTTTCTAGTCTTCATTGCAATCACCTCCACAAATCTATTCTTCAGTTTCGGCCTCATCAACGTTTTCATCTTCTTCAAAGAATTCTGAAGCATCCGTCTCTGATTTAATGTCAATCTTATAACCAGTTAATTTTGCAGCTAAACGCGCATTTTGACCGCGCTTTCCGATTGCCAACGATAATTGATAATCAGGAACAACTACCATACAAGAACGTTCATCTTCTTCATCAAATAATACGTCTTCAACTTCTGCAGGATTTAATGCATTCGCAATATACGCCGCGGGATCCTCAACCCATTCAACGATATCCATATTCTCACCATGCAATTCATTAACGATAGTCTGAACCCGTTGTCCTCTTGGTCCAACACTTGTACCAACAGGATCAATATCTGGATTAGCGGATTTAACGGCAACCTTTGCACGATCACCGGCTTCACGAGCAATTGAGACAATCTCGACAGTTCCATCATAGATTTCAGGCACTTCTTGTTCAAACAAACGTTTAAGCAAACCAGAAGCACTTCTTGAAACATACACTTGAGGCCCCTTACCACTGTCATCAACTTTAGTTACATATACTTTAATATGATCATGTGGTTCATACTGTTCACCTGGTATCTGGTCTTGTTTAGCCATGACAGCCTCAACACCACCTAAATCAACATAAACATAACGATTATCACGGCGAGATACTTCACCAGTTACAATCTCATCTTCATATTGACTGTACTTTTCATAAACAACACCACGTTCTGCTTCACGAACTCGTTGCATAATAACTTGTTTCGCAGTTTGAGCAGAGATCCTACCAAAATTTTTAGGTGTTACTTCAAATTTAATTTCGTCATCTAGTTCGTAGGCCTTATTAATTGTTAATGCTTCATCGAGACTTACCTCAAGTTGATCATCTTCAACTTGATCAACTACTTTTTTTACTGCGTATACGTGAATATCACCTTTCTTTTCATCAAAGTCAACTTCGACGTTTTGCGCTTGACCATAATTTCTTTTATATGCTGAAACTAAAGCCGCTTCAAGAGCATCAATTACTATTTCTTTTTTGATTCCCTTTTCTTGTTCTAAAGCATCAAGGGCCGTAACCATTTCTTTACTCATTTTTTTAGTCCTCTCTAAAATTTAATTGCTAACCTTGCAAAGGCAACCTTGTCTAAATCAACAACTAATTGCTTTTTTCGTGATTTGTCCATGTAATCCATTGTAATTTGCTTACCATCAAAAGATATTAAATCACCTTCAAATACCTTTTTCTTATCAATTGGTGCATAAAGTGAAATATGAATATAGTCTCCCACAGCATTTTCGTAGTCCTCAATTTTTTTAAGCGGACGTTCTGCTCCAGGTGACGACACTTCCAAGAAATAGGCTTGGGGAATTGGATCAGGATCTGCCTCATCTAACTGTTCACTTAATTCATCGCTGACCATGGCACATTCCTCAATGTTAATTCCACCTGGTTTATCTATGTAAACCCTCAAGAACCAACTTTGGCCTTCTTTTACAAATTCAACTTCAACTAATTCAAAATTATGCTTATTAACTATGGGCGTTACCATTTTGGTTACTGTCTCAACAACATCACTACTCAAGGTTTCTCCTCCATTTTTCCAATAAAAAGAGCGAGCATCGCTGCTCACTCAATTTACGAGTATGAAAATTACATGAATAAATATACCATATAAAACGCAAAAGAGCAAATAACGCCCCTTAGAATAGGCTTAACTGATTCTCATCAGGTAATTCACTCAATACATTATTAATCGTCATGAATTCAATCAAGCTTGCTGAAACATGTCCTCTTTTTGCCAAATCTTCCTTGGATAAAAATGGTTTGTCCGCTCTCGCAGCAACAATCTGTTTAGCAACATTATCCCCAAGTCCTGGAATGGAATTGAATGGTGCTAGCAGTCTTTTACCCTCAATTATCCATTCTTCAGCATCAGAATGCTCTATATCGACCATTCCAAATTCAAAACCTCGTTCTATCATTTCATTCGCTAATTCAAGAACAGTTAATAAGTTTTTCTCCTTCGTAGATGCTTCCCGGCCTTTTTCGTTTATTTCGGTCATCTTAGCTTTCACAGATTCTTTTCCATGAGACATAGAGACAATATCAAAATCATCAGCTCGAACCGTAAAATAAGCGGCATAATATGCTAAAGGAAAATATACTTTGAAATAAGCAATTCGAAGTGCCATCAAGACATATGCCGAAGCATGAGCGCGTGGAAACATATATTTAATTTTTCCACATGACTCAATATACCAATCAGGAACATTAGCACTTCTCATTTTTTCTTCAAAACCTTCAGGAATCCCCTTTCCCTTACGAACACTCTCCATAATCTGGAAAGATGATTGAGAATCTAAACCATAATGAATTAAATCCATCATGATATTATCACGACACCCAATGACATCTTTAATTGTAACCGTTCCGGCTTTAATCAATTCCTCAGCGTTTCCCAGCCAAACATCGGTACCATGTGACAAACCCGATATTTGCAATAACTCTGAGTAATTCTTTGGATGCGTTTCTTCTAACATTCCACGTACAAATCGTGTTCCAAACTCTGGAATTCCAAGTGTTCCGGTTTTTGAATTAATTTGATCTTCTGAAACGCCTAAAACATCCGGTCCAGAAAAAATTTTCATAACATTAGGATCATCAGTTGGGATACTCTTCGGTTCAATCCCTGATAAATCTTGAAGCTTACGTATCATAGTAGGATCATCATGACCCAAAATATCCATCTTCAAAATATTGTCATGAATTGAATGAAAATCAAAATGGGTTGTTTTCCAAGCAGCGGTCTGGTCGTCTGCCGGATACTGAATCGGACTAAAATCATAAATATCCATGTAATCCGGTACAATTAAAATTCCAGCCGGATGTTGTCCAGTAGTTCGCTTGACACCTGTGGCTCCCTGGGAAAGGCGATCAATTTCAGCACCTCTAAGGTGAATATTATGATCTCGTTCATATGCTTTAACGTATCCATATGCAGTCTTATCCGCGACTGTTCCAATGGTACCAGCCCTGAAAACGTTATCCTTACCAAATAAAACCTGCATGTAATTATGTGCAATAGGTTGATAGTCACCAGAAAAATTTAAATCAATATCGGGAACTTTATCACCCTTGAATCCCAAAAATGTTTCAAAAGGAATATCTTGCCCATCGCCGATCATTTCAGTATCACACTTAGGACAATTTTTATCGGGCAAATCATATCCAGAGCCGTATTCGCCTTTTGTAAAGAAGCTTGAATATTGACAATTCGGACAACGATAATGTGGCGGCAATGGATTTACTTCAGTAATTCCAGACATAGTAGCAACAAGGCTTGAGCCAACCGAGCCACGAGAGCCAACTAAATATCCATCTTTATTACTCTTGTGAACTAACCGTTGAGCGATCAAATAAATAACAGAAAAACCGTTTCCAATGATACTTTTTAATTCTTTGTCCAAGCGTTCTTGAACAATTTCTGGAAGTGTCTCTCCGTAAAGCGCATGAGCCTGGTCCATTGTCAACTGCCTTATACGATCCTCTGCCCCAGGCATTTTAGGCGTGTAAAGCTTATTTTTCACTGGACTAATATCATCAACTGAATCAGCAATCTGGTTTGTATTTTCAATAACAATTTTACGAGCTTGTTTATCTCCTAAAAATGAAAAATCGCTTAGCATTTCATCTGTGGTTCTGAAATGAACATCAGGAAGTGCCGATCTATTAAGTGGATTAGCTCCGCCCTGCGATCCAATCAGAATTTGACGATAAATTGAATCATTTTGATTTAGATAATGAACATCACCAGTTGCAACAACTGGTTTCCCTAAATCATCACCCAATTTAATGATATTTTCTATTATCTCTTCGAGGTTCTTAGTTCCGCTCACAAGTTCTTGATCCAACAACTGCTGATAAACAGGTTTAGGCATCACTTCAAGATAATCATAAAATTTTGCTTTTGCCTTTGCTTCGGCATATCCCTTTTGCATCATTGCAGTAAATACTTCCCCACTTGAACAGGCGGATCCAACAATAATGCCGTCGCGTAGCTCTTTCAATTCTGACTTTGGAATACGCGGAACGCGATAAAAATATTCAACATTTGACTTTGAAACTAGTTTAAATAGATTTTTTAAACCATCCTGAGTTTTTGCAATTAAAATTGCATGATTTGGACGAGCATGTTTATATGCATCATTGTCACTCATATGATCATTTAACTGATCATGGTAAACGATATCATATTGTTCTTCTGCATCTTTTAAAAATTTAAAATACAAGTGTCCTGTTGTCTCAGCATCATAAATAGCACGATGATGATGCTCTAAATTAACACTAAATTTCTTTGCTAACGTATTTAATCTGTAGCCCTTTAAAGTAGGATACAAGAAACGAGCAAGTGTAAGTGTATCAATTACTGGGTTAGTAATTTCTTTCATGTTATGTCTAAGATAACCAGTGTTCATAAAACCTACATCAAAGGTAACATTATGACCAACAATTATTGAATCACCATAAAATTCTCTAAATGATTTAAAAATTTCTTCCTCACTTTTTGAACCATGAACCATTTCATTAGTAATACTGGTCAAATTAATTGTGGTTTCAGATAAAGGAAACCCTGGATCAATAAATTCTTCAAATTGATCAATTACATTACCATCCTGCATTTTCACAGCCGATAATTCAATTACCTTATCATAAATTGCTGATAAACCCGTGGTTTCCAAATCAAACACGACATATGTTGCACCCTTCAGGGGCGTATGCTTATTGTTATATCCAATTGGAACTCCATCATCAACTAGATTAGCTTCAACTCCAAATAGCATCTTTATGTTATTTTTCTTGGCTGCGGCGTATGCTTCTGGGAATGCCTGCAAACCAGAATGATCCGTAACCGCTATTGCTCGATGGCCCCATTTTGATGCCTGAATAACGTAATCTGAAATACTGTTTGTGGCATCCATTTGACTCATATTGGTATGCAGATGCAATTCTACTCGTTTTTCATCTGATCGGTCTTTTCGCTCAGCGTGTTTAATTTCTTCCACATCATAAGCATTCATTGTTAGATCCTTCATAAAAGTATCTTCTTGAACACTTCCTCGAACTTTAACCCAAATCCCTTTTTTTACGTTAGCAAATGCTTGTTCATCGCTGTCATTTTTAGAGAATTTCTTAACTGTAATTGAAGAAGTATAGTCTGTAACTTTAAAGATAAGTAGCTGACGTTCTGAACGTAGTGTGCGAATTTCGACATCAAAAATATATCCCTCAATTAACAACGATCGTTCTTCTTGATTAACATCTCGCAATTGCGTGACATTTTCTTTTGGAGAAATTGGTTTTCCAATCTGAACAGGTCCTTCATTGAAACTTGCATCGACAGCCTGTTCTTTTCGTTTATTTTCTCGCATCTGAATTGCGGCGGTCGCTCTTTGGGCAAGTTCCTGATCCTTTTGCTTCTTTGCTTCATGATATTCTTGAAACGAGGTCTCAGAATTAGAGGCATCCACCTTTGTCTTAATCGAAATATTTGAGAAGCCAATCATTTGATAATACTTGCTGAATGATTTAGTCACCTCGTCAGTAAAAAAGCTTTGTGCAACTTCATCAGGTACAGAAATCGTTAGTTGGCCATCTTCAAATTTAGGAACGGCTTTTTCACAAATTTGCTGAACAACTGAAGACTTGACATCACTATTCTTAACTACCCAATCCCAGTAGGATAGTACTTTTCTAACATTCAAGTCAGCCTTTTTCGGAATTATTTGATACTTAATTTGGGCAATCGCCTTAAATTCATTTTTAAGATGATTTTGAAAATTTAAAAACGTCTCAAAATCTAACACATCCTCAAATTCAAAATAAAACTCCCACTCCTTAGATTCCTTGTGAATTATTAAATTTTTTATTTTACCGGTCTTCAAGTTATTATCATCGTAATTTAAAAGTCCAATGTGCTCTAACAACGTTTGAAACTGTTCTTGTTCTGATAAACTCAATTTCTTCCTCCACTAGTGGATCAATCATTAATTTAAAAATGTTCCCCTGATTATAAACCAAGAAAACATCTTTTAAAATATTAAACTATTTAGCTTGATTTAGAAGAATTTCAATTGTATTTTTCAATTCTTCTACTCGTACTTCCAATGTCTCGCTTGTTTTTCTAATTTTAACTTCAACTATTCCATCACTAGATTTTTTCCCGACTGTTACTCGAATTGGAAGCCCAATCAAATCCGAATCGGCAAATTTAACACCAGCACGTTCTTTACGATCATCAACTAAAACCTGTAATCCTGCTTCAGTCAAATCTTGTTCAATTTGTGTAGCAATTGTTTGCTGATTCTTATCCCGATCGCTAACTGGCACAACATGTACATCATAGGGAGCAATTGCATTGGGCCAAACTAAACCATATTCATCCGCCTGTTGTTCCGTAACAGCAGATAACAAACGACTCACTCCAATTCCATAGCACCCCATAATAACAGGTTTCGCACGCCCATTTTCATCCAAAATAGTTGCATCAAGTGCTTTTGAATACTTAGTTCCAATTTTGAAAACATGACCAATCTCAATACCCTTAGTAAAAGTGAGTTTTCCTTTCCCATCAGGAGCAAGCTCACCCTCCTTAGCAACTCTCAGATCACTAAATTCGGTTACATCAAAATCGCGATTAAGGTTTGCATTGATAAAGTGATAATTATCTTCATTTGCACCTACAACAGCATTGGTCATTTGCTGAACATATTGGTCCGCTACTATTCTCACTTTTGCATCGTCTATCATTGGACCAACTGATCCAACGTGGGCCCCCAGCAGAGCAACAACCTCTTCCTCAGAGGCTTCATGAACTTCATTTACACCAAGCAAGTTTGTTAATTTTACCTCATTAAGTTCGTCATTTCCACGTAACAGTACCAAGATGGGTTCCTCATCTGCAATCATGACAAGGGTCTTGATTATTCGTCCCTCGTCTATATTCAACGCCTCAGAGACCTCATCAATAGAATGTGCATTATTAGTTGAAACTTTTTCTAAATCGCGCAACTCTTCATTAATGTTTAAATTTTGATATTGACTAGTTGCCATTTCAAGATTAGCGGCATAATCACTAGAATCTGAATAAGCAATTGTGTCTTCACCAACAGGAGCAATTGCAGAAAATTCACGTGAATCCCTGCCACCCATGGCACCAGCATCGCCGACAATCTCTCTGTAATCCAAACCAATTCGATTAAAAATGTTACGATAAGCAATTTCCATCTTATGGAAAACTTCATCTAAACTTTCCTCGTTCGCATGGAACGAATAAGCGTCTTTCATCATAAACTCTCGACCACGTAGCAAACCATAACGAGGACGATCTTCGTCACGGTACTTTGTTTGAATCTGATAGAGTGTCAGAGGAAGCTTCTTATAAGACTTAATATCATCGCGAATGAACGTCGTAAATGTTTCTTCGTGTGTTGGTCCCAAAATAAAATCCCTACCATGTCGATTCTTCAACTTAAATAATTCTTGTCCGTATGTTTCAAACCGACCTGATTTCTTCCAGAGTTCTGCTGGCAAAATAATTGGAGCCAACATTTCGACCGCATCAATCTTATCGAGTTCTTCTCTGATAATACCTTTAACTTTTTCTAAAACTCGGTAAGCTAGTGGCAAATATGCATAACTTCCCGCTGATACCTGTCTTATAAACCCCGCCCTAATCATCATCTGATGGCTTAAAGCCTCAGCATCACTTGGAACTTCTTTAACAGTTGGTATTAAAAGTTTTGATTGTTTCACTGTGTGCACCCCGTTTATTTAATGAAATATCGTTGAATATCATTCCATGTTACTAAAATCATGAGTAACATTAAAAATCCAAAACCGATTAATGTAATTATGTTTTCTGTCTCTGGTTTAATGGGTTTTCTTCTAATTGCTTCAATTATATTAAGCAGAAGCTTACCACCATCCAGAGCAGGTATTGGAAACAAATTAACAATCCCTAAGTTTAATGATAAGAACGCCAATACAAACAGAACAGAAGTAAATCCTTGACGTGTAGCTTGCGATGTTGTTGCATAAATGGCAACTGGCCCTCCTAAGTCATTTAGACTAAAGCCGTGAAACATCTGACCAATTGCTCCAAACAATCGCTCTGTCATTTCCCAAGTACCGGTAAAACCATACAATACTCTCGAAAGTAAGTTTCGGGTAGAAGTTGTTTCAATACCAATCATCCCAACCTTTTTCCCCCCGTTGTTAACCTCTTTAGGTTTTAGCTGAATAATTTTTTTCTGAGACTGTCTCTGAACTGTTAATGTTACGTTTTGATTTGCCTTATTAGAAATGTTTTCTGAAATTTCAGACCAATTCTTAATTTTTATATCATTAATTTTTGTAATTGTGTCATTATTTTTTAGACCTGCTTTTGCAGCGATGCCATTATCAACAACATTTACTTTATTAGAATTGGTTGGGACCGAGCCCTGGAGTATACCCAAAACTGCAAACACTACAATAGCCAGAACAAAGTTATTAAACGGACCAGCAAAATTTGTGAGCATCCTCTTCCAAAGTTTGGCTGCCTGAAATTGAACATCGTGCGGGGCAATTCTAACTTCAACATTATTTGCTTCAACTATGGTTGCATCATGGTCAACACCTAACCTTAAGAGCTTATCTTCGTTTCCATTTTGATAACCTTCAATAAATAGGTCATTAACCAAATCGTATTTAACAACTTCAAATGGAAATCCAACTCCAACGTTGGGATGATTGCTCGCGTCGATCTTAGTAACAATATTCTTTTGGTCTGTTGAAAGAATAACTTGCTGCCCAGGCTTTAACTCATCATCTTCTTCATCAATGCCGGCCATTCTAACATATCCACCAATAGGCAAAACTCGGATAGTAAAAGTTGTACCTTTTGACTTCAAATCAACGATTTTGGGGCCCATTCCAATCGAAAACTCACGTACCAGAATTCCTGAACGGCGTGCCATCCAAAAATGCCCAAATTCATGTACAACTACAAGAATTCCAAAAACAATAATAAACGTAACAATTGTTGTTAATACTGACATAAATTTCTCCTATCTAGAGCTAAAACAAACCAAACAGATGAGCAATTGGTAAAACCAACAACAAGCTATCAAAACGATCCAATATTCCACCATGTCCTGGCAGAATTTTACCAGAGTCTTTCACGCCATAGTAACGCTTGAGAGACGACTCAATCAAGTCTCCCATCTGACCAGCTATTGAAAGAACGATCGCAATCAGAGTTATGCCTATTACATCAAGGCTCACTTTGGTCCATATTGCAAAAATAGAGCAAATAATGACTGCAACTACGGTACCACCAATCGAACCTTCCCACGTTTTATTTGGACTGATCAACGGCGATAATTTATTTCTACCAAATTGACGCCCAATCATATAAGCCCCACTATCCGTAAGCCAAACGATAAAAAGAACAAACAGTAATGTTGTTAAACCAACATTTCGCGCAGCAACAAATTGATTAAATCCAAAACCAATATACAACATACTAAGTGTAAGTACACCAGCATCGTCGAAATTAAATCTATTTTTAGAAAAAATGATTCTAATTAACAATGCAATAACAAAAAGAAAGAAAATAAACTGTTTGTTAAATTGACTTGGTAAAAAACCATACCATTTATCATTTGATACTAAAAACAAAGTACCTAAAATGCTAATTGTTGCTTCCGGGCTGATTAACAAAATCTTCTTCATCATTAAGACTTCACTCATTGCAACACCTGCCAAAGCCAGTGCGGCCACCTCAATCCATGGCCCTCCCAAAATAATAATGGGAATAAAAATAACTAAAGCAATAACTGCTGTAATTACTCGTTGTCTCATCTCTCTAATAGCCTCATTTCTTTATACCGCCAAAGCGGCGGTCACGTTTTTGAAATTGTTGAATACAATTTTTTAATTCTTGCTCATCAAAATCAGGCCATAAAGTGTCTGTAAAGACCATCTCACTATAAGCAATTTGCCAAAGTAAGAAATTTGAAATTCTTTCTTCACCACTAGTCCTAATCAATAAATCTGGGTCTGCTAGTTCACCAAGTTGATTGGTCATTAAATTCTTTGCAAATAATTTGGCATCGATTTGTTCTGGGATGAGCTGTTTACCACTAACTTGCTCCGCAATTGACTGAACAGCTTGAATTATTTCGTCACGTCCACCATAATTCAAGGCAAAATTAAGAATCATTCCGGTATTTCGACTAGTTTGTGCAACAGCATCACGAACTGATTTCTGGGTATCCTTTGGTAACTTAGTAACATCGCCCATTACTTGGACTCTTATATTTTGTTCAATTAAATCTGGAACAAACGTTCCAAAAAAGTCAATCGGTAACTTCATCAAAAAAGAAACTTCTGAACTAGGTCTCTTCCAATTTTCCGTCGAAAAGGCATATAAGGTAAGCACTCTAACACCAAGATTGGATGCCTCTTGAGTGACTATTTTCACTACATCCATTCCCCTCTTATGACCAGCAACACGGGGAAGATGACGTCTCTTTGCCCATCGCCCATTTCCATCCATAATAATTGCAATATGGTTTGGAATATTCTCATTTAAAAAAATCTCATTTGAATCATTCACAATAATTCCTCAACTTATCAAAATACTTTAAAATTAAATTTCAGACCCAATCAAATCGTGTAAACCCACTAAATAAAAAGTGGTTCGGACAAAAACATAACCTCGTTTTTCACTCCGAACCAACCAGATTAAATAGTTAAGAAAACTAATTTGAACTTTCAACCTGTATTAAAAAATTAACCGGCTAATACTTCTTTTTCTTTAGTTGAAACGATCTCATCAACTTTTTTAATTGCATCATCCGTGATTTTTTGAGCTTGATCTTCTAAATTATGAAATTCATCATCATTAAAATCACCCTTTTTATTACCTTTTTTAAGGTCATCCATCATATCACGACGGATATTGCGAACTGCGATTTTAGCCTTTTCACCTTCAGCCTTAACATTTTTAGCAAGATCTTTACGAGTTTCTTCGGTCAATTGAGGAATAACCAAACGAATAGCTGAACCATCATTTGCCGGATTGATTCCTAAATCAGAAGTTAAAATTGCTTGTTCGACATCTCCCAAAACGGATTTATCAAATGGAGTAACTAACAAAACCCGAGGTTCTGGAATTGAAATTGATGCCATTTGGTTAAGTGGTGTCGGTGCACCATAGTAACTAATTTCTATTCGATCTAACAATGCTGCATTAGCTCGTCCTGCACGGATAGAACCGAGCTCACGTTCTAATGCCTCATGTGCTTTACCCATCCGATTTTTATTTTTATCTAAAATATCTTTTCCAGCCATTACTATTCCCCCTTGACAGTCGTTCCAATATTTTCGCCAATAACAACTCTTTTGATATTACCTGTTTGGTTAAGATTGAATACTACCAAAGGAATATTGTTTTCCATTGAAAGAGAACTTGCGGTTGTATCCATAACATTTAAGCCCTTGTCAATTATATCCATGTGAGTTAATTCATCAAACTTCGTAGCGTTTGTGTCTATGTTAGGATCAGCAGAATACACCCCATCGACACCGTTTTTTGCCATTAAAATAGCCTCGGCACCAATTTCAGCTGCCCGTAAGGCAGCCGTGGTATCAGTTGAAAAATAAGGACTACCAGTTCCAGCTGCAAAAATAACAATCCGATTCTTTTCAAGATGACGAACTGCTTTACGTCGAATATAAGGTTCTGCAATTTGACGCATCTCAATAGATGTTTGAACCCTGGTTGGCACACCTAAGGACTCCAAACTATCTTGAAGTGCTAAGGCATTCATTACGGTTCCCAGCATACCAATATAGTCGGCCTGAACACGTTCCATTCCCATTTGTTCACCGGTTTCACCACGCCACATATTTCCGCCGCCGACAACGATAGCGATCTGAACGCCCATATCATGAACATCTTTTAATTCTTCAGCAACTTTTTGAATCACTGGTGGATTAATACCAGTTTTTTTGTCACCTGCTAAAGCCTCACCACTTAATTTCATAATAACTCTTTTATATTTAACTTCAGACATAGATACAGCCTCCTATATTAATTCCATTACCAATTCTATCATAATCCAACTTGCTGCGAAACTGGGAAATGGTAGCCACAATTTCATAATTACTAAAAGTTAAAAATTGTTGAACCGTTCTTAATGTAATTTTTATAAAATACTTTGTTTTAAAATAAAGTTTGTCAAAAGTAACGTACTGTAACTGCTAATGAAGGCATAAAAAAAGGGAATCGCTACGATTCCCTTTTTTAATATATATTATTTGCCCATTTCTTTTCTAACTTCTTCGGCAAAATCAACATTCTTCTTTTCTATACCCTCACCGACTTCGTAACGGATAAATGATTTAACCTTACCGCCTTTAGAAGCGACATATTTAGCAACTGTTTGATCTGGATCCTTAACGAATTCTTGATCGTCAAGGCTCATCTCAGATAAGAACTTATTTAACCGACCTTCAACCATCTTTTCGATGATATTAGCAGGCTTGCCTTCCGTTTCAGCTTCCTTTGTAAGCACTTCACGTTCGTGTTCCAAAACTTCGCTTGGAACTTGGTCACGATTTACATACTTTGGATTAATAGCGGCAACGTGCATTGCAACATCTTTAGCAGTTTCTTCATCAGCACCTTCAAGAACAACAAGAGATGCAATCTTACCACCCATGTGTAGGTATGCTCCAAAATGTTCTCCATCATTTTTTTCAACAACTTCAAAACGACGAAGTGAAATTTTTTCACCAATTACTTGAGTTGCTTCAATGATGTCATCATTAATCGTTCCGTTTGTTGATTTAAGTGCTAAAGCATCCTCTATGTTGGCTGGCTTTTCTAAAGCAACTTGTGATGCGATTTCTTTTACAAGGTCGACAAAACGATCATTAGAAGCAACAAAATCTGTTTCAGAGTTAACTTCTACGATAGCAGCAGCATTATTATGTGACTCAACATCAGCCAAGCCTTCTGCGGCTACTCGGTCGCTCTTCTTAGCAGCCTTGGCGATCCCTTTTTCACGAAGAAAATCAATTGCTTTTTCCATGTCGCCCTCTGTTTCAACTAAGGCTTTTTTGGCATCCATCATGCCGACACCGATCTTATCACGTAATTCTTTAACTTGTTTTGCAGAAATACTTGCCATTATACTGGCCTCCTAGTTCATAATTATTTCACATAAAAGGCTGTCATCAATCTCCGGCCCAAAAGGTCAAAAACTGAGACAGCCCGAGTGTTATTATTCTTCGGAATCTGATCCTTCTTCAACTGACTTCTTTAAATCAGCTAAAGAATCTTTGCTTACGCCTGATTGAGCAGGAGCTTCTTCAGCAGCGTCAACATCATCTTCACCTTGACGACCTTCAATAACAGCGTCAGCCATTTTAGCAGTAATTAAACGTACGGCACGAATAGCATCATCGTTAGAAGGAATAATTACATCTACTTGATCGGGATCAGAGTTAGTATCAACCATTGCAACAACAGGAATGTTAAGTTTTTCAGCTTCTTGAACTGCAATCTGCTCCTTACGAGGATCAACGATAAACATAACATCTGGAATACGTGGCATATCTTCAATACCACCCAAGAATTTTTCAAGCTTATCTTTTTGTTTATTTAAAAGAGCAACTTCTTTTTTTGGAAGACGATCAAAAGTACCATCTTCAGCCATCTTTTTAAGATCTTTAAGACGCTTGATACGTTTTTGAATTGTGTTCCAGTTTGTTAAAGTTCCACCTAACCAGCGATGGTTAACATAGAATTGACCAGCACGTTTTGCCTCTTCTTCGATTGCATTTTGTGCTTGTTTCTTTGTACCAACAAAAAGTACAATACCATCTTCAGCGGCAACACCTTTAATGAAGTTGTAGGCATTATCAACTAATTTAACAGTTTTTTGTAAGTCAATAATGTAAATACCATTACGTTCTGTAAAAATGTATGGCTTCATCTTAGGGTTCCAGCGACGGGTTTGATGTCCAAAATGAACACCGGCTTCTAACAATTGTTTCATAGAAATAACAGGCATGTTATTCTACCTCCTAGTTTTTTCCTCCTAAGTCTTCGTGGATTTCGGGACCTTTCGGCACTACCTCAATCTCTAACTTAGTGTGTTTTGGTTACTAAACCGTTTATCATTGTATCGTAGCATCTCGTTCAAAGCAAGTTTTTTCTAGAGAAGTTATCCCAAATCTACCTGATTCTGGGACGTACCGTTTTCAATAAGGCTTCTATTATTGTCTAAAGCCACTTGGACCATATTTTTAACTGCATTAGTAGTATAAAATGCAGCATGAGGAGTAATCATTACATTTCTTCGTGCATTTAAATTATTAAACATCTCGTCATCAATTGGCTGATCTTCATGATCTATCTCAAAAATACCAACTTCGTTTTCGTAAGTGTCTAATCCAACTCCAGCAATTTTCCCACTATCAAGTCCTCTGATTAGAGCTGCCGTATCAATTAAGGAACCACGAGAATAGTTTAAAACGAACACTCCATCCTTCATACTATTAAATGCCTTGTCATCAAGCATATGATAATTATCTTTCAATGCGGGAACGTGCAACGTTACAACATCAACAGATTTGTAAAGTTCTTCAACCGTGTCAACATACGCCCCTTCTTTTTCAAGTTCAGGGTTAAGAAAGACATCATAGCAAATCACTTTTGCGCCAAATCCTTTAAATATATCTATTGCGGCGCGTCCAATTCTTCCAGTACCTATCACACCCACAGTCATTTGATTAAGCTCAAGTGCAATAGTTGGTTCCCAGCGAAAATCCCCTCTTTTCATTTTTGCTTGAAAATCAGGAATTCTTCGAATTAATGCCATTAATTGTGTAACCGATAACTCTGCAATTGCATTAGGTGAATATGCTGGGACATTTGACAACATTACATTATTCTCTTTCAATGCATTGAAAGACAGATTGTCTACTCCCACATTTCGCAATGAAAAAGCATGAATTCCGAACCGGTTCATTTTACTAAAAATATCATCAGTATAAGGCTTTTGTTGAAATGCAACGACACCATCAGAGCCCTTTGCTAATTCCAGCGTCTCAGAATCCAGTAATTCACTAACAGCTTGAACTTCAATATTGTTTTTTTCTTGCCATTCATTTAAATATGGTCGTTCATCTTCTCGAATACCATATGCCGTTATTTTCATCGTTTGTTACCTCTTTCATCCGTTTTGGTTGAGTATAACACACCAGTAATCAACTCCATTAAAGAGAAACATTTTTAAGTTTTAAAAATTCAATCTTTTTTTGTCGACTTTGATGTTTGAATTTATATTCAGCACTTAAGGCGTCATGTTGATTCTCAAATTGTTCAAAGTATAAAAGCTGGACGGGTCTTCTACTTGATGGTTTAGTATATTTGGCACCATTTCCAGAGTTATGTGTTGTTACACGATTAATAATATTAACGGTATACCCTCCATATAATGAACCATCATGACAAAGTAGAACATAAAAATAGAAACCATTTTTAATCGGTATTTCCATATAGTATTGTTTCAACCTCTTTAGAATAATCACTTCCTGAATACGTAATTATTGGCGGAATAATCTTTACCCCATTCGGGCCACCGTCTTTGATAGCTTCAATTAAAACCATGTTAGCATTATCATTAACGTGTGGATACACAAATTGAATCCTTTTTGGTGCAAGGCGATGCGCCTTCAATTCAAATAAAATATCATCTAATCTTTCCGGCCTGTGCACCATGAACAGCTTTCCGTTCATCTTCAACAATCGCGATGATACATCTAATACTTCACTCAGGGACGTTAATACTTCATGTCTAGCAATCGTGAGATATTTATTTGCATTTTTAATGCTTTGTTCCCTGTTAACAAAATATGGCGGGTTGCAGGTTACCACGTCAATTGAATCACTAGACAAATATTTAAAAATATTAGCAATACTATCATTAACAACATGGAACCTATTTTCTAAATTATTTAACTGAATACTTCTACTAGCCATATCGGCCAAAAGTGACTGAATTTCTACCAATGTAACTCTTGCTTCGGTCTTTGGAGATAAAAAGAGACCAACAGCTCCGTTACCCGCACATAAGTCAACAATATTCCTATCATGTTTTGCGTTTAAATTAGTGAAATGAGCTAACAGAACGGCATCAAGAGAAAATGAAAACACTTGCGAGCTCTGTATAATTTTAACGTCACTGCTATATAATTGATCTATACGTTCATTTATTTTTATTTTTGGCTTCAAAACTACTCTCCAACTTGTTGAAACTTTTCCTAAAATTCGTCATACTGACTGAAGTAAATATTACAAAAAAAAGGAAAAAAATCAAATGTTCTATTCAATTATCCGCGGAATCGTTTTCGCCTTAATATATCTAATCAATGGCATACCAAGGTCATACAACAAGGAACAACTTCCCAAGGGAAACTATATTTTAGTCGCACCTCATCGTACTTGGTTTGATCCTGTTTTATATGCAATGGCGGCATCGCCCAAAAAGTTTGCGTTTATGGCCAAACAAGAATTATTTAAAAATAAATTTTTAAGCTGGTTAATAACTAGTTTAAATGCTTTTCCCGTTGATAGGCAACATCCTGGACCATCTGCAATAAAAATACCAGTAAAGTTGCTGAAAAATAGCAATCTTTCAACAATCATATTTCCGTCAGGAACCCGCCATTCTGAAGAACTTAAAAGTGGCGCATTTGTAATCGCTAAACTTGCTGGAGTGCCAATTGTTCCAGCGGTTTACCAAGGGCCACTAACATTTAAAAGCCTATTTTCACGTCGTAAAATAAAAATTGCCTTTGGAAAACCAATTCAAATTGACAAAAAAATGAGAATGAACGAAGAGAATTTAGCAACTCTTGAGTCTCAACTAAATGCTGAATTTATATCACTTGATCGAGAAATTGACCCGGCATTTAAATATGTTGATGTCTCTTCCAAAAAATAATAACTATAAAAAAGAGGCCAAAATTTTTCTGGCCTCTTTTTTATAGTTATTATTTAGCAATCTTACAAACAAATTAGCCCTTCTTGGCTTGATTCTGCATTGAAGTCATCATTTGATGTAATTTCTTTTGTGACGGTTTTTGTCCCATCTGTAACATCATCGTCCGCAACATCTCTTCATTGATTGGAGGATTATTCTTAAGATAAGTCTCCATGTATCGACGAGCAATGAAAAAACCAGCTACTGCACCAATTAATGCAGCAACAACTACTATTGCAATCCAAATTCCAGTTGACACGTTAATTCCTCCTTACACTGTTACATATCTTATATACTACACAAAAAAACAATAAAACGGAAGAAAAAATTAATCACGCAACCCCTTTTTTCGCTGGGCGTCTTTGACTTTTTGGGGAGTAACTTCTTTACCATCTTTATCAAAAATCTGCATCATTTCTACCTGACTACGAAAACTCTCGCGAAATTTCTTTAAATATTTTTGGCGTAAATCTTTACGTTCAATGATTTCAAGATCACTCAAGCCATCTTCTTTGGCTTTTTTTGCTAATTCATTAATTCTTTTAATTAACTTTTGCATTTCTTGATCAGCCATACTCCACACTCCAATCTTTTTTATAATAATACTACCATGAAAGATCAAAAAGCAAAAAATACGAACATAAGTTTGATTAGGAAAGTTGGACATGGTATGATTATGTTAAATAAATTAAGGAGTTACGCAATGACTGTAAAAGTTGGTGACAAGCAATTTGCTGTTTTACAATTTATTCATGAAAAAGTTACTGAAAAAGGGTATCCTCCGACTGTTCGCGAAATTGGTGAAGCAGTCGGTTTATCCTCTACCTCAACAGTCCATGGTCATATTTCACGACTCGAAAAAAAGGGCTTCTTACAAAAAGATCCTACTAAACCCAGAGCTCTTGAGGTTACGGCAGCTGGATTGGAAGAACTTGGAATTGAAACCAACGAAGATACTATTCCAATGCTTGGTGTAGTAACTGCTGGGCAACCAATTTTAGCTGTTGAAGAAGCAACCGATTATTTTCCCGTCCCTGATGAGTACAAGGAGAGCCAAAAAGACCTCTTCATGTTAACCATTCGTGGGGAGAGTATGATTAACGCTGGAATTCTTTCTGGTGATCAAGTTATTGTTCGCCGACAACAAAGCGCTGATAATGGAGATATTGTGATTGCAATGACTGAGGATGATGAGGCTACCTGCAAGCGATTCTTCAAAGAAATTGATCATATTCGACTACAACCCGAAAATGACACTATGCAACCAATTATTCTTTCAAATGTGACTATCCTGGGTAAGGTTGTTGGTTTGTTTCGGAATCAGATTTTTTAACTATTATTTATTCGAGACAATAAAGTAAGCGAGATATAAGTTGAAAAGTGATGAGTTTAAAAAGCGAAATCACTTGCCTTATTTCTCGTATTTTTATTATTTGGGCATAGAAAAAATTATTCTTTAGTGTTGCCTGACCCCTTTTAATATCTTTTATTTTGAACTTTTTTCATTTTGCGAATTTTTATCGCTTCACAATGAACTATTTTTAATTCAAGAAGATATTTTTTCCTTTTCAATTTGATTCGGTCAACCTCAGAATAGTGCAGAACTTCAATAATTACTGTATCTCCTAATTGATTCAAAACCCTACCTATAATTGGGTTTAACATTGATTCAACATATCGACATTTAACCAAAGTGCCCTTTTCAAAAGTCATCCCCATCTGTTTCACCTCATTTTATAGTTACTATATTATAAAATAAGTAAATATATATGCTTATTATTAGATTTTATTGTGAATTTGCCGATTATAATGTTGAACATGTATAATGGTGAAAAATGATAAGGAGAAACGTATGCTTTATTTGGCAATAATTTTAGGTATCGCTTTTATACTATTGTTGTTTCGGGTTGCAATGGTTATCACAAACCGAGAAAATCCCCTTTTGACCATTCTATTGACTTTATTGGTCGGGGCCGGGTTATTATATTCATCTCTCCAAGTTCCAAAAGCTCTAAAACAGGGAGACCATCAATCAGCGCAAGTAGATAGCACTAGTGCGGATAGTCTTACAAACAAGCTTCCGTTAAATCAATTAACCGATAATAGTTCCAGCCAAAGTGAAGCTAAGCAAGAATTATCAGAAAATTCAATCCTTAACTCCGTTAGAGAAAGTTATAAGTCCATTGGTAAAGTAAGTTTTGACGGTTCTACTAAAACTTATTCCTTGTTACCAACCGCTTCTAGTTTCGTGAAGCCACTTCGTCAAATTATTGCCAATCCTAATCAGGCCAATGAAGCAAACTTTGATCAGATGGTTACAAACTTTAAAACAACATCCAAATCAATCGAAAACGACCTTGGCAAGGGATACACCCTACAACTGTTAAATCCTGATAAAGCAAATCAAAAACTTTTGGCCGTTAAGGATCAAAATGTAACATATAACTTTTTCAGTAAATAGCGAATTAATAAAAAGTGGTACTAAAGCATCCATCTCTTTGCTTTAGTACCATTTTTTTTATAATCATCAATGTTCCCCGTAAATTCTTTGATGATTTTTTTGCCCTTTTAAAATAAATTTTGCTGGATCTTCTCTATAATCAGTTTCAAAATCATCACTATCCAACATTGCGCTCAGGTAGATTCTTTCGTATTCTTTAACAGTCACTTGCTTACGCTGATCTAACCACTTCAAACTTTCAATTAAAGATTGCTTGTCATAATTGTTAATCTTACCACTAAAGAATTCTCCCTCGGCCCCTGAGCCATAGCTAAACAAACCAATTATGTCATTTTGCTTAAGTTCTCGATTAATCAGAAGTGAAATCAAACTCAAGTATAAAGAACCGGTATATAAATTCCCCACAATCTGTGATAGTTGTTTGGATTCATCAAAGGCCTCAAATAACCGATTTTGTTCTTCAACTGTTTCATCTTCAATTCCCGCTCGTAGTGCCTTATATCCCATTTTGGTGAACGGAAGATGAAATACCAATGCCTCAAAATCGGATGATTCTAACTTTGTCATATCTTTATACGCATTATAAGTTTTTAGAAAAAACTGAATAAACTCATCCGAAGAGTATTTGCCATCCACCAAAGCTTCCGAAAATCCGAGTGGTCTCCAAAAATCCATAATATCCTTCGTGTAATGTGAATATTCTTTTGAGATAGTCATAATGCGTGGATTTGCACTCATTATCATTGCAACTGCTCCTCCACCTTGGGTTACTTCGCCTGAACTATGAAGCCCATATCTTGCGATGTCAGAGCCAACTAATAAAACCCTACTGTCTGGCTTCATCATTATATGGCCCATTGCTAATCTGATACCCGCTGTTAAGCCAAAGCAAGCTTGTTTTAACTCGACTCCACTTGCAGATTGATTAATGCCTAATAAATGCTGTAAATACACTGATCCTGATTTTGAATTATCAACTCCAGATTCCGTGCCAAAAAGTATTAAATCAATTTTTTGGCGATCTGCGTCATCAATAATTTTAGAAGCTGCATTTGCTGCGAGTGTCACAGAATCTTGAGAATTACGGATTACGGCCGCCTTTTTTTGCCCAATTCCAATTAAATATTTATTTGGATCCTCATTTCTTGCAGTGGCTAACTCTGCCATATCTAAAAATAAATCACTTGTAAAAAAACCTATCTTATCAATACCTATGTTCATAAATTTTTCTCCGTTCTATTGTCTTGATATATTAATTATAATTGAATATTCAAAATTTGTAATTCTTCTTTACTTTTTCATAAAATATAGTAAAAAACATAAAGATTGACTTTAGAATCTATTGTGTCTATTATTCTAGGGTTAATATACAAAGAATAAATGGAGGAATATCATGAAAAAAGAAGTCACCTTATTAAGCATGTTTAGGTATGTTTTTCAAACCGTTCTACAAAAGAAACGGCTTCTTTTCCTAAATATTGCTGCGCTCATAATTATTACAGCACTTCAATTTGTAATGCCACAATTTACTCAATACATCATTGATAAAATTATTCCTGATAAAAGTATGACTAAATTATTTTATTCCGTTGCATTGATGATTCTTGCAGCTGTGTTACTTGGTGTTTTCAATTATTTTTCCACCTATTATATGAGTATTATGAGTCAAAATTCAATTTTGACACTTCGTGAGAACCTGTTTAGACATATTTTAAGCCTTGATTCCGCTTATTTTGAATCAAGCAAAACTGGTGATTTAATGGTTCGGCTAACCAGTGATATTAATAACTTGCAGAGCCTTATATCGGCAAACATGCTCTCAATTATTGGTAATTTCTTTACATTCGTTGGCGTGTTAGTATTTATTATCATCGTTAATTGGCAAATGGCTCTTGCGGTTAGTATCACTTTCCCATTAATGTTTTTTATTTACCGTATATTTAGGACCCGTATTCGAACAGCATTTAGGAATGCACGTGTCTCTCAAGCGGACATGTCAAATCAGATGCAAAATACGTTAACCCAAATCCAACTTATAAAAAGCTTCACGAATGAAAAAGCCGAAAGCAAAAAATTCGATCAATTTGCGGATCAAAACCGTCAATACATGATTGAGGCATCAAGAAACCAAGCAATTTTTTCGCCTTCAATTGATTTTGTGAACTATCTAGGTACAGCGATTATACTTTTGCTTGGTTCATATTTTGTAATCAAAGGTCAACTTCTTGTTGGTCAAATGGTCGCCTATATTAGCTATGTTGCTATGTTACAAAGCCCAATTCGTTCTTTTACGCAACTATTAAATCAAATTCAACAATCTTTAATTTCATATGGTAGGATCATCGATGTTATTGGCGTTCAGCCCAAAATCATCGATTCACCCGATGCAGAAAATTTTCCGCAAATTAAGCAAGGCATTAAGTTAGATGACATTTCTTTTTCATATTCAACCGATAATGTTAACTTCAATGATGGAAGTAACGCTTTAAATAACGTTACTTTTAATATTCCTTATGGAAAAACAACAGCATTGGTTGGTCATTCTGGTGCTGGTAAGACAACAATCACCAAGCTCCTAACTAGATTCTATGAAGTTACGTCTGGAAACATATTTTTCGATAATATCCCGATCAAAGACATTAAAATTAAGTCATTGAGGGACAACATTGCAATTGTATCTCAGGACGTTGATATTATTGATGGAACAATTCGAGAGAATATCATGTATGGAGAAAGTGATATTTCAGACAAAAATATTCACGAAGCTGCCCAAATGGCAAATATTGATGATTATATTGTTAAATTACCAGATGGACTAGATACGCAGGTTGGTGAACGTGGAATTAAACTATCAGGCGGTCAAAAGCAAAGAATTTCAATTGCCAGAGCCTTGCTAAAAGATGCACAAGTAATAATTTTAGATGAAGCCACTGCCGCCCTAGATAATGAATCTGAAAAGGCTATTCAGCATGCTTTAAATAACCTTTTAACTAACCGAACATCACTTGTTATTGCTCATCGACTTTCGACAATTCATAATGCCGATAACATTATCGTGATGGATCAAGGTAGGGTCGTAGAATCTGGCACTCACGAAAACCTTCTTAAACAAAACAGTTACTATAAAAAATTATATGACGCTCAATTTGAATAGTTTTAAAAAAGAGTTCGAAATAAAATTCCGAACTCTTTTTAATTTATTTCAAATCCGCTGGGTTTAAAAATGTAAGCAATAAAAATCCTTATTCCTAGATACTGAATTTAGATTAAAATATTCCAACTTGTTACTATAAAAAAATCAAGTTGTGCAAATTTTACCAAGCTTAATTCTTATAAACGTTTAATTTCTGCACCAATTGCGAGTGAGAAAGGAGGTTTTTGCGGTTCAATCAATCCAAATTGTTTGTAAGGATAAACATGTTTATAAGTGTAATTATGTTTTCGAGTTATCTTTTGGATATTGTCCAATTTAGTGAACTGTCCCAATGTAACATCAACTAGAAGTGAAGTCATATTTGTACCCGTTGCAAAACTTATAAACGGTAAGTCTTGAACCGAAAGTGGCGCAATACTTGTTAGGGTTAAATGTCCACGATCATTTTTAAAAATAACTGTAAAAATTCCGTTTTCTTCCATTCTAGAGGTTTCACGTTCCGCTAAACGTTTGGCTTTATTTGAAACTTCTTGAGACAAAGCAGATAAATCAGTACTTAGATATTCCTCATTTGTTCTAATTTTCCCCAAAACGCTGATCTTCTCATTAGATTTAAGAGTAACAAACATAAAATCAGAATCGACATTTTCAGAGCGAGTAGTTCTACTTAAAGGTAATTGTTTAATTACAATTCCATTATCTACAAGTTTATTAACAATTTCCCACTTTCCTTGCGCTAAAATAGCGTCAGGCTTTTCAATATTAAAAATATTCAAACAATTTTCAACTGTAAGTGGTTCCAGATATACTTTATCCGCAAATCCCGGGGCCAATGAAATTGCGCTCGGATTATTATTAATTAAAATAATCTTGTACCCTAATCTTTTGGCTTCTAAAATCGTCTGAATTGTAGTATATTCGGCCGCCCCGTTTGCACCAACCTGATTATTAGCCGTACCCAAAAGTATAAGTTTACGATCATCACTTGTAAATGATTCATCCTCATCTTCAAATGTGGAATAGAAAACAGTAGAATCAAAGTCAAACTCTCCGGCAGTTGGTTCAATTGACTTAAATGTCGGTTTCAATTTACTGTACTCTAGTCTAAAGTGCCGCACTCGGTCGTACTCGGTCTTCCATAGATGAGCAATTTGCGTATCACCAAACCCATAATATTTAGCATTTTCCAACGAATCAATGCTAAATAGGTTCTCACGTAAATCTCTTTCAATTTGGATAATGTGATACAGTTTGTAAAAATAAAAGGCGTCAATTTTTGTCATTTCAGCAAGTTCATCGATTGTATATCCCCTTCTAAGTGCTTCTAAGAGATAAAAAAGTTCTCCTGCCCTTGGATGAACCAATACATTAATCAACTGAGCCTCACTTAACTGTGACTCATCTAGTGATGCCTGCTCAGCAATTGTACTAGAATCGACCGATCGAATAGCCTTTTCAAGGACTTCTTCCATACTTCTACCATATGCCATTACTGCCCCAGTTGATTTCATTTGTGTATTCAAGTTTTGATCGGCATTTTTAAAACTTGCAAAAGACCATGTTGGAAAACGAACAGCTAGGTGATCTAGTGTCGGCTCAATTAAAGCTAAAGCGTCCTCATTCAATCCAGGTAATTCAATATCACGCAAATTTTTACCCATAATTACGTGGGCTACCACTGGTGCAATTGGATAACCCGTTGCCCTTGCAGCGAAGGATGTTGTACGATCAAAGAATGGGTTAATTCGAGTAATAAAATGACGACCTGAAATCGGTTCTAACGCAAATTGAACGTGACAAACACCCTTAACTCGAAAAACTTCTGCAACCTTTAAAGCAGACTCACGCAAAGTTTGTCGTTCGGTATCTGTTAAGGTTTGGATGGGACTAAAGGTTATAGAATCACCAGCGTGCACCCCAACCGGATTGAAGTTTTCGGCACCATTAATTGCCAACTTTGTTCCTTCTGAGTCCCTCAGCACCGTCATTTCGATTTCTTTATATCCTACAATACTTTTTTCTACAGCAACTTGATTTGTTGATGAAACTTTAAAACTACTCTCTAAGTTTTCGATTAATTGAAATTCATTTTCACACTGTTGCCGATTTGTTTTGGATAATGAGGCAATTGGTTTAATAATTATTGGATAACCAACCTTTTTCGCAAATTTAATTGCATCCTCGGGCGTTTCAACAACAGTAGTTGGAATTGTTGGTTCTTTGATATGTCTAAGAACTCGATTCATAAGTTCAGGATTCTGTAAGTTGTGAATCGTGGTTAATGTAACACCTAGCATCTTTAAATCCAAATCAGAAATAATATCTGCCTCATTCAATTGTTCAACTAATTGAAGGGCCCGACTATTTCCTAAGATTGGTAAAATCGTGTCAATTTTCCGATCACGAATCACTGTAATTAGATGATTCACGTTTAACTCACTAACAATAAAATGAACCTTTAAACCCAAACTAGAAATCACCGAATTGGCGTCATCGGTCACAAAAAAAAGATTCAAATCTAATTTTGCCAATTCTCTGATGATTTGTATTGAAGCTGCATCAGTTTCAGTATCTTTACCAATTTCTGTGGTTCCTGAGCCGATTATTAAAATATTTTTTATGCGTTTTCTTACCATAATCTTACCTTCCGCGAGTTGCCATCATTTCCATAAATTCGTCAAATAATTCTGTCGCTTCTCTTGGCCCAGGCGAGCTATCCGGAAAGAACTGGACACTAAATGCAGGATAATAACGATGTCGTAACCCTTGAACGGAGTGATCAACCATGTCGTAATGCGTAACTAGTAGGTCATCTCGATTGATTGAATCTGGATCAACCATAAAACCTTGTCCCTGAGAGGCATACATAACATCATCTGTGATAATTGATAAAATAGGATGATTATCACCATGATGTTCAGCGTTTGACTTAATAACATCACAACCGTTTGCAAGGGCGAACGCTTCGTGTCCCAATCCGATTGAAAATAATGGGATATTTTTTCTCTGAACAGCTAAAATCATGTCGATCACTTCCGATGGTAAATCTTTTGGAGAACCGGGACCTGTGGAAATAATAACTCCATCGGGATCTAAGCTAAAAATCTGATCAGCTGTTGCAGAATAAGGCAAAACTGTTACATTACAGTCTCTTTGACTCAATTGTCGTAAAATACCGTATTTTAAGCCTAAATCAATAACGATCACATTTTTTCCTTCACCCGGATTAGGAAATGGTTTGGGAGTAGAAACTTGTCCTACCTGTTGGTTTGTTAACACAATTGCTTTTAACTGATCAAATGCGTGTTCTAAATCATTAACAGGGTCTACAATACTGCCACGAATTGTTCCTGTCTTTCTGAGCTTCCTAATTAAAGCGCGTGTATCAATACCAGAAATTCCCGGTATGTTTTGTTGTTTCAAGTATTCATGAAGTGACAAACGACGACGACGATTAATCGAAACATCAGCAATGTCTCGGACAATTACACTCTTACACGTTGGATCCACTGATTCATAACCTGCTCGCTCGATTCCCGTACCACCAATGGATGGTCGAGAAAAAACAATAATTTGATTGTGATATATTTGGTTCGTAATTATTTGTTGGTATCCGGTCATGCTTGTATTAAAAACCACATCTCCAAAAGTTGTAGCTTTGGATCCAAAACCAGTTCCCTTAAATACAGATCCGTCCTCAAGAATTAAATAACGTTCAGCCACATACTTTTCCCCCAATCAGTAATTACTTTTTTCCGAGACTCACTAAATCTTCATCATCAATTTCATTTACAAAGACATTAATTTTTTCGTTCTGTGCCGTTGGAATATTTTTTCCTACAAAGTCAGCACGAATTGGAAGTTCACGATGCCCACGATCTACTAGTACTGCTAAAGCAATCTGAGAAGGCCTTGCAACATCCATCACTGCATCCATAGCAGCTCTAATTGTCCTACCTGTGAAAAGAACATCGTCAACCAAAATAACCTTTTTTCCTTCTAGATCAAGCTCAATTAAATTTTGGTCAACAGTTCGTTCATGAGCTTTTATGTCATGAATATCATCGCGATATGCCGCAATATCAAGTTCTCCAACTGGTATATCAATTCCTTCCAATTGTTTTAACCTATCAGCAATTCGCCTTGCCAAATAAACACCACGAGTCTTAATTCCGATTAAAACAATCTCATCTACACCTTTGTTTCTTTCAATAATTTCATATGTGATCCGTGTTAACGCTCGTTTCATTGCCATTGCATCCATAATCTCTTTTTCCATTCGCAAACGCTCCTTTTTAATAAAAAAATCCGAAACAAAACACTGTTTTGCTCCAGACTCCCTGCTTCAAGTTAAATAATCAGACTACGAGTAAAAAATGCTTAACCACCAAAACAATTAAACTATTACAACCTAAATTATCCTTGTCTATTCCTTATTGTCAAGTCGTTTTAACTGATCTTGAAATATTTTTGGTGGTTCTATTTCAAATACAAGCTCTTCACCAGTTCTAGGATGCTTGAAGCCTAATAATGCCGCATGAAGAAACTGACCATGACCTTTTAATGTCTTTTTCGGACCATATAAAGGATCTCCAGCAACCGGATGACCAATATACTTTAAATGAACTCTGATTTGGTGGGTCCGTCCAGTTTCTAAAATACACTCAATTAGCGTATATTCTCCAAACCTTTTCAGCACTTTAAAATGCGTAACCGCATGTCTACCATCTGCAATTACATCCATTTTTTTTCGATCTTTTTTTGAACGACCGATAGGAGCATCGATCTTTCCAGAATCCTCAGTAATATTTCCGTGTACAATAGCTAAATACCGACGTTTCGTCGTCTTATCCTTTAATTGTTTGCTTAAGCTGATCAACGCATCATCGTTTTTTGCGACCATTAAAAGCCCTGATGTATCTTTATCGATTCGATGGACAATTCCCGGGCGGAATTCTCCGTTAATTGTTGCTAAAGGTGTGTGGGCTAATAACCCGTTTACTAAAGTTCCATTTTTATGCCCGGGGGCAGGGTGAACCACCATTCCCTGAGGTTTATTAATAACGATCACGTCGTCATCTTCGTAAATAATATCAAGATTCATTTTTTCCGGAATAACCTCAGTAGGTTCCGGATCTGGGATTAATATTTGAACATAATCCCCAACAGACAATTTGTAACGATTTACGGTTGATTCACCATTTACTAAGACGTTACCATGTTTAATTAAATTTTGTATTCTTGAACGTGTTAATTCCGAAAAATTTTTCGTGATCGTTTTATCAATACGGTTTACGTCATTTTCATTCGCTGTAAAATCAAATGTTTGCACAGATTCACTTCCTCAAACTATTTATTCACTATCATCACGTATAATTGCAATAAACAAAACAATTACACCAAAAGTTAGACACATATCAGCTATATTAAAAATTGGAAAATTAATAAAATCTAGTTGAAACATATCAACTACATAATGTAATCTTAACCGATCAATGAAGTTTCCAATTGTACCTGCTATCATTAACCAAATTCCAACATTAAATGACCAACTATCTCGTTTAAGAAATAAAATGTAGCCAAGAGCTCCCAATGCAACCAAGGTTATAATCAAAAATAAGCTCTGATTTCCCTCTAAGATACTCCAAGCTGCCCCGTCGTTCCTTAAATTGGTTATTGAAATTAATCCTGGAATAATTTCTCGCACATGCCCTAGCGGCAAGTTACTACTGATGTAATTCTTAAAAGTCTGATCAATCAACACCAATGCAACTGCCACCAGTCCATTAATCCACATAAATTTCTTCATAGTTTAAAATACTCCGGAAATTTTGCCATTAGCATCAACATCAATATTAAGAGCCGCTGGTTTTTTAGGTAATCCAGGCATTGTTAGAACATTTCCAGTCATAACAACAATAAATCCAGCCCCTAATTTAACATTTAGATCACTAACATGAATAGTAAAATCATGGGGAGCACCTAAGAGTTTTGGATCGTCTGAAAAGGAATACTGGGTTTTGGCTACACAAATTGGTAAATGTTCCCAATCATTATTCTTGAATTGCTTGATTTTGTTTAGAGCTTTCCTAGAAAATTCAACATTTTTGCCACCATAAATGTTTTTAACAATTATTTCAATTTTATTTTGTAACGAATCATTGTTGTCATAAAGCCGCTTAAAATGACTTTCCTTGGCCGCATTTTCAATCACTTTTTCGGCCAACTCTTGAGCTCCCTGCCCACCATCTTTCCAGACAGTCGCTTCAACTGCATCGACATTCTCTTCTTTTGTTAATTTCATTAGCATCTCAACTTCTTCATCAGTATCCGATGTAAATCGATTAATTGCAACAACAAGTGGAACTCCAAATTGTTTCATATTGTTAATATGTCGTTGTAGATTGACAAATCCCTTTTCCAAGGCCAACAGATTTTCGGTTTCTAGATCTTTCAGCAAAACACCACCATTATATTTAAGAGCGCGAACTGTCGCTACAATAACAATTGTATCTGGGGTCTTTCTAAGTACTGGCGTTTTAATATCTAAAAATTTTTCTGCACCCAAATCAGCTCCAAAACCGGCTTCTGTTACAACATAATCTGCATGCTCCAATGCTGTTTTAGTTGCAATTACACTATTACAGCCATGGGCAATATTAGCAAAGGGTCCTCCGTGAATTAAGGCAGGTGTATGTTCAAGCGTCTGGACTAAATTAGGCTTTATTGCATCTTTTAAAAGTGCTGTGATTGCTCCACCAACGTCTAAATCTTTTACAAAAATTGGTTTACGATCATATGTTTGACCAATTACAATTGAGTTAATTCGTTTCTTTAAATCACTTATATTCTCAGCTAAACATAAGATTGCCATTAATTCACTAGCAACGGTTATATCAAATCCATCTTCTCGGGGAACGCCACTCGTTCTACCGCCCAAACCAATAACGACTCTCCGTAATTCACGATCATTTATAT
Organism: Pediococcus claussenii ATCC BAA-344; assembly: GCF_000237995.1. NCBI lineage: Bacteria > Bacillati > Bacillota > Bacilli > Lactobacillales > Lactobacillaceae > Pediococcus > Pediococcus claussenii. The sequence goes on from NC_016605.1 coordinate 1,013,355, forward strand.
CCAATGTTCGTTTCCATGTAATTGTCCGGGGATCAATATTTAGTTCATTTCCCTGTTGGATATGATTATCTATTAGCGCTGCTAAGGTATTATTAGCACTGGTCAAGGCGTGCATATCACCGGTAAAATGTAGATTAATATCTTCCATTGGAACAACTTGCGAGTAACCGCCACCAGTCGCGCCACCCTTCATCCCCATTACAGGACCCAATGAGGGCTCGCGTAAGGCAATCATTGCTGAACCAGTTTTTGACTGCAAAGCGTCTCCCAGTCCAACCGAAATCGTAGATTTACCCTCTCCAGCTGGCGTGGGATTAATTGAGGTCACTAAAATTAACTTTCCATCTTCTTTTAGTTTAGATTTGGAATTATAAATATTAATTTTGGCTTTATAATTGCCATATGGTTCAATTTGGTCAGTTGTAAAGCCAGCTTTCTCGGCAATTTTTGTAATTGGTTTTAAAGTTGCATTTTCAGATATTTCAATATCCTTCATTACAAATCACTCTCCCCTGAGTATATTATAAAGACGATCACGTGATTTTCGCGATAAAAAATAATTAAATTCCTTATTCTTGTAGCTAAATTTCAAACCAAAAATCGTCTTGGTAACGCCATTTATTTCTCTTAAACTAATTACATTCCTCCCGCGGCTAAGTGTACGGTTCATTATTAATTCATTATCAAAAATTTCAATTGTTCTACTTAAAACTTGAATAATTATTACAATAACAAATACTACTAAAAATCCCGCAGTTATCCAATTAAAATGTGTCACTTCAAGCCAAAAAATAATCCCAATAATTGGAATTAATAATGTCCAGCTCCAACTAATTACACTACTAAAAAAACTTGGTTGATAATAAAATCGTTCCACTTTATTCAATATTATTTTCCTCCGTAAATCTTAATCATCTAAAGATATATAGTCACTAACAGAATGTGTATAATAACTTAAATTGACGGATTTATGTTCGATAATTTCTGATAATAATTTCCCTATTAACGGTCCTGTGGTAAGCCCAGACGATCCAAGACCAGAAGCAACCAAGAGATTGGAACCATCAGTTAATGAACCAAAAAATGGCAAAAAATCATTTGTATATGCTCTCGTGCCAACTCGGTAGTTTACAATATCCGCATTGGTTAAACTTGTAATGATTCTTTGCCCACTCGCTAATAGGTCTGACTTAACTTGGTCGCTAACTTTTAAATCGAAGCCACCGTCGTTTTCATGAGTTGCTCCAATGATCAATCCTCCATTATTCTGAGGTATAAAATCTCTCTCCCCTTCAGGCATTAAGACAGGCAAATGTTGATCCAGTTTAGGATTCATTTTAACCTCAATCAGTTGTCCCTTCTGCGGACGAACCTTAACTTTATATCCAAGTTCTTTTAAAATATCTGGTAGCCACGCGCCAACTGCTAGTACTATACAATCAAATCTTTGATTATTAACCATGACTGCACGATTTGAACTTAGAGTTAGCTTAACAGGTTCTTTGATAAAATCGTTAAACGTACTTTTTTTATTTAAAAATTCTACAAATTTTGCTCCATCAATTTTTGCACCACCAGAAACATATAAACCTTGATCCATAATTTTAAAACCAGGAAACAGATTTTGAATAGATTGACTGGATAATTTATTAAGTTCCCCCATTAAGGGAGCTTCCTTTCTTCTTTCAATCCCAAGCTGGTTTAAATTCTGTAGGTCTGAATCATTTTTTCGAAGATAAATAACTCCGCTCTGATCATAAACATCGGTTGTCATCCCAGTCTCAGTCGCAAGTTCATTGATTACTGAAGCACCATCTCTAGCAAGATGATACCAAACCTTGCTCCTTCTTTTTGATAACCACGGTGCGATGATTCCGGCAGATGCTTTTGTAGCCTGTCCAATACCATAATCAAACATTGTAATGGTATGTTTCTTTTCTTTTGACAGATAGAAACCTACTGTTGCCCCGACAATTCCGTCTCCAATAACTGCAATCTTCAACCTAATTACGCTTCCTTCTCTGTGCCCAGAATTGAAAATAATCCGTTCTTAAAGCTCCATTGTATAATTTTCTTTTTTTAGTTGCACGTTCACCATAAAACTTTTCAAATTCTAAATCACTTGTTAAGAAATATTTACTCCAAAAAGGTAGATTTTTGGTTACTTCACCTAATTGTTCATACAACTTACGGACCTGATCACGATCACTCAACCGTTCTCCATATGGAGGATTACCAATCATTACACCTCGTTCATCCTGCGTGGTGAAGTCCTTTACAGCTTGTTGTTTAAATGTAATCAGGTCACCCAGTCCAGCTTCTTGAGCGTTATTTTGGGCGATCTCAATCATATTTTGGTCAATATCAAATCCCTGCAGCTTTAAATCAATATCGTAGTTGGCTTGCATATCAGCCTCATCACGAACTTCTCGAGAAGTACTTTCTGGCACCCAATCCCAATTCTCACACTGAAATGCTCTGTTAAATCCGGGTGCAATATTCTGCCCAATCAAAGCTGCTTCAATTAAAATTGTTCCTGAACCACACACTGGATCTACTAATAACATATCAGGATGCCATGAAGTCAGTAATACTAAAGCTGCTGCCATTGTTTCTTTTAGTGGTGCAGCCCCCTTATCAATCCTATAACCACGTTTGAAAAGGCTATCGCCAGTAGTGTCCAATGTAAGCATAGCGTGATCTTTATCAATCGCAACTTCAACAGCAAATATAGGTCCAGTCTCTGGTAAAGCTTGCCGCCAATGATATTTTTGCTGAATTTGGTCAACAATCGCCTTTTTTGTGATTGATTGGATATCTGGTACACTGTGCAATTGTGACTTTTTAGACTTTCCGGAAACATTAATGGTTGCTTCTAAGGGCATAATTTGATCCCATTCTACTGATTTTATTTCTTCAAATAAGTCGTCAAAAGTTTGTGCCTCAAATTCCTTGAGAACAATTTTAATTCTGTCACCCGTACGGAGCCAAAGGTTAGTTTTTATAATATCTCGTACATTTCCTTGAAACCTCACTCTTCCGTTTTCAGTTGCAACATCGTATCCCAAGTCAACTAATTCTTTTTTTGTAAGACTTTCAAGACCGCTCGCCATGGTAGCAATTAAGTTAAATTTATCCTTGTTCATTTTATACCTCAATGTGAATTTTTTTGATAAGTTTTTTTATATTAAAAAGGGCTGTGACAAAACAATGTTTTGTCACAGCCCCATCCTGAATTGCAAATTTCTGTAAGCCATGTTTTGTCCAAAATAAATTTCAGGAAATTTAAATTTGGGTAATCATCTATCTCCAGACAATGTCTGCCCCCACATTCAGTTCATTTCCGCATGTGAAGCTCCCCTACCATAGTTTGGGTTGCCCGCTCGAGGGGTTTACCGCGTTCCATTTGATTAATTTCTTAATCAACTCGTTTCTGTGGCACTTTTCAGAATTACTTAAACTTAGTCGAAACCTTAGTTTGTTCATTCGCCGTTACCAATTAAGGTACCCCAGCTTATTTTTTCGCCAGGCACGAACACTACAAGCATCTCAGCTTGTGCGAGCATGGACTTTCCTCAGTCAGCATAGAGCTGACCGCAATTACCCGAAATTTGCAATGTTATTTAATTTAGATACGATGCATATCGTTAGTGTCGTCTTCCAGTTGAGAGCCAAAAACACGGCGTTCCAAGTTAGAGAGACGTTTTAAAACATCAACGTTTGTTGCACCACTGACTGGTGCAGCAGCTTCTTCGTTAGCAGCTGACACTGGTGTACTTACAGAAGCTTGCTTACCTAATTCATCAATTTTATCTTGTAAACGTTCGTTTTCATCTTGTAAGTTCTGAACTTCTTGTTGATACGTTTCATAATCCTTAATAACTGAATCCAAGAATGTGTCAACGTCCGTTGGATCATATCCACGCATTTTCGCTTTAAAATCTTTTTGTAAAATATCTTTGGGAGTAAAATTAATATTATCCATGTCGTGCACCTCGTAAGTGATTTTTGATAAATACCTCATTCCTGATTGTATCAAAAGTGAGACTAAATTAAAACATTACTTGTCTAATTCTTGGTATTCATTTGCAAATTCTTCTAGATCATAGAAATCTAATAAATCAATCGGATAATCATGTTGCTCCGCAAATTTTAGCGCTGCATCGAAATCATACTGTGATTTTCCAGGTCTCTCTTCATCATAAACCATCAATAATCTATCTGTATGTCCTAACATAAAACTTTGATAATTTCTTAATTGTTCCGGAGATTGATACGGTTTATTACTTACAAAATCTGAAAAATCAGCTTGTATTTTTGCTTCTTGCAATTTACCTTGGTTACTCTCATTCCATTGAGAACCAAATTCTGTAAACGGAAACATCATGGCAACTTTAAGCTCGGGATACTCTTCCTTTAAACTTTTTACTGTAGCAACAGTCCACTGTTCAACTCCCATTTGTGGCCCTGTTAATATCCATTCCGCGCCCTCATTAATTATATTTAATAACTTTTGTTTTAAAGCAAACTTAATAACCTGCAGTTTTGGATCCTTATCATCAAATACACCTAATTCATAACTCCTATAACCTGTAACCCAAACTCTACTCATAACATCAAATTATCTCTTTCATTAAAATGCAAACTAAAAAAACAAATTTATTATTTTATTAAAAAAACATCGTTCCATTATATAGTATAATATAGGAACTTGGGGGTATAGTATGAATATTAATTATCCAAACGGCCAACATCATTCCCCAGAAGCTATAGATCCAAGCTTAAATAATTCAATTGAATTTGGCAAGCGTGGTATGAGTTTAGAGGAAGAACTTAATAGTAGCAATCAGTATTATCTGTCACGTGGCTTGGGCGTTATACATAAAAAGCCAACTCCTATTCAAATAGTTAAAGTTGAATATCCCAAAAGAAGCGCTGCTAGAATAACTGAAGCATATTTTAGACAGGCATCCACAACGGATTACAACGGTGTTTACAAGGGGCATTATTTAGACTTTGACGCTAAAGAAACGACTAATTTAACATCTTTTCCATTAAAGAATTTTCATACCCATCAAATCACTCACATGAAACAGTGTATTGATGCTGGCGGAATTTGCTTTACTATCATAAAATTTGTAAAATTAGATAGGATATTTCTGTTGCAAGCTATTAACCTGTTTGATTACTGGGATAAGAAGGATAATGGTGGCAGACAGTCAATTCCGCTTTCATATTTTGAGGAACAAGGAATTGAAATTAAGTATAAGCTTGCTCCACTTATTCCATATTTATCAGCTGTAGATATGATTATGTAGCAACAATCTTATTCATTAACATTGAGGAGACATTCATGGACAATCAAAATCCAAATCAAGGTGGCCGTGTTATGCGTAGAACACAGCATACACAGCTTAAAAATAACAAAAAGCATTTTAGTTGGTGGAAAAAAGCACTACTTGGTATTATCGGCTTTTTTGTACTAATTTTTGTCTTAGGGGCGGGACTCTTCATGTACTATGCGAAGGATTCACCAAAGATCACAAGAACTCAATTAGCAAGTGATAATGCAACCGTTGTTTACGATGCAAACGGTAAGGAATTAACACGGCTAGGAGCTCAAAATCGAGACTACGTTAACCGCAAAGATATTCCAAGAACTTTAAAACGTGCAATTGTTTCTATTGAAGACCGTCGTTTTTACAAAAATGACGGTGTCGACCCGATTCGTATCGCAGGCGCCGCTGTCGCTAATGTAACGGGATCCTCCCTCGGATTACAGGGTGCAAGTACACTTACACAACAATTAGTTAAACTTTCTGTTTTCTCAACCGATGCTTCAGATCGAACAATCCGAGTTAAGGCTCAAGAAGCTTGGTTAGCACTCAAAGTTGATAAAGAATATAGTAAGGATCAGATTTTAGAGTTTTATATAAATAAAGTTTACATGGGCAACGGGGTCTACGGTATGCAAACCGCAGCAGAATATTACTTCGGTAAAAAGCTAGATAAATTAAATTTATCTGAATTAGCTCTTTTAGCCGGCATGCCACAATCACCAACCGTTTATGATCCTACACGTAACCCGCAGTACGCTACTGCTCGACGTAACACTGTTCTTCAGGCCATGGTTGAAAACAAAGAAATCTCAAGCACTGATGCAGCAAAAGCTAAAAAAGTTAGTGTAAAATCTGGCCTATCAAGCACTCATGGAACTCTTGATACTTCTAAGACCAAAGATAAAATTATTGACCCCTACCTGAAACAAGTCCTTGCTGAGTTGCAGAAAAAAGGCTTTGATCCTAACAAAGGTGGTCTAAAAGTTTACACCAATATGGATTACGGTGCCCAAAAAGAAATGTATAATCTTGCAAATGATGGCACCACCATTCAGTTCCCTGATGACAAGTTCCAAGTTGGGGCTACTATGGTAAATAACGACAACGGAAAAATTGTTGCAATGTTGGGTGGAAGAAAAACAGGTGATGTTACGTGCGGCTTAAATCGCGCTGTCCAAACTGATCGAAGTTCTGGTTCAACTGCTAAGCCACTAATGGACTACGGGCCTGCGTTCCAATACCTAAACTGGCCAACTTATCGTAAGGTTAAAGATATTCCATTTACTTATCCAGGAACGGAAAGTCCAACCAAGCCAAATGGAATCAAGCTTTATGATTTTGATAAAAAGTACGAAGGTACTATGACTGTTAGAAATGCCTTAATTCAGTCTCGAAATATTCCAGCAATTAGAACCCTTCAAGATGTTGGAATGTCAAGAGCAACCGAGTTCTTAAAGAACTTAGGAATCAGTCAGAAAAAAGAATACGACTTAGTTAATGGTATTGGCTTATATATTTCTACTTTACAAGAAGCCGCAGCGTATGCAGCATTTGCAAACGGTGGTTCATATCATTCTCCATACTATATTAGTAAGATTGAAACTCAAAGTGGTAAAACATACAAATTTGGTACGACTACTGATAAAGCAATGAGTGCAGGAACAGCATTTATGATGACATCTATTCTTAAGGGTGTTACAACTGATCCAATGGGTTCTGGTACCGCTGCTGATATTCCTGGTTTGAATGTTGCTTCAAAAACTGGTACCGTTTCATACCCTGATAGTATTGCTAATCAATATCCAAGTGATGCAGCAAGTGATTCTTGGATGACAGGTTACACTAAGAACTACTCCCTATCAGTTTGGACAGGTTATGATCATGCAAATACTCCAACAGGTTTCTTGACACAACAACAAACAACCATCGCTCAACTTGTTTGGAAATACATGATTTCATATATGGCTCAGTCTTCTCCAAACACAGATTGGACTCAACCATCGTCTGTTGTTTCTAAAGGTAATAACGAATATGCTTTCGCTGGAAAATCATATTCAAATACTGGAGCAAGTGATCTAGATAGTAAGAATAACAGTGGATCCGCAAGTTCAAGTGCCTCAAGTAATAATGGTACTAATTCAACTGGTACGACTACTGGTAATACAACAACAAATGGTAACAATTCTGTTGCTACCTCACCTTTTACTACAAGATAGGCAACCAAAAAACGATGAATTTGAAATTAATTTCAAATTCATCGTTTTTATTTTGCATTATTTAATGGAGCCGTCTTCACCAAATCTAAAGATTGGAATTTGAACCGCCTTTTTAGGCTTTTCATTTGAATTCACTTGTTTACGCTCACCTTTTCTAACATCTCGTACATATGCCTCGACCTGTTGAGCTGTCTTAATATTTCTTTTTTCCCATGAAAGTAAAATTCGATCCATATATTTAAGGCTATATGCTTGGTTTAATGTCGCTTCTTTTAACGCCGCCCTTATAAGCTCTGGTGAATAATGATCGTCTTCCATCCACGCATTTATACTTTCTATCTCCAATGGCGATAATGGTCTATTGAATTCTAATTGTATTTGATCAAAAATAGCTTCCTTATCATCCTGTTTAACTTGACTAACAGCCTTATTCTTTTCCTCTTTCAATTTAACTTGATCACCCTTCAATAAGGCGATCAGTTTTTGATCAAGTAATTTGAAATCATAAAAATCAGTTTGTTGTCCGCGTTCATTTTTACGTTGGCTAATACTCATTATTTTTTTCTGTTGCAATGATTGAAGTAAACTATATAAATTCTGAATATCTGTCCCAATATAATTAGCTAACGCATCCATTTCAGGGAAAAAATTACCCCTGCCCTGCTCTTTTTTTATCTGAAGATAAAGTAAAAACTCGTCATTCGACATGCCGAGTTTTTTAAAATTATCCATCAATAAATTAGGGACAGTGGTACTTCCGTCTTGCAATATTTTTAATAATATTTCATCCATAACTGCCTCCAACACTAGTTCTAGGGATTCAAACGATTCAATAAACGTGGAAATGGAATGGCTTCTCGAATATGACTTTCTCCAGTAATCCATGTGATCGCTCTTTCGAGTCCCAATCCAAATCCTGAATGCGGCACCGAACCATATCTGCGTAAGTCTAAATACCAATCATATGCTTCGGGATCTAAACCAGCTGCTTTAATGGCTGCCTCTAGTTTATCAAAATCATCTTCCCTTTCAGAGCCCCCAATAATTTCTCCATATCCTTCAGGTGCCAAAAGATCCGCACATATATATACATCATCACGAGTTGGATGTGGTTTCATGTAAAATGGCTTGATAGCCTTGGGATAGTTCAAAATAAAGACTGGCTGATCAAATTGCTCTGCTAAATATGTTTCTTCTGGCGAACCAAAGTCAGCTCCCCATTGAATCTCAGGAAAATCTCCCGACTCCTGTAACATTTCAATAGCTTTATCATATGAAATTTTAGGATAAGGTAGCTTAGTATACTTCTTTAAAATCTCAGGATCCCGTCCGAGAAGTGATAATTCATACTCACAATTATCTAAAACACTTTGTACGAGAAAAGCAACATAACGTTCTTGTACTTCCAGGCTTTCTTCTTGATGCATGAATGCCATTTCAGGTTCAATCATCCAAAATTCAATTAGATGACGTCGTGTTTTTGATTTTTCTGCCCTGAAGGTTGGTCCAAATGAGAATACCTTATCAAAAGCAAGTGCACCAGCTTCTTCATATAGCTGGCCACTTTGTGATAAATATGCTTCCTTATCAAAATACTTAGTTTTAAATAGTTCTGTCGTGCCTTCTGGAGCACTTCCAGTTAGGATTGGAGCGTCAATTTTTATATAACCCTCTTTATTAAAAAACACATATGTCGCACGAATAATTTCATTTCTGATAACCATCATGGCATGGGGCTTTGTTGAACGGAGCCATAGGTGACGATGATCGAGCAAGAAATCAATACCGTGTTCTTTGGGAGTAATAGGATAATCTTCACTTTCACCCACTACTTTCAAACCTGAAACTTCAATTTCGAAACCAAAATGTGAACGAGTATCTTCGTGAATTACACCCGTTATAATCATACTTGTTTCTTGACGTAAATGACGAATTAATTCATATAAATCGTCTCCAAGCTGACTTTTAACAGCTACCCCCTGAAAAAATGCTGTTCCATCTCTCAATTGTAAAAATGAAATTTTTCCACTAGAGCGCTTATCAGTCAACCACGCACCGATTTCAACTTCTTGATCTACGTAATCCTTTGCATCAATAATGTTAATTTTCTTCAAACCAATCACTCCTAATAAGTATTTACCGCATTAATTATTTTCCCCGAATCAAAGGCAACTGTCTTCACTACTAGATGATTAGCCTTAGAAATATAACTGACAACCCATACCGCTTGGTTTTTGTAATACCCAAAAGAAGTATTTGTGATCTGATCAATTTTTGACTTTTTAATTACAGTATTGATCGCTGTCTGTTTTGAAACACCCTTTGCTCGGTTAAAAACTTGTAACTTTTTGCCCTTATTGCTTACAACCACAAGGACATCTTTTCCACTCCGTTTACCAGTAACCGAATATTGTGGATCACCATGCGTAAATCGCATAACACTTCCGATACTGGTCAATCCCACTTTTTTCTTAACCAAACTAGTAACCTGTTTATCTGTTTGACGGACAGGAGCAACCAATTCATTTGAAATAAGCAAGATGATACCAACGAGGCTAACTACAATAATCGTTAGGATGATCAGAAACGGGTGTTTTCCTTTTTTATTTCTTCGTTCCATACTCAATCCCTCCAATTACTTTACTACCGCTCTAAATTATATCCCATTTGATACTACTAAATAAAGGGTCATTTGGATCGATAAAAATTTTTTAAATCATTTCTAATTTTTTCAACATCATTTATTTTGTTTTCAACACCATTAGGAAGCTGACTAATAAACTGTTTGCCATATTTACGATCGATAATACGACGATCTAAAACAACGACAGCTCCTCTATCATCACTTTTCCGAATAACCCTACCAATCCCTTGCTTAAAAGTTAATAATGCATCAGGAAGTAAGAAGCTCTGAAAGACATTCTTAGATGTTACCTTTGCCAATTGGGAAAGTTTATCCTCAGGCGATCTGAATGGTAACCTGGTAATTATTAAATATTCTAATTGGTCACCTGGAAAATCCACCCCCTCCCAAAAACTTGCTGCTCCTAAAACAATTGCATTTTCTTCATCGTTGAACTCACGAATTATTTTTGCACGGGAACCGTTAATTCCTTGTGCTAAAACTTTACGATCCTCATTTAGATCTGTCATTCTTAATAACCCATAAACATGTGCCAAAGTTTCCAAAGAATTAAACAACACTAAGGTTTGTTTATCAATACCCTTAGTTAATTTATAAATACTTTCTGCTAAAAATTGTTCATAGTTTTGGTAACTTTTTTCTTGAGATATTGAAAAATCAGAGTCGAGAACCTCAAATTTAAGTCTATTTTTGTAGTCAATTTCAGAATTAAAAGTTCTAATCTTTGTCGAATCAGAATTAAAATCAAAATTTTGCAAAAAATACTTTCGATTATGACCAGCAAATAATGTTCCACCGATTAGCAACGTTTTTGCAAAAGTTTTTTCTACCTTCGAGTTATAAAAGGCAGTTGCTTCAGCAATTTCTCTTGCTACTCTTATTGACCTTTGATCATGATTTGCACCAACCAATACCGAAAAGACCTCTCCTTTTGGTTTCTTTTGGATAATTTTTTTCATCATTTCGTACGCAATTTCAAAGATTTCCGCGTCTGTTTGAATGTTCAATAGCAAATCACGATCTTCACTCAACAAATAATCTTCGTTACTTTGCTGTATCAGCTTTTGAATTGCAACCATACCATTCGCTAAATCATCGTATATTCGTTTCCATTCTGCATTCTTTCTAAGAAGAAAAGATGTATCAATCGCTAATTCAAATGGTTGTCCTGTTAACTGCGTATGGGTAAATTTTTTTACAAATTTAGCAAAAAGGATTGCTTGAAAATCCTCAATATCATTTGTTAATCTAAGCAAAACGTTCTGAGTACTCTGTAGATCATTTTGTGAAAGGCGGGTAGCTTGTCCATTGCGCTGAGTTTTAAATAGCCAGTCTTTTATATTTTCATTAATCTTTGTAACCTTATTTAGGAGTGTTGTTAAATCAATAATAATTTCATTGAATTGTTTTAAATCACTCACAAAATGTTGGGCTTCATCAACTACCAAGAAGGGGCTATTATAATTATTCTTTTTTACAAATTCATCAATATTTTTAATCAAAAAATTATGATTTGTAATTAAGACATTAGCAGTCTGTCGCCGAGCTAGATTTCTTCGATAAAAATCAAACTCGAAAAAGGGATTAGTTTCCCCTTGTATTGCCCCTCCACGATAACGAACTTCTTCAATAAAGTTAGAAAAACCAACATGCTGATTGATTTCATCCAAATCACCAGTATTTGTTTCAAGTAACCAGACCATCACTTTCATTGCAAGTAATTTCGATTCCTTACTTAGTTGTCCATTCTTCAATTGTTTTTCTAACAGATTAAGATCCAAATAATTGTGATTAGACTTAACTATTTCTAAGTTTATGGGAGTTGGTAAAATACGATTTAATACCCTATTTCCCTCCTGTAAAACTTGTTCCTGAAGGATGGTAGTCGGAACACTAACGACCATTTGTCTATTTTCAATCACACTAAGATAAGCTAACGGTAATAAATATCCTAATGTTTTCCCCATTCCAGTCGGCGCCTCAATCACCAAGTTTTTAATATTTTCTTTTCTTAAATTACGAAACACATAGTTCATCAGTGATGATTGTGTTTTTCTAATAGCCAGGTAATCTCCAAACAAATGTTGCTTTTCCTTCTTCGTCATTGGAAATTCCGCGATCTTATCAAGCGGTGCCGTTTGATAACCATCAGGTCTGCGTAATGCAATCCCATTTACGACGACCAAATTTGAAGGTAAATCTTTTTTTCGTTCTTTGTTTATATTTAATGCGTCTTTAACCACTTCAAAAGTATCCCTGGGAAGAGCTTCCCCCAGTTTAGCCAACTCTTTCAAAGTAACTAACGGCAACCCCTGTATCTTCTTAAGCAGGTGGATTAAGACATAGGCTGTTGCCCTAGAGTCACTATTTGCAGAATGCGGGTTTAAATGCTCTATGCCTAGATAATGGGTTAAATCTCTTAATCGATACCCAGGTGCCTTTGCAAAAATAACCTGACTTAGAGTAACCGTATCAATTGCTGGTGTATCAAGTGAAGGGTATCCACTCCTCATAAATTCATCATTCAAAAAAGGAAAGTCAAAATTCACATTATGTGCTACAAAATTTGTTCCTTGTAACATTGCAAAAACTTTTCCAGCAATATCAGAAAATTTAGGCGCAGTATCAACCCTTTCTTGAGTAATCCCCGTTAGCCTTGTAATCATAGCAGGAACGGACCTCTCGGGATTCACATCACTACTATATTCATCAACAATTCGCCCATTCTCAATAAATGTACACCCAATTTGTATTATTCGATTTTCGCCATTCATGTCATTGCCAGTCGTTTCTAAGTCAACAACAGCATATCTTTTATTTAACATTTTTCTTCCCTCAATTCATTCCTTCTTAATTTTACCAAAAGATAAGGTTTAGAGCATAGAATAAACAGCAATATTAAGGTATCATTTAATTTGCATATAAAAAGGAGTGTAAAATATGGATACTTTCCAATCGGCTAGTAATGCCAAGATTATACTCATTGGTGAACACAGCGTTGTTTATGGTGAGCCCGCCATTGCAATGCCCATAAAAAATATTCAAACACGTGTTCAAGTTGAACCAATTGCTGGTCCCATTTGGATTGAAAGTCGTTATTACTCTGGTACAATTTTATCTGAGCAAGCCAACAATTTAAGCGGCATATTCCGATTAATTGAGGCTTGTTTTCAGCAGTTAAATCGTCCTTTGCAAAATGTTAAGATAACTATTAATAGTGATATACCTTCTGAGCGGGGGATGGGATCGTCGGCGTCAACTGCAGTTGCAATAGTTCGTGGTATTTTTGGCTATTACAATCAGTCACTTAATCAGGCGACCCTTACTCAGCTCACTAATATTTCCGAGTCCGTCATTCACGGCAATCCAAGTGGACTCGATGTAGCAGCAACGAGTTCTTCTCTACCAATTTGGTATCAAAAAAAAAGGGAACTCTCTTATTTTCATTCAAATCTGAATGGTTATCTTGTAATTGCTGATAGTGGCGTCAAGGGTAAAACAGATGAAGCCGTTTCTCGGGTCCGTCTTAAGGTTTCACAAAATGCTGAGGCATTACAACGAATTAAGCATCTCAGTTCGCTCACTCATGATGCTCGAACAGCAATTGAATTAAATCAAATTGACGACCTAGGATTGATTTTTAATGAGGCCCATCAAGATTTAAAATATTTAGGAGTTAGCGACCCTTCAGTTGAAACACTTATTAAAACGGCAAACCGGCATGGTGCTCTTGGTAGCAAGCTTACCGGAGGTGGCCTTGGCGGTTGTATTATCGCGCTTTCGGCCACCAAAAACACGGCCGAAAATTTAAGGTCAGCACTACTTAACAGTGGTGCAACTGAAGCTTGGATTGAACGCTTTGGATAAAAACTATGAATAATACTCATAATAAAACTGGTTTTGCACGTGCTCATACTAATATTGCACTTGTTAAATACTGGGGGAAAAGTGATGAAGATCTTATACTACCAACTAATGACAGTATTTCATTAACTTTAAGGGACTTCTATACAGATACAGAGGTAACTTTTGAAAAAAATATTAAAAAAAACAAGCTCTGGATTAATGGCAGCCGAGTTGATGATTCCAAACTGCTTCGTGTTAATAGAGTGATTGATTTAGTAAAGAAAAAGTTTAAAATCAATCAATTTGCCAGCATAAAGTCAGTAAACCACGTCCCTACATCTGCAGGGCTTGCATCTTCGGCATCGGCAATGGCAGCTTTATCGGGCGCCGCTTGGAAAGCTGCGACAGACCTAGCTCCTGACCTGCGAGAACTATCAAAAATTGCTCGCATTGGGTCTGGTTCTGCGTCAAGGTCCATTTATGGCGGATTTGTACGTTGGCATCGTGGAATTGATCATGATACTTCCTTTGCCACCCCTATTCCAACTAAAAATTTTGACGATTTGAGAATTATCACAGTAGTGGTTAATTCCGCGGCAAAAAAAATTCTAAGCACTAACGGAATGAAAAGCGTTGCACAAACTTCACCATTCTTTGATTCTTGGGTTCAGCAGGCTAATCAAGACGTAACCAAAATGATTAGTGCACTTGAAATCGGTGACTTTGACAAGTTAGGAATGATTGCAGAGCAAAATGCTATGCTGATGCATTCAACAACCCTTTCCGCCAACCCTGCTTTTACTTATTTTGAACCTGCTACTTTACAAATTATCAATATAGTCCATCATCTCCGTGAAGATGGTATACATTGCTACTTTACAATCGATGCTGGACCAAATGTTAAAATTATTTGTCAACAGAATTCTGTGACAAGTATTAAAAATAAACTTCAACAAGATTTTAAACAGGACCAAATCATCGAAACTCAAGTTGGCCCTGGTATTACATTTTCAAAAATAGAGGGAAATCATGATTAAAGAACAAGCACCTGGAAAATTATACATAGCTGGTGAATATGCAGTAGTTGAACCTGGTCACAGTGCCATTATTGTTGCATTAAATCAATTTGTGACAGCCAGCATCGAACCAACCACAAAAAAAGTCGGAAATATTATTTCTGAGCAGTTTCAAAATGACATTCTATCATGGCGTCGACAAGGCAATAAAATGATTGTTGATAATCGTGACAATCCTTATCACTATATTCTTTCTGCTATTTCAATAACAGAAGAATTAGCTTCCCTTTTAGACAAAAAGTTAATGACTTTTAATTTATATATATCTAGCGAATTAGATAGCAAAGATGGAAAAAAATATGGCTTGGGTAGCTCAGCGGCAGTTACCGTTGCTACTATCAAAGCATTAGCTAAGTTCTATCAAATTAATCTAAACAAAGAGTTGCTATTTAAATTAGCTGCTATCGCCCATCTCGATGTTCAAGGAAACGGTTCTCTGGGAGATATCGCCGCAAGTGTTTATGGCGGGTGGATTGCGTATCACTCATTTAATCGTGACTGGCTCAGTAGTATTCGTAGAACCCAAGATTTAGAAACTATTTTAAAAACTACATGGCCTGATCTAAAAATTGAATTACTAACCCCCCCTTCTGACTTGGAATTATTGATCGGTTGGACTGGTTCTCCTGCTTCGACTTCAAATCTAGTCGATCAAGTTGCTTCGACTAGTTATCAAGAATCAACTCACTATACTCAGTTTTTAAGAGATAGCGAAATTTGCATTCAAGAACTAATAACCGGATTTAAAAATGGTGATTCAGTGGCCGTTCAACATGCAATTAATCAAAATCGAATTCTATTAAAAAAACTAAGCGCATTCAGTGGTGTTTTAATTGAAACACCTGAACTTTTAAAATTATGCGAAATTGCAAGTCAGTTTAATGGCGTTTCAAAATCATCTGGTGCTGGTGGAGGTGACTGTGGTATCGTTCTCATCAATAAAAATGAGGATATTTCTGGTTTAAAGGAATCGTGGAGTAATAATTCAATCACACCACTTAACTTGGACGTTCATGACGTAACAGAAATTATGTAGGAGACTTTATGAAAAATATTCAATCGCACCGTAAAGATGAACATGTTTCTCTTGCAGAAAAATTTTATCAACCTGTAGCTGATGCGGGTTTTGAACAAGTCCGTTTAATTCCGACCGCTATTCCCGAGTTAAACGAGTCTGATATACATCTAGAATCCGTTCTTGCTGGGATTAAAATTTCTACACCCTTTTTCATTCAAGCAATGACTGGTGGAAGTGAAAACACCAAACGAATCAATGCTCGTTTAGCACATATTGCTAGCCAAACAGGCCTCGCCATGGCTGTCGGTTCACAATCAGTTGCGCTACGAAATTCCGATCTGGTTTCTACTTTTCAAATCGTTCGCAAAGTAAATCCAAAGGGAATTATTTTAGCCAATGTTGGAGCTGGCGTACCCGTCGTGTATGCTCAACAGGCCGTTAATATGATTAAAGCTGATGCACTGCAAATTCACATAAATGTTGCTCAGGAAATCGTTATGCCCGAAGGTGAAACTGAATTTACTTGGCTTAAAAACATTCAAAATATAATTCAAAAAGTTCATGTTCCTGTCATTTTAAAGTCAGTCGGTTTCGGACTCTCAACTGCCGACCTTGAAATTTTACAAGCGATAGGTGTTAAGTATTTTGACTTAGGCGGTTCTGGTGGTACTAATTTTATTGACATAGAAAACCAAAGGAATCATAGCGCTCAATATGCTTACCTACGAAATTGGGGATTATCAACTGTTGAATCTTTGCTTGAGGCACGTAACTATAAGGACCTATCATATACAGCAACCGGTGGAATTAGAAATCCTCTCGATATTGTTAAGGCGATTGCCTTAGGTGCTAAAAATGTTGGAATTGCTGGGTACTTCTTGCATCAAATCATTAATGAAAAAGATGATAACGTTATTATTTCCAATATTGAAGATTGGAAACATCAAGTTAAACAAATTATGCTTATGCTTGGAATGGATCATATTGAATCGCTTACAAACAATCAAATCATTCTTTCTAGTGAATTATCGAACTTTAAAAATCAACGTCATATTTAGGCACATCTTAATTTAAAATAGCCCTCAATAAAAGCCTGCAAAGTAAAACTTTTCTGCAGGCTTTTCTATTTTCATTTATCAACAGATCATACTTCACAATTTTTACATAGTTTATAAAACATTCATCCTTAATCCTTTAGGATAAAAGTTTTTTAATGTTCCATTCACTAACTTTGCAGGTCCTACAATTGTGTCGTCCACGCAGACTGCTACCCAGCCATTTTTTGCTTGATTTGTTTCCAAGTCTATCGTGTCGCCATGCACATATTGCTTCCATTCGTCCGCAGAAATTTGAACGATATTTTTAATATCATCCTTTTTTAGAGCAAGCACCAAACTTAAACTAGGCTCAAATCGATTCTTTTTAAAAGCTCCTAACTCCCAACCTGGTTTAATATATCTTAATTTTGATAAATCTATTTCTTCATTCCTGCTATATAAAATATTTCCAACTGCAAATACGTTCTTGATCTCAATATGGTCAGAAAGAAAAGACTGCTTAAAATCATTCCATAGTCTTTGCTGTTCTTTTTCTAGTCTAGTTTGGCTCTTTCTTCGTTTCTTCGCTTTCTCACTTATGACTTGGGCGTCTAGACTTAGTTTTGCCATAAAGTGGCCTTCACCCCTAAAGTGCTGCGGAAAAAGTCGTATAGCCTTTTTCAATTCTTGATTACCATTGGCCCATTCTGGTCGGCCACTGTCCATTCCGGATCCCTTAGGAAGTTCAACCATTGCAAGATCTGGATAATTATCTAGTAGCCAAGCAATAATTTGTTCGTCTTCTTCTGGTGCAAAGGTGCAGGTAGAGTATACAATCTGCCCTCCGGGAGCTAACATCTTCATAGCACTTTTGAGAATCTCTTTTTGTCGTCTTGCACATTCTAACGAATAATCCCTGTGCCAATACTGAACTGCCCCAGGATCTTTTCTAAACATTCCCTCACCTGAACATGGAGCATCAACAACAATAATGTCAAAATATTCCCCAAAAACATGTTCCAAACGATCTGGAGATTCATTTAGAATTACCGTATTTTGAGTTCCAAATCTTTCTAAATTTTCAGCTAGTATCTTAGCACGCCCACGATTAATTTCGTTTGAAACGAGGATTCCCTCTTGATTCATAAAACTTGCTAAATATGTTGATTTCCCACCGGGTGCAGCACACAAATCTAAAACTTTTTGTCCTGGCTTTGGATGTGTAATCTCTCCAACCAGCATGGCACTAGGTTCCTGACTATAAATACCTCCACTTTGATGATCAATTGTTTTCCCGTTAACTTTTCCATAATATCCCCAATCCGAATATGAGATGGGTTCACGTAGATCTGTATCATGTAGTAAGACGTCTCCTTTTAAAGGATTAATCCTAAAACCTTTTTCAACTGGTTGAGAAAAACTGTTTAAAAATTCAGTAGCATCGCTTCCAAGCAGTTTTTGATATTTTTTGATAAAATCGTCTGGTAAATTCATAAATTTCTTCCTTAATGTAGTAGTATCTATATATTAGCTTAAAAACATCTAAAAATGAATGGAGCACCCTTATGGAAAAACAACTCATCACTTTAGACCTTGATGGAACAACTCTAAATCAAGCTTCGTCACTTTCGAATACAACAATTAAAACATTACAGGCCGCTTCTAATGCAGGTCACATTGTCTCAATAATAACTGGTCGTCCCTATCGAATGGCAGTAGATATTTATGATCAACTTCAACTAAAAACTCCCATGGCCAATTTTAACGGAGCACTTACTCATATTCCCCACCAAAGTTGGGCAGGTGAATATCGTCGTTCGATCAATAAATCAATTGTGCTCGATCTACTAAAAAATAAGGATAAATATCACATTGAATTACTTGCAGTCGAAGATAAAGATTCCTATCTAGCAGACCATGGCTCCCCTGCATCGTTTGACTTTTTTCCACATACAATCGCTAAGAATCAAATTCTAACACCCGAGTCCCTAAGAAAAAATCCAACTTCGATTACGATCCTTGTTGAACCCAGATATGAAAACCAGGTTAAAAATCAGCTTTTACATCATTACGGTGATTTTATTGAGATTGGTGTTTGGGGTGGACCAAACAGTGTCTTAGAAATCGTTTCGAAGGGAATTCAAAAAGCTAAAGCCGTTAGCTATATCGCGAATTATTATGGAATTGATCGCAGCAATATCATCGCATTTGGAGATGAACATAACGATGCTGAAATGCTCGACTTTGTTGGACGTGGTGTCGCAATGAAGAATGCCACACCTCAAATTAAAGGTATTGCCAACGATATAACCGAATTTGATAATGATCATGATGGTGTTGCACGCTATCTTACACAGTATTTAAAATTGGCTCAATAATTACACTTAAAAACAACCGATAATTCCTTGGTAAAATGAATTAACTTTCAAAATAAGATTATTGATTAATCTTTGAACGTCGATTCTAACCTAGGTAATTCCGGTTGTTTTAATTTAAATTAATAATCAATTCAAATTACTTTTCGTCGCTTTTTAAAATTCCGGCAACTGAGTAGTTATTTTTCTTCATCTCGTTTAAAACAACATGAACATGCTCTGCAGGAGCACCAGTATTTTTAACAATGGCAGTAGTTACGTCTTTGACTAACCCACGTAATTGTTCTTCACTCCTACCTTCAATTAGATCAATATGGACCAATGGCATAGTATTCCTCCTCATTAAAATGTTGATTAATATATGATAGCATGCTTTTACCGTCTAATCCAAGCTCTGTTATAACCGTTAGCAAAACCGTATAATATAAATATAAAAAGGAGTGTTTAAAATATGGATAATAAATATTCTGCCTGCACAAGTTTTTTAGCAGGGAATCGAGCAACCGCAGATGGTTCTACAATTATCGCTAGGAATGAAGATTCGAAACCATCATGGCCAAAACATTTTAAAGTTCAAAGTCACGAAAGTATTGAAGATAATCATTTTAAATCTAACGAAAATAACTTTGAAATGAATTTATCATCAATCAGAGCCAAGTACACTTCTACACCTGAATGGACCGATGAATTTGGGCTATTTGAAGAAGATGGAATTAATGAATATGGGGTTGCAATGAGTGCAACCGAAAGCGCCTATACTAATCCAAGAGTACTTAGCTTCGATCCTCTTGAAACTGATTCAGGCATTGGAGAAGAGGCTATGATTACCGTCGTTTTGCCATACGTTAAAACTGCACGCGATGCGGTTATCTATCTTGGAAAGATCATCGAACAACATGGTACCTCCGAAACAAACGGAATTCTCTTTTCTGATAAAGATGAGGTTTGGTATATGGAAACCGCTGGCGGGCACCAATGGGTAGCGCAAAGAATTCCTGACGATTCATATGCGATAGTCTCAAATCAGCTTTCGATTCAAGAGATAGATTTTAATGATTCAAACTCGTTTTTATTCAAGGACGACATTAAAGAATTCGTGGAAAATAATCATCTAAATCCCGATCCCAAAAGTTTTAATTTCCGTAATATTTTTGGACTTAATGATCTATCTGATGAATATTACAATACTCCTCGAGTATGGGAGGGACAACGGATTCTTAATCCGGAAATCGAACAAAGTCCAGTAAGTCACGATATGCCCTTTATTCGAAAAGCCAGTAAATTAATTCAATTGGAGGATATAAAACAAATTTTAGGATCACACTACGAAGGAACACCATTTGACCCTGCTGGCAGCGGCTCTGATGAAGAAAAGCATCGTTTTAGGCCAATTAGTCTACCGGCAACTCAAGAGTCGCATATCCTTCAAATTAGGCCTGATTTGCCAATTGATTTAGGTGGAATTCATTGGTTATGCATGGGTGTCGCTGCTGAAAGTATCTACGTTCCATTTTTCGCTGGTATTTCAGAAACTCCAGCTGCATATCACAATGGAAAACAAAACTATTCGTCTGACTCAGCCTATTGGACATTCAAATTATCCAGCGTACTTGTTGGAGCTCACTATTCAAACTTTATTAAACAATTAAATGATATGCGGACAAGTACCAATGTCATAATTAATTCTCGATTACACTCCTTGCAAGTTGATATTTTAAATTCCCAAGATGAGGAACGACAATATAAACTTAACCAAGCGGCTAAAGAAATAAGCGACATTGCCATTGATGCTTTTAAAGAATTTAATTCTAAAATAATTAGTGCATCAACTGCGTTGTCTCCTTTATACTTTGAACATAACTCAAATTTATAATATAAATTAAACGGTAAAATACTAAGATCATATCGCTTATTACCCTCGAATTATTTTCTTTAGTAACTGATTTTATCCAAAAAACCTAAACCTAGGTTCCATGTAAATAAAAGAAGCCATCCTTATCGGATGGCTTCTTTTATTATTATAATTATTTACGACGATCTTCCTTAATACGAGCTGCCTTACCATGTAATGCACGTAAGTAGTACAACTTAGCACGACGAACACGTCCATGACGAACTACTTCAATCTTAGCAACACGTGGTGAATGTAATGGGAAAGTACGTTCCACACCCACACCGTTACTGATCTTACGAACAGTATAAGTAGCGCTAATCCCACTACCATGGCGTTTAATTACAACACCTTCAAAAAGTTGGATACGTTCGTTTGTACCTTCAACAACACGGGCATGAACGCGAACTGAATCACCTGCACGGAATTCAGGAATATCATCACGTAATTGATCCTTTGTAATCTTTTCAATTAATTGATTCATAAAAATAAATCTCCTTCGCCAATCTTCATTAACCCTCTAAGAGCCAGCGGAACATTGTTAATTAGTCAACAAGACCATTAACAATGTTACCACAATCAATCAGTTTCTGTAAAGGTCATTTCTTTTCTTTTAAATCTGCTAAATAATCTAAATCCGCAACGGATAACTTTGCTTTATGAATTAAATCTGGTCTACGTTCGCTAGTTTTCTTTAAACTTTGCTGGCGTCGCCATAAGTCAACTTTACCGTGATCTCCACTTAAAAGTATACTTGGTACTTCCATTCCGCGAAAATTGGCCGGTCTTGTATACTGTGGATACTCAAGCAATCCTGAAGAATAAGAGTCACCCGGTGCCGATTCTTTATTTCCGAGAATTTCTGGAATTAATCTGACAGTTGCATCAATTATTGTTAAAGCCGCTAGTTCCCCACCTGTAATCACAAAATCGCCCAGCGATACTTCATCAGTAACTAAAGTTTTGATACGTTCATCGTAACCTTCGTAGTGTCCACAAATAAAAGTTAATTGTTCTTCCTTTGAGAATTCTTCAGCCATTTTTTGATTAAATCTTTTACCAGCGGGATCAACCAAAATCACACGTCCCATTTTCCCATTATTTTTTTGACTCACATGTTCCATTGCATCAAATATTGGTTGAGGAGTAAGCAACATTCCTGCCCCTCCACCATAGGGGTAGTCATCAACATTTCCATGTTTATTGGTTGAAAACTTTCTAAAATCTGTGACGTCAATATTAAGTTTATCTGCTTCAACTGCTTTTCCAATAATGGATTCATTAAGAGGTACTTCAACCATCCGCGGAAAAAGAGTAAGTATATCAATATTCATTTATTCAAGTCCTTCTGGAATATCAACCAAAACTTCATTTTGATCTGTATTTACTTTTAATATTACACTTTTAATATATGGCAACAGCAATTCTTTTCCGTTCCCAGTATCGACAACCCATACATCATTAGCTCCATAAGGTAAGATATCCTTTATCGACCCAATTTCACCGCGTTGTTGGTCTATGACTTTCAATCCAATAATCTCATGAAAGTAAAATTGACCTTCTTCAAGTTCATCTAACTGATCTTCAGCAATTTTTAGCGAATAACCTTTAAATTTTTCTACCTCATTAATTGAATCAAAATTCTCCAGTTTCAGTATGTATGTCCCCTTGTTGATTCGAGAGTGTTTTATAACGACTTGCTGAACTTTTTGATCGCCATTAAAAAGGTCTAAAATACTGCCAGAGGCAAAACGTTCCTCCGGAAAATCAGTTTGCGATATAACCTTAATTTCCCCACGAAGTCCTTGCGTATTTACAATTTTTCCTACATTAAAATATTCCATAAGAATCTCCCACAAAAATTGAATAGTTAAATAAAAATAAAGAGGCAGAACAAAAACGTTAGTTTTGCTCTGCCTCTTTTTAAACTCTACTTAGAGAATTTTGCTTCATGGTACTTCTTCATAATTCCTGCTTTTGAAAAGATATTCTTAACAGTATCTGAAGGTTGTGCACCATTGTTCAACCAACCCATGATATCATCTTCATTAAGCTTAACCTCTGCAGGTTCTGTTAATGGATTAAATGTACCAACTTGAGCGATAAAACGACCATCACGTGGTGAGCGAGAATCAGCGACCACAATACGATAAAAAGGACGTTTCTTTGAACCCATACGTTTCAAACGAATTTTTACAGACATAGCTTTCACCTCCACTAAAATTTCACAAGTAATAATATACCAATAAATTCATCAGATGTAAAGGTTTTTTTCTTTACACCCCATTAACGACGTTTGTTTTTCTTCATTCGTTTCTTTTTATTCTTCTTCTGGCGCTTAACCATTGAATTCATGGCCATTTTAGATAAACGCCCTGAAATACCGCTTCCCAGCATTCCTTCCATTCCATTAAAGTTACCCTTTGACATTTGATTCATCATCTTTTTCATTTGATTGAATTGTTTAATCATTCGGTTAACTTCAACTACTGGCTGTCCAGATCCTGCTGCAATTCTTCTGCGTCGGCTAGGATTTAAAATATCGGGATCTTCGCGCTCAGCAGCCGTCATTGAATAGATTATTGCCTTTGTATGTTCAATGTCTTTTGGATTAACATTCATATTTTTCATTGCAGGATTATTAGCCATACCTGGAATCATTTTCATAATGTCTTCCATTGGCCCCATATTTTGGACCTGCACTAATTGATCCACGAAATCATTAAAATCAAAGGTGTTCTCCCGAATCTTATCAGCCATTTCAGCTGCTTGTTTTTCATCAACATCCCTTTGTGTTTTCTCGATCAGGGTTAGCATATCACCCATTCCAAGAATTCGGGAAGCCATTCGATCTGGATGAAATACATCTAGATCTTCCATTTTTTCACCTTGTCCAACAAGCTTAATTGGTTTTCCGGTAACAGCACGAATTGAAAGTGCGGCACCTCCCCTTGTATCACCATCAAGCTTAGTTAACACGATACCTGTTATATCCAGTTTTTCATTGAAACCTTCAGCAGTATTAACAGCATTTTGACCAGTCATTGCATCAACAACCAGTAAAATTTCGTCGGGATGCGCCAATGCTTTTATATCAGCTAACTCTTGCATCAATGCTTCGTCAATCTGTAAACGTCCCGCCGTATCAATAAAAACATAATCATTATGATTTTCGCGAGCTACCTCTAACCCACGCTTTACAATATCTACAGGGTTAGCAGATGTACCTTCTTCATAAACAGGGACATCAATTCGCTGACCGACTTGAACTAATTGGTCAACCGCAGCTGGACGATAAACATCGGCTGCAATCAACAACGGCCTTGCATTTTGTTCGTTTTTTAATTTTAAAGCCAGTTTACCAGTTGTGGTCGTTTTACCTGCTCCTTGTAAACCAGTCATCATAATAATAGTTGGAATATGATCAGATTTATTAAGTGGTGCGTCTTCTGATCCCATCGTTTTAACTAATTCATCGTTGACTAACTTAATAATTTGCTGAGCAGGATTTAGCCCATCTAACACGTCAGAGCCAACCGCTTGGTCACGCACCGTTTTTACAAACTGTTTAACAACTTGGAAGTTAACATCAGCTTCTAATAATGCTAACCGGATTTCACGCATCGTATCACGTAAATCCGCCTCAGTAACTTTTCCCTTACGTCTTAAATTATTGAAAGTTTTCTGTAAACGTTCTGTTAATCCTTCGAATGCCATTTCTTTCCCCGCTATCCTTCTTCACTTTGTTCTAGCTCTGACACAAGTTGCCATAGCGTGTGATCATCTTTATAGTGTTCTTGAACATAATGAACTAAATTGTCTAATTGTTTATTTCGATTATCAAAATCCTGTAACAGTTTTAGACGCTCTTCATAATCCTCTAGAATTTTAGTTGTACGCTTAATGTTATCATAAACGGCCTGTCTACTAACACTAAACTCCTCAGAAATCTCGCCCAGTGAATAGTCATCAGCATAATACAAAGTAATGTATTCCTTTTGTTTTTTAGTTAAAAGCTCTCCATAAAACTCTAGCAAGCTATTAATTCTGTAATTTTTCTCGATTTCCAAGCAAATACGCTCCTATGCATCTTCATTCAGAAGATCTTTGAATAATCCGTTAACGTATTGTTCAGGATCAAAGGGACTTAAGTCCTCTACTGTTTCCCCAAGACCAACGTATTTTACGGAAAGATGTAACTGGTTCCTAATTGGCAGCACAATACCACCTTTAGCAGTTCCATCTAGTTTTGTTAAAATAATTCCGGTTACACTCGTTGTTTCCAAAAATGCTTTTGCTTGTGTCAATGCATTTTGGCCGGTTGTAGAATCTAGTACCAACAATGTTTCATGCGGTGCGTCCGAAATTTCACGGCTAATTACTCGCTTGATTTTATCAAGTTCGTTCATCAAATTAACCTTATTTTGCAAACGTCCGGCTGTATCAACTAATAATAAATCGTAATTTTCTGCCTTAGCTTTTTTTACCGCTTCGAATACAACCGCAGCGGGATCACTCTGCTCCTTACCTGCAACAACGTCGACTCCATCACGTCGACCCCATTCTTGAAGTTGTTCAATTGCACCAGCTCTAAAGGTATCACAAGCCGCAAGCAGGACTTTACGTCCACGTGCCTTGAAACGCGCTGCAAGTTTACCAATGCTAGTTGTCTTACCAACTCCGTTAACTCCAACAAATAGGAATACTGTTGGACCCTCTTTTGAGAAAACAAGATGATTATCTTCTTGCTTACCATTTCGTGTATATAACGATACCAATTTTCTTACAATGACTTCTGAGATCTGCTCTGGAGTAGAAACGTGTTCATACTCGATTTCATCTCTAACTTCTTCACTAATTTGAATTGCCGTATCAAATCCAACATCAGCCTCAATGAGGGTCTCTTCAAGGTCATCATAAAAATCATCATCCACACCATGAAAATCAACAAAAAGTTTTGATAACCGATTTCCAAAAGATTTTCGTGACTTTTCCAATCCTTTGTCGTATTTCTCAGCTTCTTCTTTCGATTTAGAACTTCTATTAAACCATGCCATCTATGCTAACTCCTTTTTTTGTGCCTCTTCTAATGAGACCGAAACCATCTTAGATACTCCTGATTCCTGCATCGTAACCCCATACAACATGTCAGCTTCTACCATTGTACCCTTTCGATGGGTAATAACAATAAATTGAGTAGTATCCTTGAACGTTTTAAGATACTTTGCAAAACGACTAACATTTGCATCATCAAACGCTGCTTCGACCTCATCTAAAATACAGAACGGAACCGGACTGACCTTTAAAATCGCAAAAAGTAAGGTAATTGCCGTCAAAGATTTTTCGCCACCAGATAATAAACTGAGTCGCTGTAATTTTTTCCCAGGAGGCTGGGCCTTTATCTCAATTCCAGTGTTTAAAAGATCATCTGGGTCGGTGAGCTCAAGATGAGCTTGGCCTCCTCCAAACATCTGTTTAAACACAATTGTAAACTCATTTGCAACCTGATCAAATGTCTCCTTAAATCTATGACTAGCTTCTCTGTCCATTTCGTCGATTGATCGGTTCAGTTGATCAGCAGAACTAGTTAAGTCGTCTTTTTGGGAGCTTAAAAAATCATATCGCTCTGAAACACGATTAAATTCATCGATTGCTCCAATATTGACAGTTCCCAACTCGGTAATCCCACGTTTTAGCAGTTTCATTTCTTGCATTAACTTTTCTGAATCAACATCAACAAGCTCTTTACGGGCATTTTCAATGGTTGTTTCATGTTCATCTCTTAGCCTGTCGATTGCGACCTCGACGGTATTTTTAGCGATATCGCGCTGTCCTTTTTGTTGACTAAGTACATTAGTACTTTCACTTATTTGTCCACTTAACGTTTCAATTTGTGCATTCACACGATCTAATTCATCCTGTTTTTGTACTAAGTCTGATTGTAAATCAGCAATACCCCGTTGAGTATTTTTTAGCTTCTCCTTAACGGTTTCTAAACTCTCATTTGAATTAGTTCGTTCGATTACATCATTGCCTAATAATATTTTCTTTTTCTTATTAAGGTCCAAAAGCTTATTCTGTGAGGATTGTAATGATGATTTCAGATTACCAATTTGTCGTTGAAGTTGGGTTAGCTGTTCATCATAACGTGTTTTTTTAATTCGTAAATTTGTTAATTGTTGATTTCTTTTTTCCTCTGATTCTGAACTTGCATCCAGAATAGATTGCTTTTCTTTAGTTTCAGCTTTAATTTTTGAAATCTGTACTTCAAGTGCCGACTCTTTGTCATTCAAATCCAATTCATTTTTTACCTGAACGTCACCACTAAGATTACGTAGCTCAAACTCAGATCCACTAATTTGCCTTTTTAAAACTAAAATCCGTTCATTTGCCAACTGGAGTTCATTTTTTCGATCGTTCAATGCTGCTTTAACTTCTGATTGTCTAGCTTCAATGGCATCTAGTTTATTTTTTAACTCACGTCCTTCGTGCTGCAATTCTTGCGTTTTGCTCTCTTTAAGAATAACCTCTTCCTCAGATTGATTAATCGTGTCCCGAAGGTCAGCGATCTCCTTATCCTGCGCTAACAATCCTTTACGATTATTTTTGGTAGCCCCGCCACTCATTGTTCCACCAGCATTAATCACGTCCCCGTCCAGTGTCACAATACGAGCACGATACCTAATCTGATTAGCAATCTTTGTCCCATTATCTAAATTATCAACAATCAAAGTCGTGCCCAATAGATATTTAGCAACATTTATAAATTTATCTTGAACGTGAACCAGTTCGGCTGCAATGCCTAGGAATCCCTGTGAATTCATGGAAGCTTCTCGCACTCCAGTCGCTAGGGAACGCGCTTTCAAAACATTGACCGGAAGAAAAGTGGCTCTTCCTAAACGATTTGT
Organism: Pediococcus claussenii ATCC BAA-344; assembly: GCF_000237995.1. Classification (NCBI taxonomy): domain Bacteria; kingdom Bacillati; phylum Bacillota; class Bacilli; order Lactobacillales; family Lactobacillaceae; genus Pediococcus; species Pediococcus claussenii. The sequence continues at coordinate 1,041,705 of NC_016605.1, forward strand.
CCGTAAATAATTAATGACTGTTTTAGCAGTTTGTTCGTTATCAGTTACAATATTTTGCAATTGATTTCCCAACGCCGTTTCAATGGATACCACATATTGCGACGGTACTGAAATTATTTCTGAAACCGGACCGATAATTCCTGTAAAACGATCCCTTTTTTGTAGAGCAACCTTCGCTCCTTGATAATAACCAGCATATTCATCTTTAAGATTGTTTAAACTGTTAAAACGCGCCTTAAATTGTTGTAACTCTCCCGATTTATGCAACCACTCACTGCGCACCTGTTGATATTCCTGATTAATCTTCACGCCCTTGACTGAAATTTCCTTCTTTTCATCTTCAATTGTCTGAAGATCGGATTGAATTGTATCAACAACATTCGTTAGATCTGTAATTTTTGTTTCTTGTTGCTGTTGTTGTATTTTCAAACTATTTAATTCTTCTTCAATACGAGTAACCTGTTTAGAAGAACGTACCTCGCTTTTTTTTAGAAAGGAACGTTCATTTCGGACCGAAGTTAATTCCTGCAATACATCCATGTATGTAGCCCTCAGGCCGTCAATTTGGTGTTGTAACTTATTTGCATCAAACGTCTTAGAGAGATTCATTAAGTCTGCAATTTGTCCCGATAGCTTGTTAACCTCTTGCTCAAGTACTTCCTGATCCTTATTTTCAGCTTGCAATTGTTGTTTAGACTTCGAAATATCCTGTTGAACTATAACAATCTCGTCATCAAGGCTCTTAATTTGGTTTGTACGATACTTTTCTCTTTCAACTGCTAAATTCTTAACACCCGTAATTTGTTCTTCTTTCCTTGTGAGTTCAACAATCACATTTTGCAAGCTGTCCTTTTTTTGAGTTAAAAGAGTTATCTGTTGTCTTAAACTATCGCGCAGATGTTCTTGCTTGCTTAAGGTATGTCGAAATTCTTGTAACGTAACATCTGTTTCTTTTATCGTTTTTGAGAGGTTAGTGCTCTTTTCAGAATTAGCATCTATTGTTCTAATCAGCCTTGTTCGATCTAAAATATCATATCGTGTTTTTTGCTCAATAAAATCCTTTGCTAAACTAGCTTGTTCTTCCAGTGGATTACGCTGCTTATCAAGTTCATTAATTAAATCATTAACACGTTTTAAATATTCACTCGTTTTACCAAGCTCATTTTCAGCTTTTATTTTATTTTGTTTATACTCTAAAACACCAGCGACCTCTTCAATAATTGCACGCCTGTCTTCAGGTTTACTGCTAAAAATTGATTCCACTCGTCCCTGGGAAATTATTGAAAAAGATTCTTTTCCTAACCCTGTATCAATAAATAAATTCAAAATATCACGTAAGCGACAATCGTTTCGATTAATTTGATACTGACTTTCTCCGTTACGATAAAGCTTTCGCGAAATCATCACTTCAGAAAATTCTGATTTCAAAAAGTGATCAGTATTATCAAAAATAGCCGTAACAGAAGCTCTTGCTAAAGGCTTTCGTGTTTCAGTTCCTGAAAAGATAACATCGGGCATTTTACCGCCTCGTAGGCTCTTAGCAGACTGTTCTCCCATTACCCATCTGATCGCCTCAGTAATATTACTTTTACCAGATCCATTAGGACCAACAATTCCTGTTATTCCATTTTGAAATTTAATTTCAGTTTTATCTGCAAAAGATTTGAAGCCACTAATTTCAATTGATTTTAACTTCATATAACCTAATTCCTATTTTTTACTTTTTATCTGCTGTAAGGCCTTATTAGCAGCATTTTGTTCAGCTAACTTTTTGGATGTTCCTTTACCTCGCGAAAGCTTTTTCCCGTCGGCTATCAATTCAACCTCAAAAACACGATCATTTTCACCACCAGTTTCAGCAATCAACTGATAATCAATATCGACGTCACCATGCACCTGTAAAACTTCCTGAAGCTCACTTTTATGATCGATAACGTGATCAAACCGTCCTTCATCTAGCTTAGGAAAAATCACCTTTTGAACAAATTCCTCAACAGCATCACGGCCCTGATCCAAATAAAGTGCACCAGTAAATGATTCAAAAATATCACAAAGAAGTGAAGAACGTTGTCTTGCCCCTGATAATTCCTCACCTTTGCCTAAACGGATATACCGATCAAAATGGCATTCTTTAGCAAAATCACTAAAACTATCCTCTTTAACCATTGCAGCCCGTAATCTTGTTAATTTTCCTTGTGGCATTTCTGGATACCTTTTGAATAAATATTCAGAAACCACAATCTGTAAAACAGCATCACCTAAAAATTCAATTCGCTCGTAAAATTTAAGTCCTTGATTAGGATGTTCATTTACATATGATGCCTGTGTGAACGCTTCGTCCAACAAATCATGATTATTAAAATGAATATTAAAATTTTGTGCTAAATCATCTTCTAAAGCTTTTATCATTATTGCTCCTTTTTAATTTATAAGAGTTTAACTTTTATTAACCATCATTTTGGGTTTGAATGCAAAAAAGAAGTTTGAAGCAAAAACTAGTTTTGTCTCAAACACCTTTTAACATTATCATTTATTTTTGGTGACTTTCGATATAGTCTACTGCATCCCCAACAGTGTTTAACTGTTCAGCATCTTCATCAGAAATGTCGGCACCAAATGTATCTTCAAGCTCTAACACGAATTCGACAACATCAATTGAATCTGCATCCAAATCCGTTTTAAAATTTAAGGCGTTTGTTACCTTGTCACGATCAATCTCAAATCGATCTGCTAAAATATCAGCAATTTTATTAAAAATTTCTTCTTTTGTCATAGTGTACTCCCTGTTTAATTAGTTCCATACTCTAATATTTTAATATTTTTAAATATTAGTGTCTAGCTAAACCGTAATAACTTTATTCTTTTTCTTCCTGCCTACTTTGATGTGTTTCAAAGTAGTCTGAAAGATTCTTAGTAATTCGGGAATCTACCATGGTTGTTAGTTGACGTAACGCATTTTTAACCTGCTCCTCGTTACTTGATCCGTGTGCTTTCACCACTGGAGCTTTTACTCCTAACAAGACCGCACCACCGTGTTTTGAATAATCCATTTTATCCTGAACTTCTTTGAAGGAATTCTTAAGCAATAATCCCCCTAATTTACCGGAAACCCCACTATCCAAAATAGCATGTTTAATTAGCTTTAACATTGACAGCGCCGTTCCTTCAGTATTTTTTAATACCGCATTTCCAGTGAAACCGTCTGTAACAACAACATCTGCCGTTCCATTTAGAAGCTCTCGTGATTCAATGTTACCTACAAAATTAATTGAATCATCCGCTTCTAACAGCTGATAAGCTTCTTTATGAATTCGGTCACCTTTATCGTATTCTGTACCATTATTCAAAAGTGCAATTCTTGGATTTGTGACTTGCATAACATTGCAACTATAAAAATTCCCTAGAACAGCAAACTCATGTAAATTTTTGGCCTTACTTTCAGCGTTAGCGCCGACGTCTAACATTGTAAAACTATCTTGTGCACCTTCAAGGCTAGGCAAAGTGGTCGTCATACCTGGACGATCTACGCCCTTAATACGGCCAATTACAAATAATCCGGCAGCCAATAATGCTCCAGTATTACCTGCGGAAAATAATGCATCTGCATCTCCATTTTTAACCGCTTGAGCTGCCATCACCATTGACGAATTCTTCTTCTTTCTTACCGCTCTAACAGGCTCATCTTCCATTGTTATAACTTCATCAGTGTGTACAATGGTTATATTTTTAAAATCAGAAACGTATTTTTGAATTTCCTCTTTTTTTCCAAACAAAACAAATTCAACATCACTCAACTCTTCACGAGCTGCAACTACACCTTTAACAATTTCTTCTGGAGCGTTATCTCCACCCATAGCGTCAACAGCTATTTTAATCATCACAATCTCCTTTAGTCCAAATCTTGATTAATTTTTAAACCTTTAGTTACAAAACTTGCTAAGTTTTGATACTTAGAAATTTTTTGCCAGTTGCTTATATTTACAATTTTACTAGCCTCTAATTGTGCAGTCTGAAGAGCACCAATATCAACAACTGGATCCCCAACTTTAAAAATTGGTGTCCCAGATTGTTGTTTTCCAAAAATATCACCTTGTCCACGCATTTTTAAATCTGCTTCAGAAATTTCAAAACCATCATTCGTTTCCACCATAATCTGCATCCGTTCTCGCCCAGTTTGGCTTTTAGGATCAGCTACCAAAATACAGAATGCTTGAGCATCACCACGCCCAACACGACCTCGTAGCTGGTGCAACTGTGCAAGTCCAAATCGATCAGCATCCTGAATGACCATGACGGTCGCATTAGGTACGTCAACTCCAACTTCAATTACGGTTGTTGACACTAACCCTTGGAACTTTCCATCTTTGAAATCAGACATGATTTGATCTTTTTCTTCAGAGGTCATTCTACCATGAAGCAACGCCACCTTAAACTCGGGTGCAAAATCCTTTTGTAAATCTTCAAAAAGGGCCGTTGCATTTTGAAGATCCATCGCTTCAGATTCCTCAATTAGAGGAGTTACAACGAATGCCTGGTGACCCTTTTTAAACTCTTTTAGCATAAATCCTAAAACTTTATTCCATTCGCCACCTTTTAACCAGGTAGTTTTAATCGTTTTACGTCCACTTGGTAACTGATCAATAATTGAAACATCCATTTCTCCATAGGTTGTAATAGCCAAAGTTCTTGGTATCGGAGTTGCTGTCATCGCTAAGGTATCGGGATTTTGCCCCTTTTCACGTAACATCTTACGTTGCTTAACACCAAAACGATGTTGCTCATCAGTTATAACTAAACCTAAATCTTTAAATTCAACATCTCCTTGAATTAGTGCATGCGTTCCCACAACGATATTAACTAAGCCTGCATTCACTTTTTCAAGAAGTGCATCACGCACTTTTTTCCTCGTTCCTCCAACTAACAACCCAACGGTTACTCCAGTACCCTTAAAAAAGCGGGCCAAATTATTCGCATGTTGTTCGGCAAGAATTTCTGTGGGTGCCATTAAAACAGCTTGTTTTCCCGCTGTTACAGCAGCATACATCGCAATTGCCGCGACAACTGTTTTTCCACTACCAACATCGCCTTGAAGCAATCGATTCATATGAACTGGGTTATTCATGTCCCGAAGGATTTCTTTTGTAACACGTAATTGTGCGCTTGTCAGAGGAAATGGTAATTGCCGAATAAAATCTTTAATAACGTTATCATCATAATCTAAAGGAATTCCGTCACTAGATTTATCCCTTTGTTTCATCCATTGCAATCCAATTTGAAACTCCAAAAACTCTTCAAATTTGGCCGTTCGACGTGCATTTTTTACTAAAACGGGGTCGGCAGGAAAATGCAGACTTTCTATCATTTGTTTCCTGTGTAAAAGACGATATTTGCTAATTAAATCAGACGGTACAATATCGTTAATTAAGGATCCATATTGTTTAAATGCGTCTTTAACCAGTTGCTGGATCGTTGCCTGTCTAATCTTTTTACTGGCAGGATACACTGCTTTATACTCATTAGTACTTTCACTAACAATAATTTTAATCCCTGTAAGACTCCTTCGCTTGGCATCCCAGCGCCCATATACGATTAATTCACGCTCAACTTGCACCTGACTCTTAATCCACGGCTGGTTAAAAAAGGTGACCATAACTGATTCAGATCCAATTAATAAACGGAAATTAACTCTAACTTTCTGTCTACCAAAGCGAACGATTGTAGGATCAGCGGCTACGATCCCTTTAAAGGTCACTTTTTGTTGATCTTCTACTTGGCTTGGGTCCTGGATTGATAAATCTTCATAACGAAACGGAAAATACGTCAACAAGTCTTCAATTGTAAGAACATCTAACTCAGCTAATGCTTGTTGCCGTTTAGGACCAACACCTGGCAACACCTGAACTGAATCATACAGACTTTGCACCATTATTCCGTTTCCTCCTATGCTCCTATGACTAATGAAAAATTAGAAACGAACGACGAATGATTCTGAGATTAAAATCATTCGCCGTTCCCTTTTAGACTGTTAAGAATCGTTAACAGTACGCTATTCAACCGAAATTAAAAATGGATAAACTGGTTGATCACCCTCATGAATTTCAACTTCCAGATCATCATCCAGGTCTAGAATTTCATTTTGTAACATTTCTGCTTCATTCATACTAGAATTTTCGCCATAAATAATTGTTACGATCTCACTATCCTCATCAAGCATTCGCTTAACCATATCAATAGTAGCTTGCATCATATCAGGATTAGTATTAACAATTTCTCCGTCAATTAATCCCATATAATCGTTTTTCTTGATGGTCCTGCCATCTAGAGTTGTATCTCGGACAGCGATCGTTACTTGTCCGCTCTTAACCGTATCCAAATTATCTTCCATTCGTTCTCTATTTTCACTGAGGCCATCATCAGGATTGAATTCAAGCATTGCAGCCATTCCCTGCGAAATAGTTCTGCTGTGCACAATTTCAGCTGGAATATTTGATACTTCCACTGCTTGTTCAGCAGCTAAAAATATATTTTTATTATTTGGTAAAATGATTGCTTTCTTTGCACCTGATTGATTAATTCTTTCAACGATATCAGCTGTGCTAGGATTCATTGTCTGACCGCCACTGATAATATGCGTAACTCCTAAGCTTTTGAAAAGTTCAGAGATTCCTTTACCTGGTGAAATTGCAATTACTGCAGTATCGACAGAAATTTCTTTTTCTGATGCAACTTCGTCGTCAGCCACATCTTGTTCCATAATTTCTTCTTGTTGCCACCGCATATTATCAATTTTAATATTTAAAAGATCACCAAATTGTTGCCCCCAAGCTAAAACATCTCCGGGATGTTCAGTATGAACATGGACTTTAACAACTTCGTCATCATTGACTACTAACAGTGAATCTCCTTTATCAGCTAAATAATTATAGAAGGTATCGTAGTCAAATTCTTGTTTAACTTGCTTTCCTTTTCCAATTCTAACCATTACCTGAGTACAGTATCCAAATTGAATATCTTCTGGATTAATCTTTCCTTGAACACTTTGATGATGTTTTGCCTCAACCATTTCATTCATCTGCTCTGAATCAGGCTGATATTCCCGCTCATCTGAAATATCTTTTCCGTTTAATACATCACTAAAAGCATCAAAAACAAAAACTAATCCCTGACCACCAGAATCAACTACACCCACTTCTTTCAATACCGGAAGTAATTCAGTTGTGGTTTTAAGAGCCGCTTTAGACGCAGTATCAATAGCCATCATTACTTCAGCCACATTATCCGTCTCATTTGCTTTAGTCATACCAGCTTTAGCCGCTTCTCGTACAACTGTGAGGATAGTACCCTCAGTCGGCTTCATAACAGCCTTATATGCAGTCTGCGCACCATCAGCAACCGCTTGTGCAAGATCACTAGCACTCAAGCTAACTTTATTCTCCACACTTTTTGAAAAGCCACGAAAAATTTGCGATAAAATAACGCCTGAATTACCCCGTGCTCCCATCAACAATCCCTTAGCTAATGCACCTGCTAATACACCAATCTCATTGCTTGGCTCATCAGCTTCATACTTAGCACCGCTTTCTAGAGAAAGACTCATATTTGTTCCAGTATCACCATCAGGTACCGGAAAAACATTCAAAGAGTTGATAAACTCCGCATTTGCTTTTAGACGATTAGCACTAGCTTGAACCATTGTGTTAAAAACATCGTTAGTAATTAAAGTAGTAACAGCTTCCAATTAATATTTCCTCCTCGTCCAAACGACTTAATCGTTTAAGACCTTCACACCCTGAACAAAGACATTCACAGAGTTGGCTGAAATCCCAAGAATTGATTCCAGACTAAATTTAACTTTTGATTGAACATTTTTTGAAATTTCCGAAATTTTTGTTCCGAATCCAACAATGATATAAACATCGATTGCAACACCGTTATCCTGCTGTCGAACAACCACTCCACGCGAATAATTTTCTTTTCGCAAAATTTCGTTTAAATTGTCTCGAATTTGGTTCTTGCTGGCCATACCAACAACCCCGTAGTTATCGGTAGCTGCACTGCCAACTACTGTAGCGATCACATCATTTGAAACGTCAATTGTTCCGTTTTTTGTTTTAATCTTAACAGCCATTAAAAAACCTCCCTTATTCAAGTACACCAATGATATTTTACCATATCTCAAACACTCAAAAAATACAATATTACCGTTCGCTAATTTTTATGAATACCATTATATCAATAATTCATTAAAAAGTTTCACGTTACATATGTGTAAAATTCGTAACTATGTTAAAATTGGGTGTCAAGGTAATTTACTTGAAAGATTTATCTTGCATTAAATCAAGCAATATGATAAATTATTTAAGTGATTGAAAAAGATTCTATGTAAAATTAGAAGTGACAAAGGAGGATTTCAGCATGGCAAAAGATTTTCTTACAGGAAGCCGTACCCACTTTGGTAACACTCGTTCACATGCGTTGAACCACAGTCGCCGAAGCTGGAAACCAAACTTACAAAAGGTGCGCATCCTTGTTGATGGCAAGCCAAAACGTGTTTGGGTATCAGCCCGAGCACTTAAATCGGGTAAGATTGAACGTGCATAATATAAATAAAAAGAAGCGATCAATTGATTGCTTCTTTTTATTTATATTATGCTATTTAGAGTGACGTAAAAATCAATTTTTAGTTTTATCTCAAACCTTTGGTAGATCCCTACTTTGAATAGCAGCCACGATTCCACTTGCAAAGTTAAAATGGGCCTCATTACCAATAAATTCATTACTACCAAAGGCGCGTGGGTAAGTACATGAATAATTATCGAGTGTATATTTTTCGTCAATCAAGTTTAAATCTGTCACCCCTGTTAGTAAAACAAATCCCAAATATTTATAACCCATTTGTTTTCTAATAACATGATTTCCGGCATGGTAGAATGTAATCAAATTTTGTCGATCTATTAAAGTAATCTTTTCAATTAAATCCTTGAACCTAGGCTGCAAAACAGCAAATATATTCGACAGCAAATGATCCATTCTACCGCCTGTGGCACCATATACTACAACTTCTTCCGCATCCAAAAATTCTTCTTGGACTAGTTTCAAAGCCAATTCAGTATCAGTATCGTCTTTATGCTCATTTACCCGTAATACTTTTTGAGAATGTTCTTGAACCAATTGAAAGTCTTCTTCGTCAATCGAATCAAAATCACCCAAAGAAAGCGCAGGACTGATACCAGCCTTAACCAATCGCAGACTTCCTCGATCAACACCAATCCAAATGCCAGTGACAGTTTCCCAATCAACTGGAATTTGATCAGTAGGCCCTCCAATTAAAATATTGACCCTTGCCATTATTTTGTAAGACCTTTTAATTTTTCAACTTGGGATTCTGGGTCTTTGCTGTTAAAAACGTAAGAACCAGCAACGGCAATGTCTACGCCAGCGTCATATACATCTTTCACGTTTTCCTCTGAAATTCCACCATCAATTTCAATATCAAATTCAAGGCCCCTCGCCTGTCGAAGGTTAGATAACCTTTGAACTTTATCAATGGCCATTGGAAGGAATTTTTGACCGCCGAAACCAGGGTTAACAGACATTACTAGCACTTGATCGACCATTGGTAATAAGTCTTCAAGGGCAGTTAATGGGGTTCCCGGATTCACTACTACTTCCGCTCTTATTCCCCCGTCCTTTATCATTTGAATGGCTCTCGCAATATGATTAGTACTTTCAACATGAACACCAATTACCGATGCACCAGCCTCAATAAAGTCCGAAATAAATCTTTCAGGTTCAGCGACCATCATATGCACGTCTAGCTTTGTCTTTGTGTTTTTAGCGAGGTCACGAACTGTTGCAATCCCAAAACTCAGGTTTGGTACAAACTGCCCATCCATGACATCAACATGTAGGTAATCAGCTCCACTTACTTTTTTTACGTCAGCAACTAAATTTGCTGCATCTGCACTTAATATTGAAGGTGCTACTTTTATCATTTCTTTTTTCTCCTATCCTTTTTCTGATATCCTTTTTGTTTATATTCAGGTTTTTGGGCTTTAATCAACTCAATAAATTGTAAATAATTTTGATAACGACTTTCTAAAATAGTTCCATCTTCAACTCCAAGTTTTACAGCACAACCTGGTTCATTTAAATGTAAGCATTCTCTGAAACGACAATTAGGTGCTACCTTAACAAAATCCATAAAGTATTCTTTTAAATCTTCTATTTGCATTTCAAATATTGAGTAAGTTGAAAATCCAGGGGTATCTGCTACTAACCCATCGTTGATCGGTAATAGTGACACTTTCCGTGTAGTATGTTTCCCACGGTTAAGCGCTTGCGAAACCTCACCAGTTTGTAAATTAAGATTGACATCAATATGATTTAAAAGGGTTGATTTTCCAGCACCAGTTTGTCCCATAAAAATAGTTAACTTGTTTTTGAACAGTTTTTTTAAATCATCGATCTCTGATTGTGTAAACTCTTTATTCTCAAAAAAGACCTGATAACCCATGCTCTCATAATATTGTACTGTTTTATTAAACTTTGTATATTCTGACTCAGTTAGTAAATCAGTTTTAGAAAAATAAATCAATGCTCTAATGTTCTTCTCTTCTAAAGCAACTAATTGTCGATCAAGTAAATTAGTTGAAAAATCTGGTTCCTTAACAGCCGTCACAACTACTGCCTGATCAATATTTGCCAATGGTGGCCTGACAAGGTTATTCTTTCTTTCATGAACAGCAGTGATATAGCCCAGTTCATCCTCTTTTTTAAAATCAACAAAATCCCCCACTACAGGAGCTAATCCTTTGCTTCTAAAATTACCTCGTGCTCTAGTACGTATAACGCGTCCGTTCGCTAAAACATCATAATATCCTGCTAAAAGTTGAATTATTTGCCCATTCTGTTTCATAGATTCTCCAATTATCTTGCTGTTGTGAAAGTGATTGTAGTTACCCGTGGCACAACAACTTGTCCTGCAACAACACTCTGTGAAATTATTCTACCATTGTCAAATTTAGTTGTTTCAATCTGATGCTCTTTAATGGTGAATCCTTTTTTCTCCAATTGCTTTTTAGTACTGCTAAAATCACCACCAACATAATTATCGGTATCAAAACTATTGGGTCCAATACTGACCTCTAAATTAACCTTAATGCCTTGCTGAACCGATTTTCCAGCAGTAGGTAAAGTCGCAATTACGGACCCATAATTTATCTTATTACTGGCCGACTTTGTAACTTTCCCAATCCCAAGTTGGCTTTTAGAAAGCTTAACCGTCGCCGCATTTTGTGTCATTCCCGTTAGGCCCGGCACATTTACCATCCTAGGCGAACTGAGTTTAAAAGCTATTAAAATACTGCCAATAAAGGCTACCATTACTAAGAATGTAAATAATGCTCGCCTTCTAATTGGATGGCGATGTTTCGGACGATGACTTTCTTTTTGTGGTACGTTTTTCGGATAGTTAACCTTATTATTGGTGGAGTATCGAATTTTGGCGTCTCCACTTTCGGGAGTGAAAGTATTTAATTTTTGATCAATTTCTGCCTGATCTAAAACAATGGTCTCTTCATTTTGTTCACCTGCAACAAAACGATCTTCTGACGCACGCTCTGGATTCAGAGTCGAATCCAAATCCTCTGACATTTCCTGAATATTCGAATATCGATCCATTTGGTTTTTGGCAGTCGCCTTTAAAACAACATTTTCTAAAGGTTGTGGAATTCTATCATCGTAACTCCTAACAAAGGGTACCTGATCTTGATAATGCTTAATAGCAATTGATACAGCACTTTCTCCCTCAAAAGGCACTTTGCCAGTTAGCATCTCAAACAAAATGATACCAAGTGAATAAATATCTGATTGTTGGGTTGCAACATGTCCTCGAACCTGTTCAGGTGATAAGTACTGCACCGATCCGATTACCGAGTTTGTCTTTGTGAAGGAACTATCTTCATTGGCTAAAGCAATTCCAAAATCCGTTATTTTAGCATTACCATTCTTATCAATCAAAATATTTTGTGGCTTTAAATCACGGTGAATAATTCCGTGCAAATGTGCTGTTTCAACACCATTTAAAATTTGTTTCATTATTTTAATAATCTGTTTAAAATCTAACGGAAAGTTATCATGGATATATTGTTTTAAATTTTCTCCGTCAACATATTCCATAACTAAATAATTTAAGCCATGATCTTCACCAATGTCATAAACCCCAACAATATTAGGGTGAACTAATTCTGTTGTTGCTAATGCCTCCCGCTGAAACCGGCGAAGCGCTGATTCGTCATCTTGCATATCAATTCTAATTAACTTAACAGCAACATCCCTATCAAGAATTAGGTCGTGAGCAAGATAAACATTGGCCATTCCACCCTCACCAAGGGACCGAATAACCTTATATCGTCCATTTAAAGTTTGATTAGGAGTCATTTTGATTCCTCCTGATCGATTTTCACAATCAATGCAGTAATGTTATCAGGGCCCCCTGCATTATTAGCCATTTCAATCAATTGGTTGCATTTTTCTTCAAGACTAACCGTACTTTGCAAAATAATACTAATAGCATCGTTACTAACCTGGTTGGTCAGTCCATCGGTACATAATAAATATTGGTCATCAACGTGAATCACGAGTTCCTTTGTGTCAATTTGAACATTGTCATCCACACCAAGCGATCTTGTTATGTAATTTTTTTGAGGATGAAATTTTGCCTCTTCATTTGTTATTTCGCCCTTTTCAACTAATTCATTCACTAATGAATGATCTGTGGATAATTGTTGTAAATTACCATCAGCAGAATAAAGGTAGCAGCGACTATCGCCCAAATTCGTAATAATCACCTGATGATCGACAAACAAAGCAACCACAATCGTAGTTCCCATCCCATTTAGATCCTGAAATTGTTTTGCTGCGGCTAAAATTTTAGTATTTTCAGCTGAAATTTGTCTTCTCAACCAATTAACTCCATTTTTAGTCGAGCTAACGGTAGATTCTTCAAATAAAACACCAATATGTGAAACGGCCATTTCAGAGGCTACATCACCTCCACGATGACCCCCAACACCGTCTGCGACAATAGAGAGAACCGCTCCCTTTTTATTTTTAAAGATCCCAACAAAGTCTTGATTATTAGCTCGTTTACTACCACGATCTGACAAATAAGCATAATTCATTGGTATTACCTCACTCTTTTCAAATTAGCAATGAAGAAGCCATCAGAGCCGAAATCATCTGGGAAAATATTTAATGTATCTAATTCCCGGTCATCTTTCAAGGATTTGTCGGTTTTAACCTTTACCAATTCAAAATTTGAATGTTTTTCTAAAAACTCCTTAACCGTTCCCTGATTCTCCATGTCTAACATTGTACAGGTACTATAGGTTAAGATACCATCAATTTTTAATTTTTCAGCAATTGCATCAAGAATGGACAACTGAATTTTATGTAACGTCATCGGATCTAGGTTATCTTTTACATATCTAATCTCCGGCTTTCTTCTCAAGAGGCCGATTCCCGAACATGGTGCATCCACCAGTATACGATCAAATGTATTATTATCATATTGATCATCAACTATAGATGCATCTTGTTTTTCGACCTCAATTCGATCACTAAGCTGCATTCGTCTTGCATTCTTTTTGATCAGATCTAATCGATGGTCATGTATATCCCATGCTACTACTTTACCATTTTGACCAACATATTCGGCAATTTGTGTTGTTTTACCACCAGGGGCAGCACATGCATCGAGTACCTTCATACCATCTTTAACATCCATTACCTCAGCAACTAGCATTGCTGATTCATCCTGTGCAATGATATCTCCCTTTTGGAATAACTCTGATCTAGAGAGCGAGTAAGGTACTCTCTCTAAAATCAACCCTTCCGATCCCACTTGGCTACGCTCAACACTAAATCCTTCTTTTTCTAAACCTTTTGTCACTTTTTCAGTTGTTGAAAGCACTGTGTTAACTCTGATTGATAACTTAGAAGGTGTATTGATACTTTTTAGAATTGAGACAGTTTTTTTCTGCCCTAATTCGTTTATTAGTTGTTTGATAATCCATTTCTTTACACTGTATTCAACAGATAACCGTTCAATTGGATCACTAACAGCAGCAACATTAGGAATGCCCTGTCGCTCAATAGACCTTAAGACTCCAGTTACCATTCGTCGAATACCGTCATGTCCTCTTTTTTTTGCAATCTCTGTCGATTCATTCAAAATTGCAAATTCAGGAATTCGGTCAAGATATTTCATTTGATAGACAGCTGTTCTTAAAAGATTCCTAACCCAGTTCTGCAATTTTTGTGGCTTTTTTAAAAAAGGTGATAAATAATAGTCCAACGTTAACTGATTCTGTAAAACGCCATAAACCAGTTCTGTAATAAGGCGCTTATCCTCAACCTTCAAATCATGTTGTTCGATTTCATTATTAACCTGCAAATTAGAATACGATCCTTCATCGATCTCCGACAATATATTTACAGCTATATTTCTTGGGTTATTTCTAATATTCTTCATACTTGATCACTTGATCGCCTTCAATAAAGGCATTCTCACTTCCATTAAGATAATCTGTAATTGTTAGTTTTGGTTTACCAGCCGGTTGAAGCTCTTCAATTGAAATAACACCATTTTCTCCAGTTGCTATATCTAAAGAATGTTTTGTCTTTTTAACGACTTGACCGGGTTCTAAATTAGTTTTTTGTTCCAAAACTTCAACTTTCCATAGCTTTGTTCGTACCCCATTCAAATATACAAAAGCCCCCGGAAATGGACGAAGTCCGCGAACTTTATCATCCACTAACGAAGCTTTTAAATTAATATCAACCTGTTCTTCTTCCGGCTTAATGTTAGGAGAAAAAGTAACCTTATTTTCATCTTGATCCTTAGCCTCTATGCTACCGTCTAAGAGAGCAGGTAAAGTTTTTAATAATAGATCTCTCCCCAATAAGCTCAATTTGTCAAACATCGTTCCGACATCATCTCTTTTGGTAATATCAATGGACTCTTGTGCAAGCATTTTTCCGGCATCCATTTTTTTTACCATATAGATTATTGTGACACCCGTTTCTTCTTCACCATGCATAATAGCATAATGAACTGGAGCACCTCCACGATATTTGGGTAATAGCGAGGCGTGTACGTTAATTGCAGCAATTTTGACTGAATCAATCAATTTCATTGGTAAAAACTGACCAAACGCTGCCGTAACAATCAGATCGGCATGTAAATCAATCAATTGTTCAAGTTCTTCACTACCTCCAAGTTTTTCTGGTTGATAAACTGGAATATCGTATTGAATTGCCACTTTTTTTACTGGAGATGGAGTCAAAATATGTTTTCGACCCACTTTTCTATCAGGCTGTGTCACTACTGCAATTACATTATATTCTTCAGCATCGATAAGTGAAGTTAGAATTGGAGCGGAAAATTCTGGTGTTCCCATAAAAATAATTGACTTCATATCTTCTTCTCCTTTAAATTAGATAAACACCTGTGGCTCAGGATCTATTGAGATACTTATACCTTGACGATACTGTTTCTGTGCTTCATCTCTAATGGATCTAAGTACTTGATCGAGACCCGGTTCCTTTTGAAATTTAATTACTAATTGGTAAAAATATTTTTGCTTTATTTTTGCAATCGAACGTGGACTTGGTCCTAAGATGACAGACCGATCACTGACGACTTTTTTAATCTTATTTACGATATCAAATGCAACTTTAGCAGCGGTCTTCTCTTCTCCACTAGAAACCGCAACTTGCACTGTAAAGAAATAGGGTGGATACTTTCCGAGTTTTCGCAAATACATTTCTTTAATAAAAAAGTCTTCATAATCTTGTTTTTGTGCTAATTTAATTGCGTAATGGTCTGGATTAAAACTTTGAATGAGGACTTCCCCTTCCTTGTCTGCTCTTCCCGCTCGGCCTGCTACTTGTGTTAGCAGTTGAAAAGTTCTTTCTGCGGACCTGAAATCTGGTAACTCCAGCGACGTGTCTGCGTTCAAAACACCAACAAGTGTTACATCAGGAAAATCGAGTCCCTTCGCAATCATTTGTGTTCCTAATAAAATATCAGCCTCATGATTACCAAAACGATCAAGTAAACGTTCATGTGCTCCCTTTCTTCGGGTGGTGTCAACGTCCATCCTAATTACCTTAGCATCTGGAACAAGTTTTGCTAGTTGTTTTTCAACTTTCTCTGTACCAGTTCCATAAAAACGAATTTTGTCACTGCCACAATTTTTGCAAGCCTTGGGAATTACTTCTTCATGACCACAATAGTGACATCGCATTGAATGTGTATCAACATGCATGGTTAGTGAAACGTCACAATTTGGACACTTTAAAACAAATCCACACGACCGACACATCACAAACGATGAAAAACCTCTTCGATTTAATAATAATACGATTTGTTCTTTCTTGGCAATCCTATCATTAATGGCAGTCAGCATTCCCTTTGAAAATGTTTCATCTGCTCTGCTATTTAATTCCTTACGCATATCGATAATTTTAATTGTCGGTAAATCATGCTTATTAGCGCGCTCTTTCATTTGCACCAAATTATAAACTTTTTTCTCCGCACGTGCTCGACTCTCTAAGGAAGGAGTGGCACTTCCAAGCACAACAGGGCACTTATTAGTTCTTGCACGATAAACTGCAACATCTCGCGCTGAATACCTTGGAGTATCTTCTTGTTTATATGTTGAAGAATGTTCTTCATCAACAATTACAATTCCTAAATTTTGCAAAGGAGCAAAAACTGCTGAACGTGCTCCAACCACAACAGATACCTCCTGCCGAACTATTCTCCTCCATTCATCGAACTTTTCCCCGTCGGATAGAGCACTGTGCAATACCGCCACTTGATTCCCAAACCTTGCTCTTACCCGATTTACCATTAACGGTGTTAGAGAAATCTCAGGAACAAGCATAATCGCTGTTTTTCCTTGTTTAACCACTTCTGCGATGCTTTGTAAATATACTTCCGTTTTCCCAGAACCAGTTACCCCCTCAAGTAATATTGGAGTTGAATCTTTAGACTTAATCTGTCGATCAATCATATTCTTAGCAATTTTTTGTTCCGAATTAAGTATTAAAGCAGAATCACTTTGAACCGTTTTGCTTTGGAATGGATTACGGTATTTCTCAATTGCCTTTCTGATAATCCAGTGTTTCTTTTCAGCACTTTCAATAGTAGAACGGCCAATTTTTTCTTCATTAATCAGTTTCTTCTGAGCAATTCCATCTTCGTCTAGGGTGCCTAGTAACTTGAGTAATTTAATTTGACCGGTAGCATTGGACGCCAACTGGCTAACTTCAATTTTTAAATCGCTTTCGCTTAAATTTGGATACACTTGCATTTCAGTCTTTATCTTAGCGGTATCAGCAATCGCATATTTAAGTTCAACTACTCCTTGGTTAACCCATTCATTAAGTTTAGCTTGTTGCATATGTGTTAACTCTGCTATCCGTAAATCATTGGCTTGTTCAACACCCAGTAGATCAAGTACTTCATTCTTAGAAATTTTTTCTTCATTTACTAGTACATATCGACGAGTATTTAATTTTAGTAAATTAGGAAGCATTGCCCTTAAAACATTGGCTCTGAAGGAATATGTTTGGTCTGCTAACCAATTTGATAAACTGATCAACTCAGAATTTAGCATTGGTTCAGGGTCTAAAAGAGCATTAATATTCTTCAGGTCATCAAGATTTGCTTGAGATTCAATCGAAATAACATAAGCCTGGACGGGTCTGCCAGCTTGTCCAAAAGGCACAAGAACTCTACTACCAACCTTAACCAAATTTTCAAGCGAATCATCAACAAGATAAGTAAAATTCTGATTAGTTTGAAGTGCTGGTATATCAACAATTACATCAATTTTTTTACTCATCTTAATCCTCTTATTTCATAATTTTTTCAGCAACAACATTTAAAATTTCTCGTGCTATACTATTTTTAATTTGTTTTTTTAGCACAATTTTGTCTTTATCAGGCTGTAATAAAGTCACGGCATTATCATCTGCCCCAAACCCAATACCATTACCACTAACATCATTAGCGACAATCATATCTAATCTTTTCTTAGCAAGTTTCGTAGAAGCGTGATCGAGTAAGTCATCAGTTTCAGCTGCAAATCCCACAACCATTTTCAAAGTATCAGGTCTCTTCATATTTGCAATAACATCTGGATTCTCAACCAATTTTATTTCTAAATTCCCATCAAAATTTTCTTTTTTTAATTTATGTTGTGCCTTTTCTAATGGTCGATAATCAGAAACAGCTGCCGCCATAATAACAACGTCAGCATCTGTTACAGCCTTATTGAGACTTTCTTGTAAATCACGAACAGTTTCAATTGATTCAGATATAACTTGAGTAGGTACTTTCAAGTTGGTGGGGCCCGTAATTAAAATTACTTTTGCTCCCCTTTGAGCTGCCTCGTTTGCAATAGCATAACCCATTTTTCCAGACGAAAAGTTGCCGATGAAGCGAACAGGATCAATTGGCTCTCTCGTTCCACCAGCAGTAACAACGATCTTAAAATTCTCTAAATCCTTGGCTACCTGTTTTTCAGAATCTAAAAACTGATTTATCTGATCAATTTCTGGAAAGCGTCCCTTTCCAGTGTATCCTTCTGCTAATAATCCATCATCAGGCTCAAGAACATAAATACCATCATCTCTAAGCTGTTTTACATTGCGCTTAGTAGCAAAGTTAGACCACATATGGGAATTCATTGCCGGAATAACATAAACTGGCGAGTGGCGCGCCAAAACAATGGTACTAGCAAAATCATCCCCGATTCCATTTGCCATTTTTGCGATGAAGTTAGCAGTTGCTGGCGCCACAACTATTACGTCCGCCCAATCCGCTAACGAGACATGGGCGACAGGGTCTTCAACATTATCCTCAAAGTTTGAAAACACGTCCTCATTTGTTAAAGTTTGAAACGTTAATGGGGTGATAAAATGTTTTGCCATCTCCGTCATCACCACTCGTACTTTATTACCATTTTTTATCTGATGTCTGATTACATCGATAACTTTATAAATTGCAATTCCACCATTTAAAATAAAAAGATAGTTTTTCATTATTGAATACTCCCCTTGTCTTATTAGTGTAATTTTAACAGAAATAATTTATAAATTTGTTTTACTAGTCTTTATCTTAAAAAAATAATAAAACGACAATCAACCAATCTAGGTCAACTTGTCGTTTTAAGTCTAACTTTAAATTAATACCAGTCCATTAATCATCTACTTCGTTTGGGTCAATAATAACATCCCCTACTACCACTTCTTCTAACGCTCTACCAACGTTCTTGGTAGACTTATAACTGTCTAACATCTTAGGAGCACCCTCATCTAACTGGTGCGCCCGTTTACTAGCTAACATTATCAGTGAATAACGAGAATCCACTTTTTCTAACAAATCATCTACAGATGGATATAAAATCATAATTATAATTCCCCCAACATTTCTTGATATTCTGGATAAACACGTGTCACACGCAGATGTTCACCCTTTATAATATTCTTAATTTCATCAACTGCAACAACCAAGTCATCATTAACAACAGCATAATCATAATCACGCATTGTCTTGATTTCATCTACTGCCTTACCCATTCGTTTATCAATGGTTGCCATATCCTCAGTTCCACGATTAATAATTCGTTGCTTTAATTCTACCAAATCTGGTGGCGTTAGGAAAATAAAAACTCCATCTGGCATTTTTTCTCTGACTTGTCTAGCGCCGTTAACTTCGATTTCCAAAAACACATCTTTACCAGAATCTAAAGTCTGATTCACATACTGTAGCGGTGTCCCGTAGTAATTATCAACGTATTTTGCGTACTCTAACATTTGTCCATGCGCTATTTTATCTTCAAAGTCACTTTTTGATACGAAGAAATAATCTTCACCATTAACCTCGCCATTTCTTGGTTGTCTGGTTGTCATTGAAATCGAATATTGAAAGTCATTATCCTTTTGTTCAAAAATTGCTTTTCGTACGGTTCCTTTTCCTACTCCAGACGGTCCAGACAACACTATTAACATTCCACGCTTCGCCATTAATAAAACCCCTCAAAATAATTATGTATGCTATATATATTGCACTTTTTTCAGCTTTTTTTCAAGATAATTAAAATTATATCTTGCATTGTCGAACTAATGTTCGTATAATAGAAAATGCAAACAAACGTTCGGAGGATATAAAAATGCAAAATATTCAAGGCATCCCTTTTAAAAGAATCTCAACATCTCTAGCTAAAATTCACGATTCCTACGAAAAACTCTTTAACGTTCCAGAAGATCGTGAACAAATTCTAGCAGATCGTCCAATGCCAGAGTACCAAATTTTAGATGTGATTTCTTATTCCATTACTAACCACCTTCCTGTAAAAATACAATTAAATATTCGACAAAACATTCTTGAAGCTACAGGTTATCTTCATCAAAACAATTCAGGATCTCTGCGTTTAGTCAACCCTAATTCAGGACTAACCCACATGCTAAATATCGATACTATTCGTAGTATTAATAATTTGAATTGATTTTTGCATTTTTTCGCTAACTTATATGGAGTAAAGTGATTATTTTTCAATTTAAAAAGGATTGAATTCATAATATTCAATCCTCACTGTGTGATTTTTCAAGAATGTTCAATTGTTAGCAACTCGCGAGCATGAGCAACACTTAGTTTTGTGATCTCATTACCTGCTAGCATTCTAGCTATTTCTTGTACTCGTCCCTCATCATTTAATACCGTTAAAGTGGTTGTCGTCCGATCATTTTTGACTTCTTTTGCAACATGCAGTTGCTGATCTGCTTTTGCAGCAACCTGCGGTAAGTGTGTAATACACAAGACTTGCGAATGATTTGCAATTTCGTGTATTTTATCTGCAATTGCCTGAGCAACCCTTCCACTTACACCCGTGTCAACCTCATCAAAAATAATACTTGTCACACCATCATTTTGGGCAAAGATCGTTTTTAAGGCCAACATGATCCTTGATAATTCACCACCAGATGCAATTTTTACTAAAGGCCGTAGTTGTTCCCCTGGATTAGGCTGAATAAAAAATTCAACATCGTCTAGGCCACTCAACTCTGGACTCTTTCTTTCAGTAAATTGAACTTTAAAAATTGTATTATTCATATAAAGTTCGTTTAATTGTTCCTGCACTCTTTTTTCTAAGCTAAGAGCACTTTTTTTCCTGATTTTTGATAGCCTAATTCCCAATTTTTGCGTTTTTGCTTCTAATTCTTCAACTTGTTGACTAAGTTCATTGGCGCTGTCGCCCGTTCCAATCATTGAGTCTAGTTCCGTCTTGATTTTTTCAAAATATTCCAGTACTTCGTTTATAGAGTCTCCATACTTTCGCTTCAATTGGTGAATTAACTCTAATCTTTGTTCTACCTGGTCTAGTTCACCATTATTCCATTCAAGTCCATCGATTGCATCGCGCACAGAACTCGCAACATCCTCTAGAGAATAATATGCGTTTGATGCTTCCTCAGCCATCTTTTGATATTCAGTGCCATATTCAGCAATACTTTCAAGATCGTTCATAATGCCGCCAACTAAATCAGTAGCCGCCCCACCATCATCATTCTCAAGAGCCTGCATACTAGAGGAAAGTGCCGCAGATATTGCTTGAAAATTATTTAATTGGTCTCGCTTGAGGATCAACTCTTCCTCCTCACCACTTTTTAGATTGGCAGTGCTAATTTCGTCAATTTGGAAACGTAACATGTCAACTCTCTGATTCCACTCTTGCTCATTAGCCAACTGCTTTTTTAAGCTTTGTTTTACCGTTTGAAGTCTTGAAAAAATTGTTTGATATTCTTTCAAGACAGTTTTTATTTGTCCATCATCATATTGATCTAAGGTATCCAAGTGCTTCTCTCTATCCATTAGCTCTTGGTGCTCATTCTGACCATGAATATCAATTAAAGTATCGCCAATTAAACGTAAGCTCTGTAAATTAACAATAGTTCCATTTATTCTGCAAACATTTCGTCCATTGTTATGAATTTCCCGAGTAATAATTAATTCATCATCAGGTTCAACTCCAACCTCATCCAAAGCTTTTTCCGTATTTTTAGATGTATTTGCATCAAAAACGCCCTGTAATACAGCTTTGGTTGCACCGGTTCGAATAAAGTCACTTGACCCGCGTCCGCCAGCCAATAACCCTACTGCATCGATTATAATTGATTTACCAGCTCCAGTTTCTCCGGTTAAGGCTGTCATTCCTTTGGAAAAATCGACATCTAATTTTTCTATTATCGCAAAATCTTTAATTGAAATTTCTCGTAACATTTTAAACTCCTATTAATCTATCTGTACGAAATCATATCAGTAATTCTCTGCCTTAAACTACTTGCACGATCAGCATCATTGCAAATCACCAATACACCATTATCATCATTTAGAATGCCAAAAACAAAATTATAATTTATTTGCTTAAATGCTGCAGAAATACTAGGCCCATACCCTGGTCTCAATTCGATAAAGATCAACTTATCCTGTAACCTAATAGCTACCATAGCACGTTTTAAAAGATCAAACACCCGTTGTTCTAACTGTGATACATTGTCCTCAGGAACAGCATAGATATTTTTTCCATCACCATTAGGCACTTTTATCAATTGTAATTCACGAATATCACGAGAGATTGTCGCCTGAGTAACCTCAATTCCTGCTTGCTTAAGTGCCTTAACTAAATACTCTTGTTTTTCAATATTCTGTTCTTTAATGATATTTTTAATTATTTCATGTCGTTTGCTTTTTTGCATAATTACTCCGTTGCATTTAATTCCGCATATGCTCTATCTACCGTATTTAAGATATCCACACTAGAGTTAATCGTACCCCTTGCTCCTGGGACACTTTTTAACAAAATCAGGAATTCAATATTACCCTCTCCACCCTTTATTGGAGAAAAATCCAGTTGTTCGACATTAAAGCCTTCTTGAGTTGCCATCGCTGTCACATTTTTAAGAACCTCAATATGGGTACTTCGTTCTTTAACAATGCCATGTTTGCCGACTTTTTCGCGTCCGGCCTCAAACTGAGGTTTAACTAATGCAACAACTAATCCGTTGGGTTGAATTATATTTTTTAAAGTAGGCAGAATTAACTTGAGAGAAATAAACGAAACATCAATTGAGGAAAATTGTGGTTGTCCCTGTGTAAAGTCCTCTAACTTGCTGTATCGAAAATTAGTATTTTCCATAACAACTACTCGCGGATCCTCACGCAGTTTCCAGACCAATTGATTAGTCCCAACATCTAATGCATAACTTAGCTTAGCACCATTTTTTAACATTACGTCCGTGAATCCACCAGTTGAAGAACCAATATCTAAAACCGTTAAGCCATCAACTGTGACATCAAACACTTTTAACGCTTTCTCCAGTTTGAGACCGCCCCGACTCACATATGGCATCGGTTTTCCTTTTAAATGTAATTCAGTGTCAGAATCGATCTTAACTCCTGGCTTGTCCAATCGTTCTTCATTTTCTCCAAGTATCTCACCCGCCATAACAGCTCGCTTAGCTTTTTCACGCGTTTCAAAAAGCCCCTGTTGCACTAATAAAACATCAACTCGTTCTTTACTCATTTTATTTCACCATCAATTTTAAAATCCGATAAAAATACTTCAAGGCTATCAGTTTCAAAATCTATTCTTTCTCTAATCTGAGTAATTGCATATTGACACTGCTGAATTACCCGATTTAATTCTTTTTTAGCTCCGTCTAATCCTAAAATACTTACATACGTATTCTTATTTAGACTGACATCTTTATTAGCTGTCTTTCCAAGTTCCTTTGATGTTTTAGTGACATCCAATATATCATCAAAAATTTGAAAGGCTAAACCGAAATTCCTTCCAAACTCTTTATACCAAGATCGTAGTTCTTCAGAAATATTGGAGTTGGAAACAACAATACCAGTCTCAACTGCTAGACTAATTAACCGACCTGTTTTATTTAAATGCAGCTGCTTTAATTCAGATAATGAATACTGAATATTATTTCCTAGAATATCTTCCAATTGACCGGCAATCATACCGTCTGCACCGGCAGCTGTTGCAAACAGATGCACTAATTCTTTAATCTGTTTGCCGTCGAAGTCAGTATCAGTTAACAATTGGAATGTATACGTTAATAACGCATCACCTGTAAGTATTGCTTGCGCCTCACCAAATTTTTTATGGCTTGTTAACTTTCCCCGACGCAAATCATCGTTATCCATTGCGGGTAAATCATCATGAATTAAAGAGTAAGTATGCAATACTTCCAAGGCCATCGCTGTCGTATAAGTAGAAGTATTAATCGTACCTCCTAATGAGCGAACAACGGCTAAAAAAAGAGCTGGTCGAATCCTTTTTCCACCCGCCTCCAACGAATATCGCATCATGGTTCGTAAATCGTTGTTTAAGCTGTCACTTTCAATCTTTTGATCCATAAAATGATTTAACATTTTTAAATCAAAAATTTTATCTTTACTATTCATTGTCATTGTCATTTACTTCAAAGGCGTCTTCATCACCATTATCTTTCATAACTTTAGCAAGCGTTTCTTCTGCATCCTTCAACGAGCTCTGCAGTTCATTACTTAACTCGACTCCCTTTTGAAACTCTTTTAAAGCTTCCTCCAATGGAACATCGCCTTGTTCTAAATGAGCAACAATTTGTTGTAAATCCTGTAAATTCTCTTCAAAAGTTTTTTCTTTATCCATTTTCTAAATTTTCCTTCTCAATCTTTTTAATTTCAGCACTAGCTTCGCCATCAGAAAAATGGAGATTTATCATCATTGATGGTTTTAAATCTGTCGCATTTTTAATAACTTTATTATTACTGGTTACGTATGAGTAACCCCGCCCCATAATTTTCAAAGGACTTAAATGATCCAAGCTTTCCGCTAATGAAGCAAATCGATTATTTTTATTTAAATATTGTTGCTTTGCAGCATTTTTGTTTCGTTCACTTAAATTAATAACAGTTTGCTTTAGAAGCTTAATTCTATTTGGAAAGTCGTTATTTGATAAATATAACGACTTAACTTCAAGTGATTTTCTTTTATCCTCAAGAATATTCCGTTGATTGTCAAATAACCGTTGTTTCAGCAGATCCAAGTTTTGAACATATCCCTCATACAATCTTTCTGGATTACTAAATAAAAACGATTTTTTAATATTCTTTAAACTTTGTTTCTTTAAATCCAGTAAATTTTTAGTTGCATTGATGACCCGAATACGTTGTTGCTCAAGATTTACTAGTTCATCAGTTAAAACGGGCGTTGCCAATTCTGCAGCGGCCGTCGGCGTTGCTGCTCTAACATCAGCTACTAAGTCCGCAATTGTTGTATCAGTTTCATGTCCCACGGACGAAATTACTGGCAATTCGCTATCAAAAATCGCTCTGGCTACATTTTCTTCATTGAAAGGCCACAAGTCTTCAATGGAGCCACCACCACGTCCAATAATTAATGTGTCAAAACTTGCTAACTGATTGGCGCGCTTAATCTGTCTTGTAATGTCCGCTGAGGCACCTTCTCCTTGAACCTGAGCAGGAAACAAAACAATCTGGGCGATTGGATAACGTCGCCGCACAGTAGTAATAATATCTCTAATTACTGCACCAGACGGACTAGTGACAACGGCGATTTTTTTAGGAAATTTTGGAATTGTTTTTTTAGCAATTGTAAACAGGCCTTCTTTTGCAAGCTTTTCTTTAAGCTGTTGATACGCTTGATACAATGCACCAATACCATCTGGTTGCATATTATCAATGTATATTTGATAACCACCATTACCAGGGAAAACACTGACTCGACCACTCACTAAAACTTTCATACCTTCTTCAGGCTGAAATTTAACTTTGGAAAATGCCGATTTAAACATAACTGCATTTATCTTTGAATTTTCATCTTTCAAACTGAAATATTGATGACCTGGTCTAATTCTAAAATTAGATATTTCACCAGATAAATATATTTTTTGTAAATAAGGGTCAACATCAAATTTCTTTTTGATGTAACTCGTTAACGCTGTTACAGTAAGATATTGCTCATCCATTTTAAATACTCCATTTAGCGAGATTTACGGTTTGTTTCATTAACATTGAGATCGTCATCGGTCCCACACCCTTTGGAACAGGGGTTATGAAACTAGCGATGGATTTAACCCCTTCAAAATCCACATCTCCGGTTAATTTTCCATTTTCATCACGATCCATACCTACATCGATTACAGTAGCACCAATTTTTACTTGATCCTTTTTTATAAAGTGTGCAATTCCTGTTGCAACAACCAAGATATCTGCCTGTTTAATTATATTTGTAATATTTTTTGTATGACTATGTGCAATCGTTACAGTGGCATTTTCATTTAACAGAAGATTTGCCATTGGTTTCCCTACAATATTACTCCTGCCAACAACTACGGCGTTTTTACCGTCTAAGTCAATCGAATATTTTTTAAACATTTCCATAATTCCCATTGGTGTACATGCGATCGGAAGATGATATGTTTCCCCAGAGCTAAGTTTTCCCACATTAATTGGGCTAAAACCATCTGCATCCTTGTTAGGAGAAATTGCTTCAATGATTCTTTGTTCGTTGATTTGTTCTGGAAGTGGCAATTGAACTAATATTGCATGAACGTCTTTATCTTTATTCAAATCTGAAATCTTGATTAATAGTTCTTCTTCGGAACTATTTACTGGCATTCTAATGATTGTAGACTTTATTCCCAAGCTCTCAGCCCTTTTATGTTTATTTCTCACATAGATTTGGCTGGCTTCATCTTCACCCACTAAAATCACAACTAAATGCGGTATTAAGCCTTCATGAGATAATTTTTCTACTTCAATTTTAGTTTGCCCATCAATTTCATTCGCGAGTTCTCGTCCGTTAATTATCATCGCCATTTTAAGTCCTCCGTTCAAATTACTATCTACAATTTTATCATAGAAAACCATTCGTATTATTTTTAAAAGCAATAAACTAGTGATTAAATAAGCCCTATTAAATTATTTAATTAAAATACAAAAAAAGCATAACAAAATTGTTCATCTTGTTACACTTCTATTAATTAATCTTTTTAAAAGCCTCTTCAATCGGCAATTTTTGACAAAACGCCGTTGATAAAACTCTTAGAACTTTCATCAGTGTATTCTTTAGCTAATTCAATTGCTTCATTGATTGCAACACTATTAGGTGTTTCTGTATGGAGTATTTCAAAAGTACCCAGTTCTAGAATCGTTAAATCTGGCTTTGCTAATCGTTGAAGAGTCCAACCATCTTTTAACTTTTCTGCAACCGTAGAATCTAAATCTTCCTTATTTGAAACAATCCCAGACACTAATTGTTGAAGGTATTGTTCATTATCAGGTGCAACTGTTCTGCCATCAATAATTTGATCAGTCAACGCCTCAACATTTACATCTTGATTGGCCTTTTGTGCAAAGGCCACTTGGAAAGCCACTTCACGAACTTGATGTCTTGTTAAACTCACTTATCTTCACCATCATTTTCTGCAAAAATATCATCTGGATTAATGTCAGATTTAACTTCTTCTGGTTCCATACCAACTATTTCAACATTCACTTCATTGATTACGATTTCGGTCATAAAAAGCAGTTGCTGCTTAATTTTTTCTTGAATTTGAGCAGCTGTCTGAGGCACCGAAATACCAAAATCTAGCATCACTCGAATATCAATTACCAGACCACGATCATCTTCACTTAATCGAACCCCTTTTGGGTTAGAATCCAATCGTAAAATTGCATTAAAACTTTTGGAAATCCCACTATCAACTAAGTGCACTCCCTTAATCTGTTCAACTTCAAGTCCCGCAATTGCTTCAACAACTTCTGGGGTAATTGAAATGTTTCCATTTGAAGAACTCGTATCTGTTAATTCCAAAAATTTACTTTCTGCCATTTTTATAACCTGCCTCTTTACTAATTAAGCGCGCGAAATATAACTTCCATCTGATGTATTGATGGTTAACACATCACCTTCGTTTACAAAAAATGGAACTTGAACCACTAATCCTGTTTCCAACGTAGCCGGTTTAGAACCACCACTGGCAGTATTTCCTTTGATTGTAGGTTCTGTTTCGGTAACCTTCAAATCAATTGTGTTAGGCAATTCAACTCCCAATGATTCTGATCCATAAAATGAAATACTAACTTCCATATTTTCAATTAGATAATTTTTTTCAACCTCTAAACGTTCACTTGGAATTTCAACTTGTTCATAGGTATTGTTATCCATAAAAATATAACTAGATCCATCATTGTAAAGGTACTGCATCTTCCTAGTTTCAATGTTAGCTTGTTCCATCTTTTCACCCGCGCGGAAAGTTTTTTCCTGAACGGCACCATTGCGTAAGTTCTTTAGCTTTGTTCTAACAAAGGCACTACCCTTACCTGGCTTAACATGCTGAAACTCAACAATTCGCCAAATATTATCATCAAACTCAATTGTTAGTCCATTTTTAAAATCTGATGTTGAAATCGTACTCATATTTCCATCCTCCAATAAACTTACTTACTCAATAATATCAATCGCGCTATCATTGTACAAGCTAATCACATTAAAAAAACGTCGGATAAGATCCGACGTTTAATGCAACCGATTATTCTGCGTCTGCGACTGGATAAACAGATACTTGACGCTTGTCACGGCCTTTACGTTCGAAGCGAACAACACCTTCTGCCAAAGCAAACAATGTATCATCATTTCCACGGCCAACGTTTGCACCTGGATAAATATGAGTACCGCGTTGACGATAAATAATCATACCTGCCTTAGCAGTTTGACCATCAGCACGCTTTGTACCTAAACGACGACCTGCTGAATCACGACCATTTGATGTTGATCCACCACCTTTATGGTGAGAGAAAAATTGTAAATTCATTTCCATGGTTAGTTCACCTCCATAATTATTTAATTTTAATATATTTTCCATATGACTGACTTACATCTACAAGACCTAACCGTAAACTTTTAAGTAGAACTTGCAATTGCTCGTCCTGCTTACTGTCAATCGTTCTGGGGACGGTTACATTGAGGTAACCACCATTCGCATTATCAGAATCCACGATTAGCTTGACTCCTGTAAGCTTCTCAGCACTGTTGACAGTGTTAATTGCTAAAACAGAAATTGCTGAACAAACAATATCCGAACCATATTCCGAATAATCAGCATGTCCAGTAATTTTAAAGCCTGTAATTCGCTTTTGATTCTCAAAAACTTGTGCTTGTATCATAAACTCACACCCGAATTATGCGTTAATTGAGTCGATCATAACCTTAGTATATGGCTGACGATGACCAGTCTTTGTATGTTGGTTCTTTTTAGCTTTATACTTAAATGTTGTAATCTTCTTTTGCTTGCCTTGTTTTTCAACTGTTCCAGCAACTGAAGCTCCATCAACAACTGGAGTACCAACTTTAGTAGTATCGCCACCAACGAAGACAACTTGATCAAAAGTAACTTTTTCGCCTTCAGCAACATTCAGCTTTTCAACAAAGATCGATTGACCTTCTTCAACTTTAAACTGCTTGCCACCTGTTTTAATAATTGCGTACATAACGTGCACCTCCTTGTTTTCTAATACTCGCCGAAATTAAGTGCTATGCTTTAAAACTCAATTCGAGCGGTTGTAGCGCAGAGTTCACGCAACGTTAATCATGATAACTCACTTTACGACTGGACGTCAAGCCTTATTCAGTAAAAAAATTCAATGGGTGCATTTCATTCTGTCGTGTTGGTGCTTTTAATACTTGGGCCGTAACTCCTGCCATATAATGTGGTGTATAAACCATTCCGGCCGATAACCAATCAATAATCATACCTACCAAACCATGTACATAAAAAGAATTTATTGTAGCCAGTGGATATCCACCAACGTTCATTCGGCTTTGAAAATACTTGGTAAATTGATTGAGATATAAATTAATTGTATTTTCAATAGCCTGAGCAAATCGCCCTTGTTCATCATTACATAATAGAACCGTATACATTTGATAATTAACAGCAATATTATCGAAAAGAGCCCCAATCGACATAACATAAACCTCATGTGACTTTATATCATCCACTGGAATTCTTCCTCTTGCATCAAGAATAACTGAACTAAAAAGGCCCACTACAATATCCTGAAGCGTTTTTTCGACGAAATCATCTTTATCCGTAAAATGTGAATAAAAAGATCCCCTTGTTATTCCTGCTTCATCGGTCAACTGTCGTACATTTAAATCTTCAACACTATATGTTTTTAACAAGTTAATTAAAGCAACTGTTAACTTCTTTTTAGTTTTTAGCACACGTGGATCACTCGAATTAACCATACTTCTCACTCACTTTTCTAGAACTTATCCTAAGTATAGTCAATAAACCATTTTATTTCTATTAAGTTGGCCCTTCAGCATGTAATTTAGAAACATTAACGAACTATGCTTTTATTCATGTCAGAAAACCTATAATTTTATCTATGAAATAAACTTTATATTTTTCACAAAATTTATTTTCGCGTATACTAATCACAACTTATCCGCAGAGGAGGGTTAAATTTTTGGTAAACTGTTTACTATTTTAAATCGTGATAAATAATTTAACTTAGGAGATGTTTTAAAGTATGAAACAGGAAAGTATTTCAATCAAAATCATTGGTCGTTTAGCATCGTTTTTATCAGTTTTAATGTATGTATCCTATATTCCTCAAATTTTTGCTAATTTAAATGGTTCATATGGTAATCCCATTCAGCCCCTTGTCGCAGGAATAAACTGTACCGTTTGGACCTATTATGGATTGTTCAAAGCCAATCGTGATTGGCCCATTGTTATTGCAAATTTGCCTGGAATAGTTCTGGGCTTTTTCACCTTTTTTACAGCGTTACATTAATTAACATTAAACTCACTCAGCATACCAATAATGTTTAACATTAATGTACTTTAAATTATTGAATTGACGTTAAAGAAATAAGAAGCACTTTGTTAATTGAAATTCGATTTAGAAAAAAAGCGATGACCTATTTACCATCGCTTTTTTCTATGCCCCATTATTCCGATACTTTATTCTTTTTATTTTCATAATTTGGTTTGCTAGCTGTTTCCAATCCGAATCATGAACAGGATCTTGTAAAATAACTTGTGGCAAATATACATTTGCCATATAAGAGTCAGATATATATAAATCTGTCCTTGAAAAAACGGTACTATCAATAACGATATTAAGTGATACTAAATCCATCAAGCGACTTTTAACATATTCCGTGTACAATGTTCCTTGTGAAAAATCAACTGTGATAAAAACTGTGTCCATAAATGCATTAGCCGGAATTGTGTCAACTAGGCTGAATAAAAAATAATAATAAATCTGGTTAACATTTTCAAACAATAATTCACGCTCTAGTTTACTTAATACAAACTTAATTTCTTTTGTCGCTATTGCGTCAATATTAGGGTAAACATCATGAAAAAATGATGTTTTTTTGTGATCAAAAAAAGTGGACCCATTAAAAAATGGAAACAGTGCTCTAAAATTAATCATGTCGAAGGATTTTTCAAGCTTAACTCTGTTAAAACTAATATCAACCTCATCATCAACGATTTGCATTTCTAACTTTGTCATTCTGGTAATATCTATTCTAAAATCTGATGTAAAATCTTGTGTATTCACTCTAATTATTTCATTAATCATCATAGATCCAACTAAGAATTCAGTTTCCTCACTTAATCTCAAATCGTTAATTTGATAAATTTCTTCTAAAATTTTTTTTATTTCCAAAATATAATAGTTTTGATCATTAATTATTCCAAGTGTAAACTGTTTACCACTATCTATTCTAATATTTTGAATTGCTAAGATGTATCGCAGCTGTTCAATTTGTGTCGGCGATAGCTGTTTTAAAAAGATCAATCGCAATTGACTTAATAACTCCTTAACATTTACTAGGTACTCCGAAAAAGGAAAAATAATTCCGTTAAAAAAATAATAGTACACATCAAAAATTGTTTCACGAACTTCTAATTCTGAAGAATTTTTGTCAAAATGAAATATATTATATAAGACTCTATTTATTTCAGAACTCATTCGATAGAAATATGACCGACTTATATGAGATCTTTCTATAAAATGACGTTTGGATTCATGTTCTTTTCCAACTAACAAGTAATCAAATATAGCAAAACGAACTGACTCTTGTGCATATTTGCATCTGAGCTGTCTCAATCCAAGCGAGCTTATGTTTTTGAACAGAATATATCCCTTATAAAATAACAACTCTGGTTTTGGACTACCATCAAAAATATTTGATTGTAAATCTTGTGACAATTTTTCAACCAGTTGTCCAAGCTTATATTCACTAATTTTAAGTTCGAAAACAAAATTCAATGTAATTGGTACATCATTGCCAAAATCTAATCCCAATTCATAAAGGGTCAGGCACTTTGCCTGTTCTTCGTCCAGCAATCCCATGAATTCTTTGTTCATAGACATCCACTCCCAAATTTGGTATACACACGGTAATTATACAAACCTTAGGTATATCTTAATGTTAAATAGCAAAATAAAATTCCCAATAATTATTGATTTTTAATTGAAATTTGGGATTGTTTTTTAACGACTTTCATCAACGTTCTTTAGGTATTTTATTTTTTGTCTAAAAGATACCTATTAATTTCATCATAATATTATAATAAAGTTAATACGCTATAAGCTATACTTAAATAACTAAAAAAAGACACCGATAAATATCATTTATCGGTGTCTTTTTAGTAACTACTAAATCCAATTTCATTTTCTTAGATAGTATAGACTACTTCTTTTTATCTATTTTACGACGTTTTGCAACTACAATTAATGCCATCATTCCTATCACTTCTAGTCCAATAATTGTTGCAACCATTTCACTATTAGTGTCATCACCCGTTTGTGGAAGTTTTTCAGAATTTAAATGACTATTCATCTCTAACCCTTTCCCTGGATTAAGCTGGTTGATCGAATTATATAAGTAAGTCATCTTTTCAGTTGAGACCCCTGTATAGTTCATTACCATACGGCTTGGATCTATCAGCGTATTCGCTGGATTAGTAGAAATACTATGACTGTTTTGGTCCAGTGTATTTCTCTTTATTGATGTGCTTAAACTCTCGCTCATTGATGTTGAATCACTCAGGCTCTCACTATAACTTGTACTTGTTGAGGTCGAAACACTCAAGCTTTCACTATTACTCGTTGAGTCACTTAGACTTTCGCTAGTGCTTGCGGAGGTTGATTCACTACCACTTAATATTGTTCTTGTTGATGTTGAATCACTTAAGCTTTCACTAGTGCTTGTACTTGCCGACATGCTTTCAGTTGTTGAAGTTGAAATACTTAGGCTCTCACTATTACTTGTACTTGCAGAGGTTGAAACACTTAAACTCTCGCTTGTTGATGTCGATACACTCTCACTATCACTTGTACTTGTTGAGGTTGAAATACTCAATCTTTCACTATTGCTTGTTGAATTACTCAGACTTTCGCTATTGCTTGCAGAGGTTGATTCACTACCGCTTGATATTGTTCTTGTTGATGTTGAATCGCTCAAACTCTCACTATTACTTGTCGAGTTACTCAAACTCTACTCAAACTCTCACTATTACTTGCCGAGTCACTTAAGCTTTCGCTATTGCTTGCTGAATCACTCAAGCTTTCGCTATTACTTGTGGAATCACTCAAGCTTTCGCTATTGCTTGTGGAATCGCTCAAACTCTCACTATTACTTGTCGAGTTACTCAAACTCTCACTATTACTTGCCGAGTCACTTAAGCTTTCGCTATTGCTTGTCGAGTCACTTAAGCTTTCGCTATTACTTGTGGAGTCACTCAAGCTTTCGCTATTGCTTGTGGAATCGCTCAAACTCTCACTATTACTTGTCGAGTTACTCAAACTCTCGCTTGTGGATGTGCTTAGGCTCTCACTATTGCTTGCTGAATCACTCAAGCTTTCGCTATTACTTGCTGAATCACTCAAGCTTTCGCTATTGCTTGTGGAATCACTTAAGCTTTCGCTATTGCTTGCCGAGTTACTCAAACTCTCACTATTACTTGTGGAGTCACTCAAGCTTTCGCTATTGCTTGTGGAATCGCTCAAACTCTCACTATTACTTGTCGAGTTACTTAAGCTTTCGCTATTACTTGCCGAGTTACTTAAGCTTTCACTATTGCTTGCCGAGTTACTTAAGCTTTCACTATTGCTTGCCGAGTTACTTAAGCTTTCGCTATTACTTGTTGAGTTACTTAAGCTTTCACTTGTACTTGTTGATGTCGAATCACTCAAGCTAGCCAAGTCCGAAGCACTCATACTTTCAAAACACTTGCGATACGTTGCACTCAAAACCTGGCTTAAGCTACCCGATGCAGAAGCACTACCACTCAAACTATTAACAACATTTTGGGACAAGGAAACACTGTTACTTAGTGAGCTACTTACTGAACCAGAAAGACTAACTGTATTTGAACTTGTGCTACTACCAGTACCGGACGAAGACAAGGATATACTAGCATTCGTAGACTGGCTCAAACTCATGCTTTGAGAGCTGTCAGTACTTATGCTCCCACTGGCGCTTACGATAGCACTATTAGACAAACTATCAGAATAAGAACCACTTTGGCTTACCGAACCACTTAAGCTCTGCAATCCTGACGTACTCAATGATTCACTTGTCGTTACCGAGGCATTACTAGTTGAGATGTGGTAAACAACATTAAACACATTACTGCTTCCTGCTGCATATACAGCATTTTGTGCACCGTTAAATGAAACGTAATATCCAGAAATAGTTGGAACAGTTGCATTTACAGCCGTTCCTGGCAGTCCCATTGAAGTTACCGTTGGTGACAACGTATTTCCGTAAATATCCGTGTAGTTTACTGTTGCAGTAATGTCGTTTTGAATTACATAAGTTGTTGGTACCGCAACCGCATTAGTTACAACTCCTGTTCCAGTGGCCGTCGCACCAGTTGGATACGCTGCTGTCCCACTTCCAATTGCCTGCCAATTTCCAGTCGAAGTATAGGTTGTTGGTCCAACTGCTGTTTGAACATTTGCCTGTGGGCTTGCCAATCCAGAAGTAGAAAAGTTAACTAAACCAGGTCCAACAGATATTTGTTCAAGCCCCGTCAATCCGTCTAAGGCCAAAGTAGCATCCGTCACCTTACTCGTATTCCAGTTTGATAAGTTTAACATGGTTAGAGCCCTATCATACTGAAACATAGCATTCATATCTACTACATTACTTGTATTGAAATTTGATACATCTAATGTGGTTAATGCCAAATCAAGCTGAAACATACCCATCATAAAAATTACATTTTTTGTATTGAAATTTGATACATCTAACGCAGTTAAAGAACTATCGTCAGCAAACATTGTGGACATACTAGTTGCATTGCTTGTATTAAAATTTGATACATCTAATGCGGTTAGGGCACTATCATTCTGAAACATATTACCCATGTTAGTTACATTGCTTGTATTAAAATTTGATACATCTAATGCGGTTAAAGAACTATCATTTTGAAACATGGCAGCCATGTTAGTTACATTACTTGTATTGAAATTTGATACATCTAACGCTGTTAAAGAACTATCACCGTAAAACATATCCATCATATTAGTTACATTACTTGTATTGAAATATGATACATCTAACGCTGTTAGAGAACTATCACCGCTAAACATATTATTCATATCTGTTACATTGCTTGTGTTCCAACTCGATAAATCTAGCGCTGTAAGAGAACTATCACCACTAAACATCCACTCCATAGTAGTTGAATTACTTGTATTAAGATTACTTATTCCAGTTATCGTTGTTAACGCCTGTAAATCCGAAAAAAGACCATAAGAATTTGCATTTGCAACAACCCCGCTATTAATAACGATTGATTTTATAGTAGTATTAGCCGTATCATTAGTCCATTTACCAGTCGTTCCTGACCCAAGTGTTCCGCCATTACCATCAGACCCTAACCGTCAATACCCCGTTGCTGTCCAGCGTCCATGCAACCGTCCCGTAAGTACCAGAACTCACTATCGTAGCCGCCTGCGCCACCATGGCCATTCTTACCATTGCTAACTTTTTGGTTGCACTTGATGAACTACCACTAGCAGCTACCGAAGAAGTATTGGCAACTGAACTAACAGCTGCAGAAGCAATTTCACTATCAACTAAAGATACTGCGCTCGAAGTTGCTGCGCTTGAAACATCAGTGTTTAACGAAGATGATGTCGCATCAGAAGTTGCTGAACTAGTAGTTGCATCTGGGGATGAATCTGCTGCAACCGCGCTACTTATACCGTCAGAAGTGATTGCACCAGACGAAACTGCAGAGCTAGCCGATGAGCTTGCTGTGCTACTGGAACTATTTTCAGTAGCTTGTTGGTCACTTGCTGTTGAACTAGTAGCAGACGCAACATTTGTCGCCGAACTTGATCCTGACGTTGTACTTTCAGCAGAATTAGCCGCTGAACTAGCTGTACTTGTATCTGAAGATGCGGAACTTGCAGACGATGAGTCTGTTGCACTCGCACTGCTTGAAGTAGAACTGCTATTGCTTGAACTAGTGGCACTTGATGCAGCTGCACTCGACTCAGCGGGAATTACCGCACTATCCTGTGTAGCCAGCACATCATTATCCTGAACATCCTTAGTTGCTGTTGAACCGGTACTCAAAGAATCCGCATGTGCACCGATTGCATTTTGCCCACCTAAAAAGCCAGCGACCGTCGTTATTCCCGCAAACATCCATTGGCGTCCAGCTTTATACATCTTGTAGTGGTTCTTTGTGTTACTATTTGTTGCCTTATGATTATTTCTCCAAAAAGACATCCCTATTCCCCCATTTGAGCTCAATCCCCTAAATAATATTTAGAGTTCAGCATTTTAGTTGGTCAACATTCAACACTAATGTAAGTTAAAACTACCGCATGTTAATAAACTACATATTATCTTAGCTTAATATCTTTGTTGAAAATCTAGGTTGTTCCAAAAATAATTCCCAATTATTCACGATTTTTCAAAAAATTTAAAACTCTTTTCGATGCAGGTAAACTAAAAACACTGCATGCTATTCTCGTAATTTTAAAGGTCACTAAGACGTAATCAAAAAGGCAAATTTAAAAACATAACTAAGAACAACCAGCTTACACAGCCCAAGCTTATAGCAGTCAGTTAAATTAAACAAGTAGATTATGAAAAAAATATTAAATTAATTTTCTCATATAACATCTAAAATAAATCATCCTTTCATTTAGTGATAGTACTTGATTTAGCTTAATAATTAGAACAAAAAGCTCAGTATTATCCCTTCCAAAATGTAAGCACTTTATGATATAATCTCATAAGCTTTAAAGCTTTCTAATGTATCTTTAATTTTAGCTCAATAGAAAAGCCTACGAGCAAACGTGATCCTCGTTAAAAGCTGCTAACGGGGGTAATTATGATTGAATCATATCAGCGTTTTTGGAATAATATTACAAATTTTTCAGATACAGCAAGTCGACTGGATTACTGGTGGCCAGTAATTATTAACTACATACTTGGAGTAATCTTGGTATTTTTGGTCAACGCCGCCACTGGTCATGGCATTTATAACCTTGTAAATGTCGGAGCATATATAATTGCAGCAATTATTTGGCTTGGTACATTATCAGTTAAAGTACGTCGTCTACATGACATTGACCACTCCGGTTGGTGGATATTAATTAGTTTTGTACCATTCATTGGTACAATTTGGTTTTTCATATTAATGGCATTACCTTCTAAACAAAGTCGTTGGAGCTAGTACAGGCAAGAGCGTTAGTGGGCTTCTATGTCAAAATGTGGTCATTTTGTAGAATAAATTTGGCGTTCTAACACAGTTCTATAAAATAAAGGGCTCCATAATATTTATGTGTTGGTGAAAAAATTCATCAACACTATTTTTTGCATATTAAAAGATATGTTCTTTTACACAACAATTTCGTCGGTGAAAACTAAATTGAAAACGGTGCAAGAACACTCCCTTATTTGGACATCACACAAAATTTCTTCCTTTAAAAATTACACGTACAAAGATATTCTATAGTATAGTTTAGTAAAACTAATATCAGGTTGAATACATAATTGGAGGAGTGCATATCATGAATAAATTACTAACACTTAGTGTAATATCTATGTCTTCATTTACACTTGCTGCATGTGCAAATGGTAATAATGCATCAAAAAAAGTAATGTTAGATCTTCAAAAAAGGAGTCTGTATCTGATAAAAAGCAGGATAGTGAAAGTTCTTCTAAAGGATCATCAAGTGAACAATCTTCAGATCAGAATTCATCTTCAAATCCAGAAGATGTCTCTACTTCTGTTAACAAATCAGAAATTTTAAGTGGTAATTATAATTCATTGGATGGCACCTGGACAAACTCGCATGGTTATAAATTGGTCTTTCAGGACGGAAAAATCACTGCCAATGTTGACAATAGTAATCAAACTTTTTCACTAGCAAATCCAACTGAATCACAGAATACAGTTTTTGTTGCATTTACACCTGCCCCTAAGCCTGACGGTATGTCCATCATGATTGCAACAAAAGGTACTGAAGTTGACAGTGGATCTGGTGACGGAACTATCACCAGCAAAGATCGCATTATTATGGGAAATAACGGTGGAGCTACACTGTTCGCATCCGAAGATAATGGTGGGGCTTCAGATACTGCATACTACAGGAACAACTAGATTTACTATTATGAGCACTCGTAGCATATCTTTACTCGCAGGGAATCGATATTTACGCGATATCTAAACGACTTGGGCATTCTAATATTTCTATTACAATGTAAGTTATGCTTATTTGATTGATGAGAGCAAAAAGGAAAATAACCTAAAAATTTTAAATAATTTAAATAATATTTTTATTTCTCCTTCAAAAAAGCAAAATGCAGTATAGGTTAAAGACACTCTAAAAAGTATTTTTATGGGATTTTTGTGGGATTTCTTTTAAAATGTGGGCATTTTGTGGGATAAAATTTTACGTTCTAGTGCTTTCTAGTGTAAACTTTTAAAAAACAAAAAGTCACAAACGCCGTTATAAAGGCATTTATGACTTTTTGTAAATGTTCTAGTGTGAACTATTATGAACCGGGTGAGATTCGAACTCACGACCGTCCGCTTAGAAGGCGGATGCTCTATCCAGCTGAGCTACCGGTCCATATCTAAAAATTATAGAAAAAAAACTTAATATTGTCAATTTTAATATTGAATTACTTTCATATTTTTTTAAATTTGTTATGATTGTTAGTAGTAAAAACGAGATGGAGATGACTTGTAATGAAAAAAATAGTTGCTTTGGCTGCCCCGCTTTTGGTACTCATACTTTTCCTCGCAGGATGCGTTCATAACAAAGTATATGCAACTGTTGTTATTACACCACAAAAATACGATCAGATCATGAATGACAAGAGAATGATCAATGCTACAATCAAGGATTTAAATAAGTTTAATCCCGAAAAGCCTAGCACCAAGTCAGATATAATTGATGCTGTAAAA
The DNA here is from genome assembly GCF_000237995.1 of Pediococcus claussenii ATCC BAA-344. Taxonomy (NCBI): domain Bacteria; kingdom Bacillati; phylum Bacillota; class Bacilli; order Lactobacillales; family Lactobacillaceae; genus Pediococcus; species Pediococcus claussenii. Next base: position 1,081,335 of record NC_016605.1, read on the forward strand.
GAGATGGAAAACAAAGGTTCAAAGAATTTAAGTAAAACAGATAAAGTTAAATTTAGGGCTTTACTTTCAGATAATAAAAAGGGAATAAACGGAATGGTTTCCCATTCCTATGAACATCGTTTAGGCTTTGATGATGACGTTACTGGTCGCATTAGACATAATATGTTAAGTGCCATTAGACTTATGTCAAAATCTATCACCTCAAATAAAAGTGATCAGGACAAAATATACAAACAATTTATTGACGACACGGGTGCAGAAACAAAATTATACAAAATGAATGATAACCAATAATATTTTATATTAAAACGTCGTAGGTTCTGGCCGAACCTACGACGTTTTTTCTTATGGCTTAAACCAATAACCAATCTGAATTGTTTTTAACATTTTAATGAGTTGAACAGTCTCTTCAATATCGTGCACTCGTAAAATGCGTCCTCCGCTTAAAAACATAGAACTTTCTGCAACCAAGGTAACCGCTAATCTATCCTCACGCTCTAAGCCAAATAACTTTTTTCCAAAGCCTTTTCGCGAAATTGCAATAATTATTGGCCGCTTAAAATCCAATAACTGGTTTATATTACGCATCATAGCATAATCTTGATATCCGTCTGCAACTGTTGCATAACCGATTCCTTGATCAAGTGCTATTCGCTCTTGATCAATTCCTGCTTCACTTATTTCCTTCAGATTCCCCTCAAAAAAAGCATGAACTTCATCAGTCAGATTGTCGTAGTCGTTACTTCGATTACTGTGCATTGATAATAATCCTACCGAAGAAGCTGCTAGTAAATCTAATTTTCGACTGTCATCTGTAAATCCGTTCACATCATTAATAATATCGACGTAATCAATTGCAGCTTTCATCACAGGAAACTTATACGTGTCAATTGCTAGTGCTACACCCGGGAAACGCCCTTTAATTTCTTTTAAATATGGAACAGTTCTCTCAATTTCCGTCTCAGGTGAGATTTCCTTAAAGCCGGGTTTGGTCGTTTGCCCACCAACTTCAATAATATCAACTCCAGCTTCAATCATTTTTTCAACACGTGATATCACAGACTGCATATCAGTATATCTTCCACCATCATAAAAAGAATCAGGGCTTGTATTTAACACCCCATAGACCAATGGATTAAACTGGGTTTCTCTGGTAAATCGCCCATATTTCCAAACCACTTGATGCTCTTTAATGATATTTTGAAAACCGGCATCTGTTGTGAATGTCTCAAAAAGTTTTTTTGAAAAAATTTGTAACGCGGCAATTGGCAAGGCAAACTGTTTTTCTTCAAAAACACTATCAAATTTGCTAATTAGTACACGCAGCTTATTTTCCTCATCATGTCCAATATCTTCAACCTTAATTAAAACCAATTGATTAGACTTAAAAATATTTTGAGCTATTTTGGACTCCAAATTAATCTCGGTAAATTTCATTTTACTGTTCCTCCAACTGATCTGCCATTTGTTTCACTGCAATTGCTCTATGCTGCCACTTTAAACTTTCCTGTACACTCAATTCTGCAAAAGTTTTACCCAGTTTTGGCACAAATAATAGTGGATCAAATCCTTGGTTCAAGTGATGGCTCGGATATTTAACAAGTTCCCCTGTAAAAGATCCATGAGAAATGTATACTTTTCCTGCTGGTGATAAGACTACTAAAGCGGTCCTCATCGTGATCGCCCTATCCCCACTTTTATCTGTAATTTGTACTAAATAATCGTTTAACACGTCATCGTCATCAAAATTCGTTTCCTGACGTAATTGACGAGCAGTTAAAATTCCGTATTTGTTAGGAAATGCATGGAGCTCCATTCCAGAATCATCCGCTACAATCCACTCTTTAGGTAACTTATGCTGCAAAAATTGAGCTTTTATTAACGCATTGTCATAATATGAGCTCTCTCCTTCAACAGGAAATTCAACCTTTTCAATTAGATCCCTATACCAAACTGCGGCTATATTAAACGCCTTAAAAAAAGTAATTAACTCTTCACTTTTAATTTTGTTATTTGATGCAATTATAAGTCTTTGATCCACTTTTTAAACTCCTTTACGACATAAAATGAGCCAGCCACCACAATTACATCATCCGGCGTGGACTTTTCAATCACTAAATCTAATTCATCACTTGATTTAAGGAAATGAGCATTTTTAAAAACTTGTTTTAGCAAATTAGCTTTCAGACTTCTAGATTGATTGTCAGCCTCAATCAGAAAAATATCATCTGCATATTCCGCTATTATTTTACTCATCTTAGCATAATCCTTATCGGCCAAAACTCCGAAAACAACTCTTATCTTTCCTTTTTCTGCTGTCTCCTTTTTAACCGATTTTAATAGGTTACTTATGCCATCAACATTATGCGCGCCATCTAAAATCACGGTTGGATTCTCTTGCAGCACTTGATAACGAGCAGGAATTGAAAAAGATGCCAAAGCTTTGTTTGAAAGGTCACGATTAATCTTCCAACCTTTGAAATTCAAATAGTCTAATATACTGAGCAAGGTTGCCACATTATTTTTTTGATACAATGCTCCTGATTTTAAAGAAATTGATGATCCAGCAATTTTACTTTCGCGATCACTCATTTCAAGATGGGTGAAATTAAAATTATTAATCTTCATTCGATCGTTTTCAACGATAACTAGATTCGAATTAAATTCCGCTGTACTTTTTTTAACAATTGTTTTTACCATTTTGAATTTTTGGGGTGCTAAAATAACCGTTTGATCAGGCCTAATTATTCCAGCTTTTGCTTCTGCAATCTTTTTAATCGTCTTCCCTAAAATATTAGTATGATCATAGCTAATGCTGGTAATCACAGTTAATAAACTTTGTTGAATAATATTCGTTGCATCTTCGGTTCCTCCGAGACCAACTTCTAAAATCACTAAATCTACTTTTTCTCGAGCAAAGAAACACAATGCAATTAAAACAAACCACTCAAAAATACTAATTTTCTCACTATCTTCTCTTTTAATTTGCTTCTTAATAGAGTTAAATTCCTGAGTGAAAGCCTGTTGTGAAATATTGATATGATTGACAGAAATTTGTTCTAAATCATCCCAGATTGCTGGACTCGCAAAATGCCCTACTTTGTATCCATTCTTCTCCAGCACTGTCGCTGTCATTTCGCCTGTAGATCCTTTTCCATTCGTTCCGGCAATATGAATAATAGAATAGTTTAGGTCTGGATTTCCAAGGTCTTCCAATATTCCTTTTAACCACTTAATACGTTCTTCCCCACCAAATGACATTACATTTGGCATTGATTTAATAATTGTATGATATTCATTTTCCTTATTTTCCATTTAAATCCCCAAACATTAATTCAAAAATTCACTTCTCATTATAGAATCGCTTTTAAATATTCCTTGAAATTTAGTAGTGGTTGTCTCTTCACCCTGTTTATTTATTCCACGCATTTCCATGCACATGTGTCGCGCGGTAATCTTAACCGCAACCCCCTTGGGATTCAAAATTCTATTCATCTCTGTTATTAGCATACTGGTCATATTCTCCTGTACGTTCGGTCTTTTTGCGACAAAATCTACCAGTCTTGGAATTTTGGAAAGTCCAATAATTTTTCCATTGTTTGGCACATAGGCTACATCCACAGTTCCAAAAAAGGGGAGTAAATGATGCTCGCACATTGAATAAAATGGTATATTCCGAACTACTACAGTTTGATCATCATCATCAATATCAAAAAGCTTAAAATCATTAAATTGTTGATCATTAGTATGCGCAAATATTTCATTAAAAGCCTTAGCAACCCGTTTCGGCGTCTCTTTTACGGATGAACGTTCTGGATCATCACCGATTGCTTTTAATATGCTAGCAGTTGCTTTCTCGATTTCACTATTATTCATCTGTTTTTCCCCCATATATCTGAACGTTATTCTGATCCATCGTCGCTTTTAAAAGATCGCCAACCTCATACTTAAAATCGCCCTTTGCAATTTCATATAGCGGAATTAACACAAATTTTCTATTCTTCATTTCGGGATGTGGTACCTGTAAAACCGTATTATTGATTGTTTTTCCACCATAGTACAGAATATCCAAATCAATTGTCCTTGGTCCCCAATGAATTTTCCTGACCCTATGTAATTTTGCTTCAATTTTATGCAGGTAGTCTAGTAAATCTTCAGCTGACAATGTTGTTCTAAAGTAAACAGCAATATTTAAAAAATCATCTTGTTTTACACCGCCAACAGGTTCAGTCTCATAAAAATTAGACATTTTAATATCTTTAATATTAGAATTCTCTCGTAATAATTGAACTGCCCACTCTAAATTTTCTTCACGATTTCCTAGATTTGAACCCATACTTAAATATACGTCAACTTCTCCCATTATCTCTTCCACCCTCAACTTCAATCTCGACGTTATCAAAAATTCCGGCAATTGGAGCGGAATATTTTCTAATACGAAGCTTTATGTGTTCTAACGTTGGATAATTTTGCAAAAGCTCCGACAATAAATGATTAGCAACGCTTTCAATTAAATTATAACTGTGAGAGTTAACAAACTTCTCAACTGTTTTGAACACATCAGAGTAGCTTACTGTCTCTTTTAAATCGTCATTTCTAACATTATTTTCAATTGGATACGTCATTTCAACATCAATTTCTAATCGTTGCCCAAGTCTTTTTTCCTCAGGATGAACACCGTTAAAAGTATATAGGTTTATATTATTAATATTAATTTTTCCCAATTTATTCACCTCAAACTAATCTCAAAATCACTAAAAACTTTTATATACATATAGAGACCAGATCAAAACATTGTTTTGTCCGGCCTCTATATGTATATACTATTTAATTTAAACCTGTAATCAGTAATTATTTTCCTGTCTTTTATAATTAATCGTATTTTTATTAAAAAAAGCCTCTTCCATCTGTTTTGGTGTAAATTTCAATCCATTCAGACAAAATTTAATAAACAGGTGCCAAGCATGTTGATAATCAGTGCTTCGATTATAAGAATATGCGCCAAATAACATTTTTTTAATATTCAAAAAAGTCTTGGTCAAATTCATTTTTCGGGAATCATTTTGATAAGCATCAATCTCATGTTCCTCAATTACAATCAAATGATTCCATTGATTCAAGTAAGCTAACAAAAGGAAAAAATCCATCACATCTCCAACTTCATTAAGTACGGTTTCATCCACTGTTAGCCCTTCATCGTGCTTTCCAGCATGTGTTTTCCAAACCTTAAACCATTCTGAAGTATTTGCAACCTCTGACAACTCAGTATCAAGCGCCAAATAACAATTCTCAATCCTTTCATCTATGCTTTCTTGTAGATTGTGTTTTTCCCGAATCTGCCGGTCTAAATCAACCGAAGTTTTTAACATTTTTGCCCAATCCATTTAAATCACCATCTTCAATTTTAGTTCATTTATGTTTCTAATATACCACTCACGAATAAAATCGTATGAATTTAAAATTGCAAAGAGCGATTGCTTTTCTCCATCATCCGTAACTTTGAAAGCCCATTGGTGAGTATCCGAATCCACCTCAATAATTTTAAAAGTAGCGTTCTTTAGTTCAAGATAACCACCTTCAACTTTATCATCATTCATAAATACAAGACCATGTTTAGACGACGCAACAAATAGTTGATCCAAAATATTTTTGTTTAAACCGGACTGTTTGAATAAATATGTCTTAGCATTTCGAGCATCGAACATATTAAAATCAACTTTAAAATCATAAACATTTTCTAAAATGCTTCCAAACTGACTAAATAAAGCAATTTGATCTTTAAATGCTTCCGATTGCTCTTCGTTGCGATTCAAAAAGTATAGATCATTAATCGTATCAGTATCAAAGCTCATTGTCCTTTTTTTTAGGTTTAACACAAATAGTTGACGATTAGTTTGCTCCTCAACATACTTAGCTTGATCACTGTCAGCGTGAAACCTAAATTCCTGATCTGATCCCTTCCAAGTATGTCTTAACTGTTCATGACCATTTGATTCCTGAATTAATAGACTCAATTTAGTTGGCATATTTTGTAATTCAATTAACCGCGTCATAAATACCAGGTAGTAGTCGCTTGGCTCAAACTTCTTGGGAAAAACCACAAAATCACTATCTACTTTAAAACTAAATAAATCACGGGCCGAGGATAACAATGAGTCATATTCTGTTGTTGTGATTAAAGTTCTAAACAGCTTAGCATAATCGTCAGCATGTTTAAGTCCTGCTTCATAGTTATCACGATATGTAAGTAAACGACCTGTTAGTTGTCGCTCCTCAACTGTTGTTTCGGTTTTCTCACTAGAATTATTCACTATCCTTCACCCCACTATTTCCAATCAAGCTAGACATATAGTCAACATACAAGCTGTCGACATGATTACTAAAATCGCCAAAATTTTTGAACTTAAGCAACACTGCATTACGCTCATAACTTAAAATAGTATCTTCCTTAGATAATTCTAAAATCTTTTGCTCATTTTCCGTTATTTTACGTGGTGCGTCTTTAGCTCCTTCATCTTGACTAGCAAGTTCGGATAATTGTTTTTGCAGGTTCTCACGATCTTCCTTAACCTTATTAGACTCAAAAAGGCCACCTTTTTCGGATAGTTCAGCTTGTTGTGCACGTAGTTTCTTGCGCTTTTCATCGCGTTCTTCTCGTCCATCGATAATCTTTTGTAAAGCATCGTTTTCGGTAGTTAAGGCATTAATCTTCTCAATATTATAAGTTTTCTCATCTTCAGCAAGCTCAAAAGTTTGTTTTAATTTTGCAAGTTCAGTTTGGTCAAAAATAAAATCAGTATTTAAAACATCTAATTTTCCAAACAAACGTCGATCCCACCAATTTCCCAAAAAGACGGCGAACTCACCCTTTGAAACTTCCCGATAGTAAAAAAATGGGAAGGTTTCAATTAGGTATTTTATGAAATTTTCACTAAGAAAGGCCGACAGTTCAATGCGTTGGTCTTTTACTAAGTCAAAAGGATTATCTCCATACTTTAAATCAAAGCTTGGAGAAATTTCATCACGATAGCGAACAGGATTCAGCATTTGATAAACCGTTAAATCATCGTGCTCTGAAATCGCCTTTGCGAGATCAACGATGTAGTTATCCTTATTTTCTAAATTTTGAAGCAGCAAATCTCGATCTTGTACCTTTTGTTCCTCTGCCATAGTATTGTCCACTCCGTTTCTTATATTACTAACTACATGTTACAAAAAAAAAAGGTATAAATAAAGTAATGAATTGTATAAAAATAAAAAATACCTTTAGACCCGCAACTTTACGTGCCCAAAAATATTTTTCTTTCCTATTATTTTAATTCTTAAAACATTTCTAAATATTGATCTCGTTCCCATTGCGTTACTTCTTGACGATATGAAGCCCACTCGAGTTTTTTTGCTTCCAAAAAGCTTTGATATATATGTTCTCCCAATGCTTTTTTCATAATATCATCTTTTTCAAATTCCTTTAAAGCATTGTGCAAGGTCGATGGCAAATCTGTAATATTTTCTTCGGTACGCTCTTCTAAGTTCATCCGATAAATATTGCGATCAACTGAATCATCGGGTTCAATCTTGTTTCTAATACCATCAAGACCAGCTTCCAATACAGCCGCAATTGCCAGGTATGGATTAGCAGCTGGGTCCACACTACGTACTTCAAACCTTGTGGAAGCTCCTCTACTACTTGGTACTCGCACTAAAGGTGATCGATTAGAACCTGACCACGCAACATAAACTGGGGCTTCAAATCCTGGAACTAACCTCTTATATGAATTAACAATTGGATTGCAAACGGCCGTAAAGCTACGCGCATGTTTTAACAAACCACCGAGGAACCAGTATGCCTTCTGCGATAATTGTAGTTCACCCTTTTCATCGTAGAATGCATTTCCTGAGCCATTAAATAATGACATATTTAGATGCATTCCTGAGCCATTAATACCATCCATTGGTTTAGGCATGAAAGTAGCATGTAAGTTATACTTACGTGCAACGGTCTTAACCACTAGCTTAAAAGTCTGAATATTGTCAGCTGCTTTCAGTGCATCAGCATACTTAAAGTCAATTTCATGTTGCCCCGGAGCCACTTCATGATGAGATGCCTCAACATCAAAGCCCATATTCTCAAGTTCCAAAACAATATCTCTTCGACAATTTTCTCCTAAATCCATTGGTGCCAAATCGAAATAACTTCCAGAATCATTTAAATGAGTCGTTGGTTTACCGTTCTCATCCAGTTTTAAAAGAAAGAATTCAGGTTCTGGTCCAATATTAAAATCGGTAAATCCTTCTGCCTTCATATCCTCTAAAACACGAATTAGATTATTACGAGGGTCACCAGCAAACGGTTTCCGATCACTTGTATAAACCTCACAAATAATTCTTGCAACCTTTCCATGTTCATTGCCCCAAGGGAAAACCATCCAAGTCGATAAATCTGGATATAAATACATATCACTTTCTTCAATCCGAACAAAACCATCAATAGAAGAACCATCAAACATTAATTTATTGTCTAACAATTTATCTAACTGGCTGATTGGCACCTCTACATTTTTAATCATTCCAAATAAATCCGTAAACATCAATCTTAGAAAGCGAACATTCTCTTCCTTAACCATTTCTCTTATGTCTTCTTCGGTGTATGTACGACTAGCCATATGTATCTCCTTTATATTATTTTATTCGATTCGATGGAAGTTGCGCGCCTGATTCATCTGACAAACGTCCAATTTGGAGCATCTCATCTCTTAGCAACTGGCGAATTTCACTATCTGAAAGTTCCTTTTTTATAGTTTGTTTACCATCATAGATATTTTTTATATCCGCAATATTTAGTCCATCTGAAATATAATCTTGAATCTCAAGAATCCTATCAACGTCGTTCAAAGAATATAGACGTCTATTCCCCTCACTGCGCGCTGGAAAAACTAGTTCTTGTTCCTCATAATATCTAATCTGGCGTGCCGATAAAGAAGTTAACTTCATAACTGTACCAATCGGTAGAACCGACATGGAACGTCTTAGCTCTTTTTCACTCATATAACCATCCCTCTTGCTAATGTCATAATTCTACCAATTTTAGTTATGAGGGTCAAGTTTTCATGTTACATTTTATAACATCACTAAAAAAACGTTGCTTGAACGGCCGAGGTAATTGCGATTTTAACTTGCGAATAAGTTAAGCCACCCTGAATATATAACGTGTATGGCGCTCTAATCGGTCCATCAGCAGAGAACTCAATGCTTGCGCCCTGCACAAATGTTCCCGCTGCCATTATCACTTTATCTTCGTAACCTGCCATGTCTGACGGTTCAGGTTTTACATATGAATCAATGGGTGAATTTTTTTGGATCATTTGGGCAAATTTAATCATTGATTCTTTTTTACCAAAATTAACTGATTGTATTAAATCAGTTCGCGCATCATTCCATTTTGGTGAAACAGAAACGCCACACTCTTCCAAAATTCCACTTTCAAAAATTGCACCTTTAATTGCTGCCCCTGTGACCTCTGGAGCCATAAATAATCCTTGGAACATTCTTCGTAAGCTGCCTAGGGATGCACCTTCTTCTTTTCCAGCTCCAACATTGGTTAAGCGATTGGCTACTAAATTGACCAACTTTTCTTTTCCGACTACATATCCACCCGTTTGAGCAATTCCACCACCAGCATTTTTAATCAACGAGCCGGCCATAATATCTGCTCCTACTTCAGTTGGCTCCAAAGTTTCGGAAAATTCGCCATAACAATTATCTATAAAAATATATACATTGGGGTTTATTTGTTTTATTTGTTCTATCATTTCTTTTATTTCAGCAACGGTAAAACTAGATCTAGCAGAATATCCACGAGACCGTTGAATGGCCACAACCTTAACGTCTTCAGTCAGTTTACGTTGAAGCTCCTGATAATTAACTTTTCCTTTCTCATTTAAACCTACATAATCGAACCCTATTCCAAAGTCTTTAAGTGAACCTTGCCCTTTTTCCCCAACTATTCCTACAACTTCTTGAATAGTGTCGTATGGCATCCCTGTTGCATATAATAATTTATCTCCCGGACGTAAAATTCCAAAAAAGGTCGAGCTAATCGTATGTGTACCCGAGACAAACTGAGAACGCACCAACGCTGATTCCGTTTTAAAAATATCGGCATAAACTCTTTCTAAAACATCTCGCCCAATATCATCATAACCATATCCTGTTGTGCCGTTTAAATGTTCCTCTGCAACTTTTTCTTTTTGAAATGCTTCCAAAACTTTAGCTTGATTAAAAGTAACCTGGTCATCAATTTCATTCAATTTAGTTTGAATCTTCATTTCAACACTAGAAACAAGTTCCCTGACTTCTGGTTTAAAACGTTCTTTCCAATCCATCATTTATTCATCCATTCCTTTATTAAATTATTCATTCTTTTTTGATCATTATCGGGCTGCAAAATTAAATCAAACCAGTTAGTATCCATCTTATTTCTAAACCAAGTTAGCTGACGCTTAGCATAATTTCTAGAATCTTTTTTTATAAGCTCCAAAAGTTCTGGAAAACTAATTTGTTGATTCCAATATAAAGGCCACTCACGGTAACCAATTCCCTTTTGCGGTTGTAATTCATTACCTTGTTCAAACAGCCATCTTGCCTCTTTTTCAAGACCAGAATCAATCATTTGATCAACCCTTTGATTAATTCGATCGTACAACAAAGGACGTTCTGTATTTAATCCAATGACCAAACTGTCAATATTAATCGCATGTTGCGGTTGTTCTGAAAATTTATTTCCAGTTAACCTATAAACTTCCAATGCTCTAATTAGGCGTCGTTTCCCACCAAGCGCAATTGAATTAGCACTATTGGGGTCTACTTTTAATAACTCTTCTCGTAATACCTCTTCACTCAAATTATCTAAACTTAACCGTAAATTCGTACGTTGGCTATCCAGATTAAAATCACCACCCAGCTCCAGATTATCAACTAGGGCTTTTAAATAAAAACCTGTGCCACCAACAATAATCGGCAATTTATTTCTTCCTGAAATTTCCGTAATCAATTTATTGGCATGTTGCTTAAAATCCTTTGCAGTAAATCCTTCGTGAACGTTATTAATATCAATTAGATGGTGTGGAACCGTTAGTTTTTCATCTTCGCTTACTTTAGCTGTCCCAATATCCAATCTACGATAAATCTGCATTGAATCCCCAGAAATTATTTCACCGTCCAAACTTTGTGCCAGTTTAATTCCTAACGCCGTTTTTCCCACAGCCGTTGGGCCAGCAATTATTAAAGCTTTATTCATTATTCACTCTCCCTGAATTGATTTTCGAATACTTAACCCTCGTTCAGGAAAATCTGTAATGATCCCTTTAAAATGATGTTTAAAACAAAACTCCATATTATCTTCAGAGTTAACTGTCCAAGGCCTTATTTCCATCCTAGGTAAGAACCAGCGATGGCTTCTCACCCATGCAATGCTTGGATGCCAATCTTGTATAACATTTTTCTTCGCAAATCTTTTTGCTGATGCCGTTCTCAACTTGAATAAACTTGCTGTTTCAATTGTTGGCTGAATAGCATGTATTTTTTTTATCGATTTAGGATTAAAACTTGAATAAACAAGATGAAATGGATAATCAATGCTGTCAAAATAATTGGCAACTTTTTCTTCTAATCCAGGATATCCAAATTTGTCAGTCTTAAATTCAAGGTTGAAAACTCCCGTATAATGACTTTCAATCAATAGATGAACCACTTCTTGAAGAGTCGGGATCCTAGTACCGAGGTAGTTTAAGCCGAAATATGATCCCGCATCTAACTCCTTCAATTCTTTTAGAGTCATGTCATATACTCTGCCGGTACCATTAGTTGTTCTGTTTACCGTTTCATCATGAATAATTATTAATTCACCATCTTTAGACAGATGTACATCAGTTTCAATACCATCTGCACCGGCTTCAATTGCTTTACTAAATGCCGGTAATGTATTTTCTGGACGCAATCCCTTGCTCCCCCTGTGTGCAATAACTTGAGTAATCATATATTTTCTCCAAAAATCTATTTCTGGTATTTTATTCCCATACAGCGCATAATTAGCCTATAAATGAAAAGGAGTGACTGTGATGAGTAAATTTTTTAAGGGTTTTGTTTTTGGAACATTTTCAACTTTAGCTGCAATTGCTGGTTCTTTATACGCATTTCATCAAATTGTAATTCAACCAATTGAGGATCAGGAAAATCGAGCGGCAGAAAACAAGCGTCGGGCACAACGAAAACAACTTTCTGCTCACCATAACTAGTAATCAATGTTTATTGTAACCTAAATAACAATTAACAACATCGTTGAATGATATTCATAGTTTATATTTAACTAACTTTTCAAATCAATGATAATATTCCAACTTTCATCAAAGTAAAAATCCACTAATTTATGATTCGATGCTGGTGTCCTAAATATTAACTCTTAGGTATCCTTCATCAATACACTTGTTAGTGGATTTTTTATTTTTCCATTGCTTTTTTCATCGCAATTGCTAGTGGACTTTCTTCCGGATCTTCATTATTAATTTTGCTTAGTAATTTTCGCTCTTCTTTTTTCGAGATTTTTTTCTTACGTTCTTTTTTATCCAACATTTTCTCAGTGGTTCCATCATTCAGACAGCGAAAATAACTCTGACCATTTTTTTCAAGAATTACCATCTTTTTATGACATTGTGGGCAACGATGATTCGATACCTTGGGATCTTTACGTCTGCGATAGCCACAATGTGAACAGGTCAATATTTTCCCATCTCGTGAATTTCGTTCTTTTAGTGCATATCCACATTCTGGACATAATTTATTTGTCACCCCAAAATCTCGGTACTCAATCTCACTAGTTTTTATTTCACTCACTAATCTTCTAGTTTCTTTTTCAACATCTTTAACAAAATCCATATAATTTACTTTTCCATGGGCAATCGATTCCAGAGACTTCTCCCACTTACTTGTTAAATCGGGCGAAGCCAAACTTTTATTAACAAGTTTTAAAAGTTGTTGTCCCTTAGGGGTGGTTATTAGCGCTCCATTCGTTCGTTTCACTAATTCACTTTGGGTAAGCTTTTCTATAATTTCGGCACGAGTTGCAGGCGTCCCCAACCCAAATTTTTCCATTTTTCCAAGTAATGTTCCCTCTGTTAATGGCTTAGGAGGTGTTGTTAACTTTTCTTTAATTATAAACTGGCCCTCAATTTGTTGCTTAAGCTTTAATTGAACCTTCGTTTTTTTAGTTTCGGTTTCCAAGTCAAACCGCCATCCCGGTTTAACAACTCTAGTTTGTTTAAAAACAAATTTTGCAGATCCAAAGCCAATCGTTGTATTGGTTGTTTCAGTTATAAATTTTTCCGCAAATAAGCCCAAAAATCTTTTTTCAATTAAACGGAAAATTCGAAGTTCATCTGACGATAACTTTGCTGGTTGAACTGATTCTTCGGTCGGAATAAGTGCGTAATGATCTGTAACTTTTTGATCATTAAAAACAGACCTCTGAACAATTTTCGCTCCCCGTCTAAGATATGCTTTTGCTTGTGAATCAAAGCCACTAAGGGCAGACAAACGTTCTTTTAGAGTATCCTTAATATCTGTTGATAAATACTTAGAATCAGTTCGAGGATAACTAACAATCTTATGCACTTCATAAAGGGACTGAACAATCGACAAAGTCTTCTTTGCAGAAAATGCATACATACTATTTGCCGTTCTTTGTAACTCGGTTAAATCATATGGTAAAGGTGCATCCTGCATATTTTGTTTTACTTTTAAATCCTCAACTAGCCCGCTCTTTTTTTGCAACCCCTGTACTACTTTTTCTGCCTGTTCCCGTGTTTCAAACTGTTCGGAATTTTTCAATAGCAAATCCGCCGTCTGCCCTTGATATACTAAATAAATTTTATAAAATTTATGTGGTCTAAAAGAATTTATTTCTTGTTCCTGCTTCCATATAAAGGAAAGAGTTGGCGTTTGTACACGCCCGGCAGAAAGATTATCTTTATATTTTGTAGTTAAGGCTCTGGTTACATTCAATCCTACCAGCCAATCTGCTTTTCCACGCGCTAAAGCAGAAGCATACAAATCGTCAAATTGTTCAGCAGGCCTTAAATTTGAAAAGCCCTCACGAATTGCCTTAGTTGTTTGTGAGGAGATCCATAATCGTTCAACTGGTTTATTAAAACGTATCCATTCCAAAATATAACGTGCAACAGCTTCTCCCTCGCGTCCAGAATCAGTGGCAATAATTGCACTTTCAACGTCAGTTCTTTTAGCTAAACGGCTAATTGCCTTTAATTGTTGCTTTGTTTTCGGTAACGGTTTAATTCCAATATTTTTGGGGATAATTGGAAGATCGTTTAAATCCCAATTTTGCCAATCTTTATTAATATCTTCGGGTAGTTTTAAAGTTAGGAGATGACCATAAGCCCACGTAATTATGTAGTTATTTCCCTCATAGTACGTTTTATTTTTCTGTTCAACTCCCAAAACTCTTGCTAAATCAGTTGCTACACTGGGTTTTTCAGTAATAATTAGTTTCTTCTTCATTGTTTATCTCCATTTTTTAAATATTCCAGATAATACATTTAAAATGTTTAAAGCAAACTTAGGATTCAGATAGTAAAACGCGAAAAAACAAATCCCGAACAATGAACAAAAATCATCATCATTCGGGATTTGCACTTACCAATTTCTATATGGAATTGTCTATTATTAATCGTACTAAGCTAACCTAGGAAACGTTAAACTTAATATTTACTTTTCTTAGTTTTACCTTCCCAACGTTCAAAACCAGGACGTAAAATCGAAATATTTGTAAAATCATTCTTAGAAAGAAGCAAGGCAGCTCTACCACTCAGTGTTCTTCCCTGGTCATATAGATAAACTGGTAAATCAGCGCGCAACTCTTGCAAACGATTCTTCAACTGAGAATAGGGAATATTACGGGCTCCCATGATATGTCCAGCATCAAAATCACGTTTTTCACGCAAATCAATTACCTGAGCCTTCCGCATTCCGGCCTGAAACTCTTCTTCATCTAACATTTTTGAAATTCTACTACGCTTCCACATCAAGTATCCCTGGTATGAAAAGAAACCAATTAACGCAATGATAACAATGATATTTAACCATGCACCACCACTCAAACTTGCACCAATTATCATTTACATTCACTCCTCAGTCTTAACAAATTAAGCAAAAGTACGGGCAAGTGAAGCAGCTCCAATAACCCCAGCATCATTACCAAGACGTGCCAATTTTAATTCTGTTGAAGTACGAACTGTTGAAAATGCAAATTGTTGAAAATAGTCATTAACCCGATCTAATAAAAACTCACCAGCGGCAGAAACCCCACCACCAATAACAATGCTTTCAGGGTTCAAAGTATTACCCAAGTTACCAAGTGCTAATCCAAGGTAATAAGAAACTCGGTCAACTACACGTAAAGCTAACGGATCACCATCTTTAGCAAGATCAAAAACAAGTTTAGAAGTAATATCTTGACCATCATCAGCTTGTTGCTTCAAGGTGGACTCACCAGAAAATTCTTCAGCAAGATCACGAGCAACATGAACAACCCCCGTTGCACTAGCGTATTGTTCTAAGCATCCACGTTTACCACATGTACACAAATATCCATTAGGTTCAACGGTAACATGACCAATTTCTCCAGCTGCACCAGCTTTTCCGTGCAATAATTGGCCACCAGCAATCAAACCGCCCCCGATACCAGTTCCGAGTGTAACGAATGAAACGTCATCTCCGTTTTCACCAGCGCCTTTCCATCGTTCACCCAAACCAGCCACATTAGCATCATTATCAACGGCAAACTTAATTCCAGTGCCTGCTTCAATATCGTCCTTCACGTTTTGTGTTGTTTTCCAATTTAAATTGAAAGCACCAATAACGGTCCCTTTATCGCGATCTACCGTCCCTGGAGTTCCCATCCCAATTCCAACGAACTGAGACTTATCCATTTTATATAAATCAATATGATGATTAATTGATTCAATAATATCTGGTACGATGTGTGACCCTTCATCTAGAATGTTTGTTTCAACGCTCCATTTTTGTTGAACTTCACCCTCAAGCGTTAAAATAGCGAACTTAATAGTTGTCCCACCTAAATCTACGCCAATTAATTTTGAATCCATAATCCTACTTCCTCCAAGTCTATTTTTCTCGTTTTTCTTCCTCATGGTGCTCATGCCGTAACACAAGCTGTGCTTTCACAAAGGTTTGATCATCAACAACGCCCGCTTTATGTAAATTCTTAAGTTCCAGGCTCATCAATTCAATATCCCATTTGCGTTTTCCAACATATACATATATTCCAAATTGTTTTAAAAGTTGCTGCACGTCATATAAATTTTTCATAACACCATCTCAATTAATTTACCAAATTATCACTAAAATGTAAACGCTAAATCAGTTAATACAACCGTAAATCCAACCAAAATAACTAAACTTCCGACTCTTTTCCACATAGAAATTTTCCCAATCTTTGGAAATCCGATTATAAACCCTAACAAGAACCCTGCTAGGACACCTCCTAAATGTGCAGCAATATCCACATCGGGACCCAGAAAACCACCAATCAATCCCAAAATCGTGAAAATTAGCATTTGTTGTCCCATCTGAGCTAAGTATGGCACACTTCGAAAAGTAATAGCTAACATTAGCCAAACGCCAATTATCCCAAAAATAGCACCGCTAGCTCCCGCAGATATTGTTTGTGGATTGGCAAAGTATAAGCTTACCAAATTGCCAAAAACACCAGCAAGAAGGTATGTAGCAAGAAATTTCCAATGTCCCATTATAGCTTCTAAAATTCGTCCTAAGAAGTATAAAGTTACCATGTTCAAAACTAGATGTTCAATACCAATATGAATAAACATAGAGGCAAAAATAGAAAAATAGTCGCTACCGTTCTTGATTGACTCAGGCACCATCGCCCCGT
This sequence comes from Pediococcus claussenii ATCC BAA-344, assembly GCF_000237995.1. Lineage (NCBI taxonomy): Bacteria > Bacillati > Bacillota > Bacilli > Lactobacillales > Lactobacillaceae > Pediococcus > Pediococcus claussenii. The sequence continues at coordinate 1,098,316 of NC_016605.1, forward strand.
ACCGTATTAAATTATTTATATTTGTTGTTCCGCCCGTGACAGACATCAACAAAAAAACAATCACATTAACTATAACCAATATATTAGTTACAAAAGCCCCTTGAAACCAACTTTTAATTCTGTAATTAATCGGTTGCATATTGAAGTCCTCCAGTAGAACAAATTATCTTTATTGGTACGTCAAAATCGTTAACTTTCCATTCTGGAAGCTTAAATAATTGCTCTTCAAAAGCTAATGCCATTGTTATCCCTTTAAAATTAGCTAAATATCGATCATAGTAGCCGGCTCCAAAGCCAACCCTAAAGCCATCCCTACTTTCAAAAGCAACTCCTGGAACTAGCATCAGGTCAATCTGATCACTCTCATAAACAATACCATTAGTAGGTTCTAAAATCCCAAATACCTTGGGTTCTAAAATCGTATCAGCATCCAGCCTGACAAACTCCATGGTTCGCTCATCATCGTTATATGTTCTAGGAATAACAATGGTTTTATTAATTTTTTTTGCTTCCTGAATAAGTGCATCGGTGCTAAATTCATGTACTTGACTAAGCGTAATCCCGACCACTTTACTTTGCACCCACTCATTACTATTGAATAAATATTTAGAGATGATCTTCTCTTCTTTTTGTTTAACAGTTTGATTAATCTTTTCTAAAGCTCTAATCTGCCTTTGCCTAAAATCTCTTTTGCTAAGCAAACCCATCATCTCCTAATCGCCTAGAAAAACAAAAATCCGAGACAAATTGCTTTGCCTCGGCCTTGTTTGCTTATTTTGTTTCGCGGTGTAAAGTTACTTTACGATCGCGTGGGCAATACTTGTTCAATTCCAAACGATCTGGATTATTACGCTTGTTCTTGCTTGATAAGTATTGACGATTATGGCATTCTGTACATTCCATTGTAATGTGTACTCGCATCGAAACAACCTCCATAAAGTCTCAAAAATTGAATTACTGCTTGTAATCCGTTAACAAATATTAATACTACCACGTTTACAATTCAAAAGCTAGTTATCTTTATCTACTATTTAAGTTTTGTGCTGCACTTGTTGAAGTTGACTTAGTTGGATTTACTAATGTTGACTTCGATTGCACTGTATCCCAGTACGCCTTATAAATCTCTTTTGCAGCATCCATATTGTTACTCTCTGCGTCTAGACCTAATCCTGGCAATGCAAGTGCTACTACCACTTGTGGATCATTAGAAGGCGCAAATGACGCTAACGAAAGGGTCACAGTTTGGTGTCCATTAGTTACGGTTTGGGCTGTACCTGTCTTAGCAGAAATACCTGGACTAATTCCAGCAAGTGGGCCTCCTGTTTTATATTGATTATTACCATGTACAACATCATATAACCCTTGTTTTACAAGTGCTCGTTGTGCATCAGTTTCTTTAACATAGTTCATAATTTGCGGACTTGTGGATGATTGAACCGGCCCCAATTTACCATCCTTATCACTACTTCGAATTTGAGAAACTATTCGTGGAGCAATTCGGTAACCACCATTTGCAATGGTAGACATATATTGAGCAATTTGAATTGTTGTATAAGCATCGTAATTACCAAATGACAAATCTAAAGCCTTACCAATATTAGCCATTCCACTTGGTCCAATCAGTCCAGAAGATTCCCCTGGGATATCAACACCAGTATCAGTTCCCAAACCAAACTGTTGAAAATACCCACGCATTTTATTGAATACGTCAGGGTTCATCGAGGCAAGCCCCTTACCAGGCGCATACGTGAATCCGCCCTCTTTCATTGCTAATTGCATCATATACGAGTTAGAAGAAACCTGTAAGGCACTGGCTGCATTAACACTCATATCAGCAGAACCAGTTGGATTAAACCAAGAAGATTTTGCTCCAGTTCCTGCTAATCTTATAGGTTCATCAGTCAAAGTATTATTTTGAGGCGTTATTACCCCATCCATCAATGCCCCAGAAACCATGGCACCCTTAATTACGGAACCCATTACAATTGGTTCATTGATCGTTCCAAGGGGATTTGTCGTGATTTTTCCTGTTGATGGATTACGGTTCACTCCAGCCAAAGCAATAATCTTCCCAGTATTAGGATTCATTACTACTGCATAACCGCCAGTCGATTCACCGCCAGCACTCTGCGATGCATCGTGCATAATTTGTTGAACCTTTGACTGAAATTTTTCATTAATAGTTAAAATAAGGTTATCACCTTTTTTACCGGCATACTGCTTAACACGCTTGATTATTTTACCACTACCACTTAATTCCAAAGCAGTTTGCGACTTAGAACCACGTAATACTGGCTCATATTGCTGTTCTAAATAACTTTGTCCCACGCTATCATTACGAGCGTAACCTTCTGCCAATAAAGTATTCAACTGGTCACTTGGCAGACCTGACTTGGAGTTTGAAACTGTTCCCGTTAGCGCCTTAACTCCATCGCCAGCTGGGTAGCTTCTTGACCAACTAGTACCTATCTTGACTCCTGGCAAGTCGGATAAATGTTCACCAATTTGTGAGAGTTCTGTGCTGGTTACACCATCATCCTTAATATAGGTTGTAGAAAGCTGATAAGCACCGTTCATGATAGTAAAAATTCGAGCACTGTTCATCTGAGCATTTGATATTTTAGAATCATCTTTGATTACCAAATCGGTTGCTGCATTTAACAACGCCTTTGATGATAACTCATTATGGTCTTTCACTCTATTTTCATATTTTTCTAAGGTGTCAGTATCCGCAAGTAAATACGTAGCTATATTTTGTTTGCTTAATTCCATATCATCTGCTTTTAAATATTTCCCTAGATTATTAGCAGTTCGATACATATCGGCAGGCATTGTCCCAACGTTTTTAGTGTATAAAACCGCCTGATGAGCTTCATTACCAACTAAAACCTTGCCAGTTGAGTCATAGATCATCCCACGTTGAACATTATCAGTTTCAACCGTGTTATCCGTTCGATCAACTTCCGCCTGAAACTTAGAACCATATAAAATTTGCAAATAGCCAAGTTGCCCTACTAGAAGAAGCAAGAGTGCAAAAACTGTAAAGAAAATTAAATTTAGGCGAAAAGGTAGTTCTTTTTTTCGTTTAAAATTGTTATTGGAATTTTTCAATGCTAACTTCCCCTTTTAAATCACTTAACACATCATACCAAAAAAAAACGCACCTTACTATCTAATAACGCTCAACTTAACATTGTCTTATGCTATGCTAAAAACATAAAAAATAATAATTGGTGCAGGAATAATAATGAAAAATATCAAAACAAAATCTTATATATTAAGTTTCATAGTTCCTTTTTTAATTCTTGGAATTTACTTTGCAAGTCGTAGAATGGCTCCGTTCGGAACATCGAGTATTTTAACCGTTGATATGGGACAGCAATATGTTGAATTCTTTGCGTACTTTCAGCATACAATCTTACATAACCCAGGTGCCCTCTTCTATTCATTCTCTAAGGGAATTGGTGGGGAAATGGTGGGAACATGGGCATATTACCTGATGAGTCCCTTTAATTTTTTACTTTTGTTCTTCAAAGGAACGTCTATCACTTCTGGAATACTACTTATTACGTTGCTAAAATATTCATTTGCAAGTTTGAGCATGAATTATTATCTAGCAAAAAATCGCAATCTAAATATATTCATTCAGATTGGAGTTTCAGTTTCTTATAGTCTCATGGCATTTGGTATTGCAAACCAATTGAACATTATGTGGCTAGATGCTTTAATTTTTCTACCCCTCATTACCAATGGTATCGAACACCTAGAAAAAAAATCGAATATCTTGAATCAGTTCACCATTTGGATGTCATTGATGATTATCGTTAACTATTATTTTGCGTATATGATTGCAATTTTCTCTTTAATCTACTTACTTTTTAAATTAACCAAAAGCAATTGGAAAAACTATTCTATTAACTTTTTAAAATCTTGGATCGTAACTATTGGTCTAACCGCATGTCTATGGTTACCAACCCTTTGGTCATTACAACAAAGTAAGCTTACTTACACTGAAAACACATTTAGCTTTGGAACAGATTACAACCCCATTAATTTGGCTAGTAAATTTTTCCCTGGGGCTTTTAGCTTTAAACAAATGTCTAGTGGCTACCCTAACATATACATAGGGATATTTTTCATTGTCGCTTTTGTTGCCTACTTTTTTAATCGAAATATTTCAAAATCTCGAAAAATCAAATCGTTACTCATTACATTGTTCTTACTTGTCTCACTAGATTTTATACCATTTAACTTAATGTGGCATGCCTTCCAATTTCCATGGTGGTATCCATTTCGTTTTAGTTTCATCGTCAGTTTTTGGTTTATTTTGTTAGGTACTAAGGCTTTAGAAAATTATCAGTTCAGCAATCTAAAATTAACTATCCTATCTAGTTCAGTAATTATGGCAGTTTTAACATTTTTATCCGTAGTAAAACTGCCTGATCACACTGACTTTATGACAAGTAATCAAATTATGTTGGGCATCATTTTCTTTATTACTAGTATCCTACTTTGGAGTGGACTATATAATAAATTCAATCCCAAGGGAATTACACTCCTTTTAGGACTCTTTTTAATTATTGATATCAGTACAAACGCAATATTCTCTTTAAATCGAATTTCCTACGTTTCACAGTCAGAATTTGCCGACTATTCGAATGCAGTCAATGATCTAACAAAACAAACTCAAACAAAGAATTCAACTTTTTATCGAGTTGGTAGTAACTTTGCTAGAACAAAAGACGATGCGATGCAATTTAATTATAATGGTGGTTCTCAATTTAATTCAAGTTTGGAAAGCAGTATGATCAATTTGTTAGGGACAATCGGTCAGCCTGTTAGCTCTGGAAATGTATCATACTTGAATGGCACTAATCTAAGTGATAGTCTCCTCGGTTTTAAATACTGGATGATTAATGACCAAACAGTCCGTGGTGAAAATCCGCTGCCTACACAAAGTGTTCGACAAGAACTTAAGCAACCCAAAAATAAAGTATTAAAAACCAATTATGCTTCCGTTTATGAAAATAAAAATGCTCTACCCATCGTATTTATGACTTCTAAATATAAATCAAATCAAGTTCTCCCAATTGATGATCCAATTACTGCACAGAATATTCTTTGGAAAAACGCCACCGGTGAAAAACATGATTTGCTTAACGTACTACCAATGCCACAATATCAAATACAAAATATCAATAACATTAATTCTTTGAATGGATCTATCCTGAGAAAACAAAAGCTCAATAAGCCGGCATCTGTAACGTTCTTCTTGAATAAGCCCAACAAACCAACATATATGACGATTGGCAGCAATATGAATCACAACAATCTAGATGTTCTGGTTAACGGACATCAGATCACAGAAAATGTTGAACTTGATCATCCAATTATCCTTTCAATAAACCAACTATCACATGGCCCAGTTAAAGTTCAAATCGTTTTAAAGAAGCCACAACTAGTGGTTAATAATTTAAACTTTTACACACTAGACCAAAATAGATTGAATCATGATGCATCAGTTTTAAAAAAGGCTAATTCAAATTCACTTACAAACTCTGGTAATAAGATCTCTGGAACAATTAATGTTAAAAACAATCACAACTACTTATGGTCTTCTATTCTATATTCCAAAGGATGGCATTTATATGCTAATAATAAATCAGTGCCAATTGTTCAAAATACAAATGGATTTTTAGGTGCTAAAGTTCCACTTGGCAAGCAGAAGATCTTGCTTAAATATGAACCTCCATTCCTAAGACTAGGTGTTATAATTTCTTTGCTCACTGTAGTGTTATTAGCATTAACAAAGATTACATTCAAAGTAAAAAAAGCAACGAAAAATATTAGCTCATAAATAAAAATGGGGTAACAGCAAAACGTAATTTGCTGTTACCCCATTTTTATTTAATTCACATTATTTTTAATCGCTTGATTTTAGAACTAGTTTTTTACTTCGATGATTTCAACTTCCATCTCACCAACAGGGATACTAATCATTACATGATCCCCAACTTTTTTACCAAGCAACGCTTGTGCGATTGGAGAATCATTCGAAATCTTACCAACCATTGGATCAGACTCAGCTGCTCCAACAATTGTATATTCCTCAGGCTCTTCATCAGGAAGTTCCTTAAAAACAACCGTACGTCCAACCGAAACCTCATCAGTTGCAACATTATCATTATCAATGATTTCTGCATTGTGCAACATGTTTTCAATTGTACTGATCCTACCCTCAACCATACTCTGTTCATCTTTAGCTGATTCATATTCAGAGTTTTCTGACAAATCGCCAAAGCTTCGAGCAATTTTAATTCGCTCAATAATTTCTGGACGAGTCTTTGTTTTTAATTCTTCTAATTCCGCCTCTAACTTATCTTTGCCCTCTAACGTCATCGGAAAAACTTTCTCTTCTGCCATTTTAAATCTACCTCTACTTAACCGTTAAATTTTTCATCGCGTCCATCTTCAGAAAGAATATCACGTACTTTTGTAACTAGTAAATCAATCGCTACAGTATTCTCTCCACCCTCTGGAACGATCAGATCTGCATATCGTTTTGTTGGTTCAATAAACTGATGATACATTGGTTTAACCGTGGTCAAATACTGGGTAATGATCGAATCCAGACTTCTTCCACGTTGTTCCATATCCCGTTGAATTCTACGAATAATTCTAATATCATCATCCGTATCAACATAGACCTTAATATCTAACATATCTCTAACACGCTGATCATCTAAAATCAAAACGCCCTCAAGAATGATTACGTCCCGTGGCTCTTGATGAACGGATTTATTACTACGAGTAAACTCAGAATAATCATATACTGGAATATCGATAGACTGATTACTTTTAAGCATCTTTAAATGCTCTACTAGCAAATCACTGTCGAACGCAAGTGGATGATCATAATTAACATTAATTCGTTCTTCCATTGACATATCAGCTTGGTCTCGATAATACGAGTCTTGCTGAATAATTGAAATTGAGTGTCCAGATAAGTGTTCTAATATTTTACTACTAACCGTCGTTTTTCCACTACCTGACCCACCAGTAACACCTATAATGATTGGTTCTTGTTTATGTTCCATAGCGAACAAACTCCTACTTTCCTTCTGGATTGTACTTTGCAACAGCAGCGTTGAAGGAGTTTATATCCTTAAAGTACAGAACATCACCAACGTTATACTTATTGTCGACCTTCTTTGTAACGGCAAAGAAGAACATATATTCACGATTGGCGTTAATGACTGCCATAATAGAACTTTCCCCTGGGCTATCAACTGGTCCAGGCATATATCCGGTATTAACACGCGTGTTATACGGACTATCCGATTGTAAATCGCTTTCCGTTAATGCCTGTGTCGCTGATTTACGAACAACAGCATACCTAGTAGAAACATCAGATCCTAACGTATCACCCTTAGAGATTCGATTTAAGAATACACCCGCAATCTTTGGACGATCAGAAGTCTTACTTCCTTCCATTTCAACCAGAGAAGCAACGCTTAATGCCTGCTGAACAGTCAAGTTCTTTTCTTTTAGTTTTGAATAATATGGCTTCAAAACAGCATCTTCCTTAGCAACCATTTGAGTTACCAGGTCTTTAAGTGAACTATTCTTGTTGATTGGATAAACGGCTGGGAATAAATAACCTTCCAAACGATACCTAACATTTTGTGCTTTCATTGCAGATCCCAAAAGGTCTGGATACTTAGCAGCAAGTTGCTTAATAAAAGCTTGGTTATTCATTAAACTCAAAAATTGTTTCCCAGTAAACCGATCATTAGTCTTACTCATTGATTTCGCAATCTGATCAATGTTTTCACCCTCACGAATTAATAGCTTAGGTCCATTAACCTCAATCGGAGTTGCAGATCCACCTTTTTGTAACTTATCAGCAATCTGTTTCAAAGTCATTGAAGGCGAAAGTACATAATATCCAGCCTGAAAATTAGCCAAATTTTGTTTTTTAGCATAATAATTAAAAACTGAACCGTTTTTAACAACTTTTTTCTCTTGCAGAATTGAACCAACCTGGCGTGGTGCGGTTCCAATTGGTATATCAATCTGAACCTGTTGATTACTATTTGGGTGCAATGGTTTCATTGCGGAATCAAAGAATCGATATCCTAGAAAAACGGTTACCAGAATTACTAGAAGCAAAATTCCCAAAACCCATTTTACAATCTGATGTCCTCCACCACGTTTTTTATTGTTTTTATTTCCGTTCATCTGCGATCTTGTTCGTGTCATGCTTTGATCGTTGTTATCCAAAATATGTCCCCCTGGTCTTTTTTACATCCCCGTCATTATACAAAATAATTATCAATTATGCATTAACAACTGAAAAAATTTTCCAGAAAATTATCTAATTGTTGCATTTAATTGTGTTTGTAAAGCCATTTGCAATTCATCAAATTCGTTATTTACAACACTTTCTTGCAAAGTTTCATTTTGATCTTGATAGGTTAGCTGGTAAGCCATTGAACGCTTACCACTTGGCAAATGATTTCCTGCGTACACATCAAATAGTTTAATATCAACCAGATATTTCTGCTTAGTACTATTCATGACATCAAGAATCGATTGATTTGAAATGTCATTATCAACCAGCATAGCAACATCACGAGTAATTACAGGATATTTTGAAACTGCATCGTAATGCTGAATATTTTTAGGTAATTCCATGATCTTTGTAAAGTCTAATTCAAAAACATACGTTTCAGAAATTTTAAGTTGTTTTGCTAGTTCAGGATGCACTTGGCCTATAAAACCAATTACTTCATCATTAACCAAAACATCTGCCGTTCTTCCAGGGTGTAAGCTATTTAAATCATGATTGGCGCGGTAAGTAATGTTACCTGTCAAGCCTAGGTTGTGTAAATATTGATCTACAATCCCCTTAACTTGGTAAAAATCAACATCTTGATTCTTAGTATTCCAAGCTTTAGACATTAAACTACCAGCAATCACGCCTGCCAAATGTTCTGTTTCCATCGGTTGAACATCGTCCGTAGTCTTTTCAAAAATTCTTCCTTGCTCATATAAAGCCACATTTGAAACCGAACGAGCCTGGTTATATGCAACATCATCCAAAAGACCGCTAATCAAACTCATTCTAAGAGCCTCATGATCCTTGGTCATTGGCCAGTCAACCTTAACTAATTTGTCTGATTCAGCTTGTGTAAATCGCTGCGCTTTCTCAAGAGTTGTTAAACCATAACTCATTGCTTGTGTTAGTCCCAAGCCTTCCAACACATTACGAGTTTCACGCATTAAACGTTGATTTGCGCTAAGTCTCCCAACTGTGGACCCACTTGAAGGTAATGTTGATGGTAAGTTGTCGTATCCATAAATGCGTGCCACTTCTTCTAAGATGTCCGCTTCAATTGCAATATCCCATCTTCTCAATGGAATTGTGATGGTAAATTGATCATTACTAAATACTGACTCAAATCCCAGACGATCAAAAATATGTTCAACTTCTGATCGTTCTAGATTAGTACCTAATATTTTATTAATACGTGATAATTTAACGTTTACTTCTGTCAAATTAATTTTCGTGTCATTTCCGATAACCGTATCGCTCATTACAAAACCACCAGCAATTTCACGAATCATCTCAGAGGCCTCGTCAAGTGCAGTCTGAAGCGAGGAATAATCAATTCCACGTTCAAAGCGCATTGCTGCTTCACTATGTAAAACATGATAGCGAGCCGTTTTTCTAATCATAATAGGATCAAAGATAGCTGCTTCTAAAACCACATCTGTTGTTTGATTGCTGATTTCTGAATCCATACCACCCATGACACCAGCTAATGCAATGGGAGTATCACTACTCTTTATAACTAAATCGTCTGGTCTTAACTTACGTTCAACACCGTCCAAGGTGGTAAAAGTAACATTTGGTCCAGCTGCATCAACAGAAATATCCGTTCCTAGTGTTGTTTGATCAAATGCATGCAGAGGCTGCCCATATTTCAGCATAATATAGTTAGTAACATCAACTACATTATTAATCGGACGAACTCCGGCTTTCATCAACTTAACCTGCAACCAAAAAGGACTAGATGTAACCTTAACTTCATTAACGACTCGCATCTTATAAACAGGTGCAAATTCGGGATTAACAACATCCACCGAAATCTCTGCATTAGCACTATTCCCAGTTTCCTCAACTTTGCGTTCTTCAAAAGTTGCTTTTTGATCTAAAATTGCAGCAATCTCATGAACATTACCGTTCATACTGAACATGTCACCACGATTTGGAGTAACTGAAGTATCAATGATATCATCATCCATGCCAAGTGCTTCCATAACTGAATCACCAGGCTTCACTTCACTATCAGCAGGAAAAACATAAATCCCATCCACAAATTCCTTTGGAACAACTGAATCATCGAATCCAATTTCCTGCAAAGCGCATATCATTCCATTTGAAGGAACGCCACGCATTTTACTACGCTTAATTTTAACATTATCTTTTATTCTTGAGCCGTGTAAGGCAACAATAACATCTTGATCTGCTGCAATATTAGGTGCACCACATACAATTTGAATTGGTTCTTCTTCACCAACTTCAACCTGGACTATGTGCAAGTGATCTGAATCAGGATGATCAACAACTTCAAGCGTATGTCCCACAACAATTTTCTTGAGTTTGTCATCTAATCGGCGAACTGAGTCAACTTCAACAGCCGTTCTCTCTATTTTTTCAGCAAGATCTTTTGGTGCAATATTAAGTTCCAAGTATTCCGATAACCATTTATATGATAATTTCATTACACATTAACCTCGCTTATTGAACTGAGAAAGAAATCTCACATCATTTAAATAAAAATTACGTATATCATCAACCCCGTAACGCAACATAGCAAAGCGATCGGGACCTAATCCAAAGGCAAAGCCACCATATGTTTCTGAGTCAACTCCTGCCATTTTTAGTACATTAGGGTGCACCATACCAGCGCCTAACACTTCGATCCATCCAGTATACTTACATACTGAGCATCCCTTTCCCATACAATTAAAACAGGTCACGTCTGCTTCAACTGATGGTTCAGTAAAAGGAAAATAACTTGGACGAAGACGTACTTCAAAACGATCTCCAAATAATTCCTGGGCAAGTGTTTCTAGGGTACCCTTTAAATCACCCATAGTAATGTTTTTATCGATTACGAGACCCTCAACTTGATGAAATTGATGCGAATGTGTTGCATCATCCGTATCACGTCGATAAACAACCCCCGGCGAAATCATCTTCAATGGTCCCTTAGAAAAATCGTGCTTTTCCATCGTTCGTGCCTGTACAGGTGACGTTTGAGAACGCATTAAAATATCCTTAGTAATATAAAACGTATCTTGCATGTCTCTGGCAGGATGATCTTTTGGTAAGTTAAGCATTTCAAAGTTGTATCGATCTAATTCGACTTCCGGTCCTTGTACAACCTGATAACCCATGCCAAGAAAAAGATCCTCAATTTGATCAATAATCTGTTGAATAACATGAGGCTGCCCCTGTGCAACAGGAGTACCAGGAAGAGTAACATCAATACTTTCTTCAGCTAGTTTGCGATTCAAACGCTCTTTTTCTAACTCTGTACGGCGTTTTTCAATCGTTGCTGTAAGATTGTCGCGAACCCGATTCGCAAATTCTCCAACCTTTGGGCGATCTTCCTTACTTAAATCTCGCATCCCCCTTAGAACTTCAGTCAAAGGTCCCTTTTTACCTAGTAAATTAACCCTGATGTCGTTTAGCTTCGAAAGATCACCAGAGTTCTTAATCTCACTTAAACCATTTTGTTCCAGTTTTTTTAACTGATCTTCTAACCCCATTCATCTCACTCCTTAAATAAAAAAATAAAACACGCCCCTCAGAAAGGGACGTGTTAACGCGGTACCACCCTTGTTTGCCAGATTTGACACACTTGGTAACCAAATAAGGATGGTTAACCCATAAACCAATCTGAAGCGAATTCACTGCAACTTCTAAAGAGAATTTCTCAGTTAATAATTCTCATTCCTGTTCAGAAGTCTGCCCAGCTACTACTCTTCAGTTACGAATCGCTCAACTATATACTGTACAAAAAAAAAGAGAACCCGTCAATCATCCTCTTTATTACAACTAATCATGCGAAACAATTCACTGATAATTATTTACATAACCTACTGCAAACGACTCACTTTAATACCAGCAGTCAGCAAAAGCATGTACCGAATCCATAACAGGTCGGAGTGCTTCTCCCCGTTTAGTCACTTGGTATTCAATCAAAGACGAATTTGAATGAGTTACTCGTTCAATTAAGCCTTCTTTTTCTAGCGTCTTGAGTCGCTCAACCAACACCCGATCACTGCACCTAGCAACCGTATGAGCCAAATTCTTAAACCGTTGTGGTCCTTCACTCAATAAAGTCTCAATAATTAAACCGTTCCATTTTTGACCCAAAATCTCAAAAGTTTTTTCAAATTTTGGACATAACTCAAATTCTTGCGTCGTACTACTTCTTGTCTCCATCATGGTATTTTACCTCACTACTTAATTAACTTTGGTTATCCATTTTCGATACTTTAAAAACTTTATATGAAACTCTTTACCCAAATGTCCAAAATATTCTTCAACTGCTTGAACATCATCAACTAATGATACCACACTACTCTCCGTGTACTTAGGAAAAGCAACTGTCGCACCCCACATATGTTTTAAAATAATATCTTTTTCTTTGTCATTTAAATTTGTTAACTTTTCAGCATTCCTCAAAGCAACTCTAGGGTGAATATAAGCATGGGTTCCCAAATCAAACTTAGTCGTTCTCCAATCATAATAGAACAGATCATGAAGTAACCCAGCACGAGCTACTGAACGGGCATCAAGATGCAAACGCTTGGCAATACGATAACTATCATAAGAAACACTGATTGAATGATCTAACCGAGTTCCATTATGATGCTGAGTGTAATTACCAAGTTTTTGCACTTCAGCAGTCTTCAAAAGATCTCCAACAATCGACATATACTCTGAATCTTGCTTCCAATCGGACATTAAGAATTCCCCTTTAATTTAATACAGCAATACTACAACCTTATTTATCTAAAATCAAAGAATCTGGTTGATCGTTTCAAAAACGTAATATTTACAATGAAAACATCAAAACCCCGGCTGCAATCGCCACATTTAACGATTCTGCTTTACCTTTTATCGGGATGTATAGGTTAGCAGTAGTCAAATTCGCCAGTTCCGGAGACATACCGTTTCCTTCATTTCCAACGATTAAACCAAGATCTGAACTTCCTTCTACTTTATCATAAGCAGTAGCATCTTTAGACAAAAGTGATCCGTAAACAGGCATCCCATTATCTATTAAGGTAGGAATTAGTCGTAAGAGGTTTGCCCGCTTTAGAATCAAATGATATTGGCTTCCCTGCATTGACCTTAGGATTTTGGGATTATAAAAATCAGCGGTTCCATTTCCAAAGACCACACCAGTATATCCAGCTGCATCAGCTGTTCTTACCATTGTGCCAATGTTACCGGGATCCTGAACATCATCCAAAATCAGCCACTTTCCCTTGAAACTCGTTGGCAAACTCCAATCTTCATCTGAAATGGTTCCAACTAAAAAAACTCCTTGGGTATTAATAGTATCAGATAAATGTTTTGCCACCTCTTCTGACAATATAATCAAACGCTCATCATCAACACGCTTAACAATATCCACATCCTCTTCTACATCTACAACTAGGATATATTGATATTCAATCCCAGCGTCCAATGCTTCTCTTACAGGATGACGTCCTTCTATAAGATATGAACCAAACTTTTTTCGTCCACGGGTTGTTTTTAATTTATTCCATTCTTTAACTTTGGTATTTTTTACTGAAGAAATTTGTTCCATTCTTATCCACCCCTAATCACTGGTTAGTATATCACATGGTCAGTCCTAAAAATGGTATCATGTTATTAAAATAAATGAGGTGATATACTTGAAAACTGTCTATATGAACGCTAGTGGCCGAGTACAAGGCGTTGGCTTTCGATATTCAACTAAGCTTTTAGCTGATCAAACAAAGATAATTGGATGGGTTAAAAATGAAACTAACGGTTCTGTTAGTATTGTTGCACAAGCGGATGATGATAGGTTAGATAAATTCATCGAAGCTATTCGCGCTTCACCTTCACCCTCCGGACGGGTAACCAAACTTGTCATCAAACAAATTCCCCCAATTAATCAGAATGGTTTTATTGTAAAATACTAAAGTTAATTGAAAAAATCCCGTAAATCAAGTATAGTTACCGTTGTATTTTCTATATTGATTGAAGGGATTTTTTACATTGAAAAAATTAAAAGGAATATCTACAATAACCGCTATTTCAACAATAGCCTTGCTACTTGGTGGTTGTGTTCAGAGAACTAAATCTGGAAAGCCATATGGTTTGATTTATGACAATTTAGCAGTCCCAACCCAACATTTAATGGACGGCATTGCTCATATTTTCGGTGGTAATTATGGCTGGGCAATCATACTAGTAACATTTATTGTTCGCCTAATTTTACTACCGTTAATGATCAACCAGTCTCGAAAAGCAACCGTGCAACAAGAAAAAATGTCATTCGTACAGCCCCAAATGAAAGCACTCCAGGAAAGAACTAAAAATGCAAAAACTCCTGAAGAAAAATCTGCAGTTAATCAAGAAATGATGCAACTCTACCGAAATAACAACATAAGTATGACAGGTGGAATTGGTTGTTTACCTATTTTAATTCAATTGCCCGTATTTGCAGCTTTATATGCCGCTATCCAATACTCACCCGAACTTCAAAATGGTGCTGCACATAGTATTTTTATGGGTATCAACCTTGCTAAGCCAAGTATTTTCCTTGCGATTCTTTCATTTGCAATGTACTTCTTACAAGGATGGCTAGGAACCTTTGGCATCCCTAAGGAACAACAAACTACCATGAAGTCTATGATGATTGTTAGTCCTTTGATGATTTTCTTCTTTACCTTAAACGCTCCTGGTGGTCTTGGTCTTTATTTCTTTGTTGGTGGAATTTTTGCTTGTATCCAGACATTGATTATTAATTTATATCGTCCACGTATTCGTGCTCGAGTGCAAGAAGAAATGAAAAAGAACCCTCCTAAAATTGTTGAACCCTCTGGACCCGTTGATTTAAAGGAAATTGCTGAAAGTGAATCAAATCCTGATAACATGGTTATTGAAGATTCAAACAATGATCATGATCAAGTAGACGGTGATGAGCAGAAAAACGTCTCTAAAAAAGATACCCGACGAAATGCGGGAAAGCAACGCCATCATAATTAATAACACATATATAATAAAAAAGATTGTTGAATTTTTCTCAACAATCTTTTTTATCTACTTAAAATTGGTAACTCAATCCTAAAAATGGAACCATGTCCTAATGAACTTTCCAAAGAAATATTTCCCTGATACTCTTCAATCAATCTTTGAGCAATTGAGAGGCCAAGACCATTGCCACCTTTATCACGACTACGGGCCTTATCAACCCTGTAGAAGCGATTAAAGACCTGTTTTGCACTATCTTCTGCAATTCCTTCTCCGAAGTCCTGAACTGCAATTTCAACTGATTGCGTGTTACTAGACAGGGACATGTGTATCTCTTTTCGTTTACCGGAATATTTTACAGCATTGTCAAGCAAAATTATCAGGACTTGTTCAAAGTGGTTACGATAAATCTGAACAATTGGATCTCCCATAACATCGTTATCAAGCATAAATTTAAACTCAGGATGAATCATTTTAAAATCGTTATAAACTTGTGTAACCAACTTTACAACATCCGTTGTCTCGTTTGCGTAGTTAATTTCAATCTGATCTGCTCTTGTTAGATCTAACATTTCACTAACTAAACTTTTCATACGTTGAGTTTCTTCTAATGAGGATTCAATCGAATCATCTACAATTTTGGGATCATCTTTCCCCCATCTATTAAGCCTCTTAAAATGTCCCTCAATCACTGCCACCGGGGTTCTTAACTCATGTGAAACATCCTCAACAAATTGCCTCTGCTGTTCAGTATAACGTTGCATACGATTAACCATGTTGTTGAATTCAGTTGCTAAGTCTGACAACTCATCATTTTGCTTCATATTAGGAATTCGAGAATTGGTTTGAGGATCATTTTCCAGTTCGACCATCGTTTCATGGACCATATTAATAGGTCGTAAAAAGTAAGCTGCAATCAAATAGCCAAATACCGAAACAATAATAAATACCGTTACAGTTGAAAGTAAAAAGACCCAAATCAGTCTATTGTAATTTTTTTTATAACTAGTCAACCGATTTACAACTTGGGCATATCCAATCGGACGGTTCTCCTTGCCAATGATTGGTTTTCGACCAACTAACATTCCACTCTTTCTTGAGAACTGCTGTTGATCCACCCTTTTGAACTTAACGGGATCCTCTCGAGAGGTAAACACATTTTTCCCATTCAGATCATAAATTGAAACAACAATATCTTGTCTTGCTAAGCTAGTAAATAAGCTATTTGTATACAGGTTGTTATTCTGATGACTACTGCGATCCAGATATTGATTCTCAGGTCTCAGCAAGTCGATGCCGCTAGAGCTAATCTTTGTTTCAGAACCTAATCTGTTACCAATTTGATTTAGAGTTAAGTCAACCGAATTACGTTCTTGCTCATACATTGAAAAAGTAATACTTCGAAAAATAAAAAAAGAAAAAAGAGCGAAAATAACCAAAAAACCCATTCCGGTTGAAATCGCCCATTTCCACTTCAAAGATATTCTTCGAGCTTCCTTAATATCTCCGTTATTCATATCACTACGTCCTCATTACGTATCCAGTACCACGAACGGTTTGAATATAGCTTGGTCGTCCATCAACATCAATCTTATTACGAAGGTATCTTATATAAACATCAACAACATTTGTTTCAACACCGTCGTCAACTCCCCAAACCTTGTTTAGCAATACTTCACGAGACTGGACAACATTAACATTCTCCATTAATAGCAATAACAATTCGTACTCTCGCTTAGTTAAGTTAATTGTTTCATCATTCCGACGAACAACTCGATTCTCTTTTTCAATGACAATGTCTTCGTATTCAACTGTTGTTTGATGAAATACCGTATCTTCAGTTTCAAGATCCACCCGACGTAATAGCGCGCGCAATCTAGCCAATAGCTCTTCAATAGCAAATGGCTTAACAATATAATCATCTGCACCATGATCCAACCCGGAAACTCTATCAATAACTGAGTCACGAGCTGTCATCATTATAATTGGAGTTATTTTTTCGCGACGAATTCTGCGGCAAACTTCAATCCCGTTAATCTCTGGAAGCATCAGATCAAGGAGAATTGCATCAAAATCTTCGCTGAGTGCAGCTTCCAATCCTGTTCGCCCATTTCCTTGTACTTCAACCTCATAACCCTCATGTTGTAACTCAAGCTCAACGAAACGGGCTAAGCTTTTTTCATCTTCAATTATCAGAATTTTACTCATGTCTTACTCCAAAATTAAATTATTTTAATACTTGCAACTTAGAATTTTAACATTAAAATGAGTTTTTTCCTAGTATCTTTTTAGAACTCGCATGCTTTTACCGTTATAAATAAAAAAATCGCAACAGGATTTATCCTGCTACGATTTATAAAAATTCTATTGTTCTTCATACCATGGATAATGGAACGAACCTTCACGGTCAACACGTTCATATGTGTGAGCACCAAAGTAATCACGTTGAGCTTGAACTAAGCTGGCTGGAAGGACAGGTGTTCTAAATGAATCAAAGTATGCAATAGCAGATGAAAATCCAGGAACTGGAATTCCAGATTTAACGGCCAAAGCTACGATGTCACGAACAGCAGCCTGATACTTTTCAGAGATTTCTTTAAAGTAATCATCCATTAGCAAGTTATTTAAATCAGCTTTTTTATCAAAAGCGTCTGTGATATTCTGCAAGAACCTTGCACGAATAATGCAACCAGCACGCCAAATTTTTGCAATTTCAGCAAAATTTAGATCCCAATCGTAATGTTCGGATGCAACTTTCATTTGTTCAAATCCTTGGGCATAACTCATAATCTTACTAAAGTAAAGTGCCTCACGAATTTTTTCAACAAGTTCCTTTTTGTCAACATCTGTAACTACTTCAGGTCCATCAATTACCTTACTTGCAGCAACACGTTCGTCTTTCATAACTGAAATATAACGGGCATAAACAGATTCAGTAATTAATGATTGTGGGACACCTAATTCGAGGGCATTTTGAGAACTCCATTTACCGGTACCCTTATTACCAGTTTTATCCATAATCATATCAACAATTGGCTTATCTGAACCAAGATCGTCTTTGCGAGTGAGAATATCAGCAGTTATATCAATCAAGTAACTATCCAATTCGCCCTTGTTCCAATCAGCAAAAACATCGGCAATTTCGCCAACACTCATTCCGAGCATGGTCCGCATTAGTTCATAACTTTCACTGATCAATTGCTCATCGCCATACTCGATTCCGTTATGAACCATCTTTACATAATGGCCAGCTCCGTTAGGACCAATGTATGTCACACAAGGAGCACCATCTTTAGCTTTTGCAGCAATTTGTTCAAAAATTGGAGCAACTAAATCGTATGCCTCTTTTTGACCACCTGGCATCATAGAAGGCCCTTGAAGAGCTCCTAATTCACCACCAGAAACACCAGTACCAATAAAGTTAATTCCTGAGTTATCTAACTCTTTATTACGACGCATAGTATCTTCAAAGAATGTGTTTCCGCCGTCAATTAGAACATCGCCCTTATCCAAAAAAGGAAGTAACTCAGCAATAACGGCATCCGTTGCTTTACCAGCCTGCACCATCATCATAATTCGACGAGGCTTCTCTAAAGAATTAACAAATTCTTCAATCGAGTATGCTGGTACTAACTTTTTTTCTGCGTGATCCTTCATCACTTGTTCAGTTCTTGAAGCAGTTCTGTTGTAAATGGCTACTGTATATCCACGACTCTCAATATTAAGAGCCAAGTTTTTACCCATAACAGCCATTCCAACTACACCAATTTGTGGTTGTGCCATGTTAAATTTCCTCCTAAAAATCACTTCATTTGTACTTATACATACTATCACAATCATTAAATAAAAACACAAAAAAGACCAAAGGACCATGGCTCCTTCAGTCTTTTCCTAATTCAAAAATTAGTTTGCTTTTACGTCAATAACTTGCTTTCCGTTGTAGTAACCACAACTTGGGCAAACACGATGTGATACGCGCAATTCACCACAGTTTGGACATGGTGCCAAACCTGGAGTTGTTAATTTGATATGTCCGCGACGATTACGTTTACGTGTCTTTGATGTTCTTCTTGCTGGTACAGCCATCAATGAGCACCTCCTTTAAGCGAATTACGGTTCCCCGTTAATTTTTAACCCTACTGTTCTGAATCATTGTCCTTAAACAAATCTTGTAGCTTAGCAAGGCGTGGATCAATA
This sequence comes from Pediococcus claussenii ATCC BAA-344, assembly GCF_000237995.1. NCBI lineage: Bacteria > Bacillati > Bacillota > Bacilli > Lactobacillales > Lactobacillaceae > Pediococcus > Pediococcus claussenii. The sequence continues at coordinate 1,117,829 of NC_016605.1, forward strand.
TTTTTAGTAGCTTCAGCTTGTTCATCCTTTTCGGACCTTACTTGCCAACCATTACCACTTGGCATCGTGCCCTTAGCGACCTCATCTGAAGTTAACACTTGCATTGGGACTTGGAGGACAATGTTATCCTCCACCGCCCGATTCAAATCAATTACGTCATCTTCAACAACCACAACGACCTCTTCATCTGAATAATCATCCAGCTTTGCGTCATCTTCCACATAAATCTCATTAACAGGAAAATCAAGCTTCAGCTGAACCGGTGCAAGTGACCGTGTCGATGGAACTGTTAACTCACACACAATCCTAGCATCAATGGTTACCGCTGAATGATCAGTAACTACTAACCCAGAAAATTCAATCAAACTACATCCTAGAACCAAGTCGGGAAAACGCTCCTTCAGTTGTTGCTCTAGATCAAGCGTCTCCTCAAAAGAGTAAGGTTCCCGATGTTTCCGTAGTTCACTAAAATATAACTGCATGTCGAACCTCCAATGCAACATGAATTATTATACCATGTGCCACTTGAATGTCAACGTAAATTCCTTGACAATCTTTTACACAAGAATAATTTTTTCCATAAAATCATTTGGTGCGATCAACTGATAAATTCTATCTGCCCGATCACTATAAAAATAGTCATTATTAAAATCTTTTTGAGAAATACGATTTAAAATTTTATCACTATTGTTTATTTTCGAAAGGTATTTTCTGCCTAACTGATTCATCCCGAGAATACGAGGTTTACTATCTAAATTAACAGTAGAAGGAATGTTAAGCAATATTGCAGTCAACATCCGTTGTATTGTAGTAACAGAATACCTTCTCGTCTTTAAGTGATCCATTAACTCCTCATAAGAATTACTTTGTTTTATTTGGGATCTGATTCTATTTTGGAATCCTTCTTTTATATTAAGTATCCTGGCAAGCTCAGCAACATCACAACTAATCACTCGATATTTTAACATTGGAAAAAAATCGGGCCATGAAACAAGTTGTGAATTCGTAAGCTCTGCGAGACTTTCACGTGGCAAGGAAGTTAAAAGTGCTGTGGAACTTGTACCGTGTTTAATCAATTCGTTTCTAATCGCAGTTGCACTTGAAAACTCTTTATTTTTGATCACTTTATCATTAAAATCAGCTCCTACCCTTTGAACCGGCATCAATTTTAAGTGCGAATCTAATTTTAAATTCCAGTATGCGTAGTTAATACCCAAAATATCATTTGAGGCGACTTTTGAATCTCCAAAAAGTTGTTGAGCAAAATTTTTCTCGTAGGACTGAAACCGATCATGTTGGTCATCAATCTTACCAGCCATTTTCTGAAAATCTAAATTTGGATGCTCACTGCCAAAAACAAGCGACTTAATTTGAAAAAGGTTTGCTATTCTAACTCCCGCTCTCGCAAAATTATTAGCAGATTGCACAGATTCCTCTACAGGAATCTCTACAACTAAATCAGCACCCTGTTTCAAAGCCATTCGTGCTCTCTTCCATTTATTTACGATCGCTGGCTCTCCGCGTTGTAAAAAATTACCACTCATTATAGCAATACAAACACCATTTGAATTAAGCTTCTTACCCTCTTCTAAGAGGTAACGGTGTCCAAAATGAAACGGATTAAATTCAGCAATCACTCCGAAAGATTCCATTACGACCTCCGACACTTAAAAAACCAACGAGTAGAATCTTTTTTCACTTCACTCTTACCAAAATCTGATGAGACTTCAACATTTGCAAAACCAACATCTTGTAAAACAGATAGATAATTTTGCAATTCATACGTTTGTTCAATATGGATCTCTGAAACCCGTTTAAAATCATTAGAATCATTTTTAATAAAAAAAGTGAGCTCATGTTCTACACTATTAGCAGTATCACCTTCAAAACTTTCCCACATAAATGCTCTATCATCATCTTGGTAATTATACATATATCCAGGATAAACTTGATTAGTTTGATAAGGCGTGATGACATCAAAAATAAATGTTCCATCTTTTTTTAGATGTTCATAGACTTGACGAAATGCTAATTTAACTTCTTGTATACTTTGAAGATAACAAAAAGAATCAGCATAGCAGGAAATAACGTCATAATCTTCCAGTCCATTAAGATCTAACATATTCCCTTGGATTAATTCAAGATCAACATCTGCTTCTTCTGCATGTTGATTTGCTAAAGCTAACATCTCATCTGATAAATCAAATCCCGTAACCCACTGACCATCCTTTGCTAGTAGCACAGCCAACCTACCAGCACCACAGGCAAGCTCAAGCCATTGATTATTACTAGTTTTTACACTTTTTTTAGTGTACTCAAACCACTTCTGATACATATCAGAATCAAAAAGCTGATCATATAGACCAGCAAACGTTTGATAAATCATTTTGTAACCCAATCTTGAACATTAATTTTCTTTGCTTCGGACCAAAGCTTCTCCAAATTATAATATTTTCTTTGTTCCGTTTGAAAAACATTTACAACCACTTCACCAAGATCAATTAAAATCCATTGGGAAGCTTTCTGACCTTCAACACGATAAATCTTTACAGAATTATTTTTTGCCTGCTCTGTGATCTCATCGGCAATTGCAGAAACTTGTCGTTCTGAGTCAGCATTAGCAATCACAAAATACTCTGCCAAAGTGCTTACCTCATTCATTTCAAGTGCAATAATATTTTCAGCGCGCTTATTATCGGCAGCCTTCACTACCATTTCTAGCGTTTGTTTAATATTCAAATTAGATTCTCCTCTTTATCCTATCCTTTGAATCCAAGCATTATAACTTGCAATCATCGCAGGAAAAATTGTTTTATTATTATCAACTAAATATGACAGAGTATGGGTTAATTGGTAAATCACACCTTGCTTTAAGCTTTGATTTGTAACCTTTCGGGCCTCTTCGACGCCTTCAAAATCGCGACCAGGTTCCACATAATCAGCCATAAAAATAACTTGGTCTAGGCAAGACATGACCGGTGCTCCAACTGTATGATGGCGAACGGCATCTAAAATTTCTTCATCAAAAATATTTAGTTCTGCTTTAATTATCTCAGCCCCTACTAATCCATGCCAAATTGCATTACCATAATCCAGTAGCTCAGGATCCATTGCCAAGTCGTTAATATAGCGAACGAATTCGCTGTCTGACTTTTGTTTTGCATAATCATGTAACAACGCAGCAATACTGGCCTTCTCAACATTAACCCCATTTTTTTCAGCGAGATTAATGGCCGTTTGTTCAACTCTTATAATATGTTGAAACCTTCGTTCATCAACGCTTTGTTTAACGATTCCAACCAATTCAGAACGTGTATATGGTACGTAGCCCTCAGCGTACTCAAGATCATTTGTATCCATACAAACTATTCTCCTTTATATACTCTTCAACTTTTTTTGGAACTAAATATTTAATTGATCGTCCATGTTTAATATTATTTCTTATGTCGGTCGAGCTTAAATCCAAGTTTGGTGCGTCTACCCAAATTACCGGATAAGCGCTCACTTGTTCAAATTTTGGACGTTCAACACCAACAAAGTTCACCATTTTACTTAATTCTTTAATCTTATGCCATTTTGGTAGGTATTGCACCATATCGCCACCAATAATGAAATAATATTCGGTTTCAGGATGACGTCTTTTAAGCTCCTGAATAGTATTGTAAGTAAAACTTTTGCCACCTCTTTCAATCTCAATCAAATTAAGTTGAAACATGGGATTATCTTCAATTGCAAGTCTGACCATTTCAACTCGGTGTTTAGCTTCAATGGCATCTTTACTATCGACATGTGGCGGCAAATAATCTGGGATAAACTCGACGTGATCAAGTCCTAATTGTTTACCAACCTGATCTGCAATCATTAAATGTGCTATATGAGGAGGATTAAAAGTTCCCCCAATTAATCCTACTCGATGCTTTTTTTGTATTTCAATCGGTTGTTCTACTATCTCAACATCAACAGAACTGATTGTCTTATTAAAAACTTGTACCATGAATTTTCACCTTTTTAAAACTCCACTTTATAGCAATTGCGTTGTTTAACTCAAAGCTAGTTTCCTATATTGCCCTTACTTGATCAGAAATCTCACGCTTGTCTTCAAATTGTGACACCTTAAAAAGAACAAGAACTCTTCCAATAATTTGTACTACTTGAATATCGGTCTGATCCTCAATGAATGATCTTACATCACTTGTCTCAACATCTGAGTTCTGTTGAATATTGATTTTAATTAATTCATGGTTATCTAGTGCTCCGCTTAATTGTTTCAACCAATTTGTTGTCAATCCATTCTTCCCAACTGAAAACATCGGATGAAAATTATGAGCTTGTGCTCTAAGAAATCTTTTTTGCTTTCCTCTTAAATTCATTTGTCTCTCCTATATCATTGCTTTTCTTGTAATAACTGAAATACCTTCTGGTGCCCAGCCAGTAATAATTGCCCCAGCCGGAACTGATATCCATCCTAAGCCCTCAAACACAATATCACTTTTCTCGCTCACGCTAAAATTATGTTTAATTAATTTGGGTAATTTTTCAAAATTACCATTTGTTGGAGGCGTTAGCAATTCTCCAGCATGCTTTTCATAAAATTGATCAGCATTTTCTAACTTGGTCCGATGTATGTTTAAATTATTCTCAAAATAAGCCACGACTGGTCCATTTGAGCGTTGATAATCAAATCGAGCCAGAGCACCCATAAATAAGGTTTGATCCCCATTAAGTTGAAATACCCGAGGCTTGATCGTTTTTTGTGGTGCTGCGTACTTTAAATCCTCTGGTTCCAAAACATGTGCCATTTGTTCGCGGTGAACAATTCCTGGCGTATCAATCAAACTACTTTCCTCATCAAATGGAATCTCAATCTTATCAAGGGTTGTACCAGGAAATCGTGATGTCGTTATTAGATCTTTAATATCATTTCTAATCGCAATTAGTTGATTTATCAGTGTTGATTTTCCCACATTTGTAACTCCAACAACGTAAACATCTTTGCCATTGCGGTATTTTTCAATTGCCTCAAACAGATTATTTACCTCATGTCGATTCTTAGCACTCGTTAATACTACGTCGATTGGTCGAATTCCATTTGCAAATGCCTGCTGTCGTAGCCATTCTTTCATTCTTGGACGTTTAAGGGATTTTGGTAGAATATCCTCTTTATTCCCGACTAACAACACCTCATTATCACCAATGAATCGATGCAGACCTGGAATTAGGCTTCCGTTAACGTCAAATAAATCCATAACATATACAATTAAAGAATCTGTTTCACTTATCTGACTGAGTAATCGTCTAAAGTCGTCATCAGTTAAGTTTACCGGTGCGATTTCATTGTAATGTCTAAGCCGGAAACAACGCTGACAATATAACTCTCCTGATTCGAGCCCCTTTCTTAAGGCTGATTCAGGTGTATAACCCAATTCATCGGGATTACTAGTCTGAATATGTGCGCCACAACCGATACAAACTAAGTCTTGATCAATTTGATCCATTATTTTTTAAGCCCCTGTTCCATTTCAATTCTGGATACTTTCTTTTTAAAATTATTTTTATAAATTGTTCCAAAAAACGATTAATTCGTGTATTCCATGCATCACTACCAACTAAGGGCTTGACTAATACCCCACGAACTTCAGCCATATTAGCGGAAACCATATCAGTAATTAGCTGATCCCCAACCATTATGACCCCTTTTCGATCTAGTTGATAATGCTTTATTGCCTTGTTAATTCCAAATGTTAACGGCTTCAATGCTCGAGATTCGAATGGAAGACCAAATTTTTCAACAGCTAGTTGGACACGGTGATGATTGTTATTTGAGACAACAATCACTTTAATTCCAGCCGTTCGCATCATATCGAACCAGTCTAACAGTTCTTGAGTTCCATCAGGATTATTCCAAGCAATTAACGTATTGTCTAAATCTGTTAAAACCGCTTCAACTCCATTGTTTTTTAAATCATCTGCGGATAAATCGTAAATTCGTTCGACCATCCAGGTTGGTTTGAAAATTGACATTTTATGCTTCTCCCAATTTACTACTGTCTTACCATTATAGTAAACTTTTTAGCACTTTGCATTTGCAAATCAATTTATTTTTAACTAAATGTTTTTTATATTATTATTTATATGTAAATAATTGAAAAGAGGAAACTCATATGAAGGCAATTGGCATTGAAAAATTTGGTACTCTAAACAACTTAAAAATACTCGAAATTCCGGAGCCTACACCAACAAAAGGACGTCTAATTGTTGCAGTACAGGCTTTTAGCTTGAATCCTTACGATTTAAAAATTATCGATGGATCACAATTAGCGGTCCGCCCTTTAAGCTTACCCTTGATTCCAGGAAGTGATGTTGCTGGAATTGTAATTGATAAAGATAGTTCTGTGACTGATTTTAATATTGGGGATAGGGTTGTTGGACGCTCTAATTTGGGTGGATATGCCGAAATTGCTTCTGTGCCACATCTAAGAGCTGCAAAAATTCCAGATAATGTTTCGTTTGAGACCGCTGCTTCTATCCCCAATGCAGGTGTCACAGCCTTTGACATCGTAAATGGTGCTTTATCTAAAGCAAAGTTTAATTCTGTTCTCATAAATGGGGTCTCAGGCGCTGTTGGGATAATCGCTGCGCAACTACTTCGTGAAAACGGCAAGTTAGTGAGTGGCGTCTTACACTCAACAAATAAACACCTCCAATCTGACTTAAACTTATCTGAAACAGCATTCTATGACATTCCGCAATCATTAGATAAATTAGGAAAATTTGATCTAATCATAAATACTGCACCAGATACCAATAAAATTAATTATCTAAACACCCACCTTAGTCTTAATGGCACAATTCTATCAACAACCGGGATTAGTCAGCTTTCCTCTGCTACGGAACTAATTGACTTCGATGATACAAAATACAAAATGAATCGCCAAGCATTGGAAAGTTTATTAAGCATGATCTCCAATAACCGCCTAAAAATTCCAATTGCTAATCAATCATCATTTAACGTTCTATCCGTTATTAATGATTTAAAACAATTAGAAGTGGCTCACAAACCCGGTAAATTTATTGTAACTATCTAGCAGTAATGCTGACTATTGATATAATTTTTTTCAATTCAATTAAAGCGAAAACGAGACATAAGTTGAGAATGGGACCACTTAGAAGTGATTTCACTTTTCGACTAGTGTCTCGTATTTTTTCCACCTAGTAGAATAGAAATAGGATTCCTTTTTGGATTTTGTCCTTGGCCTACGTTTTCCAATCTCAATATATAATTAAAGCGAGTTGAGGTTTAAACCTCAACTCGCTACGACTTAATCTATATTAATTTTTAGCAAAGACAACAATTACTCAACTATCGGACTATTTTCAATTTCTTCACCGGCATGTGGACCAGCATCTAAACGAACAATTCGATCAACGGTAATTACAACTGCAGCAAGAGGTGCAGGTAATTGTTTGTCAGCCGCATAGGCAGCTGAATCATCAAAAATTTTTCCATCCTTATAAATCGTTGCTTTTCCCTCAACTCTGATACCTTTTAGTCCAGGAAATGGATGAAACGCAACTGCAATTTTATGATTGTCATTCAAATTATGCCAAGCCTGACGCCCTGTCTCTTCATTATAAATCAAATGTGTATCATCTAAAACACGCATTGTTCCCTTAGGACCAACTTGTGGATTTCCATTTTCATCGACAGTCGCAATAAATGCAAAAGCTTGATCAATTAAATCCTTCATATCTGTTGTTAATTTTGCCATTACTTGTTACCCCCTACTTTTAGTAACTGATTATAGAACACATTAAAATCGTTTTCTACTAATAAGATTCCAGCTCAGATAAAAAGATAATTTATAGGACAAGGGGGGTATCTTAAAACTTGATATCTGATTAAAAAAGCCTACAACAAATTTATTATTTGTTGTAGGCTTTTTTTAAACTTAAAGTGACTTTTTAGCTTCATCGGCCAACGATGTGAATGCAGCTGCATCGTTAACAGCAAGATCAGCAAGCATCTTACGGTTAATATCAATACCAGCTTCCTTCAAACCATGCATTAACTTGCTGTAGCTTAAACCATTCATACGTGCTGCAGCGTTAATACGAGCAATCCATAACTTACGAAATTCACCCTTACGGTTACGACGATCACGGAATGCGTATAATCCTGACTTCATTACTTGGTCTTTAGCAACCTTAAATTGAATGTGCTTAGCACCGCGATAACCCTTAGCAAGCTTTAAAATACGTTTACGACGGCGATGTGTAACTGTTCCACCTTTTACTCGTGGCATAATAATTCCTCCTGTAACTGACGACTCAGTTTATCTTTTTCAATTAATTATTTACTGATTGTAGAAAGCATTTTGCTGTAACGTTTGATGTTAGTAACATCCATCATGCTTGTACCACGTAATTGGCGACGTTGTTTCTTTGTCTTACCGTGAAAGCGGTGACTTGTATAAGCATTACCACTCTTAAGTCCGCCGTTACCCGTTTTTTTAAAACGCTTAGCAGCAGCACGGTTTGTTTTCATCTTAGGCATAATAATAATCCTCCAATTTTATTTTTCTACTATTGGTGCTAATACAAGAAACATACTGCGTCCGTCCATCTTAGGTCTCGCTTCAACGGTCGAAACATCAGCAGCTTCTTTAGCCATTCTTTCCAAAACCCGACGTCCAATTTCTTTATGCGTAATTGCACGACCCTTGAATCGAATAGATACACGAACCTTATCACCTTTGGAAAGAAACTTTTTAGCATTCTTTAGTTTCGTGTTAAAATCATTTATATCAATTGTAGGACTAAGGCGGATTTCCTTAATACTAACAATCTTTTGACGTTTACGAGCTTCACGTTGCTTCTTTTGTTGCTCAAAACGGTACTTTCCATAATCCATGACCTTGGCCACAGGCGGCTTCGCCTTTGGTGAAACAAGTACTAAATCTAAGTTTGCGGATTCTGCTAAACTTAAGGCATCTGCCTTACTTTTAACACCTAGTTGATCTCCGTCAACCCCAATCAAACGAACCTCACGTGCGCGAATTCCGTCATTAACCATCATATCATTTGCTATGGTCCTTCACCTCCAAAAAAATCATCAGAGACAGCAGAAAAGCGGAATGGCACAATGCCACCCCGCTTCACGACTATACAATATAGTCTTCAACGTTTTTAGCCCGGCAACTTAATGTCACAAGGCGAGAAGCGGTGGCTTCTGCTTAATCCCAACTATAATAGTATACCAAATCATTAATATGTCGTCAAACTAATTAACTTTTCGACTATAATTATTAATTTCATTTTGAATATCTTGTATGAACTTATCACTCGAAACACTAGTCGAGTTTTCTTCACCATACTTACGAACACTTACTAAGTCACTCTCAAGCTCGCTGTCTCCAACAACCAAAATATATGGAATTTTTTGCGTTTGAGCTTCTCGAATCTTATATCCCATCTTTTCGTTACGATGATCAACAGAAACACGAACGTTGTTACCAGCAAGCTTCTTTTGCAACTGATCAGCATATTCGCCATGCAACTCATCATTAACCGGAATAATAGTTACTTGCTTAGGTGCAAGCCAAGTTGGGAAAGCCCCTTTATAAATTTCAGTTAAGTAAGCCGTAAACCTTTCCATCGTGGAAACCAATCCACGATGAATCATAACTGGGCGATGTTCTTCTCCATCAGCACCAACATAGTGTAAATCAAATTGTTTTGGAAGCATGAAGTCTAATTGAATCGTCGAAAGTGTTTCTTCATTCCCCATAGCCGTTTTAGTTTGAACATCTAACTTAGGACCATAGAATGCTGCTTCACCTTCTGCCTCGACATAATCCAATCCAAGGTCATCCATAGCGCCTTTTAACATGGACTGCGAATGATTCCATATTTCGTCATCATCAAAATATTTTTCAGTGTTCTCGGGATCACGATAACTTAAACGGAATGAATAGTCTTTAATATCAAAGTCAGCATAAACATCAACCATCAATCGTAAAATATCTTTAAATTCATCCTGAATTTGATCGGGTGTAACGAAAGTATGACCATCATTCAATGTCATTTCGCGAACTCGTTGTAGTCCAGAAAGTGCTCCTGATTTCTCATAACGATGCATCATTCCTAATTCAGCAATTCGGATAGGTAGCTCACGATATGATCGAATATGATGCTTGTACACCTGAATATGTGAAGGACAGTTCATAGGACGAAGTTCCAGCAATTCACCATCACCCATATCCATTGGAGGAAACATATCTTCACGATAATGTTGCCAATGTCCAGACGTTTTATACGCATCTAAATTCATTAGCACCGGTGTATAGACATGACTATATCCGTTTTGCACTTCTTTATCTACAATGTATCTTTCAATTGTACGCCGGATTGTTGCACCATTTGGCATCCAATATGGTAATCCAGCTCCAACTTTTGGATCCACGAAGAATAAATCAAGGTTATTTCCAATAACACGATGATCGCGCTCACGAGCTTCTTTTTGACGTTCAAGTTCCACTTCAAGATCTTTTTGTTTTAGAAATGCTGTTCCATATATACGTTGAAGCATAGGATTGCTTGATTTACCTTGCCAATATGCACCAGCTACTGATAAAAGCCTGAGAGCCTTCACGTCACCAGAATTTGGTAGCACAACAGCATCGCTAATAATCACGTTATCATTAACTTGATATACTTGTACACTACCATCTTTGGCATGTTCCTTTATAATCTGTGCTTGATATGGATCGCCGTCCACAATCTCAAGTGCTTCTTTTTCGCTAATTTGATCAGGCTTTAAATTAATTTTAGACTTAACCAAGTCTTTCATTGTGTCTTCAATTGCTGGTAGTTCATCAACACTGATTTGTTGATCATTTTTATCCGTATCAACATAGAATCCATGTTCAATATCACCAATCGTTCCAAAATGGACATTAGGATAAATTGTCTTAATGGCACTGTTTAATAACACAGCTGCGGTATTCCAAACAATAACATTTCCCTCATCTGAATTCTTAACCACAATTTCAATTGCTGCATCAGCCTTAATTGCAGTGTTAACCGATACTAAACTTCCATTTAACTTACCTGCAACGGCGTTCTTGGATAAACTATTGCTAATTGACTTAGCAACATCAAGCACACTTATACCTTGTTCGACTTCCCTTATACTTCCATCTGGAAAACTTAATTTGATACTCATATTTTCTCCTTCCAATAAAAAAGTCCCTAGCACTGTGTAATAACAGTACTAGGGACGCCAATTAACAATTTACGCGGTTCCACCCTCGTTACGATCACGCAAATGATCGTCACTTTATTATCCAATAACGATGGAAACCGGGACAGATTTTACCTGCCCTCACCCGAGTGGGAAACCTTTTTGTATATCATTTTCAGTCACGATGATATTCCCTGCAAAATTAAAAAGGTTACGTGTTCGGATTTAATTTAACTATATAACAACAATCATACTAAAAATTTAATACTTGTCAATCATTTCTGAAATTTTTTCCAACCATCTCAACCGGCACCATTAAAAAACGAATCCGCTCCATTAATCGCTTTGCTTTTAGTGGTTCATGCTCATTTCTTTGATTAACCGACAAATATTCGGTCTCGAGCTGGTCCATAGACATATTAGAGGTTATAAAAGTTGCAAGTTCTTCTTGCATTCTATACTCTAAAATGACCCCCAAAATATCATCACGAATCCAGCTATTACTGTTATCGGCCCCTAGGTCATCCAAAATTAAAATTGGAGCCGCCTTTAAAGCATTCAACTTTTCAGAAACAGAATTACTGCCAATAGAAGCTTTCATTTCCTCCGTAAAACTTGGAAAGTGCACCATTGTGGTTGCATACCCATTATTAGCAAGCTCATTAGCAAGGGCACCCATTAAGTATGTTTTTCCAACTCCAAAACTACCACTTAAATATAACCCCTTGTGAAAAATTCGAGGCTTGTCGGTGTAATCAATGAAGAATTGCATTGCTTTTTCAAATGCATCATTCCGACTTTCATCCCGGTAATACTGGTCAAAACTAGCATTCCGAATATTCTTAGCAATACTTATGGAATGTACAAGCTTACTTCGTTCCATAGCTTTTTGCTCCGCAATTTGGCGATCAGTTGGAACATACTCAATATCGATCAAGTGATTGCTCAAAACTAGGATAGGGCGGTAACCAGCATGAATATTCTTTCCATCCTGCTCACTTCGATCTCTCTCAGAAACATATTCATAGAGCTTAGCGGCGCTTCTTTCAATTGCATCTGAAGTCAAATCTTCGTGATGCTCTTCACAAAAATTAACTATGTCAGGATCTGAATAGACTTTTTTCATCATTTGTTGAAATTTTTGGTTCCATTGTCTCCGGTTCATTAAAATATTCAGCGTTTCCCTAACATTCTCCATCATTACACCTCCCTATTCCGATTTCTCAAAGCTTTTAACTGTTCCTCAACAGAAGAATTACTTACTTTTTTACTACCTTTTTTACCAGTATTAGCTTGTATGGATGACTTTTTTGCCCACTCTGGCAAAGTCTCTTTGGCGACGACTCTTCTACTACGGTGACTAGCTGATGCAGGAGTATTTTGTTTTTGCTTTCGCTCTTTAATCTGCTTAATAGCTTCCTCTGGATTCTTGATTCTTTTCTTACTCCAGTCACTAGCAATTGCATCAAAGAAATTTTTATTAACATTTGTATTATCCTGATCAACAATAACATAATAAATCAATATATTGATCACGCTTAATGGCAGTACCTTGCGATTTACCATTTGTTCAACCGTATAACGTTCAGACGAAGTTACAACTCCACCAACTTGGATCTTAAGGTCGCTTAAAAATTCAATAGGCGCTAGCTCACGTGCAATCTTTGCCAACCGCTTTTCGCTTTTTACCAAATCTTTGTCAGAGCTCACTTTATCTTCTTTTTCTTCCACCACTTGATTGTCGCTAAACTTCTCACGTTGATACTGAAAAACAGCAGATTTTAACTTGGCAAGATCAATTTCATTCGTTCTAAAATCAGTTGATTGGTTTATTAATTTTGCCATCTCTGTTTCACTTATGTTATACAAAGTCTGTTCAACCATGATTAAATCATAATTATCTTTTAAGCTTTTGGGGTCCACATAGCTTGTTTCTAGCAAACTGCTCAGCAGATTAAAATCAAAATTCTTATTTAAAACTGGATCATTATTTTTTTTCTCTGAACCAATTGCTCTTCCAGCCTGTTTTACCAGACTAGAACTATCCACCAAATTTTGTTCAACCTGGTATATATCCGCCAAGGTGCTAGAGATTTTCTGAAATCCATTAAAGTCATGTTTAGTTCGCTTAAAATAATTTACTAGTTTTTTAAATTCTTCTTCACCAGTATTTTGAAGTAGTAATGTTGTTAGAAAGTTGTCTTTAAAAAAAGTCGCTGGTTGAGCTGGCAGCAATAGTCGATAAATCAGACTACTGTGTCCATCCGCCGGTTTACGAAAAGTCTCCATTAATCCAAGAGCTTCCACATACTTACGACCATTATCTAATTCATTAATGTTAAGCCTCAAGTTTGAACACAAAAAGCTATTCAAATGTCGCTGCAATTGAAACTTATCGATTTCTGACACTTTCCAAAGTTCAATAATGAGGCTATACGCTTCTGATGGCATTAGTGGTCGATATAAAACATCTAAAGTTTCACGCTCAACACTATTTAATTGACGGTCATTATCAATGATAAAACTATCATTTGGTGCTATCACATACTTTTCAGCCACTCTAGTGCTCCTTGTTTTTTCGTTCCTTTTTTATCATTTCTTGTAACTCATTCATAAATACATTCATATCTTTAAATTGTCGATAAACACTTGCAAATCGAATATAGGCAATTTCATCAATGTCTGGTAGCAAATTCATAACATACTCACCAATTGCTTGACTTGAAACTTCACTTTCTCCAAGTGCTCTGACCTTATTCTCAACTTTATCCACAATATCTGTCATTTCATCCATCTTTACTGGACGTTTTTCTGCTGCCCTAATAAGACCGCGTAAAATTTTATCTCGATCAAATTCCTCACGGTTCCCATTCTTCTTAATCACTAACAATGGAGTAGCTTCGACACGTTCAAACGTTGTAAAACGAAATCCGCAGTTTTCACATTCACGGCGTCTGCGAATTACCCTTCCTTCGTCGGTAGGTCTACTATCCACTACCCTGGAGCTATTATTATTACAGTGCGGACATCTCAATCAATTCACCTCATAAATTATCTTACTAATAAGTTGTTTTCAAGCCATTTTAACACTTGTAATTCTGTATCGGCAATTGTTCCACTATTATCAATGACAATATCAGCAAGCTTTTTTTTGTCATTCAAGCTCATTTGTGCATTGATTCGTTCTTCTGCTTCTACATTTGAAAGGGAATCGCGTTGCTTCAATCTCGATATTTCAGTTACGCGATCTACTGCAACTACCATCAAAAAATCTACATCATTTTGATACCCTTGTTCTAAAAGGATTGGTGCGTCAAGTACTACTACCCTGTTATTCCTTTTAAAATGCTTCAATTGCTTTAATATCATCCGTCTAATTTTAGGTTGCACAATTTCATTTAAAACGTTCAAAGCATTTTCATTTTTAAAAACAATGCTTCCTAATTTTTTCCGATCAACGTGTTTCCCCGTAATAATTTCAGCGCCAAATTGTTTAATCAATGCTTTCTGTACACTTTTTTTTTGCAAAATCTCATGTGCAATTTTATCAGCATCAACGATCGGAAATCCAATTTTTTTAAAATAATCACTCACTGTAGATTTCCCAGTAGCAATTCCACCAGTTAATCCTATAACCTTAGTCATTTGGCAACCTCAGCTTTTGACAATGAGGACAAAAATGAGTCCCTCTTTGAGCAACTTTTATTTTCTCAATCAAGGTTCCACAACGTGGACAAGGTTTCCCTTGCCGGTGATATACATTTAGCTGATTCTGAAAACTTCCTGCGTGCCCCGCTGCATTAAGGTATGAAAAAACTGTCGTGCCATGTGCATTAATTGCACGTTCAAGTTCAGAAAAAATATTAAGGCGTAACGCCTTTATTTCTTCGTCTGTTAACGTATTAGATGGCTGTAACGGGTGTACCTTGGTTAGCCACAAAACCTCATCAACATAAATATTTCCTAACCCTGCCACGTTTGACTGATTGAGAAGAAAACTTTTCATCCCCACTTTTTTACTTCGTAACCTCTGCGATAAATACTCAAATGTCAATGTCTCGGGGGTTGGTTCCGGCCCAATTGTTGCTAATCCTCCTACTGTCAACTCTTTACCGCTTGGAACCAGGTTCATTCTTCCAAACTTACGTGTATCATTATATCTTAGATCGCTTCCATCGGTGAGTTCAAAGATAACATGATCATGCTTGCTAAGCGGCTCTGTATGAGGTAAAACAGCGTACTTTCCTTCCATCCTCAAATGAGAAACCATTGAAAGGTTTTCACTGAATCTAAATATTAAGTATTTCCCGCGTCTTTCAATATCCAGGATTTTCTTTCCCTTTAGTGCAGACTTAAATTCATCAGGATTTGGCGAAACCATTTTGTCATATCGCACATTCACCTGTTTGATCGTTTTACCCTTAACTAAAGCTTCTAGCCCACGTCTAACTGTTTCAACCTCCGGCAATTCAGGCATTATCTTCACTCCCTATTTGGCTTCATACCAATTATTTCCCCACGATGTTTCAACTTTAAGCGGAACCTTTAATTTCATTGCTGAATCCATCACACTAGGTACAAGTTTCTTAATTTCATTCATTTCTTCATCAGGCACCTCGAAAATCAATTCATCATGAACTTGTAGCAACATCTTTGTTTTTAAGTTTCTACTTTCAAGTTCTTGTTGCATTTTTATCATCGCAATCTTGATTATATCCGCTGCACTACCCTGAATTGGTGTATTCATTGCAGTTCTCTCCGCAAAAGACCTTTGACTAAAATTACTAGAGTTTATATCCGGTAAATATCTTCTACGGTGTGAAATTGTCTCTACATACCCTTGTTCCTTGGCAACTTTAACAATATTATCCACATAATTTTTTACCCCAGGAAATTCCTGGAAATAAGTTTCAATAAATTTTTTAGCATCGGATCGTGAAATTCCAATATTCTGAGAAAGACCATAATCACTAATACCATAGACAATCCCAAAATTTACAGCTTTGGCTTGCCTTCTAATATTAGGTGTAACTTCGGAAGCATCTTTCAAACCAAAAATTCTAACGGCAGTACTTGCATGAATGTCTTGATTCTCAATAAAGGCTTCCTGCATGTTCTTATCACCGGTTAGGTGTGCCAGCACACGCAACTCAATTTGAGAATAATCGGATGATAAAATGTGCCATCCTTCCTTTGAGGGTACGAAAGCTTGTCGAATCTTCTTTCCTTCATCAATTCGAACGGGAATATTCTGTAAATTAGGTTCAATTGATGATAATCGCCCCGTTTGGGTTAAAGTTTGAATGTATGTTGTGTGAATTTTTTGATCTTTCGAATGTACAACTTTTAAAAGGCCTTCAACATAGGTAGATTGGATCTTTGAAATAGTTCGATAGTTTAAAATATCATCAACAATATCAGATTCCCCACGTAGTTTTTCAAGAACATCAACCGCTGTTGAGTATCCTGTCTTGGTTTTCTTGATAATTGGCAAACGCATTTTTTCGAATAAAATCCGTCCTAATTGTTTAGGAGAGTTTATATTGAACTCTTCACCCGCCAAACGGTAAATTTCACCTTCTATTTCACTTAATCGTTCAGCAAATTCACTTTGCATTTGGATTAACCGATTGGAATCTACTCTAATTCCGCTGATTTCCATTTTTGCCAAAACTATTGCAAGGGGCAATTCGATTTCCCAATAAAGTTTATCCTGCTCATTTTGCTTCAACTCGCCATCCAAGGCTTTTCCTAAAACCTCTATTGCTTTACCCTTATTCGCCAGATGCTGAAAAAAGGTTTGATCATCATCTGGAATAGACAACTTTGCACCAGTGCCGTACACGTCAGCATCGGATTCCACATTATAATAAGCATGTTGTTGAGCTAATAAACCTAAATCATTAGAATTCTCATTAGTATCAAGTAAATATGATTGTAATAAAACGTCGTAATTAAAACATTGAGCATTAATTTCTAGTCTATTCAAGCCCACATAGGTTCGCTTGCTATCAAAAACATTTAATTTTACGTCAATATTTTCAATCAAATCTTTAATGGTTGGAAGTTTGAGTAACTCGACATTCCGGGAAACAAACCACTTTTCATCGTTGCCTATTACAAAACCCGCAAAACTTGATAAATGATAATTTTTTTCAGGCATTTCTAAATACAAAGATACTTCATTACCTAAGCTCTCCATTGCCTTATCTAAATTCGCTTTTGTTAACTCTTGAAATTGTGTTTGCTCTACTTCTTTCAGCCCACCAGATTTTTGAAATTTTTTTAAATAGGATTTAAATCCCATTTTTTGATAAAAATCAATTAGGTATTCTTCGTTAATTCCTTTATATTCAAGTTGATCCAATCCAATTTTTAGAGGGGAATCACGATCAATTGTTGCCAATTTTTTTGATAAAAATGCATTATCTTCATCTTCGATAAGGTGCTCTTTCATCTTGCTTTGCTTTAGATCATCAATGTGGTCGTATAAATTTTCAACACTTCCAAACTGGTCAATCAGCTTTAAGGCGGTCTTTTCACCAACTTTAGTTACGCCAGGATAATTATCTGAGCTGTCTCCCATTAACCCCTTTAAATCAATCACTTGCGTAGGTGTCACACCTAACTTTTCTTTCAAATGCTCTGGAGTATAATCTTCAACCTCGGTAACGCCCTTAACGGTAACAGCCACTGTGGTCTTATCACTGACTAACTGAGTTAAATCACGGTCACCCGTCACTATTGTGACACGATATCCAAGCTTTTCTGCTTCTAAGGACAAAGTTCCAATAATATCATCAGCTTCATAATCAGCCAATTCGTACGACTTTATTCCGTATCCTGTTAGCAAATCACGTAAATATGGCATTTGCTCTGTTAATTCCGAAGGTGTTTTGGCACGTCCCCCCTTGTAATTGGTATACATTTTTGTCCTAAAGGTTGTCTTTCCAGCATCAAAAGCAACTAAAGCATCTGTTGGGTTTACATTATCCAAGATAATATCTAGCATTTTATTAAAACCATAAATAGCATTAGTATGCAATCCATCAGCATTAGTGAATCGACTTAGTGAATTTTGTAATGCAAAAAAAGAACGAAACGCAATACTGTTCCCATCAATCAAAAGTAATCGTTTATCAGTCATAATTTTCCTCCGTTTATCCTATCTACATCATACCAAAAATGCAACAAAGCACGAAGTCTTTAGTCAAAAATTATATCAATGATAAGCACTTTTCCCATTACATGTTTTTTAGAAAAGAATCAATCACGTTTAACCAATGCCTTATCGTTCCAAGTCTTATTTCTTAATTGCATCCTCAATATCCGCAATCATTTTTTGGGGTGTTGTTATCGGTGCGTACCTTTTAATTAAGTGTCCATCTCTATCAATTAGAAACTTAGTAAAATTCCACTTAATTCTGCCGTTACCGGATGTTTCTTTTAAATACGTAAACAGCTGATCCTCATCTTTACCATTCACAACAACTCTCTTAGTCATTGGAAAAGTAACTCCGTAATGCATCTGACAATAATCGAGGGTCTCTTCATCAGATTTCAATTCCTGTTTAAATTGATTTGAAGGTAGCCCTAGTATTTCAAGCCCCTTACTATGATACTCATTATAAATTTCTTCAAGCGTCTCTAATTGTGGTGCAAACCCACACTTACTAGCAGTGTTTACGACTATTACAACTTTTCCTTTATACTCAGCAAAATTAATCTTCTTCCCATCCATCTCTGTTTCTGAAAAATCATAAAATGTTGTCATAATATCTCACTTTCATTAAATTTTTTTCAATATTATTTTCTTCAATATTTCAGAGATAATATCTATGTTTCTTGAAATTTTTAATTGTAAATTTAGTATATAAAAAGAAGTTGCATCAAAACAATTGATTACAACTTCTAATATCTAAAGGTTAAATTTTAATCTCGGCTTCCCCATCCAAAAATCATAAGGAAATACTGAAATAAATTAATAAAATCAAGATAAAGACTGAAAGCTCCCTGTAAAGCCAGTCCAGTTTCTGAAACTTGGTCACCATAGCTAAGGTACATATTTTTCATCTGTGCCGTGTTATACATGGATAATCCCGCGAACACAAGAATCCCAATAATTGAAAACACAAAAACAACGGCGCTACTATGAATGAAAAGCATATTGATAAATGATACAACAATCATCCCAATTAATGCTGCTAAGAGTTGCGTACCCATCTTGCTAAGGTCCCGCTTCGTAGTCAGACCTATCAACGCCATTACAACGAACGTAACTGTCGCAGCAAAGAAGGCCCCTGCTATCGTAGCAGCACTATAAACAAGGAAAATGGCTGACAGTGAAAATCCAAAGAATCCCGCAAATCCAAAGAGCATCAAAAATCCGGTCATTGGATTTTGCAAAGCAGAGCGCTGTCCAAACATACTAAACAGGAATAATCCACCAAAGATGAGCCAATACGCAAGCCTATTATTCATAAAAGTAATGTACTGTGGTCGCCAAACAGTGGCCCCCATAAAGGAAATAATGCCTGAAAAGGCAACTGCCGCCGCCATCCACCCGTACATCTTAGTTAAAAATCGATTTAACCCTACTTGGGTATTAATTACATTTCTAGGTTCTTCCAATTAAATTGCCCCTTTTCTCTATTTGAGTGCAATTGTACCAGCTTTTAACTCATAATTCGAGTTTTTAAACGTCAAATGGTCAACAAAAGTCAAATTTATACATTTCTTAAATTTGTTTTTCTAACCCTTAATAGCAGCCTTATAATCATCTTCATATTTTCCAATATCGCCAGCGCCCATGAAAACTAGTACCGCATCATGTAAGTCTAATAATGCTTGTAAATCATTCTCATGAATTATTTTGGTATCATTTCCAATTTTATCAGCTAGATCCTTTGAAGAAACTTTACCCTCAGACTCACGAGCAGAGCCAAATATTTCAGTTAAAATCACCTGATCAGCCAAACTCAAACTCTTTGCAAATCCATCTAATAACGCTGCAGTCCTCGAATATGTATGTGGCTGAAAAACGGCTACAACTTTTTTGTCAGGATACTTTTGTCTTGTAGCATCAATTGTTGCTTTGATTTCAGATGGGTGATGAGCGTAATCATCAATAAGGACGTTGTCACCAACTTTTTCTTCGGAGAAGCGGCGCTTAACTCCTTGATAACTCATTAGCTCACGCTTAATAAGATCTAAATCAATCGATTCGAAGTAACTGACAGCAATAACGGCCAAACTATTTAAAACATTATGCTCTCCAAAAAGGGGTATTTCAAAATGCCCTATTTTTTTACCATGATGAACTACGTCAAACTCCGACCCCGTTGTAGTCCTCTCAACATTTTGCGCCTGAAAATCATCATTCTCACTTGTACCGTAATAATAGATGGGAACATCCGCATGCAAGCTTCTTAGACCTTTGTCATCACCCCAAGCAAAAATACCTTTTTTTACTTGTAATGCTACTTTCTGGAAGGCACTTTGAACATCAGCAAGATCCTTGTAATAGTCCGGATGATCAAAATCTACATTTGTCATAATCATATAATCTGGGTGGTATGCAATAAAGTGTCGTCGATATTCGTCTGCCTCAAACACAAAGAAACGAGCGTCAGGTATACCTTTACCCGTCCCATCTCCTATTAAATAACTAGTTGGAGCAACACCACTAAGAACATGGGAAAGGAGACCAGTTGTACTTGTTTTACCATGTGTCCCAGCAACGCCAATGCTTGTATATGAACCCAACATTTGACCTAATAGTTCATGATAACGGATTACTTCGAGGTTCATAGCACGAGCACGCTCAATTTCCGGGTGCTGATCAGTGAAGGCGTTACCGGCAATTACCACCATTCCATCTTTTAAATTATTGGGATCAAAAGATAAAATTTTAATTCCAGCAGCTTCTAACCCTTTTTGTGTAAAAGTGTACTGATCAATATCTGATCCAATAACTTTAAATCCTTCATCATGTAATATTAGTGCTAAAGAACTCATTCCAGAACCTTTTATTCCTACAAAAAAATAAATTTTCTCTTTATCCACGTTAGAGCACTCCTATCATTTTTTATTTTCTTCTTCACCACTATAATAGACATCACGTGGCTTAGATCCTCGAGCCTCAGACACGTATCCTAATTCTTCAAGTTGATCAATCATTGTAGCAGCACGATTATATCCAATTGAAAACATCCTCTGTAACTTGGAAGTAGATACTGTATCTTCGTTCGCAATATACTTCAAAACATCACCCATCAATTCATCTGAATTATCCGTTTGAGCCACTGCTTCTTTCAACTCAGTCGGATTAAACATATACTGTGGCGGTGCTTGTCCTCGAACATACTCTGTAATTTCGTCAATTTCATCTTCAATATATGCACCTTGCAAGCGAACGGGGCGACTAGCACCGTTCCCGAGAAATAACATATCTCCTCTTCCAAGCAAACGTTCCGCTCCAGCGTGATCAAGAATCGTACGCGAATCAATTTGACTAGAAACCATGAATGCAACCCGAGTTGGAATGTTATTTTTTATAAGACCTGTAACGACATCCACACTTGGCCTCTGAGTTGCAATAATCAAATGAATTCCAGCTGCACGGGCTTTTTGGGTGATACGCACAATATAATCTTGAACTTCGGAAGACGCTACCATCATCAAATCCGCCAACTCATCAATGATTACAACGATATACGGCATTTTGTTAGCGTCATCACCAACTTTTTCTGCCTTTTTATTAAATTGCTCAATATTTCTCGCACCCGCAGCAGCTAGTTTTTCGTAACGTTGATCCATTTCTTTTGTAACCCATTTTAACGCTGCTGAAGCTGCCTTTGGATCAGAAATAACTGGTGATAACAAATGTGGCAAATTGTTGTATGGGGCAAGTTCAACTGCCTTAGGATCAATTAAAAGTAACCTTAATTCTTTTGGCGTTGCTTTATATAATAGTGAAACTAACAAACTATTAATAAAGACTGATTTTCCAGAACCAGTAGCACCTGCAATCAATCCATGCGGCATCTTACGCAAGTCGTAAACCCGAGGTTGTCCAAATAAATCAACTCCGATCGCAACGGTTAAGGGCGACTCACTATTTCTAAAAGCATCTGAATCAATAATTTCTGACAATAAAACTGGCCTAGATTTAAGATTTGGTACTTCGATCCCAACAGTACTTTTCCCTGGAATAGGAGCCTCAATTCTAATATCACGAGCCGCTAATTGTAATTTCAAATCATCTGCCAAATTAGTTATTTTATTAACTTTAACTCCTCTGCCAAGTTCGATTTCAAATTGCGTGACAGTAGGACCCACTGTCCAATTTGCTACACTCGCATTAACCCCAAACGCACTCAGAGCATCATTAAGTCTCTGAGCCAAATCTTTTACCCATTCAGAAGTATTTTCAGCTGTCCTGATAGGATCTGGTAACATTGAAACCTTAGGGAAATTATATCCACGAATCATTTCTGAATGTTCATCCACCTGATTAGACGTTAGAGCAGACTTAGGTACTTCTACATCAAAATCTGGAGTTGGTTCTTCAAATATACGGTGACGTCGGTGATTGGAAGAAAAGTTGCTTGTTGAAAGTTCTCTTGACACTTCTCCACTTGTTAAACTGGATTCTGTTAACTGACTACTTACGCTTATTGATTGTGAATCAAGTCTCGTACTACTCTGCATGTCACTCCGACTATCCAATTCTTTCGCTGGATAACTTTCTGAACGTGTTATCGATTCTCTAGGCATAGATTCAGACTTAAGATGACTTCGCGGTACAAATTTAGAAGTCTCACCTTGTTTGTTCTCCTGAAAAGTTTTATCTTGCCTCGTTATTTTTTTTAAGTGCTTAACTTCTTTTTCATCAATTGCCGGCTTAAATTTTTTTTCAGTTTTAAAAAGGCCATTTTCAACTTGATCTTGGCCTTGTGGATCTTTAAATTCTAATCTTTCTTCTTCTTTTTTCTTTTTTCGAAAAAAGGCTGGCCCATCATACTTACCCATACTTACCCCTAACTAGTACTAATCAAATAAGTGATTTCCTCGTTCAAAGTCAAACGCATCACCAAGCTTAAAGTGGTCATCATTCTCGGGTAAAATTAGTGCACCCTTCTTTTGAGGAGCATTTTTCAAACCAAGCTCTCTTCCAGATACAATCATACCGTCACTTTTAACGCCGCGAAGTTCTCCTGGCCAAATAATCGTTCCGTTTGGCATCATAGCACCAACTTTAGCCACAACTACTTTAATATCTGCTTTCATGTTTGGTGATCCGCTGACTAACTGTAATGTTTCTCCATTACCTATTTCAGTTTCTGTAATTAGCAAATGATCTGAGTCAGGATGCGGAGTAGTTGATTTTACGTATCCAACTACAAATTTAGGATCTCTATCCACAGTTAATAATGTTTCAAAACCAGCTTTATTCAGGAGATCATTTAGAGTTTCGATTTGCGAATCATTTAATTGTACTTGCCCAATTTCATCTATTTTCATCACTTTAGAAATATTCAAAAAATTAATTCCAATTACTTTGCCACTATTTGTATCCGTAATTTGGGCAATATTATCTTTTACTTCTACCTGCTGTTCATCAGCATCTGGTCCTAAAATTGTAACTAATATATCTCCCCATGCTTGAGGATTGTAACTAGAAATAAGCATCCGTATCCCTCTTTATTCAATTATTAATTATGTTAAAATGGTTGTAAAATAATGATTGGAAGTGTTTTCATGTCAATAAAACGTTTGAAATTTTTTATCATTAGTTCTGCCGTCGCAACAGCTTTTGTAGCAGGCGTCGGTTTATCAAACTATCTCAAGGCACACCGTAAGCTCAATTCAAAAACTGTTCTTCGTAAGGTTCGAAACGGCTTTTCAGCAGAAGATAGACCAATCGAAGGAACATGGATTGAAGCAAAATCTGAAGAACTTAACCGCAACGGGTTACACGCTTTTGTGTACTATGGTGGAATCTCCCGTTATGAGGATGGAAAACTGGTCCAATATGAGTTTATAGCTGACGCATACACCGGTACCTTGATTGATATATATCGTCTGTAAAATTTGACATATGCTTCGCAAACTTTTTTGTATAAATAGTTTGCGTTTTATTTTAGCTTTTTAAATAAAATGCGCCTTTAATTTATAAATTGGTTGTCCTTTGACGCTAAACCTATGTTCATATTCCGTCTCAACATTCTCAACGTTTTCATCACTTTTGTGCAAATCAAGCCACACATTATCAAACTCCATACCGTAGTTATTCAAACTAACTAGCGAATATTCAAACAATCCTTGATTATCAGTCTTGAATTCAATAATACCATTATCAATCAATATTTGTTTATAGACTTTTAGAAAGCTCTTAAAAGTGAGCCTTCTTTTTTCGTGACGAGTTTTGGGCCAGGGATCAGAAAAATTCAAGAAAACTTTGCTAATTTCTCCGTCATCAAAATAGTCGGTTAAATCCGCACCATCTGCATATAACAATTGCAAATTAGGTAAAGTAAATTCCAAAGCATTTTTGAGCGCAATTCCCACTACTGTTTTCTGGATTTCAATACCAATGAAATTATAATCCGGATATTTTTTTGCCATGTTAATTACAAATTGTCCCTTTCCCATACCGACTTCTATAAATATGGGTTGTTTTCTTGCAAACCGCGTCTGCCATTTTCCTTTAAGATCCTGACCATGCTCTACTATTAATTCGGGGTGTTCAGGTATTAACTCAATTGCCCAAGGCTTATTTCTAACTCTCATATCTGTTCTCCTACTTTTTTTACGTACCTAGGTATAAACCAGAGTGTAACTAAAAAAATTACAATGATTTGCCCCAAAATGATCCACATTAAATCTATAAAACCAGACATAGAAATTGTAGATGCAATGATTAAAACTATGCTAAAACCAATCGATAATTTTAATATAATTTTTCGCAAAGCTTTCTGCGCTACATCAGTTTCCAATGGATATATCTTAGTAAGCACATTCTGTCCTACTTGAGGATAAACTGCCACTGCTTGTACTGCCATTAAATAAAGTGATACGGCCGAGATTAAGACTTTAAGTTCTAAATTAGACGAAAATCCAATAATTAAAACTGCAATTACTAACAGCCTCAAAACTAAACTACCTAACTCCCCGCCCCTCAAAATAGTACGGCCATAAATATATTCAAAAGGTGAACTTGACTTAGGCGATAAAAGCAAAATAAGTGGATCTAAATAACGTCGCCGTTTTGACTTTGTTTCTAGCTGAGGAACATTGGTAAACAAACTAAAAAAACGATATAAACCATTCATTCGTTTGGCTTCAAAGCTAATTGCGGATAGCCAATCAAAGTTCCCATGATGATCAGAAGTAAGCAAAAGCAAGCCACCAATAATAATTGTAATGGCAAACGAAAAAAATGGATTGATTTCTAACCCTAGCATCGCTACTGCTATAGCACCAATCAATTTGTACCACCATTTCATCTTCCACTTATTAAAAAAAAATTGTTGATAATCTAATTTCAAATTAATAAGACTAACGAAGATCATTTGTAAGCTAAATACTGTAGCCAACAGCCACATACGCAAAATCAATCCCAATAAAGGGGTCGCAATTAATAAAACAATTATCATTATTAAAAAACGAGAAAAAGCAGTTAATCGATAAGAATGTTTTACAAAGTCTTTTGAAATTAAATTTTCTTGCGGTAATAAGAATATTTTATCAGGCTCCTGTAATAGCAAAACCGGTTTACCTAAAATTGCCGCAAAAGACGTGGCAACAATCACTAATGGTCTAATTAATAGATTACTAGAGGATATTCCGCTCAGCCATGAAGAATACGCCAGTCCTACTCCGCCCACGAAGAACATCATTGCTAGCACTAAGTGATCATTCAACACATATCTTAAATACTTAAAAATCATTTTGTGATAAGCTTGATTTCGTTTACGCCATAACTCACTCATCTACATTCTCCCTTACTATTGATAAATATATGTCAGATAGTGAAGCCGCGGGCATCTCGTATTTGGTTTGAAATTCTTTTAGATCACCTACTTCGAGCATTTTACCGTCGTTAATTAAAGCAAAGCGATCACAATATTTTTCTGCTGTGTCCAAAACATGAGTTGACATTAATATTGCAGCACCTTGTTTTTTCCGATGATCTATTAATGATAACAAATCATCTGTCGCCAACGGATCCAATCCTAAAAAAGGCTCATCAATTATAAATAAATCAGCATTAGTAATAAATGCGCAAACAATCATTACCTTCTGCTTCATTCCTTTTGAAAAATTTGCTGGAAACCACTTTAGTTTATTATCTAATCGAAACGTTTTAAGAAGCTGATGTGCAGTTTCCCAAGCAGCCTTCTTATCCAAATCATATGCTTTAATTGTTAATTCAATGTGTTCACTGAGAGTTAAATCATCATACAGTATTGGAAATTCTGGAATATAAGCCAAGTGTTTTTTAAATTCCACAGGATTCATACTCAAATTAATTCCGTTTACTTCAATACTCCCCTTTTGGGGACGTAATAAACCAATAATATGGTTGATAGTAGTCGATTTTCCAGCGCCATTCAAGCCGATTAATCCCAATAACTCGCCAGAATTAACTTCAAAATTCAAATTTTTAATAACAGGAACTGCCGTGTAACCGCCCGTTAAATTGTTTACTTTTAACAAATTTCCACCTCCTATAAGGAAGAATTTCACTTTCATCATTATAACATAGTGAATTTTCTCAGCTCTCTCTTTTAAAGAGTATTAATTAGGTCTTCTTCTCACTCATGGCTTCCTTCAAGGACTACATTTTCAAATATTTATCCACCACCATTTTTAATGTATAATGCATGTATACAACACGGAGGTACCTAAAATGGATGAAAATTGTATTTTTTGTAAAATTGTTGCAGGTATAATACCTAGTTACACAGTCTACGAAGATGACACCGTAAAAGCTTTTCTAGACTTGTCCCAAACAACACCAGGTCACACACTTGTAATTCCAAAGAAACACATCGCAAATATTTATGAATACAACCCTGATCTCGCTGCTAATATTTTCTCTCACATTCCAATGATTGCCACTGCAATTAAGAATTCTGATCCTAAAATCAAGGGTTTAAACATTATAAATAATAATGGTGAATTAGCCGGGCAAACCATTTTTCATTCTCATTTTCACATTATTCCAAGATATAGCAACTCAGACACGTTTTCAGTAAACTTTACTGATAATAGCCATTCATATTCAGAAGATGAATTAACCACCATCCAAGCTCAAATTAAAAATACGTTGGAGAAAAGCAAATGACAAAAAAACATTCTTTTATTAAAGCCACCATTGGTACATGGGCAGTAGTTAAGGTTGTTACTTATTTAGTTGACCATCCTCATTTTATCCGCGATTCCAAGCGAACTGTTGAAGAGTACCTTGATGCCGTCAGCCAGCTTTCACAGTCTACTAAAAACTTACGTCAGAACTCTAACAGATTACAAAATGAGCTTAAAAAAACTCAAAAAACAGTCGATGAAATTAGTAACTCTGTTGACCATTTTGAATTTAAGTTGGAACCCCGCCTTGAAAAAATTCAAGAATTGCAAACTCATATGCAAAATGAAATGAATAGTTTAGAAAATCGTATTTCTTCCAAAAAATGAAAATAGATTGAACTTTTTTTAAAGTTTAACAGTATTAATTTGGAATCTTTCTTATTAATGGTATGATTAATCTTGTATTTTTATCGAAAAAATTGGTTAGGATGTGAATTAAGGAATGAAGAAATTATTACTTGGCCTAGCAAGTATCGCTATGGCTTTTACCTTGGCAGCCTGTGGAAGTAAAACGGTTGCCACAACAAGCGGGGGAAATATTACCCAAGATCAATATTATAGTAGTTTGAAGGATACATCTAATGGTAAACAAATTTTACAACAGATGATTATTAACAAAGTGCTTGAAAAACAGTATGGTAATAAAGTTTCAAGCAAACAAGTTGATAAGCAATACAACTCTTACAAGGACCAATATGGTTCACAATTCAAGAGTGTTTTGCAACAAAACGGAATGACTACTGCAACACTTCGTAGCCAGATTCGCTCAAATCTTCTTCTAAAGGAAGCTGTTGAAGATCAAGATACAATTACTAACAAGGAACTTGATTCTGCATGGAAGAGCTATCAACCTAAGGTCAAGGTTGCACAGATTTTAGTTGATAAAAAAGACACTGCTGAAAAGGTTATCTCAGCTTTGAATGATAAACAAAGTTTTGCTAGTGTTGCTAAGAAATATTCTGTAGACACAGCTACTCGTGATAAAGGTGGCGTTATTCCTGCCTTTGATAACACAAATACAACCTTAGATTCAACCTTTAAGAAGGCCGCATTTAAGCTTAATAAAGACGAATATACTAAGACGCCGGTTAAGACTCAGTATGGATATCAAGTTATCAAAATGTTAGACAAGCCTGCCAAGGGAAAGATGTCTGATCATACTAAGGAACTTAAAGAACAGATCTGGAATAACGATATGAACAATAGTGATAAGTTACATGATATTGTTGCTAAAGTCCTCAAAAAAGGAAACGTAACAATTAAAGACAATGATTTAAAGAACGTTCTTGATGATTACATCTCAACTTCACAAAACTAATAAAAATAGTTAGAAAAATGAAGCGCACTAGAAAAGTTTACAATTCAGATTTTAGAATTAAGTAGTCATGGCTTGCCCCCAATATTCAACTGGGAGTGAGCCATTTTTGTTTGGTTCTATCCCAAATTGTTGAAACAACTTTTAACTTGAATTAACTATTATATTTATCCATAAGAAAACCCCACAATCATTAGATTTCTCGTCTAACAGTTGCAGGGTGCTTCAAAACAAACCTTTATTTTTTAACCCAATGCTTATTCCTATTTGGTTTCCGGTTGATAAAAATTGCGACCATCCATACCAAAAATCCTTTCACTAAATGTACCAGGTGTTACACCTTTTAATGCCCCACTCACCATTTGGATCTGTGCATCTAAATCATCCAAAGCATGTAGCACAACAGCCTCGAGCATATGCGGTTCAATTGGAGAGCCGTATTCTTTCAACCCATGATGAGAAATGATCATGTGACGCAAAATAATCATACTTTCTGAATTAGTATCAATTTTTAATTCTTGCGCTGCTTTTACAATTTCTTCATCAATTAAAACAATGTGTCCCAACAAATTGCCCGGAACAGTATATGTAGTCCCCACTGGACCTGATAATTCAATAGTTTTACCTAAATCATGTAAAATCGCTCCAGCAAACAATAATGACTTATCAATCTGTTCATACTGTTTCGCTACTGATTTGGCCATCCTTAAAATTGAAACCGTATGAAACGCCAGTCCACCTTCAAAAGCATGATGATTTGTTTTCGCAGCTGGGAACGAAAAGAATGAAGCATCAAACTTTTTCAAAAGGTATCGTACTATACGATTCCAGTCAGCATTAGTTATTTCAAAAACCGTGCTATTAATTTCTTCACGTAATTCATCAACAGAAACCGGAATCTTATCCATATATAGTTTGGGATTGGCAGGTTCACTGGCATCATCGGCTAATCGCATTGAATTAATTTTAACTTGTGGATTACCCTTGTATGTCTCCCTGAGGCCGCTAAGAAATACAACTTTGCCCGCCTGAAAATTCGTGATATCTTCCGAGCTTGCATCCCAAAAGTTCCCCCTAATTGTCCCAGATTGGTCCTGAAATGTCATTGATAGGTAATCTTTTTTGGCTCGGGTAACTCGTTTATCCGCCGATTTAATTAAAACAAATATATCCATGGATTCATCATTTTCAAATTCCTTAATTTGTTTTGTCATTGCTAACCCTCCTCTAAATTAGATTTAAAACCTGAACCTCATTGCTCAACTTTTTAATGTCTTCATTTGATGTTAAGTATATCACTTGGTGTTCTTGAGATAATTTATTAATAATATTAAAAACGTTAACAGTACGATCTGAGTCAAAACTTACAAAACCATCATCAATAATCAAAGGTAACTTTGATTCACTAGAAACAATCTTTACAAATGCAAATCTTAGACTGATATAGAGCTGATCAGTTGTCCCCCTGGATAGTTCACCTAATTCAAACTTTTCATGGTTGTCAGAACGCTTAACCTCAATCGTTTGATTACCTATCTTAATTTCATCATAGCGTCCATTTGTTAAAATATTAAAATATTCACTAGCACTCGTTATAACTTCAGGTAGCCGACCGTGAGTTGCCTTTTCCAATGTTTCATCAATCCATTTTTTTGCTATTTTATCAACAAGCCATTCATGTACGTGGTCCGCAAGATTTGCTTTTGTTTCTTCCAAATCCTGTTCTAATTCTTGAATCTCATTTCGGGAAATCAGACCACTTATTTCACCTGTCTTATCAGATCGTTCATCTAACAGTTCATTTTGTCTTTGTTGATTTTGCTGTATTTGTTGTTGCAAAGAATTAATTTGCTCATTTAAAACTCTAATATTCTCAAACTGGTTATATTCATCTAATTGTTCTTTATCTATAGCTTTTTTTAAACTATCAAACTCTTTCTTTGCTTCTTGGAATTGTCGTGCTTCACTAATCAATGCAGGTATTTTCCCTGAATCTATTTGTTCAATGGTAAAATGAAGTTTCAATTTATCAAAAGATTCTTCTTTTTTCTTGCTTTGTAAATCTAATTGATCGGATTGCGCCATCATTTGTCCTTTTAAGCTAGCAACATCATGTTCGACCTGCTTAGTGTCAAACTGCATTTTTTGTATTTCAGACAATCCCTTTTCATCTTCAGGAATGTTAATTAACTGGTTGATTGAATGAACTTGCTTCCAAAAACTATTAATGTCTTCATTTAATTTATTCAATTCTGAATTAGCAACCTGTAATTCTGTTTTTGATTTTTTTAATTGGAAAACTAAATTTTGAATAACAGTCCATTCTGACACATCGAATTCCATCATACCTGCTTGCTTACCAATCGCAGCTAAATTTTGATGTACTTCATCCAACTGTCTTTCCTCGTTCTCCAACTCAACTTGCAGTGGGCTTGCTCCACTAGTAGCCCTTTGACGTAACCCAAGAGCAATGGCCCCACCCCATGCTAAAATAAGCAGAACTCCCTTTATAAGACTTGATATTGGTAAAAGCAAATCTAAAATTGACCAAATTGCCGCCCCAATCAAGAATGGATTAAGTAAAATGTTTTTTTCGTCATGTTTAGGCATTGATAGGATTTGGTTTTTTACTTGATTTACTTCAGACTCTTTTCTCGACTTGGTTAGAAGAAGTTGTTGCAAATTTTTATTATCATTCTCATCGAGTTCTTTCACATTAGAAATATCAATTTTTGAGGGTCCATAACTTTTAATCTCATCAATTGAGTCAATAATTCTTTGCGTTCTTCGTTTATAGTCCTCTCTCTGGCCAATTTGAAGTTTTATCGCAGGAATTTGGTTGCTGATGCTCGTTAAGTTTAAATCATTGTCCTTAGTGTTTTGATTAATTTTTGTGTTTAAACCTTGTACCACTAACTTTAACTTTTCGACCTGCTGACTAGCCGACTGGTATTTTTGCCAGTTTATTGATTCTTCTTCAGTATCGATCGACGGAATATCAAACTTGGATTCTGTTATTTTAGAGTTTAAGATATTCATTCGTTCGATTTTATTCCAAGCTTTTTTTACATTTTCCAATTGGTCGAGTTTACCTTGAAAAGAGTTTTGCTCTTCTCTAAGGTGCTCAACTTTATTTTGATTTTCTTGTTTAACCTTAATTAGTGCATCATACTGGGGCAACTCCTCTCTTTCTTTATTTAATAGTTGTTCCTGTGCACTAACTTTTTTCAATAACTGATTAATAATCGGCTTCTGACCACGCACCTTATATAAAGTGTTTGCCTCTGAATCAAGCTTATCTTCTAAGCTAAACCATTCGTGCCCACCAACTGCTCCCATTCGCATAATTCTTTCTTGCAAAGTTCTATGGTTGACATTCTGAATTAATTCTAAGTCATCTTGATTAAAGCCAAAAAACTCTCGATAAGTGACCAAATCCACTTGTCCTAATATTTCATCTAATAACCCATTATCAACTTTTTCTCCATTTGTTAGGTTGGTTATATTAACAGTATTTTTTTTAGGCTTATCGATCCGTTCTATTTGGTAAAATCCACCATCATATTCCACAGTCAAATTACCACCGTATGCTGCTCCACTGTGGGGCTTATACTGGTTAAATTTATTTTTTCCTTTTGCATCGGAAAAACCAAATAAAATTGAAATTATAAATTGTCTTAACGTTGACTTTCCTGCTTCGTTTTTACCAAAAAAAAGTTGTAATTGTTCATCAAGATTGAACTCTACATTATTCCACTTTCCAAATCCGTATATTTCAATTTTTTTAATCTTCATTTGTATTTTCTCCAAATACATTCTCTTCAATTAACTTTACTTTTACATCATTGTAAAGTTCATTAATTTGTTCATCACTAAGATATTCTTCCGCAATAAACTGATTTTGAAATAGCTTGCCTGCCACTGAATTTATTTCTGCAGGTTTAAAAACAGCTTTTTGGGCCTCGCTCCAAAAGCTTTGATCTAATTCAGAAAATTGTAATGTCTGGGTTTTAAAATTAATTTTAATTTTATGAATCCAAAAATCATCTATTCCTAAAGCGGCTTGCACTCGATCTCGAACCAATCCATTGCTTAGTTGTTCCACTGTTTCCCTTGTGAGTTGGTCCGCATTTTCTAAACTCAAATCAATAATCTGAAAAACATCTTCTTTTGAAGACTCCACTTTAGTTATCATGTGCTCAATGATTTCTCTAGTATCTTTTTCATTAGTTATACCGTAAGCCAACCTTTTCCAAATGATTCTACTTGTCTCAACAAATTTTGAGTCGATTCCACTGCTATTGGTTTCTAACAAATAATATCCTCTCTTACCATTCTCGTTAACATGACGGCCTTGAATATTTCCCGAATATTGAATAATTGGCATCTCATTAAGAATCTGTCTTTGATGAATATGTCCCAGAGCCCAGTAGTCATAATTCTTGTTTAATAGTTCCTGTTTAGTAAATGGTGCATAATGTGATTCAGGAGCATTAATTCCGTCCATACTTCCATGCAACATTCCAATTTGAAAATCAACTTTAGAATCACGAATTGGAAACAAGCTCGCCATGTCAGCTGTGACAGCTTGCTTATCATAACTAAAACCTGCAATCCCAATTCTTTCTCCCGTACTTAACTCAATGATTTTATTACTTATATCCGCGTTAAAAACATTTACATTTTTAGGAAAAATATTTACTGGGATTCTATTATTTAAAAAGTCATGATTTCCAAAGCTTAAAAATACTAGTATTCCTGCGTCTTGTAATTTTTCAAATTGGTCAATTGCCAAATTGATTGAGTTTAGGTCAGGATTCGCATTATCGAATAAATCACCAACAATCAAAACAAAATCAACTTGGTCACGAATAGCGTTGCTAATTAATTGTTTAAACGCTTCCCCCGTCGCGTCTAACACTCGCTGTTTTACTTTCAAATCAATATCTTTCAAGCCTTTAAAAGGACTGCCTAAATGGATATCTGCAGCATGAATGAATTTCATTTTTCTCCTCCTCAAAAGAAAAGACTGACACAAATATATTGTCCCAGTCTTTTCGCGATACATACAAAAATTAATTCCGATATAACTCTTGAACAGGTTTGGTAATAATTTGATTAATATCACCTAATAACTGATTAAGGTTGCGTTCTTTATCCATCAACGACTTAACTACTTCGATGTCACCAACCTTAGTAGCAACTTCTCTAGCATGTGTCATTTCGTCTTCAGTTAAGTCTTCACCGTTTGCCTGTTTTTGTTGAACATTAATTTGAATTTCTTGAAAATCTTGGAAGAGTTTATATGCGACTGGATCCTTTTTCATCTCGCCAAATGCCTTAACCAAATCTTGGTATTCGGTTGTTTCCCTTAATTCGCGTTCCATTTGATTCGCTGTATCATAAATGTTGATAGCCATGATCTTCCTCCTTTTATTAACTACCATAATTATAGCATTTGATTGTTATATACACTACTGGTCCTAGTGTCCAGTGATAAAGTTTTTAGCGTCATTAAACCACTCTTCAGCCTTATCTCTAACTGTATTGGTTCCTTGCGAGATACTATCTTGAATTGACGATGTTCCATTTTGGATATCATCCCATAAATTAGAAGGTGAACCTGAATTTTGCGCTAATGTAGAAGCCATCTGTGTATCAAATTTAGTTCCTTTTGTACTTGGTAAAATTGCACCCATTTCACTTCTAAAAAGCCCGTTCATACCGACCCCAGTTATGTTCTCTAAATGGTGAGCTTTATTAGTATCATCAAAGCCTTCCCACGTTGCAACAACAATATCAGGTGTATAACCAACCATCCACTTATCTTTTGTTGCATCCGCCGATCCAGTTCCATCCGCTTCTGTTGAACCCGTCTTACCAGCAATTGTATAACCGGCCGGTTCAGCTCCATAACCGGTCCCAGCAGAATCATTGTAAACCCCAAGCATCATACTCGTCATTTCTTTAGAAACTTTAGTTGAGATAATCTTCTTTGTACTAGGTTGATTATTTACAATCACGTTGCCAGAAGCATCAACAATCTTTCTTATGAAACCGGTTTGTGCGAGATTACCATCATTTGCAAAAGCTGTGTAAGCTCCAGCTAATTGAAGTGGCGAAACTCCTTTTGTTAATCCGCCCAGCGCCATAGCGAGATTTTTATCCCCACTTTCAGGATGTAATCCGAATTTCTCAACTGAATCGTAACCCTTATTTACACCAATTTTATTCAATAACCAAACAGCGGGTGCATTTTTGCTTTGCTCTAATGCCTGATACATTGGTAATTTACCGGAGTACTGATCATTGTAATTAGCCGGTCTATAATTATTGGACCCATAACTTGTTAACTTATCTTGTAAATTAGAGTCATACGAATAACCATCTTCAATCGCCGGGGCATAAACTGCAATTGGTTTCAAAGTTGAGCCTGGTTGGCGTTTAATTTGTGTTGCTCGATTAAAGCCACGGAAAACATGCTTCCCACGCCCACCGACAACTGCTTCCACTCCACCATTTTTTGGATCTACTGCAACTGATGAAGCCTGTACCATAGTTCCGTCTGTTGCGTTACTTGGGAAGTTTGCAGCATTATCAAAGGTTTGTTCCATTCCCGTCTGTTTACTTTGATCTAAGTAGGTATAAATTTTATACCCACGGTTCATAATATCAGCTTCCGTTAAACCATAGCGATTGATTGCCTCGCTAATAACAGAATCAAAGTAATATGGATATTTATATGTGTCTTCATAATGATACGTGTTAGCCGTGAGAACAGGCTCTTGCTGATATGTTTTCTCCTGAGAAGCCGAAATCTTCCCATTTTCCTCCATCAATCCCAATACTACGTTCCGTCTATCTTTGGCATTGGTAGGATGATCCACTGGATTAAAGCCACTTGGATTAGTTAACATTCCAGCAATAACAGCAGATTGTGGTACTGATAGTTCAGAGGCGCTAACTCCAAAATACCGTTTTGCGGCATCCTGAACTCCCCAGACCCCGTTACCAAAATACGCATTATTCAGGTACATAGCAAGTATGTCTTGCTTAGAATATACATTTTCAACTTCTACTGATAAAAACAACTCACGTGCCTTTCGTGAGAAGGTCTGTTGCTGAGACAAAAATGCATTTTTTACCAACTGTTGAGTAAGCGTACTTCCACCACCAGAAATATAGTCGCGCCCAAGTAACTTATTCATTGCAAACAGAACCGCAGCTCTTCCAATACCTTTAATTGAGAAACCGTGCTCTTTATAAAAATTTCGATCCTCAGTTGATATTACGGCATTTTGCACATTGGGAGAAATCTTATCTAAATCGACCCATGTTCCCTTTTGCGAATATAGACTTCCCGCCTTACTATTGTCGTCATCGTAAATCACAGTTGATTTTGATAAAGCAGCCTTTAAATCACCAACATTGGCTGTTTTAGCTTCAAATGTAAGATACGCACTCATTGCAAAAAATATTCCTAAAAAAAAGACAATTATCCATCTAGTAATCTGATAACGATGCCAATATTTTTTTATGAATCTATTTATCACTT
Source organism: Pediococcus claussenii ATCC BAA-344 (assembly GCF_000237995.1). Classification (NCBI taxonomy): domain Bacteria; kingdom Bacillati; phylum Bacillota; class Bacilli; order Lactobacillales; family Lactobacillaceae; genus Pediococcus; species Pediococcus claussenii. The sequence continues at coordinate 1,154,315 of NC_016605.1, forward strand.
TAAAAATTGGTTTTAGCCAAGCAATGATCTTTGCCATAAACCCGTTTTGATTTTTCATACTTAACATCCAATCCGTTAGAAATTATGCTTTATTTTACCATATCCCCTAATACAGAGATTTCTTCAAAGATTTTTTAAGCCCTTCTTAACCTCTAAAAAGTTTATATTCTTCATAAAAAAGGTTATTTCAGCAAAAAAAAAGACCGGTACAAATGTTTATATCAGTCTCTAGTAATAATAAATAGTTTCCCAATCAAATATAATATTTTAAAATTTTATTCAAAGAAATTGCACTTTCTGCGTCACTACTAAACGTAATAACTGTATCATATCCCGCTAAAGTTCCTTTAATTTCTCCAAGTTTAGCATCATCCAAAACCGCAGCTATTCGATTTCCATCATTCGGTGTGGTCTTAATAATATTCACAAATTGTACCTGTGTAACCTCTAAAACACTTTCCTCAAAGGCATCTGGTAAAACATCACTATGAATATTTTTGTCAGGCTGAGGCACACGGTAATACTGATCCCCAGTTATATCAGCCTGTTTAACAATCCCCAACTCTCGAATATCTCTTGAAAGAGTTGCTTGCGTAACTTGTACACCAGCCTTTTCCAATAACTGAATTAGATCAGCCTGTGTTTCGATTTCTTGCTCAGAAATCACATCAACAATTAACTTTTGTCGCGTTTCTTTTTTCATAATATCTAACCAACAAATGAAAATATTTTATTTTGGTACTTTATAGTATTTTCATGCTCCATTTTTTTAACAACTTGACTAGTTGTTTCTCGCGTTGTACCACTCATTAATGCAAGTTCAGCTAAACTAATTTTAAATGGTATTCGAATAGTTTCTTTAATGTACCTTGCATGATTTTCTTTTAGAAGAAAAACAGTTTGCTCTATTCTAACTTGTGCAGACGAACTACCAATTTCTTGCATCCGACGTTCAACCGTATCAAACATTTGATGCACCCTGTTTAAAAGAGCCCGTGAAAATGTCACTTGAGTCTGAACAAGTCCTCTTACGATTTGGTGCGGAATTTCAATAAGTAACACATCACAGATTGCATCGGCGGCATAATGATGAATCTCACTACGCCCGAATAAAGTTCGAATGGAAAAAAATGCTTGAGGTTCCAAATATGTAATGAAGGTTGGAACCCCTTCTAAGTTCAGTTTTCTAATCTTAACATGTCCCTCTACAATGCAATATGAGGATTTTACGTGTTTGCCTTGGTTAAAAATCTTTTTCCCGCGTTTAACAACACGCAACGTAGCTTTGTCTGCTAAATCGCGTAAAACATTAGCGTCCAAACACTTAAAATCCTGATGTTGCACCAAATACTGATATATCTGTTCTTTCGTTGTGAAAACTTGGTCCATACATTCCTCCTGATATTTATAATAAAAATGATACTCAGCTGCAAAACAATCTATACCAATTAGAAATAGTGTGGGAGTGTTTATTTTTCTTCAAGGTAATTGTTAACTACTAACTAAGCATCAGCAAATATTATTATATCTTATCGGAGATATACCTAAAAGTCGAAATCCGACATTTCAAAACATTTTTTTACATTTCTTGTGGTGATTTAACACCTAGAAGACGCAATGATTCCTTTAAAACCATTGACACACTTTTAACCAAAGCAATTCTTGCACCTAGTTCTTGATCATTAGTTAAAACCTTTGAATTAGCATAATACTTATTAAATGCTTTAGCCAATGCCAATGCATATTTTGCGATAATTGAGGGCTCATAAGCTAATGCAGCTCGTTTTATTGTATTGGGAAAACTTTCTAGTGCTTTCAAAGTTTCCCATGCATTTGTATCGCTAATGGAAATATTTTCATCGATTTCGATGTCACCAGCTTTTCTCAAAATACTCTCGGCACGTGCTCTCGTATATTGAACGTATGGTCCAGTTTCACCTTCAAATCTAACAACTTCTGCTAAATTAAAGTCGAATGAATTCGTGCGTTCATTTTTTAGGTCATGAAAAATAACTGCCCCAACACCGACATCATTTGCAACCTGTTTTGCATCCTTTAAATCAGGATTTTTTTCAGAAATTTGTTGACTAGCAAGTTTAATTGCATCATTTAAAACCTCGTCTAACAGAACAACTCTACCGGATCTTGTTGATAATTTCTTACCATTCAGCGTAATCAATCCAAAAGGAATATGATGAATATTATCTGACCAATCATAACCCATTTCCTTTAGGACAGCCTTTAGCTGTTTAAAATGATTAGTTTGTTCTGCTCCAACCACATAAAGTGATTGTACAAAATCATAAGTGCGATAACGATAGATTGCTGCTGCAAGATCTCTCGTAATATATAATGTTGCACCGTCAGTTTTTTTAATTAGAGCCGGATTTAAATTGTATTTTTCAAGATCAACAACTTGAGCGCCTTGGCTTTCTTTAAGTAATCCCTTATCTTCAAGCAATTCAACGACTTCGTCCATTTTATCATTATAAAATGCTTCTCCATTGAATGAATCAAAGGTTATACCCAACTTGTCATAAATATACTTAAATGATTTTAATGATTCAGATCTAAACCATTTCCATAGTGTGATTGCTTCCTCGTCACCATTTTCTAACTTTTTAAACCAATCTCGCGCAATATCATCCAATTCCGGATTTTTTTGATCTTCTTTATGAAAACGTACGTAATACTCTAAAAGTTTGTTAATCGGATCTGCCTTAACTTCTTCTTCTGATCCCCACAGTTTGTATGCTGTAATCAGCTTTCCAAATTGCGTACCCCAATCACCTAAATGATTAATCTTTACTGGGCTATAACCATTTTTCTCTAAAATCAATGCCAGCGAATTTCCGATTACTGTTGAACGTAGATGCCCCATTGAAATTGGCTTTGCAATGTTAGGTGATGACATGTCAATTGGCACCTTTCCACCTTTTCCATCTTCATTTTGTCCGTAGGATGCTTTTTGTTTCATTACAGTCGTTAAAACTTCGTTGCTAAATGACTTCTTATCTAAAAAGAAATTAAGGTATGGTCCAGCCACTTCAACCTTTTCAAACTTAACTTGATCGATTTTTTCCGATATTTCCTGTGCAATTATTTGTGGTGCTTTGTGCATTGTCTTTGCCAAGGTAAACGTTGGAAACGCATAATCCCCCATCTTCGATTCTTTTGGGACTTCAATTCTGTCATAAATATCTTTCTGATTAGCCCCGTCTAATACTGGTTCTAAAGCATCTACTACCAAATTTTTATAATCCATTATATCCTCCTAATCCTTACCCACCAAATCAAGACCGCTACATAATTTTATTTAATTAAGATAAATTATTTATCACAAGGTACAAAAAAACTCCTACATTACAGATAATGTAAGAGACGAGATATCCCGCGGTACCACTCTTTTTGATTGAATAATCCACTCATTATTAAACTAGCTTCTAAAGAGCACGCCTTCACACTCACGTAAGCGTTGGCTTCCACCGTCCCAACTTCGCTAAACTTAAAAGAAGTGCTACTACTCTCTTATCATTGAACACTGATAATTATAACAAAAAACAGAAAGAAGAGCGATTTATTATTTTTATTTTCCATAAAAAGTGATAAAGTAGTTATTGTAATAATTGCGGATGTAGTTTAATGGTAAAATCCGAGCTTCCCAAGCTCGTGTCGCGAGTTCGATTCTCGTCGTCCGCTTATGAATAGGTGCTTAACTACTGATTAAACAAGCTTTTACAATTTTAAGTGCACCAAAAGTGCACTAAAGTTTCCATTAGATAAATATACAATTAAAAACACTACCTCTATTTTGAAGTAGTGTTTTTATTTTCTAGTTCAACTAACTCATCAGCAACTCGACAGAAGGGATAATGTATTTGGATAGTGGTTTTACTTTTCAATTCAATTAAACCTACGCCTCTTTTCCCACTGACTTGTGTAGTATTTTATCCTTTTTAATTTCACACAACATTTTAAATTGTTTCATGAATTTTGAGTTGAGGTCCTTGTTTTTTAACTCGAGAATCAACGAATCATCCGGATTAATAAAATACCTTACTGTTTTTAATAGCATCATGCTTTTTAAGAAGACAATACGGTAATACAATATATAAAAAACATAATTTGAGTATTTATTTAACAACTACCTTCATTTATTAAAGCTATAACTTCTCAATCAAATTAGCATAAAATCAATCACATATTACAAATTTCGTATAGAAAACTATTTTTCTTGGTATAATATAAAAGTATTCTCTTTGCCTGCAGCAGAGTACCAATTAAACTACCAGTTTTGCACTTATATACCAGATATTCAAAAGTCAACCAATTTTAGGGAGACTTTAAAAATTAATTCATTTTTTATTTAATCTACTAAAATATTAATAAATGGCAGACAAACTTTGACAACCTGTCGTGGTTCAATGCTGCTAGTGAAAATACGAGCAAAAGTGATCCTCGTTAAAAGCTAATATTTAGGAGATGACAGTTATGATTAAAAATTCATTGGCACGTTTTAATACGGACTATAGGAAGAGATTTTTTAATTATTTAATTGCAATGGTGATTATTTGGGTTATTACATTCATGATAGTTAAAATTTCTGGTCATGAAAATCAAATTTTATCCCTGTTAAAGAACACTATTGGCAAATCAGCAGGAAACGGGCAACTAGCGTTATTCTGGCATAATTTTTCTAGTTCATTACTAATTATTATCCTAGGTATAATTCCAATTCCCCTTTATTATTTATTTATTATTATGAATGCTGCGAGCGTAGGGATGACACTTTCCTTAGTAAACAATCCAATTCCAATGTTTTTAGCTGGGATTTTACCACACGGACTATTTGAAATACCTGGACAATTGATGAGCGTTGCAATTAGCGCTCGACTTGTTTGGTTCATGATTAATAAATACTTTCGGCATAAGCAAACTAATGTAACATTAAAAACTCTAATTACTGAAAGTGCTATCGATACAGTTGTATACGTTTTACCATTGCTTTTCATTGCAAGCATTATTGAAACTTATATAACACCTATCTTAATTAATATGATCAGCAAATAACTTATTTATCCACTCTGGTGACGTTAGCAGTGGTTCGATTCCACTGGTGGAAATATAGGTCGGGTTCTCACCTCGACACAATCTTCTAGTTCCTATTGGTCATAGAATTAATTAGATCACTATTTTTACTTGGTTCACATACAGAAAGCTTTTTCAATCAATACTTTGATTACTCAAAATTTCCAGAATGCCTAGTTTAAGAATAGGGTTGGATATAGCTAATATTCAAAATTTATTTTCATTCTAAAATTGACTTCCATTGATCCACGATGTTTTCCATCTGGAAATCCCGCACCCTCTCTAACGACCTTTTGGCGAATTGCTCTCTTATCCCTTGGTCGTTTAATACTGGCAAAATTTTTTGAATAAATTCGTCTACATTGTGACCGTCTAACAGTAGTCCATACTTGCCGCCATCCAAGTATTCATCTGCCCCAGTTGAATACATTGTTGCAATTGGTAACCCAAAGCTCATCGCCTCACCTAGCACCAGTGGTAGTCCCTCCCACCGTGAAGTCATCACAAACAATGAGGCATTTAAATAATGTTGCTGTAATTCGGCATCTTTTAATCGACCTAAATAAGTAATTTTATCTGTTACGTCCTTTTGCCTTCTCAATTGTTCAAAATCATTCATCGCTTTTTCTCGTCCATCACCAGCTATCGTTATTTTCCAATCATCTGGTAACTTAGATGCTACGTCAATCAAATAGTCAATTCCCTTTTGTTGAATATCGATCCGTCCAGTAAAGGCGATGTTGTGTGTTTCTAAATTGGAATAGCCAGTTGCCTCAATCGTAAGCGGATTATAAATTTTTATAGTTTTAGGGTTATATGGTAGAAATCCTAAAAGGTCATAGTCAGTTAATACAACAACTCCATCGGCTTTTTCTAAACCACCTATAAATTCCTTTTTCATATAGATATAGTAATTATTTAAATATGTGTCTACATTATTATGCATCCAAGCAATTGCACGAATATTTGGAATTTTATTTTTTATTAAGGGTATAAAACTTGTTAAACAGCCAGCTGTGAGAATAACTGCATCATAATAACCTACTTGTAATTCTTCAATTAAGTCATCGATCTGATCTTTCAATCTGGTTAATGGCTTATCACCACGAAAACTAATTCCATTGGAATCTAGCGGTCTTTTAGCGATTATAAGTGGTGCATTCAATTCATAAAACGGTTCAATATCAGCCAATGTATAAAATTTAACATCCATCTCATTTGCAAGCCTGTTTCCCAATATGCTTGCAACCCGTTTAACACCATCCATGACAAAATTCTCGACTACAATTAAAACTTTCATTAAAATCAACTCTTTTCATCTAAGTTAATTAACACAATAAATCGAAGTTAAGAAAATTATGCACGGCGTTAACTAATAACGCAAAATTTATGCTCTCAAAAAACATCCAAAAAAAAGTATGCCTTCGACAAGGTCTGGCCTTTATCGATTGCATACTTTTAATTTATTTCTTCGCTAACTCAATTGACTTATCAACCAATACAGATTGAGAATCAGCAATTGGAAAATCATGGTCAGGTGCGATTTCTTGAGCATATGAAAGTTCTGTACATCCTAAAATAACAACCTCTGCCCCACGTTCCTCGATCATTCTCTGCAAAATTACATGAAATAGATCAGCGTCAACTTCATTCTGCGCTTTAATATCGTCAAAAATTAACTCACTAGTCATATCTTGAAGCTCTTGAGTAGGTTTAATTACTTCTAACCCGACTGCTTCCAGCTCACGATCGTAAATCCCATCCGAAGTTGTTCCTGGAGTGCCAATAATTCCCACTTTTTTAACTTCTGGAAAACGTTTTTGAATATCCTTAACCGTTTCGCGAGGCATATGCACGATCGGAATCTCAGTTGCTTTTTGCAGATCGTCGTAAAAATAATGTGCTGTATTACATGCGATTACAAAGAATTTAGGACTTAATTTACTTTGATCTCTTATATCTTCAAGCAAATCTGGATATGGATTTGGTTTCGAATTATCCATCAAGTAAGTAGAACGATCTGGAACACTCGCATGATTAACCAATACATAGTTCAAATAATCTTGATCACGGTGTGCCGGAGTTCGTTTGTTTAGCAGTCTAATATAACTTTCAGTAGCCGGAGTACCCATACCCCCTATGATTGTAAAGAAGTCTTTCATTTGAAATCACCCCTTATTTTCTTTAAAATACTTCCTAAAGTTTTTAACATAATTATGGTTCATCCATGCTAATAAGAATCGACGTTTTAAATTCATATCTTCATCAAAATACGCAGTCAGTCCATAGTTACCATCGTTAATTAAATCTAAGGCAGCCTTTTTTTCTTCATTATTTCGAGCATATTTTTTAAACACTCGTACTGGAACACCTAACCAAACCTTACGATTTTTAAGGACCTCGTTGGCTAAGATTAATTCCTTAGACTCCAAAGAATTGGTAACGTAATCATTGACCACATAACTTGCCAAATTGTAACCATTCAACGTAACAAAAAAACTGCTACGACCTTGTCGAATGTTAATTTCAAACAGCTTAAACTTACCATCGCGTTCATCGTATTTCATATCAAAATTAGCGTAACCAACGTAATTAATGCTTTCAAGGAATCTCTTAACTGTGTTATAGATGTCAGCATTATATTCGGGTAAAATAGCCACATAATTACCAATAGCCGATGGAGCGGGATCCTCCAATAATGGGTGTCCAAGACACATCATCTTAACTTTGTGATTCTTGTCAACATATGCATTTAAAACTCGCATATTACTGTCATCTCCAGGAATAAAATCCTGAAGAATTAAATCAGAAGTGTATCCATTATCATAAATTTTAGCTATGATATCATCCAATTCTTCCTGTGTTTTGATTCTGAATGCCTTTTTACGTCCTTCAAAATGAATATCCAGCCACTCAACACTGTCAGCTGGCTTGAGCGCAACTGGGAATGCAAATGGTGAAGTGAAATCAGCTTTACTTTCATAATCTGCTTTTGAGATAAACTTAGTATCAGGATACGGAAGATTGTATTGGTCACAAATGCTATAAAAACGTTCCTTATTATTAAGCTGTTTCAATAAATCATAGTCAATATACGGACAAACGAAAGTCTTTGAAAGTTCCTCTTTATGCTTCGAAATAAGTTCTGCATACCCGTCACCCATTCCTAGTAGAATAACTTTCTCGTCCGATCCGTCAAACTGTTTTGCAATTTCGCGCATAGACTCAATGAACACAGGATCCTCTGAGAATCCCGGAATAATATTAACATCAATAATTTTAGTGAACCGAGTTGGTGCCAGCTCAGCTCCAGCGTATGCTTTAACTTTTCTCCCAGTTAATTCAAAAAAGCCACGCGCCATTCCATATGCATTAAAATCACTTCCTAAAAGAATTGGTGTGAAATTGTTAACAGGTCTCTCCATGTTATAATCCCCTTTTAAAATCTTCGGCTACTTTCATATCAGTTGGCCACGGTGTATCAACACCACGGACTTTTTGATATGGATCCTCACCTTTTCCAGCTAAAACAACAACATCCCCATCGTTGCTTCCGTTTATTGCTTGCTCAATTGCTTTTTTTCGATCTAAAATTCGGTGAACTTCAACCGATCCCGGAATGATATTTTCTTCAATTTCGTTAAGAATATCATCTGGATTTTCAAATCCTGGATCATCCGTAGTAAGATAGGCAACATCTGCCTGTGCACTAAGAGCCTGTCCAAACCCCGCACGACGTGACAATCCCTTATCACCAGGGCTTCCAACAACTACGCGAATCATTCCATTGGGATACTGTGTTCTCAAAAACCTTAATAACGCATTTAAGCTAGCAAAATTATGAGCATAGTCAACAAATACCATACCATGATGCGGAATCTTTAAATGTTCCATACGCCCTGGAATCACCACTAAACTTAATGGCTCGATAGCATCCTGTCGACTCGCCCCCGCAAGAGCACTAGCAATTAAAGCTGCCGTTGCATTTTCTTGATTATAATCACCTGGTACATTTACCTGATACTCACCCGCAACATTGAGCTTTTCGGCTTTATCAGTGTTAGCAATGACTTGCATCTTATCAGTATCAATCTGGTCTACGAGATTATTAATCGCAAAATCCGGCTTCTGTCGCTCTTTTGCAGTACTGTTTTGCTCAAATAAATAAATATCTGAATTCTCATGTCCAGCCTTCGCAGTTGCCAAAATATCGGAAAATCGATCCGTTGCAGCATTAATAATAACTTGCTTTGAATTAACCATTAACTGCATCTTGCAATGCAAATAATCCTCAAAATCTTTATGCTCATTACGACCAATGTGGTCAGGAGTAATATTTAAGAAAATTCCAACGTTAAACTGCAATCCAAACACTCTATTTCTTAGATATGATTGTGACGAAACTTCCATGACGAGGTACTTCATCCCATTATCGACGGATACCCGCATGTCGTGAAATAAATCCATTGATTCAGGTGTTGTAAGATCTGATTTGAACTGATCCTCTGCCTTAGGTCCAACAATTCGATCAATTGTTGAAAATAACGCCACTTGATGTGGATATTTATTTTCTAAAATACTATGTGTAAAGTACGCTGAGCTTGTTTTCCCCTTTGTGCCTGTAATTCCAATAATAAATAATTCATCCTGAGGACAACCATAATATGTAGCAGAAAGAACCGCCATGGCCTTTGCAACATCAGTTACAATTAAGGCAGTCATGCCGGTTCCTTCCTGCAATTCAGTTTCCGCAACGTAAACCGTGGCTCCGTTGGTTTGAGCTTTGGTCAAATACTCAGGCTTGAAATTACCCTTACAGAAAAACATATCATCTTTTTCTGACGTTCTTGAATCATACGTAATTCCATCAACTTGTTTCACTCCTGAGTCAATAAACTTACTCAGTAGTTGATATTTATCCAAGATTGCCTTTGCTTTGGCAATTTCAAGTTTCATCTGCTCATCTCCACTAAATTTGTGTTCGCTTTACTAAATCAACTGTATTAGCAGAAGTTTCTTCTGGGAAATATACTTGATACCATAAAATGAACGTATAGATTGTAAAAATCTTTTGCATGCTTGATTTTCCGTTAACATGCTCTTCCAAAATATGCATTAAAGCTTCTGGTTTAAAGAATTTCTTCGCAACATCTGAATTAAAAGCTTCTTCAATTCGTTTTCGATACTTGTCTTCCTTAATCCAATTAGCAATTGGAGATGGGAAACCAAGTTTTTCTTTTTTAGCAACTTTTTCTGGTAATTCGGCTTCAGCGGCACGACGAAGGGATACCTTAGTTTCATCCTTATGAATACGTGTTTTAATTGGCATGGTAGCCGCAAATTTAGCAACTTCACGATCAACTAAAGGTGTACGAACTTCCAAAGAATTAGCCATACTCATTCGGTCAGCCTTGTGCAAAATATCAAATGGCAACCAAGTATTAATATCGAAATATTGCATTTGCGTCATCTCATCTTTGCCTGCAACTTCATCAAAAATGTGCTTCGTATATGCACCAGTATCGACATTTAAACTTGGATCCTTAAGAATCTTATCGCGATCATCTTGGTTAAATACATAATTAACCCGATAATAACGTTCACTAAGGGGCTGTGCACCACGTGTTAAGAAACGCTTCCCATGGAAACGGGGTAACCCAGAAACTGCTTTAGCAAGTCCCTTACGTATTATCTTTGGTACCATCTTCTGGTAACGCTCAAATGTGAATGATTCCAAATACGTATTGTACCCACCGAAAAATTCATCGGCTCCTTCGCCAGACAAAGCAACTTTAACATTTTCACGAGTTCCTTTTGAAAGGTAGAATAACTGCATCGCTGAAGGATTAGACAGTGGTTCATCCATGTAATACATGATAGTTGGTAGGATATCAAAATAATCATCCCCATCCATGTATAGAGGAGTATTCTTTTGCTTAATTTCCTTAGCAAATTCTGTAGAATAACTTAACTCGCTATATTTGGAATCTTCAAACCCAATTGAAAATGATTGAATTGGCTTAAACTTAGCTGCTTCAGCTAAAACATAGCTTGAATCAATTCCACTAGATAGGAAACTCCCCACTTCTACATCAGCAATCATGTGTGCATCAACTGAATCGTGCACAATTGTTCGGATTTTTTTAGCGTCTTCTTCAATTGTTTGGTTTTCATCAATGTGGTCATAATTAAACTTGAAGTAAGTATGGGTCTCAGTTTTTCCATTCCGATGAATGAAGTATGTTCCAGGAAGTAGTTTGTATACATTCTTGAACATTGTTTCTTTAGATGGAATAAACTCAAAACTTAAATGAATTGGTAACAATTCCTTATTAAATTCCTTGTTGAATTTAGGATGTTCCAAAAACGCCTTGATTTCTGATCCCCATAAAAATGTTTCATCATCGTCATAATAATATAATGGCTTAATTCCAAAGTGGTCACGTGCTCCAAACACCTCATCATTTTCGATGTCATAAATCACAAAAGCATACATACCACGTAACTTTTGTAACAAATCAGGTCCCCATGCATCGTAACCATGAATTAAAACTTCTGAATCAACGTCCGTCTTAAACACATATCCTAATTCTTTTAGTTCTTCACGAACTTCTTTATAATTATAGATTTCACCATTAAAGGTCAGTACTTTGGTTTCCGTACTATTCATCATCGGTTGGCGACCATGCGCCAAATCGATAATTGAAAGTCGTCTGAATCCCATTGAAGCTTTTTCATTTTGGAAATATGCCTCGTCATCAGGCCCACGGTGCTTAATCCGATCAGCCATTGAGTGAACGACATTCTTATCTACATTACTTTGGTTAACGTACCCTACAAAACCGCACATGTTTTTGTCCCCTTTGAATAATAAAAATTATTTAACTGACTTTCGTCACAACACAAATTATTTTATCAAATTAACGCCTTAAATACTACTATTGTAAGATTTTCATAACCTTTAATTAAACTAAACTTAGGAGGGTTAAATTATTTTCTAACAAACCAGAGTTAGCCTTTAAAGCCATTGTATCCCATTTTAAGTTCAAAGATATTTTCAAATTTGTTTCTAAATAACGAAATGTATCGGCATTAACATAAAAATCCCCTAATGAACTACCGAACAAAATATTATATGAATCTGGCAGTTGCTTTTTCTTAATAATAATTAACTGATATTTTAACCCATTTTCAAGTAGTTCATTGGAAAACGGACCAATACCATCATCCAGATCAATAATTCCAACCGTATCTTCAGTAAAAAAAGGCCGTACCTTTTCATAGGCATCATCGGAAAAAAGAATTTTCATAAATTTCTATCCCCTATCTAAAACTTTTATGAATTCCACTGCCTTCTCATATAGCGCACTCCTTGAGCAAGATTTCGCTTCAACCTGAAGTCCATTATGAAAAGTTAATAGCAACCCAACCAGATTATCCTTCGAAGCTGCCGAATCTTTCGAAATCACCCTCTGAATACTTTTCCTATATTCGTTGAAAATATTATCAACCATCCCTGTTACTGATCGATATTCTCTAGTACCAACCGCGTCAACGGCCATACATCCTCTGGGGAAAACATCATTTTCCCAGTCCATCACTAGTAGATCACAAAGAATTTCGTTCTTTGCTTTATTTTGTTTTTCAATAACCTGAAGTGTTCGTTTAAAAAGTCTCGTATAATACCCCAATGCCACGATGTAAAGCTCTTCCTTATTTCCAAATTTATTATATAAACTTTGTGGCTTTACATGAACAAATTCGGCAACTTTTCTCATGGTTGTCGCTTCAAAATCATTTTCCCAAAAGAAAAGCATTAACCCTTTTAAAACAGAGTCAACATCAAACTCAGTTTTTCTCGCCATATTTCTACTTTCCTCCCAACACAATTACTATACAATATATTTAACGAACGTTCAATAATTATTTAAAGAATACTATTTTCATCATTTAAAACCTATTAAGTCCAAAAACATATTTTTATCAGGCAAAACTTGTTTAAAATAAAATTCACTTTTACAATCGTTTTCGTTGTAAAAGTGAATACAAGGTAAGTTCCTAATATTAAATTGAATAAAATATTACGAAGAATAATGATACTACTCTTAGTTATTTAAAATAAAATCATCTTGATTCATGATTATCAATAAAATTATTAACCTGGGACTCCTTTTTTTCAACATCTTTTTCAATCAACTTTATATCATGCTGAACACGTCCCTTTGGATAAATACTTTTCTGAATTTTATTTATATCACTTCTCTTAACTGTCCAATTATAACCACCCACGTCAGGAACTCTGCTCCCAATCTCGTACGTTAATTCTGTAATTATAACAATTACAGCAAAGAAAATGACCATAATCATCGTATAGGTGCCCGATTTTATTCCTGTTATATGCTGATTTGGAATAAATGTTGAGTAGAAAACAATTATTGATGATAATAAACCAATTGAAGCAATACCATACTGTCCCATTTTGCCACCAGGAATAACAAAGTCTCGATGGACCTTGTCTTTTTGATTAATTTGTTTCAAATACGCCGTAAAAATTAACACGTAAGTTACCAAATACAACATAACAGTTAATGCCATAGCCATTTGGTAAGCATTATTGTCACCACCAAAGATAACCGTTAATACCCCACTGATAATTGTTACAATTCCTCCTTGCAAAAATATCAATCTAACCGGAACATTTTTTTTGTTAACCTGCATGAAATATCGAGGTAAAATACCGTCTTCGGCAGTCACAAAAAGTGATTTAACCGGTCCTATAATCCACGAACTAATTTCACCAATCATTCCGAATGCCATCAAAAGTCCAATAATATAAACGCCCCAGCCCAAAAATGGTATTGTATCATTAAACATTTGACTAACAGCTTGAATCACACCTTGATTCAATGTTAAGTCTTTGACTGGCACTACAGCCGCTACTGATAATCCTCCGAGGGAATCAATTAAAATTGCAAAAACTACCAAAGTTAAAAGTGCGATCGGATAATTCCTTTTGGGTCGTTCCAAATTATTAATATATGACGCAGACGCTTCAATACCTGTAAATGCAAGTACGTACGGGACAATTGTGTCTAAAGAAAAATTTTGTTTTAGGGTGGCTAAATTGCTCGAAACATTAGTATCAAACTGAACGTGACCTGCTGAGAAAAAATATACCAACCCAAGGATCAGTAAAACAATTGAAGGAAATACAATTCCAGAATAAAAACTAACGTTAACTAATTTTTCAGTTTTGCCAACTCCCCCCAATTGCCAAAATGTCATTCCCCAATATATTACCAAGAAGGCGATCCATTTTATAATTGGATTATCGTTTAGCTCTGGCCAGTTAAACACGTATGAAATTGCACCTATAATAAAATAAATCATAGTTATAAAATTAACGGTAATTTGTAACCATTGAAAAAATACAGCCATAAAACCAAATCTTGATCCCAAAATGTTCTTAACCCAAGTAAAAACACCACCATCTTCGTTGCCATCAATGGTCGCAAGTTCTGCCGAACAAAGTGCAACAGGTAAAAACCAAATAATACCTGCGAAAATTAAGTAAAGTACAGAAAGTAATCCCGACTGTGCAAAAGCAGGATATTCATCAGCTGACATTAACATTGCTGCTGTTAGCGTAAAAAATCCCATTAAGTTTATTTTTTTGGTTTCCATAAGATTCCTCCCATATTAGTTACTATTCTAATACGCATACTTCCCTATTGACAATTTTTTTGCAAATAACCCATTTCGTTTCATCATTTTCTATAAATGAAACTAATTTACTTCCCATTTTTTAACAATTCTGCTAAACTACTTAGATAAATGAGACAGGAGGAATGGAAGATGAAAAAAACATTTGTATGTTGTATGGGTCTTAACAGTCAGCTGAGCCCAAGCTTTAATCATCTTTCAATTCCTAATTTTAGTTGTTAATGGATCAAGTCTTGTTTATTTAGGTTCACTAACTAATTTGATTATTGCAGTGTAGATCCACTCCCGGGCTTGGTCCATCTTTGATTAGCAGGGAGTGGGTCTTTTTAACTTCAGGAGCGAGTTTAACAATGTTTGAAACTATTGATAGTATAATTCAGCGTGATCCGGCAGCTAGAAGTCGTTTACAGGTTCTGCTTACCTACCCTGGTGTACTGGCGTTGCGTTGGTACCGGGTGGCTTCTTTTCTTTGGAATCATCATTTAAAGTTACTAGCTGAAATCATCACTAATATAACGAGACGACGAACAGGCATAGAAATTCATCCAGCAGCTCAGATTGGAAAACGTTTGTTTATTGACCACGGGATTGGAGTTGTAATCGGTGAAACTGCAATAATTGGAGATGACGTAACTTTAATGCATGGTGTTACATTAGGAGCTAGGAGAACAGTCACTGGAAAACGCCATCCAACCGTTAAAAATGATGTACTCATTGGAGCTAACGCGTTACTTTTGGGAGATATTACTATTGATAATGGAGCTAAAATCGGCGCTGGTGCGGTGGTTTTGCATAGTGTCTTACCTAATCAAACAGTTGTGGGCTCTCCAGCTAAACCAATTTAATTCTAAGGAGATAATTATATTATGATAAAAAAAGAAAGTATTTTAGACTATATTGGAAAAACGCCAATTATCAAGTTACAGCGTAGTGTGCCTGCGGGTGTTGCCGATGTTTACGTTAAATTAGAGTATTTCAATGAAGCGGGCTCCGTTAAGGATCGCATTGCTCTTAAACTAATTGAACATGCTGAAAAAACTGGTGATTTAACTAAAGATGTAACCCTTATTGAACCAACTTCAGGCAATACCGGAATTGGAATTGCTGCGGTTGCTGCTGCTAAGGGATACAAAGCTATCTTGGTTATGCCTGATACTGCGAGTGAAGAAAGAAAGCAAATCATGAAGGCTTACGGTGCAACACTCATTGAAACACCCGGTTCAGAAGGAATTAAAGGATCTATCAAAGTCGTAGAAGAATATACAAAAGACAGCAAATATCTATCGCTTAATCAATTCGTGAACGAGATCAACCCACTTGCTCATTATGAAACAACCGGACCTGAAATTGTTGACTACTTTGATGGCACTCCAGATGCTTTCGTAGCTGGAATCGGAACAGGTGGAACACTATCAGGAACAGGAAAGTTTTTAAAAGAAACTAATACAAACATTGAAATTATTGGTGTTGAACCCGCTACATCTGCAATTTTAAATGGTGGAAAACCAGGCAAACATCCTATTCAAGGAATTGGAACTGGATTTGTTCCAGACACACTCGATACAAATATTTATGATTCAGTAACCGACGTAACTGGCGATGATGCGGTTAATACTGCGCGCATGCTTGGCAAAAATGAAGGAATCTTACTTGGCTTCTCCGGTGGAGCGGCCGTATGGGCAGCAATTGAGAAAGCTAAAACAATGCAACCAGGTCAAAAAATTCTAGCCTTAGCAGCTGACAATGGCGAACGTTATCTGTCTACATCACTTTACAAAGACTAATCTATTTATTTTTCATACAAAAAAGGCCATCAAAATGATGGCCTTTTTTGTATTATATATATTAGTTTTCAGCAACTCTCATATTACGATCAACAGTGGATCGTCCAGTTTTATAATCAAACTGGACGCCAGGCTCCACATTCCAAATAAAGACATTAAAATTCAAACTACCATCCGTTGAAATTGCCTGTGAGTGATATCCAATTGGCATTAAATCATCACCCTTAAAAACCGTTGAAACCTTATAAATAACCTTTTTATTTTGAGCAAGCGCATTTCGAACGCGTTCTTCAAAAATTTGCATTGTTCTCTGGTTACTAAATTCCGTTTGAGTAGCAAGATTCTTCGGATTATCAAGAGAGCCTAGCTCATTTTGATTAAAATTACCATCTTTATCAAACTTCCCGGTCACAGAATATGCCAATAAATGGCCACGATTTAGTATCTCGATTTGACGACCGTCAATTGAAAGTCTTTTTTGATGCCACCCCGTCGGATTCCAAACTTGACGAGTTCGAGTATTTGATTTAACTAAATTCCTTCTCTCAAGAAAAGCGATGTTTTCAGTTGTACGATTTAAACTATCAAGTTGTCCATAATCAATTTTATTTTGTTTCCATTGAGTAGGATCTAAATCACTTCTGCCATTATTTACATTAATATATGCAGATTCACCAGATTTAAAAGTAAGTTCCGCTAATTTATCGTCTGAGACACTCTTTTTAACGGTTTTTGCTGACTGAATTCCAGCGCCTATATTTCCCTTAAAAAGTTGTTGTATTGTCCCACTATTTCGAGATAGGAATAAAAAAGCTGCTAATAATATGAGCAACCATGCACTTTGTTTCGAATATCTTCTCTTCTTCATAACTTCTCCCCTAGCCATTATTTTTGAATAAAAAAACCGACATTAATTAATGCCGGCATATCAAAACTATAGTGTTGTTAAAAAATCCAGATATCTTCTCTAATGCCGTCGACAGGGATCGAACCTGCACATGGTTTCCCATACAGCGACCTGAACGCTGCGCGTCTGCCAATTCCGCCACGGCGGCTTAAACAACAAGTGTAATTTTACACTAGTTTTCATGCTAAGAAAAGGAAAAATTAATCAGTCTTTACAACTGTTCCATAAGCATGCACTACCAAAAACTTTGGAGCTACACTTACTTGTGCAATTTCAGTATTATATTTCAAACCAATAATTCCATTACCGTCTAATAATTCTGCTTTTTTTTCCAACTTTTCCTTTGCTTCTTCAAATAGTTGATCAAACAGATTAAACTTATCAATATCTTCTGATGCGAGCATTAAACTGGTTGTTGCTTCCACAACTCCTTTGATGGTATGTCCAACATTAATTCCTTCAGTTGTTATAAACATTATTGATTACCTCACTCTAGTATTTAGATCAATTAGAAGATCCATTGATTATAACTCATAAACATTTTAACAGAATTAAACTGCCCTTTACTAACAGCTTCCACTGATCAGTCATTTTCTCTTTTATTCGTATCTGCCATTCGACTTTTAACTTCAAAATAGGTTGACAGTGCCATTGCTAACACTAGCCCGATTCCCCAAGTTAAATATAAAGCAACTCCACTAAGTTTCCCAAATTCCGTCCATAAAACTAAAACAACTGCGATGATCAATGGTACAACTATCCTTAAAATTTTCATGGTGTCTGTTTTTTTCTCATTTCTTCATTTTTTGGTCTAAAACATTCTTAATATAAATACCTAACCCTAGCAAAATCAAAATTGAAATAATGATTTTATTGGTTAAACTAATATCAGAAAAGTACGTAACTAATCCTATCATTACCGTCAAAACTAGTAAAACAAACCCATTCAAAAAAATCTTTTTCATTATCTAATCCAAAACAAACTTGTTAATTGCTTCAGCAACACCGTTAACGTAGTCACCATTGGTAACGTGCTTAGCAATTTTTTTGGCTTGGTCATTCGCGTTAGAAACTGCAATTGGTAACCCAACTTTAGAAAGCATTGGCAGATCATTTCCGTTATCACCAATAGCCATAATTTCATCTTTTTTAATACCTAAACGATTAGCTAGCTCAAGTGTGGCAAGTCCCTTATCAACACCCTTTTTATTGAATTCCGTGTATCGGTCAGACGAAAAAGTAACATTTAAGTCAAAATCAACGTTTTTTAAAACGAGGTCCCTCATATAAGCCAATCGGTTAAAATCGGGATTCATCGTTATTACTTTCATTATCTTCTCATTCCGTAGTAACTTAAGGTCCTTTTCCTTATACTCAATTGGTCTCACACCACGTGTTTCAATATAATCTAAATCAGCTTGAAGTGGGTTATAAATATAAACATCATTAAGCGTATAAACATGCGTATCAAAGTCCTTAACTTTCATAGCAATATTATAAATTTCACTCGCCTGTTCAAATGTTAATTCATTAGTCTGTACAACTTTTAAACCAGCATTTTCAACAATAGCACCCCCGTTATAAGAAATAACAAACTCTTCTTTTTGGTCTTTCAATCCTAATTTCTGTAATAAACCTTGTACTGAACTAAATCCGCGACCAGTGTTAGGTACAAACTTAACACCTGCTTTTTGAGCCTTTTTTATTGCTTTAATATTTTCATCCGAGATACTTCCATCCAAGCCTAATAATGTTTCATCTAAATCACTAACAATTAACTTAATCATACGTAACCTCTCTCTATTCTTATATAATTTAAGATTAGCCGATTTGGAAAGGGTTTTCAATTATATACAGTAACTTTTTTAAATTTAATACTAAATTAATATAAAACAAATGTGACCGTTTTCGTGCAATTCATGCACAAAAAAATTCAAAGCACAATATGTTGATGTGAATTTTTATATGATATACTATCCCTTGGTTAAATTGTAAAAAAGAGGGGCAAAGCATGGTGATAATTACAGCAGGAATGATTGGTGTCGGAAAAACAACATTAACAGGTAGAATTGCGGATTTTTATGGTTCAAAGGCCTTTTTTGAACCAGTAGGCGATAATCCAGTATTACCACTTTACTATTCTGATCCTAAAAGTTATGGTTTTTTACTCCAAATTTATTTCTTGAATAAACGATTCCAAATGATTAAAAAGGCTCTGGCAGATGATAATAATGTTCTTGATCGTTCAATTTATGAAGATGCCTTATTCACACGCGAAAACAATAAGGAAGGCAACATTACTGACACAGAATTCGGCGTCTATATGAACTTGCTCGATAACATGATGGGTGAACTCCAGAACCTGCCTAAGAAGGCTCCAGATTTGATGGTTTATGCTGAAACTGATTTTGATACTATCCTATATAGAATTAAAAAACGCGGTCGTGACTATGAACAATTCGACAATAACCCTGAACTTGAGTCTTATTATAAAAAAATGTGGACAGCATATAAAACATGGTACGAAGAATATGATGCTAGCCCTAAAATGAAAATCGATTTACAAACTTATGATTTATCTGAAGAAAAAAATGTTAATATCATCTTGCAACAAATTGATAAAAAATTAAAAGAGACACGTAAGGCTAATTACAATCAAGCCATTTAAATCAAAAAGTGTTCCGAGCAACTTCACCTCACAGTGAGTTCTCCGGAACACTTTTTAATTTTCCTACTTAACAATTGATACATCAGTTTTAGAATTTTCTACAACATAACTCGCAGTCGAGCCGATCACAACTCATGCAACTCGTCCCAATCCAGTAGCACCTAATACCGTTAAATCAATATCATACTTATCGGGAATATCTTCAGAAAGTTCTTGCTTTGGGTTTCCCACTCTTAAATCTATTTGAACATCACTGACTCCTGCTTCAATTGCTTTCTGTTTTAAAACTTCAAGCTCCTGCTCGCGTTCCATCAGTGCCTTCTTTATATCAATATCAGTGCTCGCAATTCCAAATCCCAATGACACACTTTCAGTATTCGCGTATTGTTGTTTAACAATTTCGCTAATGACCAACCTAGCATGATTCTGTTTTGTAATCTCAATTGCTTTCTCAAAGGCTTTTTGGGCCTCCGGAGAACCATCATATCCAAAAAGAACATTTTTGTAATCCATAGTAGCACCGCCTTCCTGTTTTTATTATAGCAGTGTACCCTATAGATTTTCCAAGTTTACGATTTCCTCGTCTGTTAGAGCTCTATAATGACCAGGCAAAAGTCCCACATCTAGCTCCAATGGACCAAATTTCACTCGTCGCAACCTAAGAACACGTTCACCCAAAGCGCCAAACATGCGTCGTACCTGATGATACTTTCCTTCGCTAATCGTTACTTCCACCGTTGTCGTTTTTTCCAAATTAGAATATTCTTTAACTTTCAGACCGGCAGGCTTCAACTGAGTACCATCTTTGAGCGTTAATCCGTTAGCAAATTTGGCTGCCGCACCCTCACTAATTTGTCCTGTTACAGTCGCTTCATAGACTTTATCAACATGGTGTTCAGGCGATAATAAGCGGTGCCCAATCTCCCCGTTATTTGTAATTAGAAGTAATCCTTCAGTGTTCTTATCTAACCTTCCAACTGGAAATAAATCTGGTCTACGGTCATTTTTATTAAAGAGTTCCATGACTGTTTTTTGCTTTCGGTCTTCCGTTGCTGTCAGTACCCCAATCGGTTTGTTAACAATAAAATAAAAGTGCTTTTGATATTGAACTACCTCACCACTAAGCTGCACCTCATCTTGATCAGGATCAATCTTTACTCGACCAGACTTTACAGCTTCGCCATTTACACTAATTTGCCCATCACGAGTTAGTTTTCGAATCTGAGTCCTTGTACCAACGTTCATATCATGTAAAAATTTATCAACTCTCAACATTTCAACCTACTTTATTCTTAACATATTTCTTAGACGACTTGCTCTACTACCCAGCATTTCATCGGCTAATCTGCTCTTAAGTGAACAATAAAGATAGAAGAGACCACCAGCCGAAGCAGCAACCAAAGCAACGATCAACGCAGCAACTTTGCTTTCATTATTCATAAATAGATACATTCCATGTGCCACTCCCCATGCAATGACAAACATTCCTAGTGAATATAAAATAATTTTAGTCAAATGTTCATTAATAACTTGATAATCAATGCCATATTCATCGTTAATATGCTTTAAAATCAACCAATTAATAAAAGCAAAACCAATTGCTGTCGACATTAATGAGCCAATAGCTGAAAAGGCCATTACAAGTGGAATTTGCGCAATAAATTTAATTATGACCCCGTACAGAAAATAACGAACTGCTAATTTATTCTCACCAATTCCTTGCATGATAGCAGAAATCACCGTGAAAACCCCTAAAACAATTGCAACATATGAATTAAACTCAAGAATAGCTGTCCCCACTCCACTAAAATGATAAAAAAGTGTATAAGCAGGTTGTGCAATTGCGGCCATTCCAAGGGCTGCAGGAATCATTAAAAATGAAAATAACGAAATGGCTTCAGTTACTTGTTGACTAATTGCTCGTGAATCCCCTCGCGTTTTTGCTTCTGAAAGTAAAGGAACCGAAGTTACAGCCATTGCAGACGCTAATGAAATCACAATCATGACCAATTTATTTGCATTAAAAGCAAAAATGGCATACATAGTATTTAAAATATCAGTGGTATAGCTACTTGTCATTTGCATAATTTTAAAGAAAGTATACTGATCAATTAATTGAAAAATAGTAATTGCGGAACCAATGATAATAAATGGAATCGCTTGTGCAATAATCTCCCGATATAAATCACCTGTGGATACAACCAGCTCATTGGAGCTAGCCTGAGCAAGTGTTTTCAAACGTTTACGATATTTTAGAAAATACCATCCTAACACCAGAAAACCGCCTATCGCTCCAATAAAAGCAGCAAATGTTGATTGTGAAACAGCAAATACCCAATCACCATGGTGAACTCCCATAATTAAATATGCAGTCACCAGCATATAACCAACTCGCGCCAATTGCTCAACAAACTGAGAAATAGCAGAGGGACCCATTTCTTGGTAACCTTGGAAAAATCCCCTAGTCAGACTCATTGTTGGAATGATTAAAACTGCCCATGCCAACGCATGCAATACAGGAACGACACTCTCAGATCCAGCAGATAGAAAAGGTGCACCATAAAATAATATTAAAGCACAAACAATTCCTGATCCGACTGACAATAACAGACCCCTTTTGTAGAGCCTTTGTCCTAAGGCAAATTCATTAAGTGCGTTATAATGTGAAACTTGTTTAGCAATTGCAGAAGGGATTCCAGCAATTGCAGCAATTAAGAACAAGCTATAAATATTATATCCTTTAGCGTATAAAGCATTAGCCTGATTACTGTACACACCAAACCAAATTACCCAAGGAATGATATAAACTGCGCCAAGTATCCTAGAAAAAATACTGCCCGCTGTCATCCAGACTGATCCCTCAAGCATTTGAGATTTAGAAGAAGTTACTTTTTGTCCTTCTCTAAGGGGTTGTGACCCAATATATTCAAGGTCACTACTATCATTTTTATTCGGCTGATCTGCCATGGTGCTTCCCTACTTTCAATAATGTCTCCAAAATTATCCAACAACGATATTAACAATCCGATTAGGAACAACGATTACTTTCCGAATCTCTTTTCCGTTAATCCATTGTTGAACAGAGTCACTGTCCATTGCTAATTTCTGTAATTGTTCCTGTTTTAAATCCTTTTCAACAGTAAGACGTCCTCGGACTTTTCCGTTTATTTGTAAGATTACCTCAACAGTATCCTCGACTAATTTAGATTCATCAACGGTGGGCCATTTTTCATAACTAATCGTTTCCTTGTATCCTAAACGACTCCATAATTCTTCTGCCAAATGTGGAGCAAGTGGCGAAAGGATTTTTACAAAGTCCTCTACATATTTAACATAAATAGAATCCACTTTGTAAGCTTCATTTATAAATACCATTAGCTGGGAAATTCCAGTATTAAACCGCATATTTTCAAAGTCATTAGAAACTTTTTGAACAGTTTTATTAAAGATTAGATCTAACTTTCCATCGTTAACTTTAGTAATGCGGTCTCGTAATTTACCGTCATCATCAATAAACAGCCGCCATACACGGTCAAGCCATTTACGGCTTCCATTTAGTCCATCTTCACTCCAAGAAACTGATTCAGTCAAAGGTCCCATAAACATTTCGTATATACGCAGCGTATCTGCACCATATTTATCGACGATATCATCTGGATTAACAACATTTCCCTTTGATTTGGACATTTTTTCATGATTACTACCAAGAATCATGCCTTGATTAACCAATTTTTGGAAGGGTTCTTTAGTTGGAACAACTCCCAAGTCATAAAGCACCTTATGCCAAAAACGTGCATATAGAAGATGCAATACGGCATGCTCAGCACCACCAACGTATAAATCAACTGGCATCCATTCTTTGAGGAGTTGCTTATCGGCAATTTCTTGATCGTTTTTTGGATCAATGTATCGTAAGTAGTACCATGAGCTTCCCGCCCACTGTGGCATTGTATTAGTTTCACGTCGTCCTTTTCGCCCATTTTCATCGACGACATTAAGCCAGTCGTCTAAGTTAGCAAGTGGACTTTCACCGGTACCAGAAGGCTTCAAATCATCTGTCGCTGGTAAACGCAGAGGCAATTCATTTTCAGGAACCAGCCCAGTTTCTCCATCTTCCCAATGAATAATTGGAATAGGTTCACCCCAATATCTCTGACGAGAAAATACCCAATCTCGAAGACGATAATTAACTTTTTTATCACCCACGCCATTTTCTTTAATCCACGTTAACATTGAGGAAAGAGCAGCTTGTTTATCCAAGCCATTTAAAAAGGCAGAATTAATATGTGTCCCATCACCTTCGTAGGCACCATCTTCAATATTTCCCCCCTCAATAACCGGAATAATTTCAATTCCGAACTTTTTAGCAAATTCAAAGTCTCGCGGGTCATGAGCAGGAACAGCCATAACAGCACCCGTTCCGTATGATGAAAGGACATAATCAGCAATCCAAATTGGCACTTTTTTTCCATTAACCGGATTGATAGCGTAGGCACCGGTAAAGACCCCTGTTTTATCCTTATTTAAATCTGTTCGTTCAAGATCGGATTTTGTAGCAACTTGTTTTTGGTATTCTGTAACTTTAGCCTTGTTTTCGGCTGTTGTAATTCGTTCAACAATATCATGTTCAGGCGAAACCACTAAATAAGTCACACCAAACAATGTGTCAGCACGGGTTGTAAATACTTCAATGTTTTCTTCTGTATCTTCAACCTTAAAGTTAACGCTAGCTCCGACCGAGCGACCAATCCAGTTACGTTGCATTTCCTTGATGCTTTCAGGCCAATCAACTAGATCTAAGTCATCAAGTAAACGATCAGCGTAAGCAGTAATTTTTAAAATCCATTGTTTCATCGGTACTCGAAAAACCGGAAAATCGCCACGTTCAGTACGCCCATTAATAACTTCTTCGTTTGCAACAACAGTGCCCCCCATCAAATCAGGTGCCCAGTTAACAAGTGTTTCTTTCTCGTATGCTAAACCTTTTTTGTACATTTGTTCAAAAATCCACTGGGTCCACTTGTAATAACTAGGATCTGTAGTATTAATTTCACGGGACCAGTCATATGAAAAACCTAGTGATTGAATTTGTCGTTTAAAATTTTTAATGTTATCTTTTGTGAAATCTTTAGGATTATGTCCCGTTTTCATAGCATATTGCTCAGCTGGCAAACCAAAAGCATCCCATCCCATTGGATGAAGAACTTTAAATCCTTGCATGCGTTTCATGCGCGACATAATATCCGTCGCTGTATATCCTTCTGGGTGTCCCACATGTAATCCCTGTCCTGATGGATACGGAAACATGTCTAGTGCATAATATTTGGGTTTATCCTCTGTTGCGTTTGTCTTAAATGTTTCGTGGTCTGACCAGTACTTTTGCCATTTTGGTTCTATTTCATGATGATTAAAGGGCATATCCATTCCTCCTAAAATTTGCCAACAAAAAAATCCCAAGAGAAAATCTCTTAGGACGAAATCTGTTCCGCGGTACCACCTAGGTTTGTAGCTTACAGCCACACTCTTGATTCCTTAACGCGGAAAAACGTTCCCCTTACTATAATTCAGCAGGAAACTCAAAGGCGAGTTCGAACGCATCAATCTCCAAGTTCACACTATCCACCTGGTCTCTGTAAAATATAAGCGTCTAATATTCCTTATCTTCGTTGACTTTATGTTGATATAATAGTATCAAACTATATCTCAGTTTGCAAACCTACATATGGTAATATACCAGAGAAGGATACCACATAGGAGGAGTTCATGAGGACAACAAAAACATCACAATTTGCGCCTTTTATTCTAAGTTTAGTGTTTTTTATTTTGTTAACCTTAACCGTAAAGTTTGTTCCGACAACGCTTTACCCTTTTGATAAATTTATAACAAACTTAATTCAATTAGATCCTAGTCCACTAAAACTAACTTTTTTTAAGATAATTACGCAAATTGGTAACCAAATACCGTTCATCATTATCAATTTCGCTATACTTTTAATTCTCACAGTGAGCAAACATTTCAAATACGGAATTTTCTTACTTTTTACTACTTTTGGTAGTTCTTTAATTAATCATTTAATTAAAGAGTGGGTTAAAAGGCCACGCCCATTACCTCATTTAGTTAGAGCTACAGGTTATAGCTTTCCTAGCGGTCATTCTGTAGTTGCAATCGCCTTATTTGGTGGACTAATCATCATCACAAATCAAATCATTAAAAATAAGGCTATTAAATTCGTTTTAAACTTTATTTGGAGTCTCGGACTGATCCTACTTCCAATTTCACGGGTATATCTTAATGTCCACTATCCATCTGACATTATTGGTGGAATGCTTCTAGGATTCATGATTTTACAAATTTCACGTTATATTTTAATTAAGGAGTTTTAGAAAATGCTAAAAAATTCAATGCAGTATAGTCATATCGTTTTACAAGAGATTATCAATAAAGGTGACAATGTTATTGATGCCACTATGGGAAACGGTCATGACACCCAATTTCTGGCTAAATCAGTTGGTGCTACTGGTCATGTTTATGCGTTTGATATACAGCAAGATGCCATCAACCATACTAAAGATCGACTTACACAATTAGATTTAATAAGCCAGACAACACTCATTAACGATTCTCACTCTAAGATTGATAACTATGTGTCTAATCCGATTTCGGCTGCAATTTTTAACCTTGGATATCTTCCGGGAAATAATAAATCAATCATTACACATTTTTCGACTACTATTCCGGCTATCAACTCCTGCCTTCGTTTACTCAAAGTTGGTGGTAGAATTGCTGTTGTTTGTTATTACGGGCACCCAGGCGGCAAGGATGAATTAGACCATATAACCCATTATCTAAGCCAAATAGAACAACAAGAATTTAGTGTCCTGCGCTATGAATTCCTTAATCAGATCAATCAACCGCCCATTTTATTAATTATTGAAAAGAAATAGTGGAGTATGTTTTACAATATTGATTATCCAATAATTCTTTAACCATATCTTTTTTTAAGGATCTGTTGCATAACAAAATATCTATCGTTTATATTGCTAGTAATACTCGTTATTTTCCGACCTATGTCCCGCTTTTTATGCTGGAATTAACTAACTATTTTCAGCCGTTTTTCGGTCAAAGATATTCACCACTAAAGCTATTAGGATTAATATAAATCCAGACAAGTAGATATTATGAAGAGCTGAGTAAAGAATCAAACGTAATCCACCCAACAAGTCACTAGGTAATTCTTTAGCAGTTTGCGGATTAATTAATTTATTCATCATTCCCATATTGTAACGACTATTCTGTGCTACTCCACTATTCATACTACTATTCATAATAATTCCAAAAATAGACATCATAATTGTCTGACCAAGTGATCGCGCCAAAGTATTAAACGAAGTAGCAACTCCAATCTGATCAGAACTAACTAGATGCTGCGAGGTAACCGTTGTAGAAGTAATAGTAATCCCAAATCCCGTTCCTAAAATCGCTGAGATTACAAAGAAAAACCAGAACGGTGTTTCAATTGGTACAACTGCTAATATGAGGCTACCAACCGCTAGTATTGATAAACTAACACTTAAAACTTTATTAGGTGACAACTTCACCATCATTTTACCCGCCAAAAATGAGCCAAAAATCCACAACAAGGAACTTGGCGTTACAGCAAATCCAGCTAATGAGGCTGGTAGTCCTAAAATTCCCTGTGTCCACGTTGGAAGATACACTTCAAAACCAATCAAAAAACCCGCTACTAACATTGTAGCTACATTTTGAATAACAAATGTTCTATTTTGAAAAAGTTTGAGCGAGATAATTGGGTCCACTGCCTTTTTTTCTTGTCGAATGAATAAAACCACTCCTAAAATAAAAAGTACAAATGAGATCAATAGCATAAATGGTGAAAAATGTGCTTCTCCAATCAATTGGAATCCATACATTAACCCAAGTAAAGCAAGCATTAACCAAGCACTTCCCAAAAAATCAATTGGTTTATCATTTACTTTTACTTCTTCCCGCAAAAATATTTGAATGAGTAGAATCGTTATAATGCCAATTGGGACATTTATAAAAAACACCCAATGCCATGTTAATTTATCTACAATAAATCCACCTAATAATGGGGCAATAATTGAAGCAATTCCCCAGGCAGCGCCATTAAATCCCATAATACGTGCCCTTTTTTCGATTGGATAAATATCTGCGATGATAGTATTCGATACAGGCATAATGCATCCAGCACCCACACCTTGCAAAGCTCGCCAAATGATTAAAGTAGTCATTGAATTAGCTAATCCACTCAAAATTGAACCCACTAAAAAAATAAATATTCCAACATTAAAAATTCGTTTTCTTCCAAATATATCAGCTAACTTTCCATAAATTGGAGTAAAAATTGCATTTGTTAATAGAAAAATTGAAATAACCCAATTCATCAAACTGACACCGTGTAAATCACCAACAATTGTTGGCATAGCAGTTGAAACGATCGTTCCCTCCACCGCTGACATAAATGTCGCAATAAAAATTGCAATTGTGACAATAACTACGTTTGTTTCTTTTTTCTTCATAAAGCCCCCAAATTTGTTCAAAAATAAATGAGTCTGAGATAATCAGGTCAGACTCATCAAAATCGCATAATAATTTAAAAGATGGGACATAAATTAAGCAATCATTTGATTGCCCACCATGTCCCACTGTTGCAAATATTAATTAAAGAAATCCTGTAGTTCTTGAACTTTATCAACATGCTCCCATGGCAGGTCAATGTCTGTTCTGCCAAAATGACCATAGGCAGCCGTCTTTTTATAAATTGGGCGGCGCAAATCAAGCATTTCTATGATACCAGCCGGACGAAGATCAAAGATTTGACGAACAGCTTCAGTAATATCTTCTTCTGAAACTTTTCCGGTCCCAAAAGTATCTACCATGACGGATACAGGTTGTGCAACCCCAATAGCATAGGCAATCTGAACCTCAACTTTTTCAGCAAGCCCCGCAGCAACTATATTTTTAGCAATATACCTTGCTGCATAACTAGCCGAACGATCAACTTTTGTAGCATCTTTCCCAGAAAAAGCACCACCCCCGTGTCGAGCAGCCCCTCCATAGGTATCAACAATAATTTTACGGCCTGTTAAGCCAGCATCACCCTGTGGTCCTCCAATTACAAAACGACCAGTTGGATTCACAAAATATTTTGTTTTTTCATCAAGCAGTTCACTTGGTATTGTTGTTTTAATCAGCTTTTCTATCATATCAGTTCTAATCTGAGTAAGTTCAACGTCTGGATCATGTTGAGTACTAACAACAACCGTATCAACACGCTTAGGTTTTTCCCTTTCGTCATACTCAACGGTAACCTCAGCCTTTGCATCTGGTCTGAGATAAGGGATTACATTATCTTTTCGTAACTTAGCAATTTTTTGCATTAAATGATGGCTAAGCATAATTGGCAAAGGCATCAACTCAGGTGTTTCATTCGTAGCATATCCAAACATTAATCCTTGGTCGCCAGCACCAATTCGGTCCAGTTGATCCTCTTTACCTTCACGTGTTTCAAGCGAATCATCAACGCCTTGCGCGATATCAGGAGATTGTTCGTCAATTGCTACCATTACTGCACAATTTTCCCCATCGAAACCATATTCGCCGCCTACATAACCAATTTCTTTAATCGTACGTCTCACAACTTTTTGAATATCGATATAAGCGGTTGTCGAGATTTCTCCAACAACAACTACTAAACCGGTGGTGACTGTAGTTTCACAAGCCACACGGGCATTGGGATCATGCGTTAATAATTCATCTAAAATTGAATCACTAATTTGATCTGCAATTTTATCAGGATGTCCTTCAGATACTGATTCTGAAGTAAATAAATGTCTTTCTGTCATTTGAGTTTCCCCCTCAATTTTTTTCGGTTACAAGGATCTAGGGATAATCAGTCCTATCGGGAACACTGTAACTAGTAAATTTTAGCACAGAAATAATGCTTTTTAAAGGGAATCTATTGACTGTTTGTTGTCTTTTGTTTACGATTACTCTATGTATAAAGGAGTCATATAATTCTATGAAAAATCTCGATTTTTTACACAACAATGCTACTGTTAATCAAAAAACCATTTTACCGGCAATTGTATCTTTCCTACTAAGTGGAAGTATTTGGCTTTTTAGTAGCCATTTCAGTACAACACATTTTGGAGAGTCCTTTCCAATCCAGTTACTGCTCTTCTTGGGAATTGCTATGATCATATTTATTACCTTAGATCGATTTACTAATCGCACGCCACCAAGATTGCTATTACCAATCTTTATAATTCCTGTGGCCATTATTGCTATAATTTATTTAAGTAATCAAAAATCAATCGCCGGATTACTCGCATTAACGCTAATACCACTTTTTACATCGTTTTTGCCGTTTTATAAAATTGACGGAATTGGTCTGCTGATTTATGCAATTTCGCTTGGAACAATATTTCCATTCTCTTACTTTTTCGTTCAAAATAAGTTTGTTTCAGGCTACCTTATCAGCCTTTGCATTATTTTATCTCTGAGTTTAATCTCGGTTAATTTTCCAATTTTCTTTGAGGTAAGTTCAACCTATCGGATTTTCAATATTATTCTTAACGTTTTAACAATTATCACTGCTCTAATTGTTTTAAAAAATTGGGCGGTCATTCCATTAATGATTATAAGTATTGCTTCGTTCTTCATTAATCAACTGGACAATATCAGGTACAAACTAACGATTATTACCGTCCTAACTCTCTTAAATATTTTTATCTTAATGTTCAATTAATGGAAATATATCCGGCGGTTCGCTCGGTATAAATCAAAAAAAGGACAAATGACGAAGCACTGTCATTTGTCCTTTTTAAATACTATGAATAAAATCAGCAACTAATTTCACACCATAAAGAATAATTATTACTCCACACACCTTATTCAAGATTAACAGATATTTAGAATTAAACTGCTCTCTCAGATAATTAATTACACTGGTCAATACAATAAACCAGCTTATAGAAGAAATACACACTCCAACAATAAACCAATTGGGATTATCTGTACCGTGAAATGAAGCCCTAAAAGCCCCGAGTAGCATCGTACCATCAATAATTGCCTGAGGATTAAGCCAAGCAATTGTGAAAGCACTTAAAATAACACTTCTGTAACTAAAACTATTATTATTTTTATCATCAACTTCAACCGTCTTTTTATTTTCTCTAAACAGGCTAACTCCAATGTAAAATACCATTAAACTACCGACTAATAGAATAGTTTGTTTTAGCCATAAGTATCTTTGCAACAAAGTTCCCATTCCATAAAATGAAGCTAGCGCCAAACTCATATCAAATGCTGCAACTATTAATGCAATGCTGATTGCACGTCTTAATGGATATTCTAAAGATGAATCAATAACATAAATATTTTGCATGCCTATCGGAGCTATGTACGCAATACCAAATATGATTCCTTGTATCAATATACTCAATCTATTTCCTCCGTTTTTGAAAACAAAAAAAGCATACCTTACGATATGCTTTTACTTCTATACAAGACGGTTCTAACGAGACTCGAACTCGTGATCTCCTGCGTGACAGGCAGGCGTCCTAAACCAACTAGACCATAGAACCAAACAAAATTGCGGGAGCAGGATTTGAACCTACGACCTTCGGGTTATGAGCCCGACGAGCTACCAGACTGCTCCATCCCGCGATAATAATAAAATGACCCGTACGGGATTCGAACCCATGTTACTGCCGTGAAAGGGCAGTGTCTTAACCACTTGACCAACGGGTCATACACATATGTAAAGCATCTACCAACGGAGAAGGAGGGATTCGAACCCTCGCGCCGCTTACACGACCTACACCCTTAGCAGGGGCGCCTCTTCAGCCACTTGAGTACTTCTCCAAAATGGGCCTAAATGGACTCGAACCATCGACCTCACGCTTATCAGGCGTGCGCTCTAACCAGCTGAGCTATAGGCCCAAAGGAAGGAAAGCGGGTGACGAGAATCGAACTCGCGACAACAGCTTGGAAGGCTGTGGTTTTACCACTAAACTACACCCGCAAAACAAAAAATATTCAATTGAAATGGCGCGGGACAGAATCGAACTGCCGACACATGGAGCTTCAATCCATTGCTCTACCGACTGAGCTACCGAGCCATAAAACGGTCCTAACGAGACTCGAACTCGTGATCTCCTGCGTGACAGGCAGGCGTCCTAAACCAACTAGACCATAGGACCAAACAAAAATTGCGGGAGCAGGATTTGAACCTACGACCTTCGGGTTATGAGCCCGACGAGCTACCAGACTGCTCCATCCCGCGATAATAAAAAAGGAGGATGAGGGATTCGAACCCTCGCGTGGTTTGACCCACCTGACGGTTTTCAAGACCGTTCCCTTCAGCCGGACTTGGGTAATCCTCCATAATCAATATACGTTTCACTGGTCTCTAACAATTGAAGCTAGATGGACCTTGTAGGACTCGAACCTACGACCGGACGGTTATGAGCCGTCTGCTCTAACCAACTGAGCTAAAGGTCCAAGTTCGTATATTCAACCCTATCGCGGCGGAGGGGATCGAACCCCCGACCTCCCGGGTATGAACCGGACGCTCTAGCCAGCTGAGCTACACCGCGATCTAACTAAAGATTAAATGCCTTACGACATTTAATCGGGAAGACAGGATTCGAACCTGCGACCCCCTGGTCCCAAACCAGGTGCTCTACCAAGCTGAGCTACTTCCCGTTTTTAAATGCACCCAGCAGGAGTCGAACCTGCAACCTTCTGATTCGTAGTCAGACACTCTATCCAATTGCGCTATGGGTGCATATATGCCGAGGACCGGGATCGAACCGGTACGGTCATCACTGACCGCAGGATTTTAAGTCCTGTGCGTCTGCCAATTCCGCCACCCCGGCAAGGGCTTTGATAAAACTTAGTAGTTTTTAGCTACTAAGCGGAAGACGGGATTCGAACCCGCGACCCCCACCATGGCAAGGTGATGTTCTACCACTGAACTACTTCCGCATAATGCCGACTAGAGGATTCGAACCTCCGACCCCCTGTTTACAAGACAGGTGCTCTGCCAACTGAGCTAAGTCGGCATTACTAAATGCCTATTAATATTATGTATATCATAGCACATTTAGTGCTATGAGCCGTGGCAGGCTCGAACTGCCGACCCTCTGATTAAAAGTCAGATGCTCTACCAACTGAGCTAACGGCTCAATGGAGGATACAGGGTTCGAACCTGTGACCCCCTGCTTGTAAGGCAGGTGCTCTCCCAACTGAGCTAATCCTCCAAATATAAAGCATGGCAACGTCCTACCCTCGCAGGAGGCGATCCTCCAACTACTCTCGGCGCTAAGAAGCTTAACTTCTGTGTTCGACATGGGTACAGGTGTATCCTTCTTGCCATCGTCACCACACTCAACGCTAACTTACGTTATCGCTTGAGAAAATCTTTGTTCTCTCAAAACTGAATAATATCTTAAATTTTCCTTCGAAAACCACCACTTACTTGGTTAAGTCCTCGACCGATTAGTATTAGTCCGCTTCATGCATCGCTGCACTTCCACTCCTAACCTATCTACCTGATCATCTTTCAGGGGTCTTACTTGCCCGAAGGCAATGGGAAATCTCATCTTGAGGCGAGTTTCACACTTAGATGCTTTCAGCGTTTATCTCATCCATACGTAGCTACCCAGCGATGCTCTTGGCAGAACAACTGGTACACCAGCGGTATGTCCATCCCGGTCCTCTCGTACTAAGGACAGCTCCTCTCAAATTTCCTACGCCCGCGACGGATAGGGACCGAACTGTCTCACGACGTTCTGAACCCAGCTCGCGTACCGCTTTAATGGGCGAACAGCCCAACCCTTGGGACCGACTACAGCCCCAGGATGCGATGAGCCGACATCGAGGTGCCAAACCTCCCCGTCGATGTGAACTCTTGGGGGAGATAAGCCTGTTATCCCCAGGGTAGCTTTTATCCGTTGAGCGATGGCCCTTCCATACGGTACCACCGGATCACTAAGCCCGACTTTCGTCCCTGCTCGACCTGTCTGTCTCGCAGTCAAGCTCCCTTCTGCCTTTACACTCTACGAATGATTTCCAACCATTCTGAGGGAACCTTTGGGCGCCTCCGTTACTCTTTAGGAGGCGACCGCCCCAGTCAAACTGCCTACCAGACACTGTCTCCCGCCACGATTAGTGGCGCGGGTTAGAGGGTTCATACAACGAGGGTAGTATCCCACCAATGCCTCCATCGAAACTAGCGTTCCGACTTCAACGGCTCCTACCTATCCTGTACAAGCTGTACAAACACTCAATATCAAGTTACAGTAAAGCTCCATGGGGTCTTTCCGTCCTGTCGCGGGTAACCCGCATCTTCACGGGTATTATAATTTCACCGAGTCTCTCGTTGAGACAGTGCCCAAATCGTTACGCCTTTCGTGCGGGTCGGAACTTACCCGACAAGGAATTTCGCTACCTTAGGACCGTTATAGTTACGGCCGCCGTTTACTGGGGCTTCAGTTCAAAGCTTCGCTTACGCTAACTCATTCCCTTAACCTTCCAGCACCGGGCAGGCGTCAGCCCCTATACGTCATCTTACGATTTTGCAGAAACCTGTGTTTTTGATAAACAGTCGTTTGGGCCTCTTCACTGCGGCTGACCTTGCGGTCAGCACCCCTTCTCCCGAAGTTACGGGGTCATTTTGCCGAGTTCCTTAACGAGAGTTCTCTCGCTCACCTTAGGATACTCTCCTCGACTACCTGTGTCGGTTTGCGGTACGGGTAATTAAACTCTAACTAGAAGCTTTTCTCGGCAGTGTGACGTCTGGAACTTCGCTACTATAATTTCGCTCCCCATCACAGCTTGTCCTTAAGAAAAAAAGCATTTGACTCTTCTTCAGACTTGCTGCTTGGACATCCGTTTCCAACTGGATGCTTTCCATAGCCTACTGCGTCCCTCCATTGTTCAAACAAGTTTAACTAGTACAGGAATATCAACCTGTTATCCATCGTCTACGCCTCTCGGCCTCGACTTAGGTCCCGACTAACCCTGGGTGGACGAGCCTTCCCCAGGAAACCTTAGTCATTCGGTGGATAGGATTCTCACCTATCTTTCGCTACTCATACCGGCATTCTCACTTCTAAGCGCTCCAACAGTCCTCACGGTCTGCCTTCATTGCCCTTAGAACGCTCTCCTATCACGTCACCTATTGGTGACATCCGCAGTCTCGGTAATATGTTTAAGCCCCGGTACATTTTCGGCGCAGAATCACTCGACTAGTGAGCTATTACGCACTCTTTAAATGGTGGCTGCTTCTGAGCCAACATCCTAGTTGTCTATGCAACTCCACATCCTTTTCCACTTAACATATATTTAGGGACCTTAACTGGCGGTCTGGGCTGTTCCCCTTTCGACGATGGAACTTATCTCTCACCGTCTGACTCCCGGACATAAATCAATGGCATTCGGAGTTTATCTGAATTCGGTAACCCGTGACGGGCCCCTAGTCCAAACAGTGGCTCTACCTCCATGATCCTAATTCCGAGGCTAGCCCTAAAGCTATTTCGGAGAGAACCAGCTATCTCCAAGTTCGTTTGGAATTTCACCGCTACCCACACCTCATCTCAGCACTTTTCAACGTACACGAGTTCGGTCCTCCAGTGCGTTTTACCGCACCTTCAACCTGGACATGGGTAGGTCACTTGGTTTCGGGTCTACATCCGCATACTTATTCGCCCTCTTCAGACTCGCTTTCGCTGTGGCTCCGTCTCTTCAACTTAACCTGGCATACGAACGTAACTCGCCGGTTCATTCTACAAAAGGCACGCCATCACCCATTAACGGGCTCTGACTTATTGTAGGCACATGGTTTCAAGAACTGTTTCACTCCCCTTCCGGGGTGCTTTTCACCTTTCCCTCACGGTACTGGTTCACTATCGGTCACTAGGGAGTATTTAGCCTTGGGAGATGGTCCTCCCGGATTCCGACGGAATTTCACGTGCTCCGCCGTACTCAGGATCCTGAACTGAGGGAGCTTGATTTAGTTTACGGGGCTATCACCCTCTTTGGCGAGCCTTCCCAGACTCCTCAACTATCAAACTCTTTGGTAACTCAAATGTTCAGTCCTACAACCCCAGAAAGCAAGCTTTCTGGTTTGGGCTTTTCCCGTTTCGCTCGCCGCTACTCAGGGAATCGATTTTTCTTTCTCTTCCTGCGGGTACTGAGATGTTTCAGTTCCCCACGTCTACCTTCACACATCCTATGTATTCAGATGTGGATAACAAGCGGTAAAGCTTGCTGGGTTGCCCCATTCGGAAATCCCCGGATCAAAGCTTACGTACAGCTCCCCGAGGCATATCGGTGTTAGTCCCGTCCTTCATCGGCTCCTAGTGCCAAGGGATTCACCATGCGCCCTTCCTAACTTAACCTATACTTTGCCGACGGGAAAGTGGTTTATGAGTTTAATTCTAGCGATTAATTGAACTAATCTTGTTAATATAACTCTTTAAATTACGCGGTGGTTTTCTCGGTTTAATTATTTACATAATTAATATTAGAAAATTTAGATATTATTCAGTTTTCAAAGAACAAATTATCAGAACAACTAACGTTGTCCAATGGAGAATAGCGGGATCGAACCGCTGACCTCCTGCGTGCAAGGCAGGCGCTCTCCCAGCTGAGCTAATTCCCCATCATGGGCCTAAATGGACTCGAACCATCGACCTCACGCTTATCAGGCGTGCGCTCTAACCAGCTGAGCTATAGGCCCGATACGCATGTTCTGAGAGTAGACCTCTCAAAACTAAACAAAGCTTTGACATGGTGTAGTTTCCGTATTATTCCTTAGAAAGGAGGTGATCCAGCCGCAGGTTCTCCTACGGCTACCTTGTTACGACTTCACCCTAATCATCTGTCCCACCTTAGACGGCTAGCTCCTAAAAGGTTACCCCACCGGCTTTGGGTGTTACAAACTCTCATGGTGTGACGGGCGGTGTGTACAAGGCCCGGGAACGTATTCACCGCGGCATGCTGATCCGCGATTACTAGCGATTCCGACTTCGTGTAGGCGAGTTGCAGCCTACAGTCCGAACTGAGAATGGCTTTAAGAGATTAGCTAAACCTCGCGGTTTCGCGACTCGTTGTACCATCCATTGTAGCACGTGTGTAGCCCAGGTCATAAGGGGCATGATGATTTGACGTCGTCCCCACCTTCCTCCGGTTTGTCACCGGCAGTCTCACTAGAGTGCCCAACTTAATGCTGGCAACTAGTAATAAGGGTTGCGCTCGTTGCGGGACTTAACCCAACATCTCACGACACGAGCTGACGACAACCATGCACCACCTGTCATTCTGTCCCCGAAGGGAACTTCTAATCTCTTAGAATGTCAGAAGATGTCAAGACCTGGTAAGGTTCTTCGCGTAGCTTCGAATTAAACCACATGCTCCACCGCTTGTGCGGGCCCCCGTCAATTCTTTTGAGTTTCAACCTTGCGGTCGTACTCCCCAGGCGGAATACTTAATGCGTTAGCTGCAGCACTGAAGGGCGGAAACCCTCCAACACTTAGTATTCATCGTTTACGGCATGGACTACCAGGGTATCTAATCCTGTTCGCTACCCATGCTTTCGAGCCTCAGCGTCAGTTACAGACCAGACAGCCGCCTTCGCCACTGGTGTTCTTCCATATATCTACGCATTTCACCGCTACACATGGAGTTCCACTGTCCTCTTCTGCACTCAAGTCTCCCAGTTTCCAATGCACTTCTTCGGTTGAGCCGAAGGCTTTCACATTAGACTTAAAAGACCGCCTGCGCTCGCTTTACGCCCAATAAATCCGGATAACGCTTGCCACCTACGTATTACCGCGGCTGCTGGCACGTAGTTAGCCGTGGCTTTCTGGTTAAATACCGTCACTGGGTGAACAGTTACTCTCACCCACGTTCTTCTTTAACAACAGAGTTTTACGAGCCGAAACCCTTCTTCACTCACGCGGCGTTGCTCCATCAGACTTTCGTCCATTGTGGAAGATTCCCTACTGCTGCCTCCCGTAGGAGTCTGGGCCGTGTCTCAGTCCCAATGTGGCCGATTACCCTCTCAGGTCGGCTACGTATCACTGCCTTGGTAAGCCTTTACCTTACCAACTAGCTAATACGCCGCGGGTCCATCCAGAAGTGATAGCCGAAACCATCTTTTAAAGGAAAACCATGCGGTTTTCTTTATTATGCGGTATTAGCACCTGTTTCCAAGTGTTATCCCCCTCTTCTGGGCAGGTTACCCACGTGTTACTCACCCGTTCGCCACTCATTTCATTGTTAAAATCATCTTCCGTGCAAGCACTTCTGATTCTTTTAACGGAAATGCGTTCGACTTGCATGTATTAGGCACGCCGCCAGCGTTCATCCTGAGCCAAGATCAAACTCTCATATTATATGATGAGTCTATATAAGCTCATTAATTGTTTGTTTTGCGAATTGACTTCGTTCGCATAATGTTTTATCGAATAACTTTCGTTACTCAATCCCTACACCATTTGATTGTCAAAATTTTGTTCAGTTTTCAAAGGTCTACTATGTTGTCATGTCAGCGTTGTTAGCGCTTCAAGACAACTATTTAACTATATCATCGTCGATTTAGAATGTCAACAACTTTTTTTAAGAAGTTATCTCAACTCGTTTACCGAACAATTAAATATATTACCAGCTGATTTAGAAACGGTCAACCCTTTTTTAAATAAAAAAGGCAGATTTTTTTAATCTGCCTTTCTGTTGAGCTTATTCGGACGTACAACCATGGCTACCATGCCGGCGAACATCCCTAAATAATAGGTTAAAAGTCTCCAAATCAACATTGCAAGAACTAGTTTTCCACTATTCCCGACAAACTGCGAAAACAGAACACTAAATCCATATTCTGCTCCTCCAGCCCCTCCAGGAATTGGAAAAAGCGAAATAACCATAAAGATTAAAACATGCAAACAAGTTATCATTACAATATTAACTCCCGTTTTTCCGAGAGCAAGTAAGATAAAGTATGGAACTAAATAATAGAATAGCAATTGAAAGAAAGTTATTATCGAAATCTCTAAAATTAATTTCCATTGCGCCTTCATTCGCAAGCTTTCCTCATAGAAAGTATCCACTTTTTCATTTAACGTGCTTCGCCATTCAGTATATTTCTCACTTTTCACAAACCACCTAAGTGGAACAAATGCAATATCGATCAACCGTTTTGTAAAATCATGCCAATACATGACCATTAATAATCCAACAATAACCGTCAGATGAATCAAGAATCCAAATAAAACAAACCATGAAAGAAACCGTATCTTTTCTTCTAAGTAACCAAAACCGACAATCAGGCTAATAATAAAATTAATAACTACCATAGATTGAAACACTACAAACTTCATTAAAAGCACTGAACTTGCTCGTCCACCTTCAATACCACTTTGCATCAAAGCAACAAGCTGGGCTGGTTGTCCCCCAGAAGAAAAGGGAGTAATTCCATTAAAAAGTTGCTCAATTAAAGGTATCCTGAAAGAATCCCGCCATGATAATTTGTTCCCATTACTCTCAACTAACATTTTGGTGATAATACCTTCAAGTCCAAAATATAAAAACATGCAACCAAGAGCAACTGCTATCCACCACATATTCAGATGGATTAAGTCATGCCACACACTACCTAAATTCTCATTTTTTAACGAAATTCCAAAAATAAGTGCACCTATTAAGATCATCAAAGCTAGTACTAACTTATTTCTTCTCGACATAGTTAGTCCCCCTGCCCTGTTAGTAGCGCCTTATAATATTTTTGCCAAATCTTAGTTAAACTTTCTTCTGAATAACGATCAGAAGCAGCCAACGATAGAGTACGATACTTTTTCATCATACTAGAAGAGCCTTGTAATTCATGCAATTTTGAATTCATTTCTTCGTAACTCGTTGTTTTAATGTAATACCCATCAATTATAGAATGATAAAGGTCCAAATCACGTAACATTACAGGAGTTCCACAACTAAATGCCTCTAGAACAGACATTGGAAAGAGTTCATTAAAAGATGGAAGCAAGAACAAATCGGCTGCATTATAGTAATCACTTAACTTTTGGCGATCTACAATGCCAGTGAATGTCAAATTAGTCGGAGGGTTATCAACAACTTTCTTTAAATCCGCATACCCATCTGTTAATCGCCCAAAAGAGAATCCACCAGCCCAAATGAAGTCAGTATTCGGATTATTTTCGGCCAACTTAATAAAGTCCTTAACACCCTTCCGCTCTTGAACTTGACCAGTACCTAACACCATAAAACGTTCAGC
This sequence comes from Pediococcus claussenii ATCC BAA-344, assembly GCF_000237995.1. Lineage (NCBI taxonomy): Bacteria > Bacillati > Bacillota > Bacilli > Lactobacillales > Lactobacillaceae > Pediococcus > Pediococcus claussenii. Next base: position 1,194,827 of record NC_016605.1, read on the forward strand.
ACTAATTCCAAGTTGCTTTCGGACCTTTTCACGTTTTTCCAAACTAAGGTGTGGAAACTCATCTTTTCTTACAAAATTTGGAATATAGGTTATTTTTTTCTCGGGAATATTATACTCAACTAACTTTGGAATAAAAGTAGGATTAACAACCACAATTTGGTCCATCCTTTTATAGAAGGAAATAATATATTTATAGAAAATCCCTCTAAACGGCTGTGGGATATTTAAGCTTCCTTCAATTGTCTCGGGCAAAAAATGAACATAACCTACTTTAACTCCCCTTTTTTTTGAGAAAGTCGAAAGGTAAAAGTTCGGGTCAATCGTATGATAATGGCTAATATCCGATTTAGTGAATTGATTTATATTAACCTCAAATTCAGTATTAAGATGTTCATCAAGCAATCGAATTAATTCTTCATAGGCACTCCCAACTCCTTGCCCTTTCACCTTGCTTGCAGAAGAAAACATATTGATTTTTATCATTTAAAATAAAGTACTCCCTATTTAGAATTGAAACATTAGGACAAATCCGAATCTGTCTGCATATTAGAGTATGACTCAATTGAATCTTTATAAAAGTCTAAAACTCTCTTTCCAAAATAATCAGCTGAAATTTCATATAACTTTTCTGAACGAGGTGCCTGGTCTACATATTTCGTTGGATTGTTCATATATTCTTCAACTTCATGAACGAATTCGTCTTGACCGTCAAAGGTCATCCCTAAATTTTTATTATCTAACAACTGATCAGTATATGGTCCTGATTTAGCAACTACTTTCAATCCCGACGCAAGTGCTTCTATATACGTCAGTCCCTGTGACTCAGAATCAGATGCCGATATAAATAGATCCGCCATCTGATAAAACTGGTAAACCTGATCGTTATCAATTTCTCCTGCAAACCGAACATGTCGCTCAATTCCTAATTCTTTAGCTTGAGATTCTAGTGAATCACGAGCGGGACCATCTCCAACAATTAGTAATTCAACCTTATTGTCTTCCTTAATTAACGATGGCAAAATATCTATAACTTCTTTTATGTTTTTCTCATATGCTAAACGACTAAGAGACAACAATAAAAACGTATCGTCGTCATAACCATATGTCACACGCCAATTTGAATGTTCTTTTTTTTGAGAAAACTTATCTAAATTAACCCCTGTTGGGATAATCCTGATAGGTGTTTTAACTCCATACCCTTGTAGAGTGGCTGAAACACGCACACTTGGTGCTACAATACCATTCATATGATAACAAAAAGCTCTTGTCATCTGCTTAACATGATATGGACGTAAAACTTTTCCGTTGGCCACGTAGTGCAAGTAATCTTCGTACATTGTATGGTACGTATGAATACATGGAATTTTCAAACTTTTTGCAACAAACTTACCCATCCAACCAAGGGAAAATTCGGTCTGTGTATGAACAATATCCAAATTAAGTTCTTTAGCAACTTGTGCGGCCTTTATGAAACCACTTACCGCGATCCGTCGATCCGTAAATGATACAAAAGGAACACTCGGAAAGCGAAAAACATTTCGTTCATATACGTTTTTATCCACCTTAGGATCAGTTGTCGTAAAAATATATACTTGATGTCCTTGTTTCTCCAACTGATCTCGCAACGTTTTTATTGAAGTTGCAACACCACTCACTTGCGGAAAATATGTATCCGTGAATAATCCGATATTCAAGCAAAGTTCCTCCAATCCGAATGTCTATAATAAACCAATTATATGGGTTTACATTTTTATATGCAAACTAAGCCATTATGATTTTAAAAACCTTAGCATGATTTCATTAAAGGTCTTAGGATCCTCCGCCATGGGGATATGTCCGACCCTATTCATTGAATGAATTTCAATTTTATTATTGATCCATCTTAATGCGCCAGCATTTTCCTCGTTATAAAAGGCACTTTCTTTACCCAAGATAAATGCTATCGGAATATTGGCATCCCTTAAAACTCCACGCCAATCCTTTAATGCATGATCGGTCAATAGATCTTCACTTTCTCTTCTAGAAAATGGAAAATCAATATCTACAGCCTTTGATGCCCTGAATACCTCGTCGTCAACATGCTGATAGTAGGGATGGTTCAGCGGTTCACCTATTACCGTTAAAAAATTTGATAGTTTCATATTTTTAAATCCAAACTTCCATTTTTCATCGTTTAACATTTTGGGAGACTGATCAACGATTATTGCTTTTGAAAAGTAGTCCCACCCTTTTAAATGTGCAATGTTGAACACGACCGAACCGCCCATTGAATTGCCAACTATCACAGGCTTAAAAATATCCAATCTGTCAATTAGACTTATTACATCTAACGCTAACCGGTTCATTCGTATGCCGTAACTAACATGGTCAGACCTACCATGATTACGATATTCCAAACAAACAACTCTAAATCCCTGTTTCACAAAAAAAGATTTTTGGCCCTGCCAAATTGCTGCATTTCCACCAAAACCAGTTAAAAAGATAATTGGTTGACCTTTTCCTAAATCTTCATAATACAAACGAACCTTGTCTTCTGTTTCAAAATACATCAAATCATCACCCTTCTCGTAGCATATTAAAAAATTATACAATTAAAAAAATAGAGTATGCGAGTAATTCGCACACTCTATTCTAAAAATGATTTTTTAGTTCTCCGCATTAACGGCTTCATTCACCATAGCAATAACATCTTCGTTAGTTTCTGCTTCAGTAACAGCACGTTCAGCCAACTTCTTCATATCATTTGTATCAAGTTTCTTCATCAATGAACGAGTCTTCAAGATTGAAGTAGCGCTCATTGAAAATTCATCCAAGCCAAGTCCCATTAAAATTGGAACAGCGGTCTGATCTCCGGCCATTTCACCACACATACCTGTCCATTTACCTTCAGCATGTGAAGCATCAATTGTACGCTTAATCAAGCGTAACAATGAAGGATTATATGGTTGGTATAGGTAAGCAACTTTTTCATTTCCACGATCAGCAGCAAACGAATATTGAATTAAATCATTAGTACCAATACTAAAGAAATCGACATACTTAGCAAGTTTGTCAGCAATTTCAGCGGCAGCAGGAATTTCCATCATCATACCAACTTGAATATCACCGACTTTTTTACCTGCATCGACCATCTTTTGACGTTCGTCATCATAGATTGCACGAGCTTGTTTAAATTCTGCAACAGTCGCAATCATTGGGAACATAATCGCCAAAGTACCAAATTCAGAGGCACGAAGTAAAGCGCGAAGTTGAGTTCGGAATAAGTCTGTACGATCCAAACTAATTCTAATAGCACGATATCCTAAGAATGGATTCATTTCTTCAGGGAGTGGAAGATATGGAAGTTCCTTGTCTCCACCAATATCCATTGTACGAACGACAACTTGTTTGCCCTTCATACCTTCAACAACTTTTTTGTACGCTTCAAACTGTTCATCTTCTGAAGGAAGTTCCGAAGCATTCATATACAAGAATTCAGAACGGAACAATCCAATAGCTTCACCACCATTATCAATAACACCTGTTAAATCATCAGGAGTACCAATATTGGCAGCTAAATCAAAATGAACTCCATCTTTTGTGATGGTTCTTTCATTCCTAAGTTTATCCCATTCAGCCTTTTGAGCTTTGAAAGCTTCAGCCTTTTTCTGATATTCTGAAATTTCAGATTCAGACGGATCGATAAGAGCAATCCCATTCAAGCCGTCGACAATCATCATTTGACCATTTTTAACACTTGTAGTTGCTTTTTCAGAACCAACAACTGCTGGAATCTCCAATGTACGGGACATTATAGCTGAATGTGAAGTACGTCCTCCAATATCAGTAATAAATCCCTTTACGAAACGACGATCTAACTGTGCCGTGTCACTTGGTGTTAAATCATGTGCCACAATAACAACTTCAGAGTCAATCAAGGCTGGATTAGGTAACTCAACTCCAAGTAAATGACTCATAACACGCTTTGTAACATCGCGAATGTCACCGGCGCGTTCTTGCATATAAGCATTATCAGTCATTCCTTCAAACATGCTGATAAACGAATCAGTTACTTCTTTTAATCCTTCTTCAGCATTTACCTTATCAGTTTTAATCTTATCTTCAATGTTTCCAATTAATTCTGGATCAGAAAGAATTGTTAAATGTGCTTCAAAAACTTCTGCCTCATCGGCACCCAAGTTTTCGGTAGCTTTTTCTTTGATGAGTTGTAATTCAGCTTTAGAATCATCTAAAGCTTTGTGTAAACGTTTAATTTCGGTATCAGCATCAGTGATTTCTTTTTTATCAAAAGAAATATCGGGATCAACCAACATATAAGCCTTGGCGATCGCGATCCCATCACTAGCAGCAATACCCTTAAGTGAGCTAGTCATTATTCGGAAAGTCCTTCCTTTTTCATTGTATCTTCAAGAGCTGAAATTGCTTCAGCTTCGTCAGCGCCATCAGCTGAAATTGTAACGTCAGAGTTTTGACCAACCCCAAGTGACATAACACCCATGATTGATTTCAAGTTAACTGACTTGTCCTTGTATGTTAATTGAACATCTGAGTTAAATTTACTTGCTGCTTGAACCAACAAAGTAGCGGGACGTGCATGAATACCTGTTTCTGCAATTACGTGAAAGTCGCGTGTTTCCATAATAAATATCTCCTTTTTAAGTACTCTAATTTAATTGACTATCAAATAGAAAGTTAATATAGCCTTTGAAAAGATAATAACAATTTAAAAACATGAAAGCAAGCCCTTTCACTGTTTTTTTAGTTACCGCTTTCATTACTTTCGAAATGGTATACAATATCTCCACCCCTTCGAGCTTCTCCAATCACCAGTTTTCGATCTGAGAAATTCATAAGAATGGGCTGAAAATCAATGAACTCATTAGCTTTAATAGTTAATTCCGAAATAGAACCGTCTTTTAATTGGTTTAGTGCCTCTAAATAATCCTTAATATTCACCCCTCCTCCTTGAAAGACAAAGTACATTGTATTCCAGAATTACTATCATATCAATATTCTTTACCAAAAGTTCAAACTTCTTGCACAAAAAAACAAAGTGAGTATAATTTAGTTATGGTCAAATTTGGTCAAACAATTTGACGCATTCTATTTTAGTTGTACAGAAAGGAGACAGCGTTGTGCTTTGTCAAAACTGTCAAAAAAATGAGGCGACCATTCATCTTTATACAAACGTGAATGGGAGCAAACAACAGATTGACCTTTGTCAGAGTTGCTATCAACTTTTACAAAATGATGAAAAAAACGGAAACGGAGGTGCTAACATGGCACAAGACCCATTTGGCTTTGGAAACTTGGATGACATTTTCAGAGCAATGCAAAATGGCAATGTTGAACAACCGGAAGGATTTAATCAACGCCAAGTTCCCCCCACTCAGGGTGAACGCGGCGGTGGAAATAACGGAGGTTCCTTATTAGCCCAATACGGTCTAAACATGACTGATCTAGCTAAACAGGGTAAAATCGACCCAGTTATTGGTCGTGACTCAGAAATCGAAAGAGTTATTGAAATTCTTAACCGTCGAACTAAGAATAATCCCGTTTTGATTGGTGAAGCCGGTGTTGGTAAAACAGCAGTCGTAGAGGGGTTAGCACAAAGGATTGTCGAAGGTTCTGTTCCACAAAAACTACTCAACAAACAAATCGTGCGATTAGACGTTGTTTCACTTGTTCAAGGGACTGGTATCCGCGGACAATTTGAGCAACGCATGCAACAATTAATGAAAGAAGTTCAAGATAATAAGGATATGATTGTCTTTATTGATGAAATTCATGAAATCGTTGGTGCAGGAAATGCTGAAGGTGGCATGGACGCAGGTAACGTTTTGAAGCCGGCCCTTGCGCGGGGTGACTTCCAACTAGTTGGTGCCACAACTCTTAAGGAGTATCGTGACATTGAAAAAGATGCCGCTTTAGCACGTCGTTTACAACCCGTCCAAGTTGACGAACCAAGCGAAGAAGAATCAATCAAAATTTTAAAGGGTATTCAGAAAAAGTACGAAGATTATCATCATGTTCATTATACTGATGACTCAATTGTTGCCGCGGTTAAACTTTCAAAACGTTATATTCAAGATCGTTTTCTGCCTGACAAAGCAATTGATCTTCTTGATGAAGCAGGGTCTAAAAAGAATTTAACACTCAATGTTGCCGATCCTGAAACAATTCAAAAAAAGATTAACGAAGCTGAAGCCTTGAAACAAGACGCTTTAAAGGCTGAGGATTACGAGAAGGCTGCTTATTATCGTGATCAAGTTACAAAGCTTGAAAGTAATAAAGAGAATGCTTCAGATAACGACTCAACTGCTACCGTAACCGAAAAAGATATGGAACAGATTGTTGAATCGAAAACAGACATCCCTGTTGGCGATTTACAACAACAAGAGCAAGAACAACTCCAAAATCTTGCTCCAAATCTTAAAAGCCATGTAATTGGTCAAGATGAAGCCGTTGATAAAATTGCTCGTGCTATTCGACGAAATCGAATTGGCTTGAATGGTACAGGTCGTCCAATTGGTTCATTCCTATTTGTTGGTCCTACTGGGGTTGGTAAAACTGAACTCGCAAAACAACTTGCTGCTTCCCTATTCGGCTCAGAAGATTCTATGATTCGCTTTGATATGAGTGAGTACATGGAGCCACATTCAATTTCTAAGTTAATTGGCTCACCTCCAGGGTATGTTGGATACGAAGAGGCTGGACAATTAACCGAACAAGTTCGACGTCATCCATATAGTTTGGTGCTATTGGATGAGGTTGAGAAGGCACATCCGGATGTAATGCATATGTTTCTTCAGATCCTTGATGATGGTCGCCTAACCGATTCTCAAGGTCGAACAGTTAGCTTTAAAGATACCATCATTATCATGACTTCAAATGCTGGATCAGGAGATGTCGAGGCTGACGTTGGTTTTGGTGCCGCTGCACAAGGCAAAACTCATTCAGTTTTAGGTAAACTCGGTAACTACTTCAAACCTGAATTTTTAAATCGATTTGATGACATTGTTGAATTCCAGGCACTTTCAAAGAAGAATTTACTGAAAATTGTTGATCTAATGATAAATGACGTAAATGGCATGTTGGCTGCACAAGATCTACACGTCACAGTAACAGCTCCTGTAGATGAACGATTAGTAGAACTTGGCTATGACCCAAAGATGGGGGCTCGCCCATTAAGACGTGTCATCCAAGAGCAAATTGAAGACAGAATTGCTGATTTTTATTTAGACCATCCTGCTGACAAGAATCTTGTTGCTGATCTAAAGAATGATCAGATCGAAATTCGCTCACAAAAGCCATCCGAAAGTGATACTGAAGACTCCAAATAGAGAATATTTCACTTAAAAAAAAGCGGAACTACAATAATTAATTGTAGTTCCGCTTTTTTAGTATACATAAATTATTTTCCTGCATATCCAATAACCATTCCGAAAATCAAAATAACAAGTACTAAGGTTGTAATCCACACATACATTCGATCATTTTCCTTAGCAAAAGCATAAATCGATACAATTACTCGTAAAACCGGTGTTAAAATCAATAGAAAAATTCCAAACATCACAACAGCGTACGCTCTTAGTCCAAGAACACCACTCCAGATCGTTCCAAAATCTTTGGGTAACAAATCTGAATTATATCCAGTTCCTTTGAATACCCATAGTAAAATACCAACAATTATGACAAACGCAGATATATATACCCCAATTTGGAGCACTCTACCAATCATAATTTCAACATTTTTCATTTCGTCCTTTTTTACTGAATTACCCATTAGATATTCACCCCAAATCCTTTAAGAACCATCTGCAGTCCCATGTATAATAAAACTGGAATAAAAATCATACGAATGACACGAGGATGAAGCCTTTGCATAACTCTGGATCCAATTGTTGCGCCAAAAAGAATTCCAAGCGCTAGGGGTCCAGCAATATCAGCCCTAATCGATCCGTTAAAGAAATAAACCATTGCACTTGCCGCCGCAGTAACTCCCATCATCAAATTACTCGTAGCACTAGAGGGTTTTAACGGCATTTTCATAATTGTATCCATAGCAGTAACCTTAAAAACACCACTACCTATTCCAAGAAGTCCACTCGCCAAGCCAGCACCAAACATCATCGCGAAACCACCCGGTACATTCTCAACCGAATAATCAACATCTTTATTCAACACTTGGTCATGATAGCTCCCGTTTAACTTTAGCTTATTTGCTAGGGCATCATTTTTAGTACTTACTTCATCACTGCCGGTTCCCCTGAGCTTTCTCCACATATTCCAACATGAAAAAAGTAAAAATGAACCAAATAACACGAATAAAATCGTTGGATGAAAAAAGCTTGTCATAATTGCACCAATAATGGCGCCAATTGTGGTTGCAATTTCCAAAAACATCGCAACCCTTAGATTTAACATTTCATCTCGTAAATATGCAATCGTTGCTCCAGAACTGGTAGCAATTACGGAAATAATACTTGCACCAATAGCGTATTTAATATCCAATCCCATCATTACTGTCAAAACTGGCGTAATAATAATCCCACCACCAATTCCTAAAATTGCACCAAATATTCCCGCCAGTAGTCCAACTACCAGAAGAAGAATTAATTGATTGGCCACATTCTCCATCTCCTTTTTCTCTCAATATATAGATTATACCCAAAAAGAGCAAACCACCAGAAAATCTGACAGTTTGCCTTTTTTTAAATTAAGAAAGATTTCTACTTACTATCTTTTTCATCATCCTTAATCTCTGGTGCATCTGTTTTATAATCACCCATCGTTGATTTACCATGATTTTGACTAACTAAACTAGTTGGAAACTTCTTGTCCGCCTGTTCTAATTGCTCAAGACCGTTTTGCTTCTTATAGTTATAGTCCGCTTTATTAACTTTCTTAAACCAGTCTAACTTATTAAATCTTAACAAATCTCCATTGATTACCTTATCAGAGTATGTCAATTGTTTATCTACATAGTCCTGAATCTTAGCGATTTCTTTCTTTTGGTTTCCAGTTTCATTGGTAATCTGTTCACCAGTTGCGGTGTAATATAAATCACCACCGTACTTAGTATACTTTTTAGAAACGAAACTGCCATCACGAAATGCCACAATCTGATTAAAGTTCTTCGCAGTCATATCTTGTCCAAATTCAATTGTCCCTGGAGTTTTAATTCCTAATATGTTCATCAAGGTTGGCATAACATCTATTTCACCACTGTAATTATGATTAATTCCACCCTTAAGCCCATCAGCGTGAATCATGAATGGAACTTTTTGGAACATTGCTAAGTCATAGTTATTAACACCCTTTAATCCTAAAATTTTAGCAATGGCTGGTTTATGGTTATTTGAAATACCGTAATGATCTCCATACAAAACAAGAACACTCTTTTTCTCAAGTCCTGACTTCTTCAAATATTGCATTAATTCACCAATTGATTGGTCCAAATAATGAGCAGTTTGCACATATGGATCCACAGTTGGGTCACCCGTATCCCACGGAGCAATCGTTGCATTTTCCTTCGAAATCAAATAAGGATAGTGATTTGAAACCGTAATCAACTTCGCGTAAAACGGTTGTGGAAGTTGTTGCACATATTGCATCGAGTCACGTAAGAAGATTTTATCTTTCATCCCATAACCACTGACGTAACCTGGTTTAATATCAAAATACTGCTTGCTAAAGAAATATTGATATCCAAATGACTTGTACGCATTATCACGATTCCAAAAACTAGGAACATCCCCGTGAAAGGCAGCTGTCGTATATCCATGTTGATCAAGAATTGCTGGCGTTGATTGGAATGTATTGGTTGTTCCGTCAGTTACCATAGCGGCTCCTTCTGGAAGTCCAAACAAAGAATTCTCAAGCATCATCTCAGCATCGGCAGTCTTCCCTTGCCCAACTTGGTTAAAGAAGTTATCAAATGCTAATGTATTTTTATCATGATAAAGTTTGTTAAGGTTTGGCGTAATCTCTTGCCCTTTCCACTTTTTATCAATTACAAATTGTTGCAAACTCTCCAAATGAATTACAAAAACATTTTTTCCTTTTTCAACCCCCTTGTATTGAATATTAGGGTTAGCATGTGTTTCTTTAAGAAATTTCCTGATAGGATCTAGCTGAGAACTCTTAGCCTCTTTCTTTTTATTACCATTTTGATACGTTTTAATCCCGTCATAAAGAGTATAGGACTGCAATCCAAGGTACTTTACAATGTAATTATTATCAAACGTTCTAGTTAACAATCCTGATCGATTAGCATATGCCATAGTTAGGTTGGCACCTAATACAGCAAACGATAAAATTGTCACTAAGAAAGCATTAACGATCTTAAATGGTCGCTTATCGATCTTTACAAAGCCAAACACTAGAATAAGTATTACGAACAAAACATCTAAGAATACTAAAAAGTCAGTTGCTCTCAGTATCCCCATTAAGCTCTTTCCCAGATTATCAGATGCAGATCCTGAACCCTTAATCAAACTAAAGGTAATAAAATCCGAAAATTCGCGATAATACAAAATATTTGCAAAGAGCCAAGTGGACAAAATTGCATCCATAACAATCATGTACCAATAAGCCCACTTACCACGAATATATAGTCCAATTCCGAATAACAGAATTGCAAAGCCTAAGGGGCTAATTGCAAGTATTAACTGCTGCATTGGTCCCTGTGCACCTAAAGTGAACTTAGTCTGATAAGCTATGTACGACTTAATCCAAAATAATATTGTAATAAGGGCAAAGAAGCCAAACTTGCTATTTAAATCTCTTCTCGCCCTATGCCAAAGCTGATTCATGGCAATCCTCCGTAATTAAACAAAAATTGAAACATCAATTATTATAAACTAATTAACAGCATTTATACCGTTTCAATATAAAATCTTAAACATCTGAATTAAAGCTTAGCCGTTAATTCAACGTTCGGATACTTATCTTTAAACCAACGTTCTGCAAATTGATTCTCAAATAAAAATAGAGGTTCGCCAAAACGATCCTTCACCAGCAAATTACGCGATGACGACATTTTTTCATCCAATTGATCAGGGTTAATCCAACGTGCAATTTTCTTTCCCATTGGCTGCATTACTACCTCAGAATTATATTCGTTTAACATTCTGAATTGAAATACCTCAAACTGTAGTTGACCGACCGCACCTAGAATATAATCTCCAGTTGTATAATTTGAATACAATTGAACTGCGCCTTCTTGCACTAATTGTTGAATTCCCTTGTGGAAAGATTTTTGTTTCATGACATTTTTTGCAGATACTTGCATAAATAGTTCTGGCGTAAACTGTGGTAGCTTTTCAAATTGAACTGCTTTTTTTCCGTCATAAATCGTATCACCTATTTGAAAATTACCAGTATCATAGAGACCAATAATATCTCCAGCCACAGCCGTCTCAACGTTTTCTCTAGTGTCCGCCATAAATTGAGTAGAATTTGAAAGGCGAATCTTTTTATTAGAGCGAGTAAGTGTTACATCCATCCCCCGATCAAACTCTCCCGAACAAATTCTTAAAAATGCAATCCGGTCTCGATGATTTGGGTTCATATTAGCTTGGATCTTGAAGACAAAACCTGAAAATTCAGAATCATTGGGTTTAATTACTGATTCATCTTCAGTTACATGAGAAGACGGCGCAGGTGCGAAATCTAAATATGCATCCAAAAATGTCTTAACCCCAAAGTTAGTAAGAGCGGAACCAAAGAATACAGGTGTTAAATCCCCCGTTTCAATCTTCTTATGGTCAAATTGATTACCAGCCTCTTTCATCAATTGAACTTCCATCATTGCATCTGAAAATATGCTATCTTCCATCAAATCTAAGCTTTCAACTGGATTTCCTTCGTCGTCCAAATCAATAAACTTTGGCTTGTCTGTATGTAACTCAATTCGATTATTGTAAATATCGTAAAGGCCTTTAAGCCCTTTTCCCATTCCGATTGGCCAATTCATTGGATACGCATTGATTCCTAAAACTTCTTCTAATTCATTAACTAGTTCAAGTGGCTCTCGCCCATCACGATCTAATTTGTTCATGAACGTAAAAATTGGAATTCCACGCATTTTACAAATTTGAAACAACTTCTTTGTTTGAGGTTCAATTCCTTTAGCAGAGTCAATAACCATCACTGCCGAATCAACTGCCATTAAAGTACGATAAGTATCTTCAGAGAAATCCTCATGTCCTGGCGTATCCAAAATATTAATTCTTTTATCATGGTAATCAAACTGCATCACCGAGCTAGTAACAGAAATTCCACGTTTCTTTTCGATTTCCATCCAATCTGATTTAGCGTAGTTCCCTGTTTTGCGAGCTTTTACCGTTCCTGCTTCACGAACAACCCCACCAAATAACAATAATTGCTCAGTAATAGTTGTCTTACCAGCATCAGGATGTGAGATAATGGCAAAAGTTCGTCGCTTATTTACCGCAGTTTCTAATTCACTTTGATTCATTGGTTAGTACTCCTTTTTGTTATTAAAAATTCTTAAAATATTTATCCAAGACTATGAAAAGGGCTAGGAGAAAACGTTAGTTTTTCCCTAGCCTCTTTACGATAAGAACTAGTCATTCGCTTTCTGACCAGCAAGCCCTAAATCCTTTTTAATCCTAGTTGTCGAGATGCCTTCGGTGCGTGGTAGATAAACTACCTCACAATATTCCGCCAGAAAATCAAATTCACCTTTCCAGTCGTCACCCATTACAAAAATATCAATATTATGGTCTTTGACATCCCGGATTTTCTGGTCCCACCCCTTTTCTGGAATTACCTCATCAACGTAACGAATTGCTTCCAGAATGTATTTTCTGTCTTCAAAGGAAGTATAGGCCGTTTTTCCCTTAAGGGCGTTAAACTCGTCCGTTGAAGCACATACAGTTAAGTGGTCGCCCAATTCTTTGGCGCGCTTTAATAGACGAATGTGTCCCTTATGCAATAAATCAAATGTCCCATAAGTAATTACTCGTGTCATTTTTCCCATACCTCTTTCTCGCATGATGTTACCATATTTTGAACATTAATTCCAACTTACATTTAACGAAGATAACGTTCTAATTACTACTCCAGTAATTATCTAGTAATACTTCGTCACTTCACAGTAATGTATTCTGCGCTCCCTAATTAATGCGGGTTAACCTTATCCTCAATTGTATCCCTATTCAGTAACCAAATCTTATGGAAGAAGCCAACTAATACCTTTAAAATTGCGTAGAACGGAATAACCAAAATCATTCCAAAAACACCAGAAATTTTCCCAGCAGCTAATAATAAAATGATAATGGTAAGGGGATGGATCTGAAGACTCTTGCCAATAACATTGGGGTACACAAGATTTCCATCAATTTGTTGAACAATTAAAACTACAACGATTACATAGACAACTTGTGTTGGAGACTTTGCAATCGCAACTAACAGTGACGGAAAGATCCCAATATAAGGTCCAACATATGGAATTATGTTACATATACCTGCTATAACCCCAAGCAATGCACCATAAGGCTGACCAATAATCATATACCCAATCACTGTAAAGGTTCCAACAAACAGACATTCAATCACCTGACCCCCAATATAGGAAGAAAGGGTCGAGCTCATCGTATCAAACAATTCAAGTACGTTTTTTTGATTCCTTTTTGGAATGAACTTGGCAACCGTTGGCTTTAACTTATATCCATCCTTTAACATGTAAAAAAGAACAACGGGAACAGTAATTAAAATAATAGTTACACTGGTTAGAGTGGAAATAATTGTTCCTAGACTAGAGGTCATACTTGTTAAAATTGTTTGAGCATAGCTCCCCATTTTTCCATTCAATTGTTTAACATACGGATCAAGGTCTATTTTTTTAAACCAAGAGTGCTCAAGTAACTTCTGTGATCCCTTCTGTAAATCAGTAGCAATTGACGGTAAGTTACTAATCAACTGTGAAATTTGCTTAATAATTACTGGTAGAAATGAACTGATTGAAAATGCAATCAGTGCAAAAAAAGCAATAAACACAATCGTAACAGCCCAAGTTCTCCCGATCTTGAACTTTTTAAATTTAATGTGCATCAACAGCTTCACTAAGGGGTTAAGCATGTAGTATAAGAAAGTAGCCAATATTAGTGGTGTGAAAACAGTATTAATAAAGGTGCCAAATGGTGTAAATAAAAATTTAATTTTTGTACATACCCATACTAAAGTGGCGACAATCAAAATTTCTAACGACCAATACATCAATGGACTATTTCTTAATTTATTAAACATAATTCAACTCCAATTTTAGTATTAAAAAAGGTGGGACCTCCCACCGTTATCTCGAGTTATTGCGCTTAGCTATACTCAGGTACCGATTGTACCAAATGTTAACAAACTCCGTTGAAAATGGGCCTCTCTTTTGATCAATCCATTCTGTAAGTTCGGATACACTTCCCATCACAATATTGATTGTATCCTGAGGGTAATGCCATTTCTTGCTAAACATCATAAACTCATCTACGTCAAGAAGTCGTCGATCACCATTGGGGAAAATTTTCACATCTAAATCATAATCAATGTACTTCAACGCTTCCCGATCCAAAACATACGGTGTTGCTATATTGCAATAATACGATACACCACTTTTTCGAATCATTGTGACAATATTGAACCAATTATGTTTATTAAAATAAACAAGCGCTGGTTCCTTTGTCATCCAATGACGTCCATCTTCTTCAACAACAATCGTATGATCGTTACAACCGATAAATTCGTTTTCATCATTTTTTAAAACCATGGTATCCCGCCATGTTCGATGAAGCCGACCATCATGCTTATAGCTTTTTATCGCAATATACTCGCCCTCCTTAGGTTGGTTCATTTCACGAGTCATATTGTTCCTACCTCTATCTATAAATCACTTTTAATTATAGCAAATTGAGACAACTTAATACATACGGATCTCACTTTGCTTATTATGAATAAATTTTTAATCGAGATTTGGTTTAAATACAAAAACCGTAACCACCAATTATTGCTTATCAGTGATTACGGTTTTAAGGTTAACTAATTCTTCCGTTTTCCATTTCATTATAGAAACCTGCTACAATCCTTCGTAAAGAATTATATCCGCCAAACTTTTTGTTTACGCTGAAGTTTGACATATACACAACGGCATCTTTTCCGTTTTTGGACATATTAACCACGCAAGACTGTCCATATCCTTGTCCTCTCATAACATATCGATCAACATCTTCGTACATTCCGCCAGCATATCCAGAGCTAGGTAATGCTAATGCCCGTAATTGTTGGTTGGTTTTGGCACTAACATATTTATTATTCAAAATTGCACTTAGGGCAGTATAAAAATCCCGTGCGCTCATAGCAACATCAGCCGTTCCCAACTCAAAATGAGTATTTATTGGACTTTCGACAAAAGGTTGGGCAAATAAATTATTTACATTGTTAGTTTCATTATAACTTGCAGACATATATGGCACGGCACTGCGGTCCGTTATAAAGCCTGTTTCTTTCAAATTTAATTTCTTAATAAACATCTGCTTGTAAAGCTCTTCGTAGCTTCTCTTGTCATACTTCATAACGATACCAGCAATTAATGAAAAATTAGGCCCAAAATAATGCCACATTCCTAGCTGACCATTATTCCTAACGTGCGATACATACCATTTAACAACATTTTCAGGTGACGGGGTTCCCTCTACTTTTTTGGTAAGTACCAAGCCACTAGACATCGTTAGTAAGTTGCGAACACGAATGTTTTGCCCGTTTGGAATAGTCGGATAAAACTTTGATATTGGATCATCCAACGAAACCTTCTTCTTTTGTACCAGTTGCAACAGCATTTGAGTTGTCATCGACTTTTGCACTGATAAGATTTGATACTGAGTTCGAGCTGTATTAATTGTTTTCTTTTGAAAATTTGAATAACCGTAACCACGATTATACAAAACCTTCCCATCTTTAACGAAAAGGATTGTGCCATTCAAATGATTCTTCTTTACCACCGGAGCGATTGTTTTTGAAATTTTTTCCTGATTGGGAGTCAGTTCAGGCTGTGTATAGTCATTAACCTTAGGCACTCTGATCTTTTCACCCTTGTACAGATTTCTCTTAGAATTAGAGACTACTTTAACTTTTTCGCTATCACCATTCCCCGAAAATGATGTTTTAAAAAAAATGCCACCTATCACCACGATGATTACTATCACCATGCTGACTAAAAATCGTTTATTATTTATAAAATCCTTCATCACTTATTCCCCATAATCTTCTTGGATCTGATTTAAGAATTGGTCAATTAAATCTAGTGCAAATCCCTTTTGATATAAAGCTTGCTTCGTTTTTAACTTTCTCGTTCTAAAATCAAAACGTTTATTTTTGTTCCACGCTTTTTGTCCAAAGCTAACTAAATTATCATACTCATTCTCTTCGCCTAATTCAATATTTATTTGTAACATTGCTTCCTGTATTACGTCTGAATTGAATCCTTTGGTCATCAAAAGCTGCTTAACCTTTATTAACCGCTGCCGACTGGAAAGCCTTTTATAATGTTGCACAGCCTTCTTTCCAATTTTGATTGTATTCTCAATTTGTTTTTCAGTACTGAATTGTTCCAGTGAATTCTGAATGTTTTGTTGGGAAACACCCTTGTTTTTCAGGTTATTAGCAATCACTCTAGGTCCCTTATCACTTGTTCTTACCATTGTTCTTACGTAACTTTTGGCATAGTTGAGATCATCTAATAAGCGTTGATCCTCTAGCCTTAGAATAATACTATCTATCACATCATTTTCAATTTCTTTATCATGTAATTTTTTTCTAACTTCTTGTTCAGTTCTTAATTGCCCTGTTAAGTAATTCAAGGCAAGTGAATAAGCAGATGATACTGTCTCCGCTGCTTTAATCCTTTGTTCAAATTCCTTATCTATCTCCATGCCTTTTGAAAGTCGAAATTTAATTAAGGTTTCTTCACTTATTGGAAAAGCATATTCATCATCAATATATAAGTTGAATCTACCTATCCTTTTTTGCGCCTGAATCATTGAAAGTTTGCGCTGCTTTTGTTCTGTCATTTAAAAATCACCCTTATTTTGCTATACTGAAGTGCGTTAAAACAATTGAAAGAAGGATTGCATATGCCAACTGCTAAAGTCGTGTTTGCAACTATTACCGGAAATAATGAAGATTGTGCTGATATCATAACCGATGCACTCGAAGATCAAGGTATCGAGGTCGATGAATCTGAAATCTCACAAACGGATGCAAATGAGCTTAAAAATTATGACATGATCGTTATTGTACCCTACACCTACGATGAAGGTGCTTTACCAGAAGAAGGTCTCGACTTCTTTGAAGATTTACAACACTTAGATTTAACAGGTAAAACATTCAGTGTTGCAGGTTCTGGAGATGTTTTCTATGAAGAATTTTTCTGTGTTGCTGTTGATGCCTTTAGCAAAGCATTAGAGCAAACAGGGGCTACTCATGCTGCAGAAAACGTTAAAATTAATCTTGCTCCTGAATCTGAAGAAGATTTAAAAAAACTAGATCAACTTGCTAATGACTTAGTTAAAAATACTATACATGAATAAATTACAACAAAAAAGGTCGAGAAAAACTTCTCAACCTTTTTTTAAACAAAACTTTTATCTTTTAATAGATTTTGCAATCTCATCTAAAATCTTAAGCGAGGCATCACCATCACCATAAGGGTTCTTGGCACTGGCCATTTTCTTATAGATTGATTGATTTTCCAGTAATTCAATCATAGCATTGGTCACATCCTGTGGTTCCGTACCCACAAGTTTTAGTGTCCCTGCCGTTATTCCTTCTGGTCGTTCAGTTGTGTCTCTTAAAACTAGAACTGGTTTGTTTAGTGCGGGAGCTTCTTCTTGAACCCCACCAGAATCAGTCATCACAAAGTAACTTCGTGCAATAGCATTATGGAAATCAATAACATCAAGTGGCTTTATAAGGTGAATTCTTGAATCATTACCTAATTCCTTTTGTGCCATTTCTTGGATTTTAGGGTTTAAATGCACTGGAAATACGACTTCGACCCCTTCATGCTGGTCAATTACTTTTCTAACAGCTCTAAATACCCTTTGCATTGGTTCACCCTGATTTTCGCGACGATGCATCGTCACTAAAACAACCTTGTTTCCTTTATCAAAAATCTCATTCAATTCAGGATTTTGATAATCGTCTTGGACCGTCATTTTTAAAGCATCAATCGCCGTATTACCGGTAACCGTAATCTTTTCAGATGCATGATTTTCTTTACGTAAGTTCTCAGCGCTTTGGCTTGTTGGGGCAAAATAAAAATCAGTCAAATCATCAACCATTTGACGATTCATTTCTTCTGGGAATGGCGAATATTTGTTCCATGTCCTTAATCCGGCCTCAACGTGTCCGATTGCAATCTGATGATAAAAGGCACTGAGTGCTGCTGCAAAAGTAGTTGTTGTATCCCCATGAACTAACACTAGATTCGGTTGTTCATTTTCTAGGATTGTATCTAGTCCTATAATAACTTTATTAGTAATGGTACTTAATGTTTGTCCTTTCCCCATAACATTTAGATCATATTCTGGTACAATTTTAAAAATTTTCAATACCTGATCTAACATTTCCCGATGTTGTCCAGTAACGACCGTAATAGGTAAAAAACGATCATCTTGTTGCATAGCTCGAACAACCGGTGCCATTTTGATTGCTTCGGGTCTGGTACCAAAAATACTCAAAACTTTAATTTTATCCACTTTTTGCCTCCCGAAAAACTTAAATTCATTTTTAATTATATCAATCATTTTCATTCAAATGAATAGCAATACTTGAAAAGCTACTTTGAAGAGAGCCTATGCTAAAATAGTGTTTACCAACATGGCTCATGACTAACTACCGGGAGGTTTTTTTATGATTTTATCTGAATTAGAACAAAATCTATTAAAATATGCAAAACTAATTACTGAGGTTGGCATTAACGTTCAACCTGGTCAAAAGGTTATCATTTATGCATCCGTAACGCAAAAAAAATTAGTTGATTTCATCACTTCAAATGCTTATCAATTAGGTGCTGAAGAAGTCCTTATCGAATGGCATGACATCGAAGCCACTAAGCAATTATTATTAAACGCTTCTGTTGATACTTTAAAACGAATTCCTCAATATATTTCAGATAAGTGGAGAACTATTGCAGATGAACGCGTTTCCCGTATTAGTATCATTTCCGACGATCCTAACGCCCTTGTTGATATTCCAGCAGAAAAGATATCTGCATATCAGAATGCTCGAACACTTTCTCAACGGCCCATTATGGAAGTGACTACTAATAATGATATTAGCTGGTTAGTAGTTGCTGCTGCAGACGTTGAATGGGCAGAACTAGTATATCCTAACCTGAAAGGAATGGAAGCAGTTAATTGTCTTTGGAGAGAAATCTTTAAGACAACTCTTGTTGACCGTCCAGATCCGATTATAGCTTGGAAAGAAAAAGTAAAAGATTTAAGTTTACACGCAAAATGGCTTAACGATCAAAACTTCGATCATTTAAAATACACTGCACCTGGTACTGATCTAACGGTTGGACTTCCGGAAGGACATATTTGGGAAGCTGCGGATTCAACAGATGCTCAAGGTAATGTGTTTGTCGCTAATATTCCAACGGAGGAAGTCTTCACAGCACCTGATAATCGCAGAATCGACGGAACGCTCTCTTCCACTAAGCCGCTAAGTTATAGTGGAAAAATAATCGAGGGGATTCACTTGACCTTCCGTAATGGTCGCGTTGTAGAAGGTATCGCTGATCAGGGTAATGAAACACTTCAACATATCCTAGACACGGACGACGGAACTAGATCCTTAGGCGAAATTTCTCTCGTACCGGATGATTCACCAATTTCAAATTCAAATATCACTTTTTTTAGCACCCTATTTGATGAAAATGCATCTGATCATGTTGCCCTCGGGGAAGCATATCCATTCACAATTAAAGGCGGAACTAATTGGAATGTTGATGAATTGAGAAAACATGGTATGAACGTCAGTCGTAACCATGTTGACTTTATGATTGGATCTAAACAGATGAACATTGATGGTATAAAAAAAGATGGTACAGTTGTTCCAATTTTTAGAGATGGTAATTGGGCGTAGACCAAGCACACCATGTTAATTTATAAATAACCATAATAAAAGAGCTATAATCAGACTAATTCTACTAAACTAGAATTACTGCCACTTAGGCTACAGCTCTTTTTTCTTTGATCATAAGTACACAACTTAATATGTTCCCGGTGGGACTTGAACCCACAACCTATCGCTTAGGAGGCGATTGCTCTATCCAGTTGAGCCACGAGAACCTAACTATTTAATTTTGCCATTCAATCGAGCAGATGTAAAGTAATAAAAAAAGTTATCGTTAAATTCGATAACTTTTTTGTGTTATTTTTTTAAATCGGAACGTTTCACGCCTGTTACAGCTTCCATCCCTTCACGGGTAACAATTAGTTGTTTGCCAAACTTACGAATTGTTCCTTCGGGAAAGCGTTGTGGGTATTTATTATAGATTGTACGAACGTAATCTTTTTGTTTTCCCCATTCTAAACTGGCTT
This sequence comes from Pediococcus claussenii ATCC BAA-344, assembly GCF_000237995.1. Classification (NCBI taxonomy): domain Bacteria; kingdom Bacillati; phylum Bacillota; class Bacilli; order Lactobacillales; family Lactobacillaceae; genus Pediococcus; species Pediococcus claussenii. Next base: position 1,215,445 of record NC_016605.1, read on the forward strand.
CGCGACTACCAATTAGTTCCTCTGTATTAATATCAAGTTTGAGCTTTTTTGCCATCTTAATCTCTCCTAAATCTATGCTTTTTCTCTCTTTATGATGTGTCAAAAATTTAATATAAAATTTTGACACATGTCATTATACAACAAAACTAGCAAGATTTTATCCTCTATTTACTTTTCAACCTTATTGGCTTCAGTCTTACGAATCACAATTCGCCCGTGTAAATCATGAAGTTCTTCTGACCTTGAGTCAGAAACACTCTCAGGATTTATTTCAATTAAAATTGAATTTTCGTAAACTTTTCCAATTGTCCCTTCAAATCCTTGGGGCAATAAATCCGTTTTCTTCACTGTGACGCTATCGCCAACTTCAAAATTTGTTTTTGCCATTTAAAACGTCCTCCTTTATCGGTAATACCTATCATACTACAAAATTACATTTAATTTCCTGCATTAACATTTGCCTGCTCAACATTAGAATTACTATCACTGTTAGCAACTGAGCCACTCAATGCCGCGTCTCCTGTTTTTGCTTTTGGAAGGCTCAGGCCATCACGAATGAAGTCTGTCACACGTTGTAATTCCGTTGTAGGCATAATTTCCATTGATTGACCATTAACCATTTGTCCGTGACCTTGCGCATGAGTTTCACTTACGTTTTTCAAAGCTCCACGATAATTTTGCGCCAAGCTAACCAGGTTATTAAAGGTTAAATCAGTTTGAGTTTGACTAGATATAGACTGAATAAAATCTTTGTTTAATAATGCTGAAATCGAGCCACTCTTACCAACAATTGCCATTAAAACTTGTCTTTGCCGTGTTTGTCGACCGTAATCATTTTGAGGGTCATCATATCGCATTCTAGAATATGCTAAAGCCTTGGCACCGTTCATATGCGTCTTTTCGCCCTTAGTAAATGTAAATCCTTCATACTTAAAGCTTAGGGTTGGCGAAATATCAACACCGCCAACCTCATTAACTACTTTTTCCATACCGCCCATGTTAATCAATGCATAAAAATCGATTGGAATATTAAAAACATCCTGAACAGTATTAATAGCAGTACCAGCTTTACCAAAAGCATATGCGGCATTAATCTTAGATGGGGACTCTTTTTCGTATCCAGGGATCGTGACAGCTGTATCACGGGGAACGCTCGTGATTGTTGTTTTATTAGTTTGAGGATTGATTGTTACAACCATCATGCTGTCTGTGCGACCTTTATAAGACCTCCCAAGTGCTCCGGTGTCAGTTCCTAATAATAAAATTGAAATTGGTTTCTTTTGACTTATTTCATTATTTACATCGCGTTGCTTCTTAATACCAGCACTTTGATAGGAATTACCCACCGCGTTCTTTATGGATTGATACTTATGAACTCCAAAAACTATACCGAAAACAAGTAAAATACCTAAAATAATCAAAATTGAATTTCGCACTGGATGAGTTTTTTTATAATTTTCTCTTCTCAAAACACCAACCTACCTTTCAAAAACATTCTACACGACTTGAGAGAGCTTTCGCGGGTAGTTACTTACCCTTATAAATATCTTAGGAATCTTTTAGATTTCTTTTATGTCTCAATCCCATTCTCTTAGAGTGTTTTTTCTTTCCTTTTTTCCCTCTAACCGGGGTTTCTGGTTTGTTAACAATTTTATTTTGAGATTTGTTTTGGTTATTTGCTTTGCCAACCTTTGTACTTGGTGTTTTTGTTTTAGTTGTAATTTCCTTTTCTTTATTAACAGAATTACGATCAATTACCTTTTTTTCAAACGGAACAATTTGCTTTTCATCCACCATCATCCTACTGAAGCTCAAATTTAGCTTTTGAACAATTTTCCTTAAATCCCGAATATCATGGTCATTACCAAAGCTTAATACAAAACCGCTCTTACCCATTCTGCCGGTTCTTCCCATTCGGTGTGTATACGTTGTAATATTTTGTGGAATATCAAAATTAATAACGGCAGGTAAATCTTCAATATCAAGTCCCCGGGCTGCCACATCAGTTACCATGAGATATTTAAGCTCTCCTTTGCGGAATTTTCTTAGCATACTTGCACGATCGGTTTGAACCTGATGCCCAGCAATTTTGCCAACCGAAACACCCTCATGTTTTAGCATGGAGTTAACTTTTTCCAACGATGAAACATGGTTAAAAAATACTAGTGCTTGAAATTTTTTTATTCTCTGTAAGGTTCGTAGCCAACGAACTTTGCTATTCAAATCGTTAGCTGCAAACCACCCATGTGTTACATCTCCACGTGTATCGTCTTCTTCTCTAACGTCAACAACTTCTGGATCGATGTTAAACCATTCGTTTAAATCCTCTAAAAACGTTTGATTCATGGTGGCTGAGAAGAATCCAAACTGAAGATCACTTTGTAAATTATCTTCAATGGCCTGAATATCTACTAATGTATCTCCAGTTAAAAGTTGATCTGCCTCATCAATCACAAGAGCAGAAATTTCTGACACTTTTAAACGTTTTTCGTCAATCATTGTTTTTATTCGACCAGGTGTCCCTACTACAATCTCAGGTTTGGTTTTGAGTCTTTCGATTTGCCGTTGCATATTAGCGCCACCGGTAACAGACGTCACTTTTAACTTGATCAATGTCCCCCATTCACGCACCACTTCAGTTGTTTGAATGGCAAGTTCTTGCGAAGGAGCGATAATCAAAAGCTGTGTACCATTACCTGGGATTATTTTTTCTAGAAGTGGAAGTACAAACGCTACTGTTTTCCCTGAACCAGTTGGCGATAATCCTATTACCGACTCTCCATCCCTTAGCTTCTGCTCCACACGCTTCTGAATCAACGTTTGTTGTTCAAAACCCTTTTCAGTAAAATGCTGTTTAAATATATCATTCATGTAATTTAATCCTTATCTTCCTCGCCGGTAAAATATAATCCAGCATTTTGCCGTAAATTAAACATTAATTTATTAACATTTCGGCTTAATTGAAGCCATTCATAATATTTATTTTGATTTTTCTCATCATCAAAATGGTTGATAACATCTGCGAAATCTTGGGCCTCTGCAACCATTGGATTTTTCTCGGGCTTTGTACCAATTTCAGTAAACTCACCACGTTCATCGTATAATCGAATACTATTCAATTCAGCCGCGTTATCCATTACAATCGTGTCCTTCAGTCCATAAATCTCGGACTGTACATACGAATTGGCAATCTTCCCAATATTAAGTGTTACATCAAACTGTGGATAACGTAAGATCGCGGTTCCCTTACCATCAACCCTAGTTCTTATCTTTTGTGGAAAGTAAGCCACCTCTTCAGGCATCCCAAACCAAGCAACTGCATCATAAACCACATAAACGCCTAGATCCTGCAAAGCGCCACCAGCAAAATCTAAGGAGAAAATATTAGGTTCCTCACCATTTAAAACAGCATCATACCTACTGGAATATTTGGCATAGGTAAGTGAAGCCCCCTGCACAACATCAAAATTATTAATTGCGTGTTGTACTACTTTAAAGTTTGGCTCATGCACATGTCTAGCTGCCTCGAACAACTTAGCCTTAGGATAATCTTTCAAGGCACTCTCCAACTTTCTCCACTGAGTTGGATTAACCACGATTGGTTTTTCTACAATTGTGATCTTTTCATGTTGTATTGCATCTAACGCTTGCTCAAAATGTAAACTATTGGGCGATGCAATATAAACTGCATCAAAGTTTCCGTCCAAAAAAAACTTAGTTAAATCATCAAAAAATTCTGATGCTCCTAATAAATCACCAAAATCATGGGCCTTTTGTATAGTTCGTGAATACACGGAACTTAATTGCCATTCATTTGTTTCATGTGCTGCATCAATAAACTGTTTTGTAATCCAGTTAGTACCAATAATTCCAAGTCTCAACATGTTAAATACCTCCATTTTTCTTCCATATTCTATTTTACATTAAATTTATAGCATTACGAAAACATTTCAATTATTAAAA